>JBKCGU010000100.1:0-9938 GCA_046303055.1 Polaromonas sp.
TCCCTCATAAGCTTCTAAAAATCTCATCTTGCGGTTCTCCTGCATGTAGCGGGCCCGGCTTATGGGGGTGTCTTGCATCCCTTCTCCATAAACCGGACAGATTACTTGCTAAAAACCGGACAAATCATTTACTGCTGACAGACTTCAATCGTGCGATGACGTCGCCGCGCACCATCAGCTCCAAAATCGCGTCGAGTGATGGCGTTTGTGGCGTGCCCATCACCAGCACGCGCACAGGCATGGCGAGCTGCGGCATCTTCAAACTGCTTTGGCCCAAGACCTGTTTGATGGCTGCGGCAATACCGGCTTTGTTCCACTCGCAGGCTGTGAAGGCATCAGCCAGCATGGCCAATGCGGGGCGCACGGCATCGGTCACGTGCAACGCAACATCTTCAGTGCTGGCTTGCGCACCTTTGACCAGCACTTGCAGCCAGTGGGCCAACTCGACAAGTGTGCTGCAGCGGTCTTTGAACAAACCACAGCCACGCGCCAGACGCGCGTCGTCAAGGCCAGCGGCTGCATCGGTAGAAAGAAACGGTTTGACCGCATCGGCCAGGGCAGCATCGCTCATGGCTTTCAAGTGTTGGGCGTTGACCCAGCGCAGTTTGGCTTCGTCAAACTGTGCGGCGCTTTTGCCCAGGTGGTCTAAATTGAACCAGGCCACAAACTGCTCACGGCTGAAAATTTCGTCGTCGCCGTGGCTCCAGCCAAGGCGCGCGAGGTAGTTGACCATGGCGTCTGGCAGGTAGCCTTCGGCCGCGTATTGCGTGACGGCTTTGGCACCGCTGCGCTTGGACATTTTTTCGCCCAGCTCGTTAAGAACGGTGGGCAGGTGCGCGTACACCGGCACGTCTTTGCCCAGCGCCTTAAAAATATTGATCTGGCGCGGGGTGTTGTTGACGTGGTCGTCTCCACGAATCACGTGGGTGATGGCCATGTCGATGTCGTCCACCACCACACAGAAGTTATAGGTGGGTGTGCCCACGGTTTCGCCGTTTTGAGCGGGTCGGGCAATGACCAGGTCGTCGAGTTCGTCGTTGCTGATCTCGATGCGGCCCTTGACCTTGTCGTCCCACACCACGCTGCCGCCTTGCGGGTTTTTAAACCGCAGCACGGGTTGCACGCCTGCGGGAATGGGGGGCAAGGTTTTGCCGGGTGCGGGCCGCCAGGTGCCGTCGTAGCGGGGCTTTTCTTTGGCTTGGGTTTGTGCCTCGCGCAGGGCGTCAAGCTCGGTCATGCTCATGTAGCAGGGGTACACATGCCCGGCGGCTTGCAGCTCGGCCAATACCGCCTTGTAGCGGTCCATGCGCTGCATTTGGTAGAACGGGCCTTCGTCGTGGTTCAGGCCCAGCCAGCGCATGCCTTCAATGATCACATCGACAGAGGCCTGGTTGGAGCGTTCCAGGTCGGTGTCTTCAATCCGCAAAATAAAGTCGCCCCCGGTTGAGCGTGCAAACGCCCACGGGTACAGGGCCGAGCGGATGTTGCCAAGGTGAATGAAGCCGGTGGGTGATGGCGCAAATCGTGTTCGGGTTGTCATGAGAGTTGTCATGCGAGTGTCAGGTCAGGCTGTCCAGACCGCGCTGCAAGTCAGCCTTGAGGTCGTCGATAAATTCAAGCCCCACCGCCACCCGGATCAAGCCCTGGCCGATGCCTGCGGCCTGGCGCTGCGCTTCTGTCAGGCGGCCATGTGATGTGGTGGCCGGGTGGGTGATGGTGGTTTTGGTGTCGCCCAGGTTGGCGGTGATGCTCATCACTTGGGTGGCGTCAATCACATGAAATGACTTGCGCCTGGCGTCTTGAACGTCTGTGCTCTTGACATCAAACGACAGCACCGCGCCGCCGCAGCCCTGGCCGTTGATGGTTTGCTGGCGCATGGCCAGCGCGTGCTGCGGGTGCGACGCCAGGCCCGGGTAATGCACCCGCGCCACCTGCGGCTGTGCCTCCAGCCAGGTGGCCAGCGCGAGTGCATTGGCGCTTTGTGCCTGCATGCGAATAGACAGTGTCTCTAACCCCTTGAGCACGATCCAGGCATTGAAGGCCGACAGCGTCATGCCTGCGCTGCGCATGACAGGTACAAACTTGTCGTCAATCAGTTTTTTGGGCCCGCAAATCGCGCCCGCAATCACGCGTCCCTGGCCGTCGAGGTATTTGGTGCCTGAGTGGATGATGAGGTCGGCGCCCATCTCTACCGGGCGCGACAGGGCGGGTGAGCAAAAGCAGTTGTCAACCGCCAGCAGCGCACCCGCAGCGTGGGCAATGTCTGCCAGGGCGCGCACGTCACACACTTCGGTCAGCGGGTTGGTGGGGGTTTCGGCAAACAGCAGCTTGGTGTTGGGCTTGACGGCCGCTTGCCATTGGGCCACGTCGGTTTGTGACACAAAGGTGCTTTCGACACCAAACTTGCCAAATTCGCCCGCGATCAATTTGATGGTGGAGCCAAACACGGACTGCGAGCAGATCACGTGGTCGCCGCTTTTAAGCAGGCCCATGCACATCAGCAAGATGGCTGACATGCCGCTGGATGTGCCAATGCAGGCCTCGGTGCCTTCCATGGCCGCCAGGCGCTGCTCCATGCTGGTGACGGTGGGGTTGGTAAAGCGCGAATAGATGTAGCCTTCTTCTTCGTTCGCAAAGCGGCGCGCCGCTGTGGCTGCGTCGGGCTGCACAAAGCTGCTGGTCAGGTACAGCGCTTCAGAGTTTTCGCCGAACTGGCTTTTGTCAACAGCAGCGCGCACGGCCAGCGTGTCGATGTGCAGTCCGTCGGGTAGTTTTTTTGCCATGCGTTTCAAGCCTCCTGGGGGTTGGGCAAGGCCAGGCGCGACACGTCAACGCCACCTTCTTCGCTGCCGTCAATGCGCGCAGCATTCATGGCCGCAATGGTTGCGGCGGTGATGTCGCCGGTGACATAAACGCCATCAAAACACGAGGCATCAAAACCGTCGAGCTTGGGGTTTAAGGAACCAATCGCCCGCTTCATGCCTGCGACGTCTTGGTAAATCAGCGCGTCGCAGCCGATGACCTGGCGAATCTCTTCCACCGTGCGGTCGTGTGCCACCAGTTCGTCTGGCGTGGGCATGTCAATGCCGTACACGTTGGGAAAGCGCACAGGCGGCGCTGCACTGGCCAGGTACACTTTTTTGGCACCGGCGTCGCGTGCCATCTGCACGATCTCCCGGCTGGTGGTGCCGCGCACAATGGAGTCATCGACCAGCAGCACGTTGCGGCCCTTGAACTCGCTGGCAATCACATTGAGCTTTTGGCGTACAGACTTTTTTCGCACGCCCTGCCCCGGCATGATGAAGGTGCGGCCCACATAGCGGTTTTTGACAAAGCCTTCCCGGTACGGAACACCCAGCAAATGCGCCAGTTGGGTGGCGCTGGGCCGGCTCGATTCAGGAATGGGGATGATCACGTCAATCTCATTGGGCGGCACGGTAGACACCACCCGCTTGGCCAGGGTTTCGCCCAAGTTCAAACGCGCCTGGTAAACCGAAATACCGTCGAGCACCGAGTCCGGTCGGGCCAGGTAAACAAATTCAAAAATGCAGGGATTGAGCGTGGCATTGTCAGCACAGGGCTGGGCGTGCACATTGCCGTCCATGTCGACAAACACGGCTTCGCCGGGGGCAATGTCCCGGTCAAACACATGCCCGGTGCCTTCCAGCGCAACGGATTCGCTGGCCACCATCACTGTCCTTGCGCTTCCTTTTTCACCTTCGTTGCGGCCGATGCACAGGGGCCGGATGCCAAACGGGTCGCGAAACGCCAGCAAGCCATGGCCGGCAATCAGCGCTACCACGGCGTAAGACCCGCTGATGCGCTGGTGCACGCCGCGCACCGCCGCAAAAATATCTTTTGGCGCAAGAGGCAAGCCGCGCGTGGTTTTTTCCAGCTCATGGGCCAGCACATTGAGCAGCACTTCAGAGTCGCTGTCGGTGTTGATGTGGCGGTGGTCGGTGTTGAACAGCTCGGCCTTCAGCGCCGCCGCGTTGGTCAGGTTGCCGTTGTGCGACAGCACCAGGCCAAACGGCGCATTGACGTAAAAAGGTTGCGCCTCGTCTTCGCTGAAGGCATTGCCTGCTGTGGGGTAGCGCACCTGGCCCAGGCCCACGTTGCCGGGCAAGGCGCGCATATTGCGCGTGCGAAACACATCGCGCACCATGCCCTTGGCCTTGTGCATGAAAAACTTGCGCCCTTGCTGGGTGACGATGCCGGCCGCATCCTGCCCGCGGTGCTGCAGCAGCAGCAGGCCGTCGTAAATCAACTGGTTGACGGGGGCCTGGCTGACAACGCCAACTATGCCGCACATGGTGTTTCGATCATGGGTTTGGGTTCTTTCAAAGATTTTTTACTGAGCCACTCCCCGAGCAAAATGCGCCCCCTCAAAGGGCAGCGCAGGTCGCCGAGTGACAAGCGTGGGGGTCATATTTCTAGTTTAAGTACTTGGCAAATTGTTCGGGTAACACGGGCTTCAGGCCGTTCAGGGTGGCGGTCAGTACCGGGGCGCCTTTGGAGTCTTGCCACCAGGGACTTTGTTTCAGATCTGTCATGCCCACCACGACCGACGCGGCCAGTAAAAAAATCACCCCGCGCACCAGGCCAAACGCGGCCCCCATGGTTCGGTCAATCGGCCGCAGGCCAATGGCTTCGGTCAGTTTTTTCAGCAAAGAAGCGAGCAGGCCCGCCGTGAATACGGCCGCCACGAACACCAGCACAAAGGCTGCCGCGTACCGCACGGCGTCGCCGCTCGACTGCATCGGTAGCCAGCCGGAGACCAGGGGTGCAAAGTACTGCGCGGCATAAAACGACACCGCCCAGCCCAGCACCGACAAGACCTCGTAAACCAGACCGCGCCAAGCGCCCAGCAGCATGGAAAAAACCAGAACAGCCAGCAAGACCCAGTCAACAACCGCTATAGACACAGTGCTGAACGATGGTTACAAGGTGAGGACGGCCGCGGGCAAATCAAGCGCTTTGATCTTGCTGGCAGCTTTATCGGCCTCGGCCTTGGTGGCGTACGGGCCGACCCGCACCCGAGTGCGCTTGCCGTCTTTGGTATCTGCTACTTGCGTGTACGTCTTCAGGCCTGCTTTTTCGAGTTTTTGGCGCACTTCCCTGGCCTTGTCAGCATCGGCAAACGCGCCCACCTGCACCACCAGGCGGCCCTCGGCTGGGGCAGATGCAGCTTTGGCGGACTGGCCGTTCAGCAAGGCACTGGCGCGTGCGCTGTCGTCTGCTTTGGGAGCCGCTTGGGGGTCAGGCTTAGGTTCGGCTTTCGGTTCGGCTTTCGGTTCGACTTTGACCTCAGGTTTTTCAACCGCTTTGGCGTCGGCTTTGGCAACAACCGGTGCCGCAGCAGGTGGTGTTGCCAGCTTTTCGGGAACGATTTCTTCCTTGGGCGTCAGGCTGGGCGCGGCAGCAACTGGAGCGCTCTCGGGCTGGGTAACCAGTGGCTCAGGCTTGGCAGGCATGGCCAAAGGGTTGACCGTGTTTTTGCCCGGAATTTCAATCGGAATATCCACCGAGATCGGCCGGGGCTGGGTGTCAAACAACAATGGGAAACCCACCACACCGGCCAGTACCAGCACGGCGCTGCCGATCAGGCGGTGCTTGGCGCGCTTGCGAACAACGTCCATGCTTTCAGGCTGTGGTGCGCTCGCGGCGTTGGAGGATGTTGAAGAGGCCCGGCGAAAGTTGAAGAACGGCATGGTGCTGACTTTGATCTTTGTGAGCTTATCGTTTGGCTTGGGTCGGCGGGGCGTGTTGAACCGACAGTAATACGCGTTCAGGTGTTGAGGTGTTTGGCAAACAAACGCGGCAAACCGCCCTTCAAAATGCCGCCCACTGTGTAGAAAGAACCGAACACCACAATTCTATCAGCGGGGTCTGCCGCGGCGATGGCCGCCTGCAGCGCCAGTTCGGGCGTTTTGTAGGCATTTGAGGTGGCATCCTGGCGGCTGTTGGAGGCTTGCCAGGCGGCCTGCAAAGCCTCACCCGTGGCGGCACGGGCGGTGGGCAGATCGGTGAAGTACCACTTGTCAACCATCGGGCCGACCCTTGCCAGCATGGGGGCGACGTCCTTGTCGGCCATGGCGCCAAACACGGCGTGGGTGCAGGGGTAAAAGCCCATCGCGTCTAGATTCTCAGCCAAAGCTGCCACCGAATGCGGGTTGTGGGCCACGTCCAGCACCAGCGTGGGCTGGCCGGGAATGATCTGAAACCGGCCCGGCAGCTCGACCATCGACAAACCGACGCGAACGGCCTGGGCTGTGACCGGCAGCAGGTCGCGCAGCGCGGTGAGCGCCGCCAGCACGCCTGAGGCGTTCATGAGCTGGTTGGCACCCCGCAGTGCCGGATAGGCCAGCCCGGCATAACGCCGCCCCCTGCCCGCCCAGCCCCACTGCTGCTTGTCGCCCGAAAAATTGAAATCTGTACCGAACGTCCACAAATCAGCGCCCACTTTGGCGGCGTGGTTGATCACGCTTTGTGGCGGCATGGGGTCACTCACGACCACCGGTTTGCCGGGCCGCATGATGCCGGCTTTTTCAAAACCGATCAATTCCCGCGTGTTGCCCAGCAGCGCCATGTGGTCCAGGTCGATGCTGGTGATGATGGCGCAGTCGGTGTCAAGAATGTTGACCGCATCAAGCCTGCCGCCCAGGCCGACTTCGAGAATCACGACATCGGGTTTCGCGTCCATCATCAGCTGCAAGATGGCCAGGGTGGTGAACTCGAAGTAGGTCAGCGATATCTCATCGTTTTGGCTTCTGGCCCCTTCGACGCGAGCGAAAGCCCGCACCAGATCAGCGGCGCCCACAATGTCGCCGCGCAAGCGGCAACGCTCTTCAAAATCCACCAGATGGGGCGATGTGTACACCCCGGTGCGGTAGCCTGCCTCCAGCAAGATGGCCTCCAGCATGGCGCAGGTCGAACCCTTGCCGTTGGTGCCTGCCACGGTGATGATGGGGCAGTCAAACTTCAGCCCCATGCGGTCGGCGACCGTTTTGACCCGGGCCAGGCCCATGTCAATGGTTTTGGGGTGCAGGCGCTCTGCGTGGGCCAGCCAGTCGGCGAGCAGGTAGTGAGCAGTGGGGTCGGTTTTCATACTGGTGTGTATTGTCACCCGATCTGAATGGACGTTGGCTTGGCAAGTCTTTTTGAAAGCTATCAATTTAGTAGCTACTAACCCCTGATTTTGTTGGGCTGTCGGCTTATTTGATACTTTTTTAGGGTGTTTTCAGCCTTTTTATGCCAAAATAACTTACATGATGGATGTTTATGGCATTGCGAACTGCGACACGGTTAAAAAAGCCCGATCCTGGCTGGCCGACCAAGGCCTGGCCTACGCTTTTCATGACTTCAAAAAGCTGGGCGTGCCAGCCGACAGGCTGCCCGCCTGGGCCAGCGCCGTCGGCTGGGACCGGCTGATCAACCGTCAGGGCAGCTCCTGGCGCAAGCTGGACGCCGCCAGCCAGGCCAGCGCTGCCACGCCGCAAGGTGCGCAAAAGTTGGCGCTGGCCAACCCCAGCCTCATCAAAAGGCCCGTGGTGCAATGGCCTCATGGTGAGGTGACCGTGGGTTTTGCTATGGCGCAATGGGCTGAGCGGGCCTCAACTGAGCGGGCCTCAACATAGCCAGGCAATTGCAACTGTTGTGTAAAGGTCTGAACCCCCGTTTACCATCCCGGTCTGAAATGCATTACGCTGCACCACCAGGAGCTCACATCATGAAAAAAATCATTGTTTTATCGACGCTGGCCGCCACCAGCCTGCTGGCGCTCAACGCATCAGCCACTGACATTTTGGCCCGTGTCATCAGCAGCACCCCGGTCGTGAATCAGGTGGCGGTGCCGCGCCAGGTGTGCAATACCCAGCAGGTTGTGACCCAAACACCGAAATCGGGTGGCGGCGCACTACTGGGCGCAGTGGCCGGTGGCGCTGTCGGTAACGCGATTGGCAATGGCAATGGACGAGCCGCCGCGACCATGATTGGTCTGATTGGCGGCGCAATGGTCGGCGACAGGGTTGAAGGCAGCAACCAGCAGGTGCAAAACGTGCAGCAGTGCAGCACGCAAACCTTTTTTGAAAACCGCGCCAGCCATTACAACGTGGTGTATGAATACCAAGGCACACAGTACAACGTGCAAATGGCGCAAGACCCTGGGCCCCATGTGCGCTTGCAGGTCACACCCGTAGGTGCCATGCCGCCCGCGCCGCAGCCAGGCTTTCCTGCACAGCAAGTTCAGCCTGTTCAGCCTGTGCAGCCGCAAACTTTTTACCAGCAAGCGCCTGGCCAGCCCGGCTATGTGGTGCAGCAGCCCGTGTATGTCGCGCCTGTGGTGGTGGAGTCTTATTCCTCTTATTACCCTCGGCCTTACTACCCACACAACTACTATCGGCCTTTTTACGGCCCGTCCGTCAGCTTTGGCTACAGCCGGGGCTTTGGCCACTGGCGCTGAGCTGAACCACTCATCAAAAAGGGCGCCTGATGCGCCCTTTTTTTACGCTTGAAACACCTTAAAACGACGTTTCAATTACCGCGCCCTTGAACAGCACCGGCCCGGTCGGCCCAGCGCCGGGCGGCACGCCGCCTTTGGGCTCCAGGCTGATGGCCCATGTGGGAACGTTCACATCACGGCCTGCAGCCGTCAAACGCACCACTGCATCACCAGCGAGCACGCCAAGTGATGTCGGGCTGCCAGTGTGCGGCAACGCCCACAGCTGCAAGGACTTGTCAGCCGGGGCCACAAAGCCGCCCACGCGCTTGAGGGTCAGGCGCTTGCTTTTGGGGTCAAACGTCGCCAGCATGGACGCAGCGGCCTTGTCATCGGTCAGCACGGCCACGAACTGAATCTCCGGCGTGGCGCTCAGTCTGGCGCTCAGTTCCTCCAGCTCGTCGCCCAGTTTGGCATTGCTGCTATTGAGCTTGAAGCCCACCATCAGGGCCACCGCAGCGACGCCCACGCTCATGCTGGTCAGGCCGCGCCAGAGGTTCGTGCTGCTTGACCAGCCGCCCACCTCGGGCTGGGCTGGCTCGCGTGCCGACGGCATGGCCTGGGCCGGGTCGATGGGCTGCTGCGAGGCTTTTTCGTCAGCATGCGGGATGCGGTCAATCGGGGCCGTCAAGTTGCTGTCAGAGTTTGGCGATGTCATGAGCCAAATTGTCCCTTACTCCGGTCTGTGCAGGAAGACGGCCAGCAGTTTCAACCCCGGTACAGTCCGTCATTTAAAATCGTGCGATGACCACCCTACACATCCCCAACATCACCGTCACCACCCAAGCCAATGTGTACTTTGACGGCAAATGCGTCAGTCACGGCATCACTTACCCCGACGGCACCAAAAAATCAGTTGGCGTGATTTTGCCCAGCAGCCTGACCTTCAACACCGGCGCTCCTGAAATCATGGAGTGCGTGGCGGGCAGCTGCAACTACAAGCTGGCGGGTAGCGATGTGTGGGTCAAGTCAAGCGCCGGTGAAAAATTCAGTGTGCCCGGCAACTCGACGTTTGACATCCAGGTCACCGAGCCGTACCACTACATCTGCCAATTCGAATAACCCAAAGCACCGCTCCTTTCATGGCCACCATACTCCAGCATCTGCCCACCGGGCAAAAAGTCGGCATTGCATTTTCAGGCGGGCTGGACACCAGCGCCGCCCTGCACTGGATGAAGCTCAAGGGCGCTGCGCCCTACGCCTACACCGCCAACCTGGGCCAGCCCGACGAGCCCGACTACGACGAGATTCCGCGCAAGGCGATGGAATACGGCGCTGAAAAAGCGCGCCTGATCGACTGCCGCAAACAGCTGGCCACCGAAGGCATTGCGGCGCTGCAAGCGGGCGCGTTTCACATCACCACCGCAGGTGTGACTTACTTCAACACCACGCCGCTGGGGCGCGCCGTGACAGGCACCATGCTGGTGGCGGCGATGAAAGA
>JBKCGU010000101.1:0-47386 GCA_046303055.1 Polaromonas sp.
TCATGCCCAGCCAGCAGCGGCGTGAGGCTGGCCGCGTCGTAGGCCGAGCCTTCGAGCACGTCGACCATCGGCAGCATTTGCAAATGCCTGGCGTTTGAACGCCTGCGGGTCAACACGGTGGTGCGGTAATCGCCTTCTGCCAGCTTTTCACACAGGTGGCGCCCGACAAAACCAGTGCCGCCGAGGATGAGGATTTTTTTCATGGTGTTCATTTAGCGGGTTCGATTGAGTTTTGCTCAAAAAAGGCTACTTCCAGGTGTATTTGTGGCTGTAGCCCAATAAATGCTTGGGTAATCAGCTATTTATTAAATAGCATTCATCGGTCAGGGCAGCGTTTTGTCAGTCTCGGGTTGGCTGGCATCGCGCGGCCCGACTGTGCCCAGCCGTGCTTTCAGCGATTGCGGCTGGCCCGTCAACAGTGCGGCGTAGTTGGTGGTGTTTGAAAGGACTTTCTTCACATAGTCACGGGTTTCCAGAAAAGGCACGCTTTCAGCCCAGATGGCGGCCTCGACCGTTGGGCTGCCAGACTGTCCGCGCCATGTTCTGGGCCGGCCCGGCCCGGCGTTGTAGGCGGCAGCGGCCATGGGCATGGAGCCGCTGACGTCGTCCAGCACCAGTTTTAAGTAACCTGTGCCGATGGCGATGTTGGTGTCACGGTCGGTAATCATGTCGGCTGTAAAGCCTGTCATGCCAATGCGCCGTGCTGTCTCGCGGGCGGTGGCGGGCATGACTTGCATCAGGCCGGATGCGCCCACGCCGGATCTTGCATCCATGATGAAGCGGCTTTCCTGCCGGATCAGCCCGTACACATAAGCCGGGTCCAGGTTGATGCTTTGCGCGCGCTTGACAACGGCCTCCATGAACGGCATTGGGTAGCGCTGCTCCAGGTCAATCAAGGCCTTGGTGCGCTCGCTGGTGTTGATGCAGCGGTCCCAGATTTGTTTGTCGCAGGCAAACTGCGCGGCAGCCAGCAGCTCGCGGTCGCTCATGCCGCCCGGTTTGGCCAGGTTGGTGCTGTAGTTCCATTCCCGTACGCCTTCTGGCCGCAAGCCAATCGCGATGGCGTAGGCGGCGCGGTTCAGTCCGGCGTTCAGACGTGCGTTCTCTTTTTCTTCGGCGCTGATCGGTGCTGGCTTGGGTGGGACGACGATTTTTTGGCCGAGTTCTTCCAGTGCCAGTTGCTCGTAGAAGCCGCGCACCGATGCGATCGACTGGTACATTGCCACCGCCTCTGGGTTGCCTGCCTGCGTTGTCGCCATCAAGGCGCGTGCCCGCCAGTAAACCCAGACGGGTTCAGCTTTGGCGGCTTCGCTCATGGCTTTGGTGGCGCTCAGCACGTCGCGCCAGCGGGGCTGGCCGCCAGCCCGCAGTGCTGCGCGCACCTTCCAGCCCAGCATGTCGTCGGTCAGGTCGGTGTCTTTGCTGACCTTGCTGTAATGGCCCAGAGCCTCGGCTGCGGGCACGGTGCCCAGGCGGGTGGCAGTTTGCTTGCCAATCAGACCCCAGACCCAGTTGCGTTCTTCGCTGGTGAGCTGGTTGCCCCACTTGGCCTCCATCATGGCAGCAGCGCTTTCTGCGCCCGACTGGTTTTCGCTGGTCATTTTGACGAGTGCCAGCGTGATGAGTTCTTTGCGCGTGTTGCGCAGCGCCAAGTTTTTTTCTGTCAAAAACCGGGCCGGGCTGTTGATGAGTTCGGCCACCATGCCAAGTGATTCTGGCGAGACGATGGCCACCGCATCGCGCGCGGCGCGAGGCCGATTGGACTCCAGCGCCAGCCGCGCCTTTTGCCACACGTCCAGCCCGTTCAGGTTTTTGGTGCCGACCAGCCGTTCGGCAGCGGCCCGGCAGCCGTCATCAGATTCGCGCTGGGCATACCAGTTTTTACGCACCTCGTCCGACAGGCGCGCGTCGGCTGCCGGGTTTTTCAAATGCTCTACCAGCAGTGCGTAGCAACGTATTTCCTTGTCGTCACCCATTCGGTAGTTCGGGTATTGAGCCTCAAAGGCGGGCCAGTCGCGCCGCTGCCCCAGCAGCAGCAGCCAGTCGGCCCGCAAGCGGTCTTCCTGGTAGGTGCCGGCGTAGCGGGTAAAAAAGTCTTGTACGTCGCGCGCGCTGGCTTCGTCCAGCCGCGTTTTCAGCTCCCAGTACGCGGCATAGGGTTCGAGCGCATGGCCCCTGGCTTGTGGCAACAGTGCCGCCAGTTTTTTGCGGTCACCGCGCTTGAACGCCTGATTCATCTCGACAATCAGGCTGTCCCCCGCTGTGGGCTGGGCGAGGGCAACAGGCCCCCAAAAAGTGGCCATAACGAGGGTGCAAAGAAATTTGGATAGCATCAGAGGATTATGGACAAATTAACCGAACGACAAAGTAAGCGCAAGGCCCTGATTGAAGAACGGCTCAATCTGCCAGACCGCCCGCAGCGAGCCGACTTGCTGCAGCGCGTGTTGCGCATCTGGCTGTTTGGCCGCACCGACCAGGTGATTGGCGCCTATTGGCCCATCAAAGGCGAGTTTGACCCGCTGCCTGCGCTGCACCGCTGGAAAGAAGACGGCGAGCTGCTCGATGAACCGCAGCCGCGCCGCATTGGCCTGCCGGTGGTCGACAAAGTCCATAAAACCCTGACCTTTCACGCCTGGTACCCCGGCTGCCCGATGGAAGAAGACGCCTACGGCATTCCCAAACCCAAAGACACCGAAGTGATCGTGCCCACACTGCTGTTTGTACCCTGCGTCGGTTACGGGCCGGGCGGCTTCAGGCTGGGCTATGGCGGCGGCTTTTATGACCGCACGCTGGCAGCACTGCGGCCCAAGCCGTTCACTGTGGGGTTGGGCTACACCAACGGCTGGCTGCCCGATATGGAGCCCGAGCCGCATGATGTGCCGCTGGATGCATTGCTGAACGATAACGGCGTGGTCTGGCCGGTTTAGCCAGTCCCTACGCTTGCCCACTGCGTGTGGCCGCGGCACCCGAGGCTGCCCATGCTTGAAAAGAATCCTGCTCACGAGAGCTCATGATTTGCCAAAATTTGCCAAAACTGCTAATCTAGAGCCATGACCACCATGAACATCTCGTTGCCCGACAGCATGAAAGCCTATGTCGACCAGCGCGTCAGCCAGGAGGGTTACGGCACGTCGAGTGAATATGTGCGCGAACTCATTCGGCGTGATAAAGACCGTACTCAACTGCGTGCCATGATGCTCAAAGGTTTAGACTCCCCGGCTACCGGGCAAGCCGATGCAGCGTATTTTCAAAGCTTGCGCAAGCGTCTAGAGCAACGAAAAAAAGCATGAAGCCTTTGGTGCGGCTGCTTCAAGCCGACCTGGATGTTGAGGAGGCGCTTGCCCATTACGCGGCTGAAGCACCGCACATGGCATTGAGCTTTCTGGATGCGCTTGAAAAGGCGTATTCGCACATTCAACGCCAGCCTGGTACGGGTCCCTTCGTTATGCCCACGCTTTAGACATTCCTGGCCTTCGGTTTTGGCCTTGTCAACGTTTTCCTCAGATGGTGTTTTATGTGGAGCGCGATGAAAACATCGCTTTAGTCCGTGTCTTGCATGGCAGCCGTGATGTTCCGGCTACTTTTCACGAATTGTCCGACTGACCGCCTCACCGACTGATCGGCTGCTTCGCCAGCGCTCAATCCAGGTTGTCTACCGTATCTGCATCCGGCACATCACCAATCGCTTCGCGGGTCAGCAGCGCCTGCGTTTGAAGCCAGTCGCAAAACGCCGCCACCTCGGGCCGTGCGGCGGTGCGCGGGCCCACGATCAGCCAGTAGGCCAGGGGCGAATCAATCCTCATGTTGGGCAGGGGCTCAACCAGGTCGCCTGAAGCCAGGCTGTCTGCCACCAGCGGTATGCGGGCTAAAGCAATGCCCTGGCCGGTTAATGCAGCTTGAGCAATCTGGTGCGCGTAGTTGAAGTACAGCCAGCGCTTGGGTGCAAAGCTTTTCAAACCTTGCGCATCAAACCACCGCTGCCAGGTCAGCCATTCCATGTGCTGGGTGCGGTGGGCGTCGCTGGCTTCTACCAGCGCATGTTGTGCCAGGTCGATGGGCTTTTTGATGCGGGTGCCGCTTTTGATCAGCCACGGGCTGGCCACAGGCGTGAGTTGTTCGCCAAACAGCCGCACCGCATGGCTGGGCACAGGGCCAGGCGCGCTGTAGCGCAGCGCCAGGTCAACGTCGGTGGTGTCCATGTCTACCGCCACATCGGTGGCATCAATGCGAATGTCGATGTCAGGGTGCGCACGCTGAAACATCTCCAGCCGGGGAATCAGCCACATCGACGCAAACGATGCCCAGGTGCTGATCGCCACGCTTTTGCGTCCCGCGCTTTGGCGAATGATGCGTACCGCGCTGTCGATCCGCTCCAGTGACGGCAGGGCCGCGCGCAGCAGTTGCGTGCCAGCGCTGGTCAGCTCCACAGCCCGTGTGTGGCGCAAAAAAAGCGACACGCCGACTTCCTCTTCGAGGGCCTGAATTTGCCGGCTGACCGCTGATTGCGTCAAGGCCAGTTCTTCAGATGCAGCCCGAAAATTCAGGTGCCGCGCCACCGCCTCAAAAGCGCGCAACTGGCCTGCGGAAATGGGTCGTGTGCGCAGATGGGTGAGTGAATGCAGCATGGTTTGAAAAAGTCCTATTCATGCGTTTTGGGAATGAATAGCGTACCTCAATTTCATTGGACTGAAAAGCCTGGCGGCGTGAACATCCACGTACGCCCTTTGAGTTTGGGTGGGCTTTTTGAAAGAACGCCATGCAACACACCACGCCACTATCGGCCAGCCTGATCTGCTCGCAACAAGCCACCAGCCAAGTTCCCGCGCACGCTGTCGGCTGCTTCAAACTGAGTGCTGGCCACGCCCTGAGCCTGACACCCAACGTGCCGGGCGAGTTGCGCATAGCGCATGGGTGTGCGTGGCTGACTTTTGGTCATGCGGCTGACGATGCAGCAATACGCGCGGGCGATTGTTTTTTGGGCGCGGGTGACTTGGTTCGGCTGCTACCGGGTCAACCACTGGTGATGGAGGTGCACCAACAAAGTACCGATAAAAATGCCTTTGATGCCCTGTACTTCACCTGGGAGCCCGACGCCGCCACAAGCAAATTGGCGCTCCCACTAGGGGCTCGATACACCCGTTGTGACGTGCGGCAGCCGCTGCGTGATTTGTGCAAGGCCTTGCATCAGTCAGGCGGGGCGCTGGGTCGCTTGGCAACAGGTGTGGTTGGCACTCTGGCTGCCACCCTGATGCGTCGAAAAATGACTGTCGGATAACTTTTTTGCAATCGTATTCACTTTGAAGAGGCGATTGTGTTTTGGCAAGGTCAACCAGAAAAATGTCGTTTATCCTGAAATGAGTTCGGGTAAACCATGATGTACCTGGATTTGTTGTTCCTTAAGATGCATACGTATGCAATTAAAAGTGATCAACCACCGACTTAAAGTAAATTCATGATTCGATACCTCAAACGTGGCAAAGACGCCCAAATTCGTGCCGACGACAACGCCAAAGTGCGAGGCACAGTGGAAGGCATTTTGAAAGACATCGAGGCGCGCGGCGATGATGCGGTGCGCGCTTACAGCAAGCAGTTTGACAACTGGGAGCCGCAAGACTTCAGGCTGTCCCAGGCTGACATTGAAAAAGCCGTCAAGTCGCTCACTGCGCGCGAGCTGGAGGATATTTTGTTTGCGCAAAAACAGATTCGCAACTTCGCGCAAATACAGCGCGACTCAATGAAAGATGTCGAAGTTCAAACCATGCCAGGCGTGATTTTGGGTCACAAAAATATTCCTGTGAATGATGTGGGATGCTATGTGCCAGGTGGTAAATACCCCATGATTGCCTCGGCACACATGAGCGTGCTGACGGCCAGGGTCGCGGGCGTCAAACGCATCTTGGCAACCGCGCCGCCGTTTGAAGGCGCGGCACACCCAGCCATTGTTGCGGCCATGCATTTTGCGGGTGCTGACGAAATTTTGGTGTTGGGGGGTGTACAGGCTGTAGCAGCCATGGCAATTGGCACCCAAAGCATTGCGCCGGTTGACATGCTGGTGGGCCCGGGCAACATGTTTGTGGCAGAAGCCAAGCGCCAGTTGTACGGGCGAGTCGGCATTGATTTGTTTGCTGGCCCCACTGAAACACTCGTTATTGCTGACGACAGCGTTGACGGCGAAATGTGCGCGGTTGATTTGCTGGGCCAAGGCGAACACGGCGCTACCAGCCCGGCAGTGCTGCTGACCAACAGCGAAAAGCTGGCCAAAGACACGATGGCTGAGATTGAACGTCAGCTCAAAATTTTGCCTACCGCAGTCATTGCGTCGCAAAGCTGGGCTGCCTACGGCGAAGTGATTGTGTGTGACACCTATGAAGAAATGCTGGCCAAGGCAGACGAGCTGGCTTCCGAGCACGTACAGGTCATGACGCGCGACCCTGATTACTTTTTAGACAATATGACCAACTACGGCGCCCTGTTTTTAGGCGCCCGTACCAATGTTGCTTTCGGCGACAAAGTCATCGGCACCAACCACACCCTGCCCACCAACAAGGCGGCTCGTTATACCGGTGGCCTGTGGGTCGGCAAGTTCTTAAAAACCTGCACCTATCAAAAAGTCACAACCGACGCGGCAAGTGCGCTGGTGGGTGAATACTGTTCGCGCCTGTGCCACATGGAAAACTTTGCCGGTCATGGTGAGCAGGCCAACATTCGGGTGCGTCGTTACGGCACGCGTGCCGATGTGCCGTGGTACCAACCTGTTCCGGCATTGGATTAAAAATGTTCAAGACCCGTCTGACCCGCCTATATGGCGTTCTGATCTTCACGCTATTGGCGTTTGCGGGAGCCAATGTTGTGCTGGCCCAATCGGCGTGGCCCAACAAACCGATCAAATACATCGTGCCGTTTTCCCCAGGTGGCGTGTCAGACGGCGTAGCGCGTCTGCTAGCGCTGCACCTGACTGACAAGCTGGGGCAGCCTGTCATCATTGAAAACAAGCCGGGTGTGTCGGGCATTTTGGGCACGCAAGCGGTGGCTAAAGCACCAGCTGACGGGTACACGCTCATGGGCGGCACCATCACTACGCACGCTGTCAACCCCTTTTTCACCAAAGCGCTGGGCTATGACCCGCTCAAAGACTTTGCGCCTGTCAATCTGGTGGGCATGGTGAGCAATGTGCTGGTGGTCCCAAGCACGAGCCGCTTTAATTCAGTCGCTCAAATCATTGCAGAGCTCAAGGCCAAGCCTGACAGCTTGACCTACGGCACGGCCGGCGCTGGCACGTCGCAGCACCTGTCGGGTCAGTTGTTTCAAAGCATCACGGGCACCAAGCTCCGGCAGATTGTCTACAAGGGCGGCTCGCAGGCGATGGTGGACCTGGTCGGTGGCCAGATTGACATGGTGTTTGAAACCGTAGCAGCGGCGCGGCCCATGATCGATGGCAAGCGCGTCAAGGTGTTTGGCGTGACGTCCAAAAACCGCCTGGCAAATTTGCCGGGTGTGCCCTCTTTGGCCGAAGCCGGTGTGCCCGGTTTTGAAATGCAGTCATGGCAAGGCGTGTTTGCGCCGCACGGTACACCCCCGGCAATTGTTGACCGCCTGGCCAAAGACATAGCAGCCATTGTGGCCATGCCCGATGTGCAGGAGAAATTGCGCAACATGGGCGTTGAGCCTGATGGCCGAGTTGCCGTGCCGTTTGCAGAGTTTCAGCAGGCAGAAATTGTGAAGTGGGCCAAGGTGATCAAAGACGCTGGTATTCAGGCGGAATAAGAAAGATTGAAAACCATGATGAATCACCTCAAGACAATGTATTTGGCCTTGGCTACCTGCATGCTGCCTGCCGCATATGCGCAAATCACCACCCCGCCGTACCCTGGCACTGGCCGCGTCACCATTGTTGTGCCCTTTGCCCCAGGCGGCGCAACCGACATCATTGCCCGCCTGCTGGCCGATGAATTGGGCAAGCGCTGGGGTGCGGCGGTGGTGGTCGACAACAAGGCCGGTGCAGGCGGCGGTATTGGCACGGAGTTTGTGGCGCGCGCCAAAGGCGACGGTTTAACACTGCTGCTGGGCACCCAAACGGCGCTGTCAGTCAACCCCAGCTTGATGAAAAAAATCAGCTATGACGTGGACAAAGATTTTGCCCCCATCACCCAGTTGGCCAGTACGCCACTGGTGCTGCTGGCGGGCAACAAGTCTGGCGCAAAAACCGTGCAAGAGCTGGTGGCGCTGCTCAAAGCCAAACCTGACGCGCTGTCTTACGGCACCAGTGGCAACGGCACCTCACAGCACCTGACCACGCTGATGCTGCTCAACCGCATCAATGCCAAGGCGGTACACATCCCGTACAAAGGCAGCAGCCAGTCGCTGGTTGACCTGGCAGGCAACCAGATTGACATGCAGTTTGACAACATGACCACGGCTCTGGCGTTTGCCAAAAACGGCCAAGCCAAAGCACTGGCAGTGACGAGCCTAGTCCGATCTGACCTGCAGCCTGACCTGCCCACCCTCGCTGAATCAGGCGTGCCAGGTTTTGAGGCTGTGACCTGGCTGGGTCTGCTGGCACCCGCCGCCACGCCGCCGACAACGGTCGCTTTTCTGAACAAGGAAGTGCTGGCCGTGTTGCAAGCGCCGGCTGTCAATGCCAAGCTGCTGGCGCAAGGCTTCACACCCAAACCGATGTCGCCTGAGGGCTTCAAGAAATTCATTCGTGATGAAACCATCAAGTTTGCCGAGCTGATTAAAACCAACAACATCACAGTTGAATAGGTTGCAGATGGACTGGCTTCAAACCCCCAGTTTCCGGCTTGATGGCCGGCGTGCGCTGGTCACCGGGGCCAGCTCGGGCATTGGTCTGGCGGCAGCGGCGGCACTGCATCAAGCAGGCGCTGATGTCATGCTGGTAGCCAGAAGTACTCCTGATTTAATAGCTGCTTGCGCCCGAATAAAGGGGGCTGCAGGCCAAAATGACACGCTAAAACAGCCTGAAATAGATTTTCATGCACTTGACGTGACCGACTCAAAAGCGGTGGCAAGCTGGATGACCAGCGATGCGCTGGCACATGGTGCGTTTGACGTGCTGGTCAACAACGCAGGGACAAACCGGCCATCCACGATTGTTGAATTGCAAGATGCTGATCTGGATGCCGTGCTGGACCTGAACGTTAAAGCTGCGTTTTACGTCACGCGTGCAGTCGCTCGTGCGATGCTGGCCGCCAACGACGGCAAAGGCAAGCCCGGCAGCATCATCAATGTATCGTCACAAATGGGCCATGTCGGTGGGCCAAAGCGGTCGGTTTATTGTGCTACCAAGCATGCGATTGAGGGGATGACCAAAGCCTTGGCCTGGGAGCTGGGCAGGCAGCGCATTCGTGTCAACACCATTTGCCCCACGTACATTGAAACGCCGATGACGGCCGGCATGCTGTCGGACTCTGCCTTTCGCGAGTTTGCTGAAAATGGCACGGCGCTGGGCCGGGTTGGCCAGCTTCAAGAGGTGATGGGTGCGGTTGTATTTTTGGCCAGCGATGCCTCCAGCCTGGTCACAGGCAGCGCGCTGATGCTTGATGGCGGCTGGACAGCTCGATGAGAAACCTCAAACCATGAAAGCCAACGTCACCTCCCAGCACGTCGCGCGTTTGGCGCAGGTGTCGCAGTCGGCCGTCAGTCGCACCTACACGCCGGGAGCGTCGGTATCAGATGACACGCGCGCTCGCGTGATGGATGCAGCCCGTCAGCTGGGGTACCGGCCCAACGCGATTGCCCGCAGTTTGATCACCAAGCGCAGCCGCATCATTGGCGTAGTCATGAGCCAGCTCGACAACCAGTTCTACCCGCTGGTGCTGGAAAAGCTGTCGCAGCGCCTGCGCAGCGATGGTTACCACGTGCTGCTGTTCATCACGGCCAAAGACGAATCAGACGGCGTGCTGGCTGAAATTTTGCAATACCAGGTTGACGGCATCATCATGGCATCCACTGTGTTGTCGTCTGCCCTGGCCCGTGACTGCGCCAGAGCCGGTAGTCCGGTGGTGCTGTTTAACCGCATGACCCAGCGCAGCGCCCATGAAGATCACCCGGCCAGTGCTGTCACGTCTGACAACGAAGCCGGAGGCCGCATGGCGGCGCGGCATCTGCATGCGGGGGGCCATCAGCGGATTGCCTACATTGCTGGCCTTGAGCAGTCCAGTACCAACGTGGACCGCGAGCGTGGTTTTCGCGAAGAGCTGGCGCTCTTGGGTATGCGCATTCATTCGCGTGCCGTCGGCAATTACAGCTACGAGGACGCGCAATTGGCAGGCCGGCAGTTGTTCCTCAATAGCACGGATCGGCCGGATGCCGTGTTTGTGGGCAGTGACCATATGGCCATGGCAGTCATGGATGTATTGCGGACCGAGCTGGGCTTGCGCATACCAGCCGATGTCAGTGTGGTCGGCTTTGACAACGTGCCGCAAGCAGCCTGGGGTGCTTACCAGCTCACATCAATTGAACAGCCTGTCGAGCAAATGATAGAGGCCGCAACTTTCCTGCTGCTTGAGCAGCTCGATGGTGATGTTTCGCCGCACACCATCACAGTGCCTTGCCGCCTGGTCGTGCGCGCGTCCAGCAGGCCAGCGGTACGGTGAGATCAACGGGTAAATTTTTATGTGGGTTATTTTTAACAATCAGGAGACAAACCATGAACCGTCGTGAACTGTTGGCAGCCACCTCAATGGCCGGGTGGAGCAGCTTTACTGCAACGCAAGCTTTTGGCCAGGCCACGGCTGCGCCCCTAAAACAGGGCAAGCCATATGCAGGTACTGAAATCAACCTGCTCACTGTGGTGGCCCCCCAGTTCAAAGCGCATGAAGCCAAGCTGGCTGAGTTTGAGGCGCTAACTGGCATCAAGGTCAAGTACCAGTATGTGCCGTTTGCCAGCACCCGTGAAAAGCTCACCGCCGAGCTTGTGGCTGCCAGTGCGCAGTACGACGTGCTGTCAGTCATGGATGTTTGGGGCCCCAGCCTGTACAACCTGTTTGATCCGATCAATGACCGTCTAGCTGAGAAAAAAATCGACATGAACCGCTACGCGGGTGCGCACCTGCGCGCAGCGCGTGATGGCAACGGCACTGGTAAAAACATTTTGGGCATGCCGATTCGTGGCCACGTGCAGCTGATGTTTTACCGCAAGGACATTTATGACAAGCTGAACATGAAAGCGCCCAACACATGGGACGAAATGATTGTGCAGGGCAAGGAAATTCAGGCAAAAACAGACTTGTCTGGTGTGTCGATGTACTACGGCAAAACTGCCGGACAAAACCTGATGATCTGGTTCAACTACTTGTGGGGTCGCGGTGGTGATTTGCTCGATGCCAAGGGGCAGCCTGCATTCAACTCACCGCAGGGCATACAGGCCACGCAGGACTACGTTGACCTGTACCTTAAGCACAAAATTTGTCCGCAGGGCAGCTCGGGCTTTAACGAGGCTGATGCGGTCAATTCAGTGGCGCAAGGCAAAAGCGCGATGGTGCCGGTGTGGTGGTGGCGATACGCCAGTTTGGTTGATGCTAAAACCTCTGTACTCAAACCTGAGCAAGTTGCTTATGCCCCGCTGCCGTCTTACCCAGGAAAAAGCAGCACAACTTATACCAATAGCTGGTTTTACGGCATCAACAAATTCAGCAAGAAAAAAGACGCCGCCATGGAGTTTTTGGCTTGGATTGGTGATCCGTCTATTGAGCGTAGCGTGCTGCTGGATAAATCTCTCAACGAAGTGGTCGCAGTGCAAACCAGCAACATGCTGGACGCCGATGTGAATGTGCGCTTCAAGTCCATGCATGTGTTCGGTGCGCAAGCACTTCGTGGGGCCAAGGGTACGCCGCTGTTCCCGCAGTGGGCTCAGGTCAGTGACGTTCTGGAAGCTAGCGTGAGCGAGATCATTGGAGGCAAGGTGGAAGTAAAAGCGGCCATGGACAATGCCGCAGCACGTTGCCGAAAAATCTTGCGCGCTTGATGCTTTGTGCTTTCACAAAGACTTTTGTAGCGGGGCAGGCCATGAGTGAACGCTGTTTGAAATGGTTGTTGCTGGCCCCGACCTTGATTGTGGTGGCGGCCATGGCGGCTTTCCCCTTGGGTTACTCGTTGGTACTCAGCTTTCGCCAGTGGAAGCTGGCGCAATCGAATACGCCAGGTGACTTTATTGGCCTGCAAAACTACACCAACTTGTTGTCGGACGACCCAGAGTTTTGGGACAGCGTCCGTGTCACCTTGGTGTTTGTGGGTGCTGATGTGCTGGTCACCTTGGCGATCGCGTTGTCAGTCGCGTTGTTGCTGCGCAAAAAGGGGCGTGTCAATTCGCTGGCGCGCGTGTTGCTCATGCTCCCATTTGTCATGAGCCCCGCGTTGATTGGTATCTCCTTCCGTTTCTTTTTAAACCCTGAGTACGGCGCGTTTCAAGCGGTGCTGGCCACCGCCATCCCGTGGTTTGCAGGCAAGGTTTGGCTGGCAGATTCAACCCTGTCGATGATTGCTGTGGTGGCTAGCGACGTATGGCACTGGGCGCCCTACATGACGCTCGTCATGCTGGGTGGCCTGGCCAGCATACCGGCCGAGACACAAGAGTCTGCCAAGATTGACGGCGCGTCAAGCTGGGCGGTTTTTCGGGACATCACACTGCCGCAGCTCAAGCCCGTGATTGGCATCATTTTGCTGCTTAAAACCGTGTTTGCACTCAAAGCCTTCGATACCATTTACACGCTTTCAAGCGGTGGGCCTGGCACCAGCACCCAAACGCTGGCTTACTTTGTGTATCAGACGGCCTTTAACTATTACGACATGGGGTATGCAGCCGCTGCGGCCTATGTGCTGACGGCCGTGTTGATGGTGTTGGCCGGGTTTTATCTGCGGCTGCTGTTTAAAAAGCCGTCGTCATGAAAGCGGTACAAATTCTGCACAGCAATCCCACGCTTGGGTACGTCACCCCGGCAGGCGAGCGCGCCTGGAATTGGGTGCGTCAATTGATGGCGTTCATTGTGATTGCAGCGATCTTGTTGCCCATCGCCTGGATCATGTTGACCGCCTTCAAACTGCCACGCGAGGTTTACTCACTGGACAACGCGCTGTGGTTCACGCCTACGCTTGAAAACCTGGCCACCATTTTTCAGCACCCCTGGAATTTGGGCAGCAAACTTTTAAACAGTCTAATGGTGGCGGGCAGTACGGTGCTGATCGCCATGCCGTTGGCCCTGTGTTCGGCGTATGCGTTTTCACGGTTTGAATTTGCCTGCAAGCAGCCCCTGTTTTTAGCCATTATTGCTTCTCAGTTCATACCTGCTGCAGTCGTGGTGCTGCCGTACTTTGTGATGTTTAAAGAACTCGGCTGGCTGGACACCCGCAGCGCGTTGGTGATCGTGAACCTGTCTATTGTGCTGCCGTATGCGGTGTGGATGATCAAAGGTTTTATTGATGCCGTGCCGCTGGAGATGGAGGAGTCTGCCATGGTTGATGGCGCATCGCGCCTGCGCGTGCTGTGGCAAATGGTGGTGCCTACAGCAATGCCGGGGGTGATCACTGCAGCGGTGTTCAGCTTCACGCTGACCTGGAACGAGTTCTTGTTTGCGTTGATTTTGACCAAGCAGGACGCGCTCACGCTGCCCATCGGCTTGATTGGCTTTCGCACAGAGCGCGGTGATTTGTGGGAGCTGATGGCAGCCGCAGGAATGATCATCACAGTGCCGATGATTCTGATTTCACTGGCGGTTCACAAGCAGTTTATCGGCTCGCTCACTGCTGGCTCTACCAAATAAGCCAGATAAGCCAGATAAGCCAAATAAGCCAGATAAGAAAGACCTTATGACAGCCATTTCCCTTCAGCAATTGGACAAAACCTATCGCAGCGCTGGCAAGGCCGTGCGCGTGGTGAAAGACTTGAATCTGGAGATCGCCGACAAAGAATTTTTGGTCCTGCTTGGCCCAAGCGGGTGCGGCAAAACCACCACCATGCGCATGGTGGCCGGGCTGGAAGAGCCAACGTGCGGGACGATTGCCTTTGATGGCCGGCGCATCAATGAAACGCCGACCCAGCAGCGGGACGTGGCCATGGTGTTCCAGAACTATGGCTTGTACCCGCACATGACGGTGGCGCAAAACATTGGCTACCCGCTCAAGTTACGCAAACTGTCTGCCAGTGCCCAAGCCCCTTTGATTGCCAAAGCTGCCCAGCGGGTGGAGCTGACTGATTATTTGCACCGCTACCCGCGTGAGCTGTCTGGCGGGCAGCGCCAGCGGGTGGCTTTGGCGCGTAGCATCGTGCGCCAGCCGCGCGTATTTTTGATGGACGAGCCGCTGTCGAATCTGGACGCCAAGCTGCGCGTGGCCATGCGCTCTGAAATCAAACACCTGGCTGACGAACTGCAAGTCACGACGATTTATGTCACCCATGACCAGGTTGAAGCCATGACACTGGCTAACCGGGTGGCACTGATGAAAAACGGTGAGATTCAGCAACTTGCCACGCCTGAAGTCATTTACAACGACCCTGCCAATACCTTTGTTGCTGGGTTCATTGGCAATCCGGCGATGAATTTGTTGCCCGGCAATGCTGTCAGTGGGCAACTGCAATCGCTTGGCAGCGCACCTTTAAACCAAACTGTCCCAGCGCCGCGTGACGGTGCATTGACTGTGGGTGTACGCGCTGAAGATGCCAGTTTATGCGACCACCACAATGCCCAGTTGATGGCTCCGGTTTTTTCAAGCGAACTGTTAGGAGACGCGGTGATGGTGACTGTCAAGCTGGGCGGCCAGCCGCTTACGGTCAAGGCCGACAAGGGCACACGGTTGAGTTTTGGCGAGCAGATTGGTATTGCGCTGCCGTTGGCCAAGCTGTTCTGGTTTGATGCCGATTCGGGTATGCGCATCCGCTTATGAATGTGGTGTTCATCCCCCATTGTCAAAGTTAAAAGTGCTTGTATCCCAATGAAATCGAGAGCTAGCAGCTATTATGTTAGGAGCAATTGAATTGTTGACAGATTTTTCAGATGCGCAGCTTCAAGCCCGCTTCATTCCGTTTTCAAGCCTGCGCTACAGCACCGATGCCTTCATCGACTACCGCATTCCTGGCTGCGGCCCGAAGAAAAACTATGCGCTGATTGGATCGGGGGTGTCGCAAAACCCGAACCAACCCGTCAGCCTGCGTGAACGCCATGGTTTTCAGGTCGGCGGTGTGGCCATGCCGCGCGGCGTGACGAATCCCCCGCACATGCACTTCACGCCGGAGGTGTTTATTTGCACGCAAGGCCACTGGCAGTTTCATTGGGGCTTTAACCCCGAGCCGTCTACAGCCGAGTTTGGTGCGGGTGACATTTGCACCGTGCCCACCTGGATATACCGGGGTTTTAAAAACATCGGCGCTGACGAGGCCTTCATGTTTACCGCTCTGGGTGGTGACGACACGGGCGGCATTTTGTGGGGACCACAAACCTTGGCTGCTGCTCTGGAGCAAGGCGTGCACTTGACCGAGGACTACCAGATCATTGACGAGCAGCTGGGCCAGAAGTGGACGCCAGACATGAAGCGTTTGCAGCCCATGACAGTTGCAGACATTGCCGCGCTGCGCAAATGGACGCCCGAGCAAATGACCAGGCGCATTGTGCGTTTTGCTGACCTGGACTGGTCGGCCGCTGCGCTACTTGACAGTGCGCTGCCTGGTTGCGGCGCGCAAATCGCACCTGTCATTGGCATTGGTATCAGCGAAGACCGCAACCATGTAGCGCCTGTCAACAACGCCCATGGCTTTTCAATTGAATGGCTGCGCATACCGGCTGGCGGTAGCGTGTCGACGCACCGCTTGCAGTGCAAGCAGGTGTTGACTGTGTATCGGGGAAACATTGCCATTTCAGTATCAAATGAGGCTGTAGCCCAATCAAATATTGAGCAAGAAGCTACTGAAATAATAGCAAATGGAGACTCGAAAGGCTGGGACAGTTATGCCATGCCAGAGGGCGTCTGGCGCAGCTACCGCAATGCAGGTGACGGCGAAGCGGTCATGCTGGTCATGACTCCTGGCGATGGCCGCAAGCCCATCACCTGGGCCCCCGACGTGCTGGAGCAGGCGGGCAAGGCGGGCTATGCCATTGACGCCAATGGCTACACCGCCTTGAAAAAATTTGTTGACCGTTCGCAACGATAAATCTTGAGCAAGGACTCAGCCATGAAGACACCACGCATTCTGACCACCCATGTCGGTAGCTTGCCACGCCCGGAAAGGGTGGTGACCCAATTGTTTGCCCAGGACAGCGGCATGAACTACGACGAATCAGAATTCGACCGTGTGATGGCAGAAGAAGTTGCCACGGTCGTGGCCAGGCAAGTTCAGGCGCATGTCGATGTGGTCAGTGACGGCGAGATGAGCAAAATCAGCTACGCCACCTACATTCGCCACCGCTTGAGCGGCTTTGAGATTGGCGAGATGCCGCGTGCCACGCCGCGTGACCTGGATGACTTTCCTGACTTCAAGGAACGCCTGGCCAAGCTGGGAGCCACGCCCAAATACCTGCGCCCTGTTTGCACCGGGCCAATTGCTGTCAAGGACCTGAGCGGCTTGCACAAAGACATTGCGAACCTGAAAGCAGCCTGCAACCAGCACGGCGCAACAAGGGCATTTATGAACAGCGCCAGCCCGGGCGTGATTGCCGTGTTTCAGCCCAACAACTACTACCCCAGCCATGAAAAGTATCTGGGCGCGCTGGCCGATGCCATGAGCACCGAGTACGAAGCCATTGTGGCTGCGGGGCTTGACCTGCAAATTGATGCGCCCGACCTGGGTATGGGCAGACACATCAAGTTTCGTGATGCGACTGAAGAAGAATTTTTGCGTAACGCCAACATGCAGGTAGAAGCGCTAAACCATGCGTTGCGCAACATACCGGCCAACAAGATTCGCATGCACATCTGCTGGGGCAACTACGAAGGCCCGCACCACCACGACATTGGGCTGGACCGCGTGCTGGGCTTGGTGTGCAAAGCCAAACCCGCCACCTTTTTGTTTGAAGGTGCCAACCCTCGTCATGCGCATGAGTGGGAGGTGTGGGCGGCTGCGCAGGCCAAGGGCCTGGTGCCTGACAACAAAATTTTGTGCCCCGGCTTGCTGGATTCCACCAGCAACTTTATTGAACACCCACGGCTCATCATGCAGCGCCTGGTGCAGTACGCGGGCATTGTGGGCCGCGACCGCGTGATGGCGGGTACCGATTGCGGCTTTGGCACGTTTGCTGGATTTGGCGCGGTACACCCGCCAATTGCGTATGCCAAGCTTAAAAGCCTAGCCGAAGGCGCGGCATTGGCGACTGAACAACTATGGAGCCCCGCATGACAGAAACAACAACCATGGCAACAACAAGCAACAGAACACGCCCTCTGGACACTCGCTTGTCTGCCCTGCTGCGCGGACAAAAAACCCTGCGTGCGGTCTTTAACGGCATCCCGTCGCCAGCGATTGTGGAGATGTCTGCCTACGCTGGTTTTGACTTTGTGATCATCGACAACGAGCACGGCACCTCGGGGCTGGAGACCACCGAAAACATGCTGCGCGCTGCGCTGGCATCTGGCATGCCCGCAGCGGTACGTTGCCTCGAGCAAGACATTGCCCGCACGCTGGACGCAGGCGCAGGGGCGCTGCAAATTCCGATGGTCAACACCGCCGCCCATGCCGCGCGGCTGGTACAGCTCGTCAAGTACCCATTGGCCACAGGTGCTCTGGGCATCAGCGGCCAGCGCGGCGCTGCATTCAGCACACGCGCCGCGGGCTATGGCGCTTTCGGCGGGCCAGAACACGTCAAAGCAAGCAACGAAGGGGTGGCGCTGATCGTGATGGTTGAAACCCCCGAAGGGGTGGCCAACGCTGCAGCGATTGCAGCGGTCGATGGTGTGGACGCTGTGTTTATCGGGCCCAACGATCTGGCGCACAGCATGGGGCATCAGAACAGCTGGACTGACGCGCCCGTGCAAGCTGCGATGAGGCAAGCTATTGAAGCCATTGCAGCGTCTGGCAAGTGCGCAGGTGTATTGGCTTTAACCCAGGAAGAAGAGTTGCGCTACAAGGATTGGGGCGCCCGTTTTTTTGCCACCGTCACGACAGGTCTCATCATGCGGGCGTTTAAGGATGCGGCCCAAGGCGGGCGGGCCAAACTCGACTACTGATCGTTGTTGCGGCTCTACACTTGAACCCATGAAGTTCGATGCCGTACCCGTTGCGAAGCCTGTTGTTGCTCATGTGGTCGTGATGGGCGTGGCGGGCTGCGGCAAGTCGGCGGTCGGCCAGCGCATTGCCACCCAGCTGAACCTGCCCCTGATTGAAGGCGATGACTTTCACCCTGCCAGCAACATCGCCAAAATGCAGCTGGGCGTGGCGCTGACCGACGCTGACCGGGGTGACTGGCTGCGCACGCTGGGCGCAGAGTTGGCAAGCCGGGCGCAAGGCGCGGTGCTGACCTGTTCGGCCTTGAAGGCGGATTACCGCGCTATCCTGCGCCAATCTGTCAGCCCCCTGGTCTTTGTTCATTTGGCCATTTCTGAGGCTGAGTCGCTCAGGCGCGTGGCCAATCGCCCGGGTCATTTTTACCCGCCCAGCCTGGTGGCCAGCCAGTTTGAGGCGCTGCAAGACCCCGCCCATGAGCCTGGTGTGCTGGTGCTCGATGGCCAGCTGGCCCTTGGCGCCTTGGCTGCGCAAGCGGCGCACTGGTTAAAGCGTTCTCGGCAAGAGCACTAGTGCATTCAAGTATTCATAATCGACGATGTTTAATTCAAATCAAGCCCACAGCAAGGATTCACCCATGTCAAAAACCTTTGCCTCCCAAGCCGACCTGGACGATAAAAAAATCACTTTCGAGCAGCTGAGTACGCATTGCTGGGCCTACACGGCTGAGGGCGACCCCAATTCCGGCGTCATCATCGGCGACAAATTCATCATGGTCAGCGACGCCACGGCCACGCCCGCCATGGCGCAAGACCTGATCGCGCGGATTCGCAGCGTCAGCAACAAGCCGATCAAATACGTGCTGCTGACCCACTACCATGCGGTGCGCGTGCTGGGGGCCAGCGCTTACATTGCCGAAGGCGCGACAGAAGTCATTGCCAGCCAAGGCACCTATGAGCTGATTGTTGAGCGCGGTGCACAGGACATGCAAAGCGAGATGGAGCGCTTTCCGCGCCTGTTCCGCAACTCAGAAAGCGTGCCTGGCCTGACCTGGCCCACGATGGTGATTGGCGGCGGTAACCCGGCAAAAAACGAAGTCCCCGGCAAATTGACGCTCGACCTGGGCGGCGTGAAAGTACAAGTCTGGCACCCCGGCCCGGGCCACACACGCGGCGACACGATTGCCTGGGTTGAAGAAGAAAAAGTGCTGTTCTCTGGCGACCTGGTGGAGTACGAAGCCGGCGTGTACACCGGCGACGCGCAACTGGAGGAATGGCCCGCCACCCTTGAAGCGCTGCGTGCGCTGAAGGCTGAGGCGATTGTTCCGGGACGCGGCGAGGCGATGAAGGGCGCAGCAAACGTCAACAAGGCACTGGACTACACCAAGCGTTGGGTTCAGACCTTGTTCCAAGCGGGTAAAGAAGCTGCTGCGGGAGGCATGGACTTGAAAGCCGCGATGGCGCACACCCGCAAGTCGATGGACCCGATTTTTGGCCATGTGTTTAT
The DNA here is from genome assembly GCA_046303055.1 of Polaromonas sp. Lineage (GTDB taxonomy): Bacteria > Pseudomonadota > Gammaproteobacteria > Burkholderiales > Burkholderiaceae_C > Polaromonas. The sequence continues at coordinate 19,670 of JBKCGU010000101.1, forward strand.
CTACGAACACTGCCTGCCGTTTGACGTCAGCCGCGCGTTTGACGAAGCCAGCGGCATTAAAAACCCGCGCATCTGGACCGCTGAGCGCGACAGACAGATGTGGAACGCACTTCAGGCCTGAAGTGCGGGCGGGCAGCTTTGCAGAGCTGACGGGGGGCAACAGGCAACAGGCAACAGGCGCGGCCACCTCTGCGCAGGCCCAAACGGCGGCAAAACCCTTGTGATCGACGTGCGGATCACCGGCGGCCCCAAAGCCCCAGCGCTTTAACAAGACCGGCAGCGTCAAGGTGCTGCCCATGGCAGAAGGGCAAAGCGTCGAGTTTTAAAGGCGGTTCCCCCTTGTTGGTCGGCATTACTTCTGCGCAGCCAGAATCTTGAAATCCTGCTCATACCCCGCCAGTAGATTGACTGCTTTTTTGCGCTGCTCCGCGGTGGTGGCGTTGTGCAGTTCAGCAAAACTGGCGCATCCTTCCTGAGTGATGGTTTCAAGATAGCTGCGGTAGGCAGCATCGGGCGAGCTGACAGACCTTTGCATCAAGCTGCGCATGTCTTTTTGCAAGGTGACCGGGTCTGGCCGGCTGGCCACCACTTTGGCCAGTGTTTGCAAAACATCTTTTTGGCGGCGCTCGCGCTCGGCATAGCTTTGTGCCGCGTTGAACTGCGATTTTTCAATCTGCTTGGACATCAGGCTGCGCTGCCTGTCGTTGATGCTGCCATACAGCATTTCGCTGCGCCTGACAGCGTTTTTTTGTCGAGTTTCAAAAACGTCCTTCGTGCTGGCATCCAGATAGTCTTTGCGCCAGCGGCTGTTGCCCTTGGCAAACTTGCGCTGCATCGCAGCCAGCTGTTCTGGTGTCAATGTCAGGGCCAGGCCCAGGGCGGCCGGCTCGGCGTAGTCCGTCAAGGCCAGGGCTTTTTGCCGCACTTCGGTAAACACCTCACAGGCTTGGCTTGCGTTGATGTCCTGCGGCAGCTGTTGCTGTAATTTTTGTAGCAAGTCAATATAGGCAGGCAGCTGTGTTTGCCGGTGCCAGACCTGCATCTGGGCCAATTCATTTTTAATCTGCGTGCTCTGCACGTCATTGAAGTCGATGTAACTGTCGAGGTAAAAATAGGCCAGCGTAGGGGCCTGGTTATAAGCAATCTTGACCGCGTTGCAGCCCTGTAGGGCCAGACCCACCAACAGCCAGCAGATAATTCTCGTCAAGTACAAAAAATTCAAAGGACGTGTCATGACCGCTCTCGTTAATAAATCGTCACCGACTCCAATAGATGTTGTCATCATGGCGGCCGGCAAAGGCACACGCATGAAAAGCAGTTTGCCCAAAGTATTGCACCGCTTGGGCGGTCATGCCCTGCTGGGCCATGTGGTTGACTGTGCAGCGCAGTTATCAGCCCGCAGTGCGGTCGTCATCACCGGCCATGGCGCTATTGAAGTAGAAGCAGCTTGTACAAGATTTCAGGGCCTTTCAGGTACTTTTCACACCCCGCTGGACATCCAGTTTGCGCGCCAGGAGCCGCAGCTGGGTACCGGCCACGCGGTGCAGCAGGCCGTGCCCTTGCTGGCCGATGACGGCGTGACGCTGGTGCTGTCAGGCGATGTGCCGCTGACCCAAACCGCCACCTTGCAAGCGCTGATTGACCAGTGTGACGGTCAGCGTTTGGCGCTGCTCACCCTCAGCATGTCTGACCCAACAGGCTACGGCAGGATTGTTCGCAGCGGGCCAGGCGCATCCGCCCAGGTGCGCGCCATCGTTGAGCACAAGGATGCAAGTGACGCCCAGCGCCAAATCCATGAAATCTACAGCGGCATCATGGCCGTGCCCACAGCTTTGCTGCGCAGCTGGCTGGCCCGGCTGGACAACAACAATGCCCAGAACGAGTACTACCTGACCGACATCGTGAAATTCGCCGTAGCCGACGGCGTGGCGGTGGTGGCGCACCAGATCACCGATGCGGCGCAAGTCGCAGGTGTGAACAGCCCGGTGCAGTTGGCTGAGCTGGAGCGCGTGTACCAGCAGCGCAGGGCTGTTGCCTTGATGGAGCAGGGTGTGCGCCTGGCCGACCCCGCCCGTTTTGACGTGCGCGGCACCTTGACGTGCGGCCAGGACGTCGAGATTGATGTCAATTGCGTGTTCGAAGGCGCAGTGACACTGGGCAACGGCGTGCGCGTCAGCGCCAACTGCGTGATCGCGAACTGCACCATAGCCGCCAACGCCGTGATTCACCCGTTCACCCATATCGACGGTGAAAAGGTGGGCGTTGAGGTGGGTGAGGGCGCGCTGGTTGGCCCGTTCGCCCGCCTGCGGCCCGGCGCGCAGCTGGGTGCTGAAGTGCACATCGGCAACTTTGTCGAGGTCAAAAACGCCACCCTGGCCAAAGGCGCCAAAGCCAATCATCTGGCCTACCTGGGCGATGCCACGGTGGGCGAGCGCGTCAACTATGGCGCTGGCAGCATCACCGCCAACTACGACGGGGCCAACAAGCACCGTACCGTGATTGGTGACGATGTACATATTGGCAGCAACTGCGTGCTGGTAGCACCCATCACGATAGGCGCGGGCGGCACAATAGGCGGCGGCACCACCCTTGCCAAAAGCACCGAACCCGGCGGCCTGCATGTGGCGCGTGCCAAGCAAATCAGTCTGCCAAACTGGAAGCGGCCGGTAAAGGCTAAAAGATAATGCTATTTAAACAATAGCTGCTAGCCTAGGAATTTATTGGCGTAGAAGCACTTTCGGCTCAAATTTTGAACGTTTGACGCTAAAAAACGCCTTCACATTGCGAACATTGGCATCGCCCGTGAAAAGCCTCTGGCTCAAAGCCAGGTGGGCAGGCATGTCTGCCACGTGCACGATCAGCACAAAATCTGGCCCCGGTGAGGTGCGGTAGCACTGCTGCACCGCCGCATCAACACGCATGCGTTGCTCAAAGGCGCTCAGGTGTTCTTCGCCCTGGCGGTCGAGCGTGATCTCAACAATGGCCGTCAGCCCGTGGCCGGTGATGTGTGCCAGCTTGTCGGGGTTGAGCAGCGCAATGTCACGCTCCATCAGCCCGGCATCACGCAGGCGCTTGACGCGCCGCAGGCAGGTGGGCGGCGAGATGTGGGCCAGCGTGGCCAAAGCCAGGTTGCTCAACGAGGCGTCGTTTTGAAGGGCGTCCAGCAGCTTGAGGTCGGTCGCGTCCAGTTCGATGCTATGTTTTTGTTCCATATTGTGACTTTATATGAAATAAAAATTCAATAAAATCTGTTTAAGAAATTTAATTTCAAAAATAGCAAAATATTAAACGCATTAAAAAATCAATAAACCTTAGCATCAGCACATTCCATTTTCAGGAGAAGATTTATGTGCGGCATTGTTGCAGCGGTATCCAGCCGCAATATCGTCCCAGTGCTGGTACAAGGGCTGCAGCGCCTGGAATACCGGGGCTATGACTCTTGCGGCGTGGCGGTGTATGCCGATGGCCTCAAACGTGCCCGCAGCACATCGCGCGTGGCAGAGTTGCAAGAGCAGGTTGACCTTGACAAGCTCACCGGCTCAACAGGCATTGCCCACACCCGCTGGGCCACCCACGGCGCACCGGCCATCCACAACGCACACCCGCACTTCAGCCACGGCCCCGGCACGGTGGGTGCCAGGCCCGGCAAGATAGCGCTGGTTCACAACGGCATCATTGAAAACCACGAAGAACTGCGCGCCGCACTGCAAGCCAAGGGCTACGTGTTTGACAGCCAGACCGACACCGAAGTGATCGTCCACCTGGTGGAGAGCCTGTATGACGGTGATTTGTTTGAAGCCTTGAAAGCCGCCGTTGGCCAACTGCACGGCGCCTATGCCATTGCCGCGTTCTGCAAAGACGAGCCGTATCGCGTGGTCGGTGCGCGGGCCGGCTCACCGCTGATTCTGGGTGTCGGCAAAGGCCACCAGGAAAACTTTTTGGCCAGCGACGCGATGGCCTTGGCCGGTGTGACGGACCAGATCGTTTACCTTGAAGAAGGCGACCTGATTGACATGCAGCTCGGCAAGTACTGGATTCTGGACAAGGCGCAAAAAGCGGTGCAGCGCGACGTTAAAACGGTGGTCGCTCACAGCGGCGCAGCAGAACTGGGCCCGTACCGCCATTACATGCAAAAAGAAATTTTTGAGCAACCCAGCGCCATTGCCAACACGCTGGAAGGCGTCGAAGGCATCACGGCAGAGCTGTTTGGTGACCAGGCTGCCAGTGTGTTCAAAGACATTGACTCAGTGCTGATTCTGGCCTGCGGCACCAGCTACTACAGCGGCTGCACCGCCAAATACTGGCTGGAAGAAATTGCCGGCATGTCCACCCAGGTTGAAGTGGCCAGCGAATACCGCTACCGCACCAGCGTGCCCAACCCCCGCACACTGGTCGTCACCATCACCCAAAGCGGCGAGACCGCCGACACCCTGGCCGCGCTGCGGCATGCGCAGTCGCAGGGCATGACGCAAACCCTCACCATCTGCAACGTCGCCACATCGGCCATGGTGCGCGAATGCAAGCTGGCCTACGTCACACGCGCCGGGGTCGAAATTGGTGTGGCATCCACCAAAGCCTTTACCGCGCAATTGGCGGGCCTGTTTTTGCTCACGCTGGCGCTGGCCCAAAGCAAAGGCCGACTGACACAAAGCGACGAAGCAGCCCATGTCAAAGCCATGCGCCACCTGCCGGTTGCATTGGCTGGCGTGCTGGCCCTTGAACCCCAAGTCATCGCCTGGGCTGAAGACTTTGCCAAGATGGAGAACGCCCTGTTTTTAGGCCGCGGCCTGCACTACCCGATTGCGCTGGAAGGCGCGTTAAAGCTCAAAGAAATCAGCTACATCCACGCTGAGGCCTACCCCGCAGGCGAGCTGAAACACGGCCCGCTGGCCCTTGTCACCAGTGCCATGCCGGTAGTAGCCGTTGCCCCCAACGACAGCCTGCTGGAAAAGCTCAAAAGCAACCTGCAAGAAGTCCGCGCCCGCGGCGGCGTGCTGTACGTGCTGGCCGACGCAGGCACAAAACTGGTCAGCAGCGAAGGCCTGCACGTCATCCGCATGCCAGAGCATTACGGCGCCTTAAGCCCCTTGCTGCACGTGGTGCCGCTGCAATTGCTGGCGTACCACACCGCTTGCGCGCGGGGCACAGATGTGGACAAGCCGCGCAATTTGGCCAAGAGTGTGACGGTGGAGTAGTTTCGTCAGGGCGTCATGAATCAGGGCGCCCCTTATTTGGCTTCACACCCATTTGAGCGTTGGGCCAGTATTGAATGCCTTGGTACTGGAGCGCGCTGGTTTCCTTTCAGGCAATAAGAGTCATGCCAGCGTGCTTGGATGCGCCGACATCAAAAGTCATGGTTTGAGTGCAACCGGCACTCGCTGCCGACCGTTCGATCAAGCAGTCTGCAAAGTCGGCCTTGCCTTCACTGAAAACGCGCAGCGCACGCATGACTTGATCCGCACGCTCTACCAAAAATTGTTTGGTCCGAAGGATAGCCTCTAGCGCTTGGACGACCTGCGCACCTGTCAATTCATAACAAGAGGTCAACACCCAGTACAACTCGATGACGGACACCATGGTGATGTATCCGTGGTTGTCACCGTCCAGAGACTCAATCAACTTGGTGGCCTTGGGTGAATGCTTGAGGTCGTCCTGCATGATGTAGCGAACGAGGACATTCGTATCCAGGCCGATCATCGTGCTGTTGCCCCGCGTTGCGCGATGGCTGCATTCATGGCTTCAATGGAAACGGTCTTTTTCGCCGGCCCGAACATTCCCTTGAGCGCCGTTACTTCGCTGGTAGCCGCAACGAACTCGTAGCGGCCAGGCGCGATTTGAACAAACTCAACGCGGTCACCGGCATCAACCTTGAGGTCATTTCGAACCTCTACCGGGATGGTGATTTGGCCTTTGGACGTGAGGGTTGCGGTTGACATGATTTAAGTCCTCTGAATTTCCTTACTTTAAGGTAAGGTGTTCGACTTGTCAAGCCTGTGTTCGGGTAAATGGCGCTTGAAACCATGTCAGCGAGCTGCCCGGAACTTGAGAAAAAAACTGCTTCGTGGTGCTGCCAGACCTGCCAGACCTGTCAGGCTTAGGCTTGTCCGGGCTTTGGTAGACGCGCACGACTTCCTGCCGGGCGGCAGCATGGCCAACGCTGGTATGCGACATGGCCGCATGGCGTGAACAAGAGCAAAGGGGGCGGGCAAGCTGTCGGCGTATTCCAAACCGCCCCATTAATTTCCATATACTCATTTGCATCACAGACCACCCAACGAGGAACGCATGTCTATCCAATCCGTCCTGAAATCCACTTTGATCGCGCTGGCGCTGGTTGCCAGTGCGCCGCTTTTCGCACAAGGCACACCCATCAATGCGGCGGCGTTTGACGCGCTGGTCGCGCAGGGCCCGGTTGCTGATGGCGCAACCATCGCCTCAAGCACCTGGGCCAGCAAGATCAAGCAGGCCGGGACACTGCGCCTGGGCGGCACCCAAACCTCGAATCTTTTCTCGCTGCTCAACGAAAAAGACGGCAAGATCCGCGGTTTCGACGCCGGCCTGGCCCAGCTCATCACGCGCTACATCCTGGGCGACGGGGCCAAGTTCCAGTTCACGCAGGTCACCTCGTCCACACGCGAACAGGTGCTCATCAACGGCCAGGTGGACGTTGTGTTCGCCACCTATTCCATCACGCCGGCCCGTGCCGAGAAGATCTCTTTCGCCGGTCCTTACTACACGTCGCAGGCGGGCGTGCTGGTCAAGGCTGGCAACAAGACGATCCAGTCGTACAACGATCTGGCTGGCAAGAAGTCCGCCACCCAGGCTGGATCGACGGGGCCCGCGATCCTGGCGCAATTTGCGCCCAAGGCCACCGTACAAGAGTTTCAAACGCACCAAGAGGCCCTTGACGCACTCCGCCAGGGACGGGTGGACGCTTACGTGACCGACTACACACTGCTGCTCAACACCCTGAGCCTCGCAGGCAGCGACGCGCAGTTGGCGGGCGCACCCTTTGGCGCGCAAGACCCCTACGGCGTCGGCCTTCCCAAGGGCTCGGACGGCGTGGCCTTTATCAATGCTTTCCTGAAGAAGATTCAAGCCGACGGTACGTGGGCCAAGCTATGGACAGTGTCCATTGGGCAACGCACCGGCAGCACAGCGGTTCCTGTGCCACCCTCGCTGCCTTAAGCGATGCAAGGTGTTGTTGGGCTGCTGACCACCTACGGGCCGGCCTTCGGGCAGGCCCTGGTGCTGACCTGGAAGCTCACCGCCCTATCGTTTGTGGCCGGCTTTGCACTCGGCCTGGTTGTGACGGTGCTGCGACTTCTCCCCTTGCGGACGCTGCGCTTTGCGCTGACCGGCTACGTCGAGATATTCCGCAACATTCCCGGCGCTGTTTTGCTGATCTTCATCGTGTTTGCACTGCCAGATCTCAATGTCCTGATCGACTATGAACCCAGCGTGATCCTGACCTTGACACTGGTTTGTTCTGCATTCACGGCAGACTACCTGCGCACTGGCATCAACACCGTCAGTGGCGCCCAGGTCGAAGCTGCGCTGAGCCTGGGCATGCGTCCGATGAGCGTCATCTTTTCGGTGGTGTTGCCGCAGGCGCTGCGCGCTGTTGTGCAGCCCATGACCTCGCTGCTCATGGCGCTGATGCTGTCGACCTCGCTGGCCTCGCAGGTGCCGTTTCCGGGCAAGGAACTCACCACGCTCGTTGCCAAGCTCGCCAACGACTCCGCCGCCGGCATGCCTGCGTTTGCGGTGGCTGCCGCGCTGTATGTGGCGTCGGGGCTGCTGATTGCCTGGGCTGGCGCGACCCTGGAAAAAAAGGTGCGGATACTGCGATGAGCCGTGCGCTGCAAGACATTTTGTTTGGTGATCCAAGCCCCCGGGCCCAAGCCGTCACCTGGGGCCTGAGCGCTGCTGTCGCGGGCCTGCTGGCCTACGCCATTGTTGCCCGGTTTCATGCCGCAGGCCAGTTCGAGCTGCGGCTTTGGGAATTCTTTGGCTGGGCGACAACCTGGGCTTTTCTGGCCAAGGGCCTGCTGGGCACGCTCGCGTCGGCGGCGCTGGCCGCTGTCATTGCGCTGGTGCTCGGGCTGGTACTGCTGCTGGGCCGCTTGTCACGACTGCGGCTGGTGCGTTTGCCAAGCGTTGCGGTGATTGAATTCCTGCGGGGGGTGCCGACGCTGCTGCTGATCTACGTGTGTTTTCTGGTGCTTCCGTCGGCCGGGGTCAAGTTGAGTACCTACTGGATGTTGACGCTGCCGGTCGGGCTGAGCACCGCCGCCGTGGTCGCCGAGGTCTACCGCGCAGGCGTGCTGGCCGTTGCGCGCGGCCAGACCGATGCGGCCCGAAGCCTGGGGCTGACCGAAACCCAGGTCTTCTTTCACGTGGTCTTTCCCCAGGCCCTGCGGTACATTGTTCCGGCACTTGTCGCGCAGCTGGTGATCGTGGTCAAGGAGACCACCTTTGGCTATGTCGTGACCTACGGCGAATTGATGCAGAACGCCAAGGTGCTGATTGCCAATTACCAGGCGCTGGTGCCTGTGTACCTGGTTGTAGCGGCGCTGTACTGCCTGGTGAACTACGCTATATCCAGGGCGAGCCAACGGCTCGCACGGCCCATCCATTGAGCAGCACGGAGCCGCTCAGATTCTGCTAGCGCGGCTGTTGGTTTGCATTCAGGCAACGGTCAGTCAACTCGCCGGTTTGAGGCCTGTTGTCCAGATTGCCGCCGTGCGCGCGCGGGCGGCGGTGTACAAGTTGCTGGCTTGTGGGTTCACTTGCGCACTGAACGAGAGGAAAATAGCGCCATGTCCACTTCTGCCATCCACAAAACCGCCCTTGTTTTATTTTCTGGCGGGCAAGACTCCACCACCTGCCTGGCGCAGGCGCTGTCCAGGTACGACCGGGTGGAAACCGTGGCGTTTGACTACGGCCAGCGGCACATTGTGGAGCTGGACGCGCGGTTGAACGTGCTGCGTGAAATCAAGGCGCAGTTCCCGCAATGGGCCAGCAAGCTGGGGGACGATCATTTGCTTGATCTGGCCGTACTGGGCCAGGTCAGTGACACCTCACTGACCCGCGACGTGGCTTTCAAAATGGAAAGTTCGGGCCTGCCCAACACCTTTGTACCGGGCCGCAATTTGCTGTTTTTAACGCTGGCGGCGGCGCTGGCGTATCGCCGTGACCTGGCGGTGCTCGTCACCGGCGTGTGCGAGACCGATTTTTCAGGCTACCCAGACTGCCGCGACGACACCATCAAGGCCATGCAGTTAGCGCTGTCGCTTGGCATGGACAAACGCTTTTTAATCGACACGCCGCTGATGTGGATTGACAAGGCCGACACCTGGGCGCTGGCGCATTCGCTCGGTGGCCAGGCGCTGGTTGATTTGATTGTGGAACACACCCACACTTGCTACATGGGTGACAGGCTGCATCGCCACCCTTGGGGCTACGGCTGCGGCACCTGCCCGGCATGCGAGCTGCGCGCGCGGGGTTTTGAGCGCTTTTCTGCTGCTTAAGTCTTTGACGCTGTTTCCACCACGCAGCGCGTGACCAGCGGCGGTTCTTCAGGCAAATGAAACGCCAGCTTGCGTTCGCGCAGCGACACATCGCTGGCGGTCACGCGGTCAAAGCGGCGCAGGTGTTCTGTCCACGACTCGTCAATGATCTGCTCGATGAACCGGCCCGGCTGATTGACATCACGCAGCAGCTCCCAACCCAGCGCACCTTGGCGCAGGCGGCTGCGGCGGCTTTCCTGCATCAGCGCCCTGAAGTCGTTGGCGCGCAGCGGGTCAATCAGGTATTCAATCGTCACCAGCATCTGGCCTTCGCCAGGCGGCGCGTCCGCTACCGGGACTGTGAACTCGCTTGATGGTGTCAGGTCTTCCTCCAGGCTGGTGTCGCGCACATAGCGCAGTGCCAGCAGCATGCACACACTGCCACTGATGGCCGCCACCCCAAGCGCTGTCGGCACACTGGTGACGGTGGCCACCTGCCCCCACAGCGCCGCGCCCAGCGCGCTACCGCCCATGATGGCCATCTGGTACATCGACATGCCGCGTGCGCGAACCCAGTCTGGCAGGGCCAGCTGCGCCGACACCGACAGCGAGTTGGCGCAGGTGATCCAGGCCACACCGTTGACCAGCATGGCAGGCACCGCCACCCAAGCGTTGGGTGCCAGCGCCATGGCGACGGTCGCGACTGACTGCAGCATGGTGGCCCGCAGCACCAGCGCATCACGCGGCAGCCACTGACGCAGGCGCGGCATGTACAGTGCCGCCCCAATCGCACCGGCCCCCATGCTGGCCAGCAGCAGCGTGAAGGTGCCGGCATCCCCTGTGTGCAGGTTGCGTGCTATCAAGGGCAGCAGCGCCAGCAAGGCGGTTGAATGCAAAAAGAACAAGGCCACTTGCACCAGCACGGCCCGCAGTCGGCTGGACTGCGCCACAAACTGCAGCCCCACTCTGATCGCGCTGACCAGACGTTCCCGTCCCAGCGGGCTGGGCGTGTGCGCGCGGCGCCAGCGCATGATGAGAAAGCCTGAAATGACCGACAGCACGGCATTCAAAACAAACACAAACTGCGTGCCGGCACTGGCAATCAGTGCGCCCGCCACCAGCGGCCCGATGATGCGCGAGGCGTTCATGGCCACACCGTTCAGGGCCAGCGCCGCTGGCAACTGGGTGCGCGGCACCAGCTCGGGCACGATGGCGGCAAACACTGGCCAGCGCATGGCCAGGCCTACGCCGTTGGCAAAGGTCAGTGCCAGCAGCAGGGGCGGCGTCATGATGCCGGTGACGACTGCAATGCACAGCAACGTGGCCACAGCGGCTATCCAGAACTGGGTGGCAATGAAGTAGCGCCGGCGGTCCAAAATGTCAGCCAGCGCTCCGCTCGGCAGGCCGAGCAAAAACACCGGTAGCGTGGCCGATGTTTGCACCAGCGCCACCCACAGCGGCGTGGTGGTCATTGACGTCATCATCCAGGCCGACGCGACATCGCTCATCCACATGCAGGTGTTGGCCACCAGCCAGGTGCCCCACAGCATGCGAAAAGCCACGTGCTTCAGGGGTGCCAGCGCGGACAGGTCTACTGGCTCGGGCGGCGGTGTGTTGGGTTCGGACATCAAGCGGCAGGATCGCTGGGGTTGTTCAAGGCGCTTTGTGTCAAGGGGCTTTGTTTCAAGGCATACAGCGCCGGGCTGCCTTCTGCCTGTTTGACCAGCGTCCATTGCGCGCTGTGAAAAGCCGCCACCGCAGGCCGGTGCGCGATCGACACCATGCCGCCCTTGACCCGCGCGATGTGCGTTTGCAGCCGGGTGTACAGGGTTTTTTCAGCGGCTTCGTCCAGCGCCGAAGTCGCTTCGTCGGCAAAAATCCAGGTCGGTTTTTTAAGCAACACGCGCGCAATTGCAAGGCGCTGCTGCTCACCGCCCGACAGTTTTTGCCCCCAGGCATCGCTGTCGTCCAGCCGCCCCGTCAGTTGCGGCAGCAGGGCGTCAAGCAGGGCCTGCCTTAACACCGCATCGCTGTACGCGCTGGCCGGCTGCGGGTAGGCCAGTGCATCGCGCAGGCTGCCGTCCGGAAAGTACGGCCGCTGCGGGATAAACATCGCGTCGTGCGGCAACTGCGTGTGCCCTTTGGCATAGGGCCAAATGCCCGCCAGGGTGCGAAACAGCGTGGACTTGCCACTGCCCGACGGGCCACTGAGCAGCACGCTGTCACCCGGCTTTGCACGCAAGGCCAGGCCGCTGAGCAGCGTTTGCCCGGCAGGCAGCTCGATAGTCAGGTCATCAGCCGACAAAGTTGCGCCGTCTGCTACTAAATCAGGAGCTGGTAACCCTTTTATCTGTTGGCCTATAGCCATTATTTTGTCTTCAAAACTGGTCAAGCGGTCTGTTGTGGCACGCCAGGCCGCCAGGCTGGAATAGTTGTCCACCAGCCAGCTCAAGGCGTCTTGTACCCGGCCAAAAGCTGACGCTATTTGCATCAGCTCGCCCAGCTGAATGGCACCGCTGAAAAACCGTGGTGCCGCCACAATAAAGGGAAACACCATCGCGGCCTGGCCAAAAAAGCTGGTGAACCAGACCAGGTTTTTTTGTTTTTTGATCAGCAACAAAAAATTCTGGAGCACCTTTGAAAAGCGCCCATCAAGCTGCGTGCGCTCGACCGCTTCGCCTTTGTCCAGCGCAATCGATTCGCTGTACTCCCGCACCCGCACCATGTGGTGCCTGAAGTCGGCCTCAAAGCGTTGCTGCATGAAGTTCAGCCGAATTTGCGAGCGGCCAATGTAGTGGGTGATCACGCTGCCCACCACGCAATACAGCAGCGCCATCCACACCATAAAGCCGGGAATGTTGTAGCTGCTGCCCCCCAGCGTGACCGCAAACGCGCCTGACAGCCCCCACAAAATACCCACGAAGCTCAGCAGTGTCACCACCGAATTGAGCAAACCCATGCTCAGTGACACCGTGAAATTGGTGAACTGGTTGATGTCTTCCTGAATCCGCTGATCTGGGTTGTCAGCCGTTTGACTGCTGTCACCGGAAAAGCGCGCCAGCTCAAGGCTGTAAAAGGCATGGTTGGCCAGCCAGCGCTCCAGGTAATGCCCGGTCATCCAGGCACGCCAGCGCGCCTGTAGCAACTGCGTGAGGTAAAACTTGTAAACCGCAATGATGATGAAGGCAAACGCCAGATAGGCAAAGCGGCCCAGTTGCTGCCAAAAGACGGGCTGGTTTTTGTTTTGCAGCGCGTCATAAAACAGGCGGTTCCAGTCGTTCAGCAGCACCAGCATGTACACGGCAGCCAGGTTCAGCAGCACAATGGCGGCCAGCATGGCGCGCGCCTTCCATTTGTCGTCAGACCTGAAGTAAGGCGCAGACAGAGCCCAGACGCGTTTTAAAAAAGCACTGAAATGTTTGAGACTGCTCATAGATCAGTGGTCAGGCAGAGGAGTTTGAAACGCCGCTGGCGACGTGACCGGCTGGCACATGCTGCGCGGCAGCATCGACGTGCCCGGTCTGGTCGTCAAAGAAAAAGTCCGGCTCAAATTCACGCAAAAACTCACCTTTGGCCAGGCCGCCCAAAAACATCGCTTCATCGACCTCGATGTTCCAGTCCATCAGGGTGCGAATCGCGCGTTCATGCGCCGGGGCGCTGCGTGCCGTGACCAGCGCGGTGCGGATGCGCATGTGCGGCGTACCGGCCTGCTGCAGGCCGTGCAGGGCCTTGAGCAGCGGCATGAAAGGGCCGGGCGGCAGGGGCTTGGCCGAGTGCTTGCGTTCGTGTTTTTGAAACGCATCCAGACCGTCTTTTTGAAACACCCGTTCAGCCTGGTCTGAAAACAGCACCGCGTCGCCGTCAAAGGCAATCCGCACCTCGCTGGGGTAGTTGCTTTGGGCTCTGGCCGAGTGTGTGGCCACGGTGGCGGCGGCAAATCCGTTGCCCAGGGCCGAACGCACATCTTCAGATTTGGCAGACAAAAACAGGTTGGCCTTGAGCGGGCGCAGGTAGCGCCAGGGCGCTTGCCCTTTGGTGAAGGTGCAGCGGCTGATGGCCAGCTTGTAGTGCTCGGCTGAGCGCATCACGCGCAGGCCGCTAACCGGGTCGTTCCGCGACAGGATCACCACCTCCACCCGCTGCGCGCCCGGCGCATTAAAGGCCAGCAGTTTTTTAACCAGCGAAAACGCCACGCCCGGCTTGGCCGGTTGCTCGACGCGCTGCAACTGCATCTGCATGTAGGCTTTGTCGGCATGCTGCTCAAAGACCTCGTTTTCCTCTTCAAAGTCAAACAGTGCCCGGGAAGAGATGGCGACAACGAGTTGCCCGTCAAGGTTGGTGGCCATGGTGATTTCTGTGAGTTGTAAGGGTCAGTTTGCACCATTGTCCATAAGCTGGCGCCTGTGTGGGCCATTCATCGGCCCGGCGGATGTGCCGGATGCCTCTGGCGATCAGCGTGGCGGCCCGAATCACGCCGGCGTGGGTCACCCACAGGGTGTCCCGGGCTGGGTCGAGTTCGCGCCAGGCGTCAGCCACCCGGGCCATGAACTGGCGCACGCTGTCACCCGTGCTGCCAGCACGGTAATCGGCAAAGTTGTCCGTCCAGTCGTCAAGTTCGGCCTTGTCAATATCGTCCCAGGCGCGTCCTTCCCATTGCCCAAAGTGCATTTCTTGCAATCTTGCGTCTGTTTTAACCGTTAAATCGGGCTGTAGGCCAATGATTGATTGGGCTAGCAGCTCACATCTTTGTAGCGGCGAGGTGCTGATGGCAGTGCCCCTGGGCAGTACTTTTAAAAGTTCTTCAGCGCAGCTTTGGGTCAATGTGCGGTCGGCCGGCACATCGAGCTGGCCGTAGCAGACCCCTGGCGCAATCAGCGGCTGGGCATGCCGGACCAACCACAGACTTCTAGCCCCCACGCTGCGGCTTCTTCATAGCGTGGTGGCCAAACCCAGATAAAAAGCAATCTCGCACACCTGCTGCGTAGCACCCAGGCAATCGCCGGTAAAGCCCTGCAAGCGGCGCTTGAACAGGCGGTGCATCCACAGCAGGGCGACCAATGAAAAGCTGCAAGCTACTATCAAATCAGTAGCGTCTTGCATAAGCAATACAAGGGCTATCGCCATAAAACACCATGCAAAAGCGACCAAAAGGCTGCGCGCGCTGATCGCATCGGCCAGGGGCTTGGACTTGGACCCTGCCACGTCGCCCACATGCGGTAGCCAGGCAATCAGCAGCAGCGGCAGGGTGCGCGACACCACATGGCCTGCAAACAGGGCGCTGCACACATACCAGCCCCTGAAGGGTGCCGCATCGAAGCCAACAGGTGCGCCATCAACGCTGCCGAGCAGGGCCAGCATGGCGACCTTTGCCAGCAGCGCCAGGCTAAGGGCCATCGCACCGAAGGCTCCGACACGCGAATCTTTCATGATGTCCAGGGCGCGATGCTTGTCGTAACTGCCGCCCAGGCCGTCGGCCACATCGGCCAGCCCGTCTTCATGAAAGCCGCCCGTCATGAGCACGGTCACCACGGTTGACAGCACAGCCGCCACCAGCGCCGCATAAACAGTGTCTGGCAGCAGCGCCAGCAGCAAGGCATACACGGCGGCTGCCGCAGCGCCCACCAGCATCCCCACAGCAGGAAAGTGCGCGGCGCTGGCCCGCAGCATGGCCGGGCTAAAACCGACCCATTCAGCCAGCGCCCCCGTGACCGGAAGGCGCGTGAAGAACTGCACAGCCAGCAACAATTCGCGAATGAAGTTCACCATGTCAACTGGCCCTGGCGCTGACGCTGGCCGACTCAAAACTCGCCATCTCGTTTAAAAGCAGCGCCGCCGACTGCACCAGCGGCCAGGCCAGCAGCGCGCCGGTGCCCTCGCCCAGGCGCAGGTCCAGGTCCAGCAGCGGCCTGGCCGCCAGGTGCGCCAGCAGCAGGCGGTGGCCGCGCTCTGCCGAGCGGTGGCAAAACACCATGTAGTCTTTGGCCGCCGGGGCGACAGCACAGGCCAGCAGTGCCGCGCTTCCGGCAATAAAACCATCCACCAAGACCACCCGGCGCTCGCTGGCCGCTTGCAGCATGGCGCCCGTCATCATGGCGATTTCAAACCCGCCCAGGGCAGCCAGCGCGTCCAGTGGCTGGACGGCATGGTTGTGCAATAGAGCAGCACGCCTTAAAACGCCTTGTTTATGCGCCAGCTGGGTGTCCGTCAGGCCAGTACCCCGCCCCGTCGCGTCGTCGATGGGCACGCCTGCCAGCCGGTGCAACAGCAGCGCAGCCGGTGCGGTGTTGGCAATACCCATCTCACCAAACGCCACCACGTTGCCGGGCAGGCTGGCCAGCACGTCGCTGCCCGCTTGCAGGGCGGCGTTCAGCTGGTGCGCCGTCATGGCCGGGCCTTGGGCCAGGTTGTGTGTGCCATACCCGATTTTTCGCTGGATGAGTTGTGCGTGGTCCGCCAGGTCACCGGCCACGCCCGCGTCCACCACGTGCAGCGCAAACCCATGCTGGCGCGCCAGCACATTGATGGCGGCACCACCGGCCAGCATATTGGCCACCATTTGCAGGGTGACAGCTTGAGGAAAGGCCGACACGCCCTCGCTGGCCACGCCATGGTCGGCGGCAAACACCACCATCTGCGGGTCGGTCAGGCGCACGGCCTGGCTGCCCTGAATCAGGCCCAGCTGCACGGCCAGGTTTTCAAGCTGGCCGAGCGCCCCCAGCGGCTTGGTTTTGTGGTCAATGTTGTGTTGCAGCCTGGCGGCCAGCGCCGCATCGGCGGTCGGCTCAATTGCTGGCAACAAAAAGGTTTTTTGGGTCATCTGAGTCGATCACTTGTTGAAGACAGGCCGGGCACAGGCAACTGGCTTGTGGTGTGGGGACAGCGATCACGCGCGGCAGGTCAAAGCACCAGCAGGTAGCGTCGCCGCTGACGGCACCGCAACGCAGTCCAGCGCCGCACTGCGGGCAGGTCGATGCGTTTGCTGGGGCCATGCTTTAGCTTTGCAAAAACAGCTGGTAAGCCGGATTGCTGGTTTCTTCCACATGCGGGTAGCCCATGGTGTCGAGAAAGGTTTTAAACGCCTTGGCCTCATGCTTGGGCACTTGCAGGCCGACCAGAATGCGGCCAAAGTCTGCGCCCTGGTTGCGGTAATGAAACAAGCTGATGTTCCAGCCTGGCTGCATGGCGGCTAAAAACTTCATCAGCGCACCGGGCCGTTCCGGGAACACAAAGCGCAGCAGGCGCTCGTCTTTTGAGAGCGCACTGTGCCCGCCCACCATGTGCCTGATGTGTTCTTGGGCCAAGTCGTCATGCGTCAGGTCAAGCGCCTTGAAGCCGTGGCGGGTAAAGTTGGCCGCAATTTTGGCGCTTTCGCCTTTTCGCGTGGTCAGGCCGACAAACACATGCGCCTTGGCTCTGTCGCTGATGCGGTAGTTGAATTCAGTGACCGAGCGCGGCCCGCCGGGCAGCGTGCCAATGACCTCACAAAAGCGCTTGAAGCTGCCGCGCTCTTCAGGAATCGTCACCGCAAACAGGGCCTCGCGTTCTTCACCAACGCCAGCCCGCTCGGCCACAAAGCGCAGGCGGTCAAAGTTCATGTTGGCGCCGCACAAAATGGCCGCGTAGGTTTCGCCTTTGGTTTTGTGCAGGGCCACGTATTTTTTAATCGCCGCCACGGCCAGCGCGCCAGCCGGCTCCACAATGCTGCGCGTGTCGACAAACACGTCCTTGATGGCGGCGCACACCGCGTCGGTGTCAACCGTCATGAACTCATCGACCAGCGCGCGGCTGATGCGAAAGGTCTCAATGCCGACCAGCTTGACCGCCGTGCCGTCTGAAAACAAGCCCACATCATGCAGGGCGACGCGCTTTTTCGCGGCCACCGATTGCGTCATCGCGTCAGAGTCGTTCATCTGCACGCCAATGACCTTGATGTCTGGCCGCACGGCCTTGATGTAATTGGCCATGCCCGAGATCAGGCCGCCGCCGCCAATGGCAATAAACACCGCATGCAGCGGGCCAGGGTGCTGGCGCAGCATTTCCATGGCAATCGTGCCTTGGCCGGCAATCACATCCGGGTCGTCAAACGGGTGCACAAAGGTCAGGCCGCGTGTTTTCTCAAGTTGCACCGCGTGTGCGTGGGCATCCGAGTAGCTGTCGCCATGCAGCACCACCTCGCCACCGAGGGCCCTGACGGCGTCCACCTTGAGCTGCGGCGTGGTGGTGGGCATCACGATCACGGCCCGCGTGCCCAGCTTTTGCGCCGACATGGCCACCCCTTGTGCATGGTTGCCGGCAGACGCACAAATCACGCCTTTTTTAAGCTGCACCGCACTCAAATGCGCCATTTTGTTATAGGCCCCGCGCAGCTTGAAGCTGAACACCGGCTGCTGGTCTTCACGCTTGAGCAGCACCGTGTTGTGCAGGCGCACGCTCAGGTTTTTGGCGACTTCAAGGCTGGACTCAACCGCCACGTCATACACGCGGGCCGTGAGGATTTTTTTCAGGTAGTCAGAGGGGCTGAGTGGTTTTGTCATGGGTTTCTCGCAAGCCTTCAATGATAAGGCGCAAGAAAAAAGGCCCAAACCTTGCGGCTTGGGCCTGTAAATCCATCCTTCGAGAAGATGGAGGAGACAAACGGTGCGGCAAGAACCGCATCAAAATACAATGGTTTTTGCCGGGACAAGGTCAGTATAGCGCCGCTATGTTGCGCTGCACAATACCTGTGTCGCTGAAATTAGACACTTTTAGACACAACTCTCTGTTTTCGGTATAAATTTTTTGCATCAAGAAGGCTGTTTATGGAATGTATGGTGAATTGGTCGGCGCAAGCCCATGCCATGGGCTCCCGCTCGGGCATGACCTTTGTGGCAGAAACCGGCAGCGGCCACACCCTGGTGATGGACGGCGCGCCCGATGAGGCCAAGCCCGAAAACGGCGGTGCCAACCTGGCCCCGCGCCCCATGGAAACCGTGCTGGCAGGCACCGCAGGCTGCACCGCCTACGACGTGGTGCTGATTTTGAAGCGCGGCAGGCACGATGTGCGGGCCTGTTCGGTCAAATTGACATCCGAACGCGCCCCAACGGACCCCAAGGTGTTCACCAAAATCCACATGCATTTCACCGTGTCGGGCAAAGGCCTGGCGGCCAGCGCGGTTGAACGTGCGATAGCCCTGAGCCACGACAAGTATTGTTCGGCCACCATCATGCTCGGCAAGACGGCTGAAATTACCACCAGTTTTGAGGTGCTGGAAGCCTAGGGCGCTTCTAGAAATTCAGATTTTCGGGATGAAGTGCAAGGCGCACGGCGCGCAGCAACCGGAACGTACTTCATGTACGTGAGGATTGCGAGCACCGCGCAACGCAGCAATTCGCCCGAAAAATGAATTTATGAGGCGCCCTTAAATCCGGTGCGCTACCGTTGTCATCACCTTGGCGGCAGCGCCCATCAGGGCCTTGACGGGTGCGGGTAGTTCCAGCGCACCCGAAGCGCTTGCCTCCTGCGCATGGCGCGCTTCGTCGGTTTTCATTTGCGCCACGATGGCGCGCGATTCATGGTCGTGGGGTGGCAGGCGCTCCATGTGCTCGGCCAAGTGCGCTTCCACCTGGCGTTCCGTCTCCACCACAAAGCCCAGGCTGATGTGGTCGCCCAGCCGGCCCGCCAACAGCCCCAAACCAAAGGCCCCGGCGTACCACAAGGGGTTTAGCAACGAAGGCCGCGCGCCCAGCTCATTGAGCCGTTGGCGCGTCCAGGCCAGGTGGTCGTTTTCTTCTTGGCTGGCTCGGGCAAACTGCTGGCGCAGCGCGGGGTCATTCGTGCTCATGGCCTGGGCCGCATACAGCGCCTGTGCGCAGACCTCGCCCACATGATTGACCCGCATCAAGGCACCGGCCAAGGCCTTGTCTGCCGCCGACAGCTCGGTGGCCTGGTCTGCTACGGTGGGGCAGGGCTTGCTGGCGCGGGGCTGGCTAAACAGGGTGCGCAAGGCGACGTCAAAGCCGTTGATAAGGGTGTCCATGGGGCTGATGGGGTGGGTTTGGGTTGAAAAGTTGGTGACGCTGATGACAGTCTAATCAATTGGCTGCCAAGCGGTTTTGAGGGCTAAAAAAGCCCGATTTGTGGCCTGCCGGCGACAGCATGATTTTAATTTGTTGCATTGATGCAACGGAAACAATTTTTATCAGGTTGCCACCTTAAATTTCTTTGCCTAAGCCTTCTGCCTCTGGTTCAATTACCTCAACTTCCTAAATGGGAGGTTGGCCCGGGGGTCCAAATCCTGGAGCCCTTTGTTTAACCTTGGAGAAATTCTCAAATGAAAAAATCACTAGTCGCATTGGCCGTTTTGGCCGCAACTGGCGCTTTCGCACAGTCAACCGTCACCCTGTCGGGCATCATCAAAGCCGGTGTTGCTTCTAACAACTATTCTGGTAGCGCAACTACTGCTAATAACGGCAGCAACATCGGCGTCGCTGACGGCTCTTCACGCTTCGCTTTGAGCGGTTCTGAAGACCTCGGCGGTGGCCTGCGCGTCAACTTCGCTATTGAGACCCGTTTCCGTGCTGACGAAGCAGGTGGCGGTGCTGGTACAGGTGCATCTGGTCAAGTTGCTGGCGGCAATACCTTTGTCGGTTTGTCTGGCGGCTTTGGTGCGGTTCAAATCGGCCGTCTTGACACCCATTACTGCTTTGGCAGCGACCAGCACGGTACACGTGCTACAGCACTGACAGCATCAAGCTGCTCACTTTTGGGTTTCGTTAACGGTTCTGCAGCTGCACTTGGTATTGCAACTGGCTCACGTTTGGCAAACACCATCCGTTACACCACGCCTGTCTTCTCTGGTTTCACAGGTCAGCTGGGTTACAGCTCTGGTGTTACTGACGGCACCACTGGCGGCGGCGGCGGCTTGATCAGCCAAGCTGGTGGTAACACCATGAATGCACGATTGAGCTACGACAACGGCCCGATCAAGGGTGGTTTCAGCTACTACAGGCAGCGGGCAGAAGACCGTACCGCAGGTGTTGCACGTAACGACCAAACCGCTTACACCCTGATGGGCGACTACAACTTTGGTATGGCAACCGTAGGCCTGACCTATGACGTCGGTGCTATCGAGACCGGCCTGGTTGGTGGTGCAGGCTCGGAAAACAAGCGTACAGCTTGGTCGATTCCAGTGACTGTGCCAATGGGTGCAGGTACCATTTTGGTGACCTACACAAAAGCCAACGATGCCAAGGTTAACGGTGCAACTGTTCGAGATAGTAGCGCAACAATGCTTTCCCTTGGCTATGACTATGCATTGTCCAAGCGTACATCTATTGGTGCTTCATACGCCACCATCAGCAACAAGGCTAACGCAGCATACGGTTTGTATGCCCAGGCAGCTTTGGCCGGTACGCCTGTTTCTGGTGCTGGCCAAAAGGCCAGCCAGCTCTATGTTGGTGTCCGTCACACTTTCTAATTTAATGCTGGCATCGGCCAGCTGAACGTTATAAAGTCAAAAGCCCCGCTGGTTTCAACGGGGCTTTTTTATTGTTTGAATTGTTTGTGATCTTCAATCATGCGAGTTTTCAATAGCCTGGTTTGGGTTTTGCCGCTCGTGCTGGCAGCATGTGCGTCGCCCACGTCATCACGTGTTGAGTCTCAAGCCGATTTGAATTCACGCATTGGGCCGTGGGTCGTCTCAACCGATAGCCCTTTTAAACGTGCCAAGTGGGAACACTTCAAGCTACCGGGTAAATCTCCAAGCCAGTTTGACTTCACACTTGAGGACGGCCGCAATGCCATTGCTGCCAGAGCCCATTCGTCGGCCAGCATGTTGCGGCAGTCCATGCAGATTGCCCCTGGGGAACTGGGAACCTTGAAGTTTTCCTGGAAGCTGCCCGACCTGATTCAATACGCCGACATGTCGATACGCGAATATGACGATTCACCTGTTCGCGTGGTGTTGGCATTTGACGGCGACCGCACCCAGTTGTCAGCCAAAAATGCCATGCTGTCCGAGCTGGCGCAGGTACTGACTGGCGAGCCACTGCCGTATGCCACCTTGATGTATGTCTGGTGTAACGAATGCGAGCCGGGCAAGGTCATTGCGAACCCGCACACCGACCGCATTCGCAAGCTGCCGCTAGAGTCGGGCCCTGGCAAGCTGAACCGCTGGATGGACTACGAGCGTTCGATACGCGCTGATTTCGTTGCGGCGTTTGGAGAAGAACCCGGCGCATTGACCAGTATTTCCATCATGACCGACACAGACAACACCAAAAGCGTGGCCCGCGCTTTTTATGGGCCGGTGCAGCTGTTGACCCAAACAACGCAGGCACCCCCATTGCAAAAAGTGCGTTGATCTTTCAATTTAGATACAATGACTACTTGTATTCACTGTATTTTATTTGTCTGGGGTGACTGATGGCAACTTCTATTCGACTTGAACCTGCGGTTGAGCAGCGGCTCGACAGACTCGCGCAAATGACGGGGCGCACCAAGGCCTATTACCTGCGTGAGCTGGTGACGGATGGCTTGGACGATTTAGAGGACTATTACAACGCCGCAGCCACCATGGAGCGAGTTCGTAAAGGCAATGAAGCGACTTACTCCAGCGCACAAGTGAGGCAACAACTTGGCCTGGAAGATTGATTACACCAGCACAGCGCTGAAACAGCTCAGCAAGTTCGACAAGCCAGCAGCAAGGCGCATTGTTGACTTTATGGATGAGCGAATTGCAGTATTAGAAGATCCGCGCGATACAGGTAAGGCCTTGAAGGGTGCCATGCTTGGCGCGTTCTGGCGTTATCGGGTGGGTGAATACCGGGTGATATGCGATATTCAAGACGATGTCCTTTGTGTCTTGGTTGTTGAAGTTGGAAGTCGCAAAGATGTGTACGCCAAACGCTGATAAAAGCTTCACGCATAACGCTTGTTGCGCAAATTGTTCTTCATCTCCAAGAGCCGCGGCTGCAACTTGCTGCCAATGCGCAGCGCCAGGCAGGTGGCCAAAACATCAATGATCATCAAATGCAGCAAGCGCGACACCATCGGGCTGTAGCGGTCGTAGCCTTCGGGGTGGTCAGCGGCCAGGTGAATGTGCCCAGCCTCTTTGGCCAGGTTGGCCAGTGGGGAGCCACTGGCGGTGATGACGATGGTGGTCGCGCCGTTTTTGCGGGCAATGCCTGCGGCGTCCATCAGGTCGCGCGTGCGGCCTGAATTTGAAATCACCACCACGCAGTCACCCAGCCCCATCATCGATGCGCTCATCACCTGCATGTGGCCGTCGCTGTAGGCCACCGTGTTAACACCCAGGCGAAAAAACTTGTGCTGTGCGTCTTGCGCCACGATGCCTGAATTGCCCACCCCAAAAAACTCAATCCGCTTGCCGCTGTTGCAGGTGGCCGCCAGTGCATCGGTGGCTTTTTGAATGGCGAGCGAGGAGGCGTCGTTGCGGTACCTCAAAAAAGCCGCCACGGTGTTGTCAATCACCTTGACCAGCACGTCAGATGTTTTGTCGTCCACATCCACACTGCGGTGCACAAAGGGCACGCCTTCAGACACACTGCCCGCCAGCTTGAGCTTGAAGTCGCTCAAGCCGTCATAGCCCACGCTGCGGCAAAACCGAACCACCGTGGGTTTGCTGACATGGGCACGGTCGGCCAGCTCAGAAATCGGCAGGTTGGCAAACGCACGCGGGTCAGCCAGCACCAGCTTGGCAACCCGCTGCTCTGCAGGGGCCAGTGATGGGAGACTAGCTTTTATTCGATCAAGCATGGATTTCTCCCACCAAGCAGGGGCCGCAGAACCGGCTCTGCCGGGCTGCAGGCGCAGCGGCCCCCGCGGGGGGCAGGGAGTTACGCGAAGCGAACGACCGTGGGGGCAACATCAACACTCTTCAGTCCAACAGAAACCATCACGCGCGATCATCGCGCTGCTGGCACTGGGCCCCCAGGTGCCAGCTGCATAGGGCCGTGGCCCTTCGGTGTCGGCTACCCAGCTTTGCATGATCGGCTCGACCCAGCGCCAGGCTTCTTCCTGTTCGTCGCTTCGCACAAAGAGGTTCAAGCGTCCGTCAATCACGTCCAGCAGCAGCCGCTCGTAGGCGCCCACGCGCTCGGAGCCAAAGCGTTTGTCGAAGTCCAGATCAAGTTGCACCGGCGATAACGGAGTGTCCGCCGTCTGTGAAGTCGTGCGGTTTTGCTGACCCTGGGCAAACAGGTGCAGCTCCAGCCCGTCTTTGGGTTGCAGGTGAATCACCAGCCGGTTGCCTGCACCCAGTGGTGACTTGTAAATGGCATGAGGTGTCGGCCTGAAGTTGACCTCAATATAGGCGCTGCGGCCGGCCAGCCGTTTGCCGGTGCGAATATAAAACGGCACGCCCGCCCAGCGCCAGTTGGCAATCTCGCAGCGCAGCGCGACAAAGGTTTCGGTCTGGCTGGCATCGCGTACACCCGCCTCAAGGCGGTAGCCCACGACCGGCGCGCCCTCGACGCTACCCGCACCGTACTGACCGCGCACCACATGCTGGCGCAGCGTGTCCGGTGTCCACGGCTTCAAAGAGCGCAGCACCTTGAGCTTTTCGTCGCGTATGGCATCGGCGTGGGCGTTGATGGGCGGCTCCATGGCCACGGCGCACAGCAGCTGCAGCGCATGGTTTTGCACCATGTCGCGCAGCGCGCCGGTGGCGTCATAAAACGCACCGCGTTTTTCAATGCCAATGTCTTCTGCAATGGTGATTTGAATACTGGCAATGTTCTCGCGCCGCCAGAGCGGTTCAAACAGGGCGTTGCCAAAACGCAGCGCAAACAGGTTTTGCACCGACGGCTTGCCCAGGTAGTGGTCAATTCTGAAAATCTGCTTTTCATCAAACACCTGTCGCACGCTGGCATTGATGGCGCGGTTTGATGCCAGGCTGTGACCAAGGGGTTTTTCAAGCACCACCCGCATGTTCGGGCGCTTCAAACCAGCCGCCGCCATCTGCTCACAAAACACCGTGAACAGCGCCGGTGCGGTGGCCAGGTACATCACCACCGTGTCGGCAGCGTGCGCTTGCAGTTTGCTGGCCAGCCGTGGGTAGTCTGATGGGTTGGACAAATCCATGCGCAGGTAAAACAGCAGCGCCGCAAAACGCGCAAACTCTTCTTCGGTGGGGCGTTTGGCCAGTTCAACCTGGTCAAAGCGCGACTTGATGAGCGCACGATAGGCCTCGTCTGACAAGTCATCGCGCGCCACGCCGACAATGCGCCCCCCCTCAGGCAGTGAGCCGTGGCGAAAGGCCTGAAACAATGCAGGCATGAGCTTGCGCCACACCAGATCGCCCGTACCACCAAACAAAATCAGGTCAAAACTCATGCAGACAGCCCCATACAAGAGTGATTCACGGCAGGTTTATGTAATTAAGTTTCATATTCTATTGCTATCATGGTAACTGGAAAACGAACATGACAACGCCATGAATCAACTCGAAGCGCTCAAACAATTCACCACCGTGGTGGCCGACACCGGCGACTTCATGCAGCTGGCGCAGTTCAAACCGCAAGACGCCACCACCAACCCGTCGCTGATTTTGAAAGCCGTGCAAAGGCCCGACTATCAGCCCTTGATGGCGGGCGTTGTCAGCCAGTTCAAAGGCCGCGAACTCGATGAAACCATGGACCGCCTGCTGGTGCGTTTTGGTTGCGAGATTTTGCAGGTCATCCCTGGCCGGGTGTCGACCGAGATCGATGCGCGCCTGAGCTTTGACGCCAACGCGACCTTCACCCGAGGTGAACGCATCATCGAGCTGTACCAGGCCGAGGGTGTGCATATCGATCGTGTGCTCATCAAGGTGGCTGCCACCTGGGAAGGCATACAAGCCGCCGAGCGGCTGGAGCGGCGCGGTATTCACACCAACCTGACGCTTTTGTTTTCCTTTTGCCAGGCCGTGGCCTGCGGGCAAGCCAAGGTGCAACTGATTTCACCATTTGTGGGCCGCATTTACGACTGGCACAAAAAAGCCTGCGGCAGCGCCTGGGTAGAGGCTGACAACGTGGGCATCAACGACCCCGGCGTGCAGTCGGTACGCGACATCTACCAGCACTTCAAGCACTTTGGCATCACCACCGAAATCATGGGTGCGAGCTTTCGCAACATGGGCCAGATCACGGCGCTGGCGGGCTGCGACTTGCTGACCATCAGCCCTGAGCTGCTGGGCCAGCTGGCGGCCACCGATGCGCCTTTGCAGCAAGCCCTGAATGCCGACGCGGCCAAGGCACTTGATTTGCCGCCTGTTAACTTTGACGAAGCCGGCTTCAGGTTTGCACTGAACCAGGACGCCATGGCCACCGAAAAGCTGGCCGAAGGCATACGCGGTTTTGTCACCGACGCCATCAAGCTTGAGCAACTGATGCTGGCGCTGTGATGCGTGCACGGTGTGACCAGACCCCGGCCTGGGCGCAGCTAAAAAGCGCGTTTGAAACGGCCGGCAAAGCCTTTGATGTGCGAGATGCCTTTGCAGCCGATCCGCAGCGGTTTTCCCGTTTCAGCCAGGATGCGCCGCACGTTTTTGCCGACCTGTCCAAAAACCTGGTGGACGCGCCCACACAATCGCTGCTGTTTGAGCTGGCACGTCAGTGCGGGCTGGAGCAACACCGCGCCGCCATGTTTGCAGGCCAAGCCATCAACAGCACAGAAAACCGTGCCGTGATGCATTTTTTACTGCGAAAACCGCCTGCAGCCCAATATAATCCAGGGCTAGCAGCTATCAATAAAATAGCGGACGTGCAGGCTGAAGTTGAAGTGACCTTGAACGCCATGCTGGCCTTTGCCGAGCAGATTCGCGCGGACGATCACATCACCGACATCGTCAACATCGGTATTGGCGGCTCAGACCTGGGCCCGCAAATGGCGGTGCTGGCGCTGCATGCGTTTGCAGACAAGCCCCAGCGGATTCATTTCGTCTCCAACATTGACGGCGCGCAGCTGCTGGACGTGCTGGCCGCGTGCAAGCCGCGCAGCACGCTGTTTTTGATCGCTTCAAAAACCTTCACCACGGCTGAGACGATGCTCAACGCGCAATCTGCCAAAGCCTGGTTTGAAGCGCACGGCGGGCAAGACATCGGCCACCATTTCGTTGCACTGACAACCAACATCGCAGCCGCCAACGCATTCGGCATCACCACCACGTTTGGTTTTTGGGACTGGGTCGGCGGCCGCTACTCGGTCTGGTCGGCGATTGGCTTGCCCCTGGCCATAGCGATAGGCGGCAAGGCTTTTCGAGAATTTTTGGCCGGCGCGCACGCCATGGACCTGCATTTTTGCCAGGCGTCACTTGAGCAAAACCTGCCTGTGCGCCTGGGCCTGCTGGACGTCTGGTATCGCAACTTTCATGGTTTTACCAGCCGCAGCATTGCCCCCTACAGCCATGCGCTGCGCCGCCTGCCCGCGTATTTGCAGCAGCTTGAAATGGAAAGCAATGGCAAACGGGTGGACACCCAAGGCCATGCATTGCCTTACGACACGGCACCGGCCCTGTGGGGCGAGCCGGGCGCCAATGGTCAACACGCCTACTTTCAAATGCTGCATCAGGGCACGTCCGTCATTCCGGTTGAATTTATTGCCGTCAAAAATGCAAGCCACCCTTTGCCGGGCCACAACAGCAAACTGCTGGCCAACATGCTGGCACAAGCTCAGGCGCTGATGGTGGGGAAAACGGATAACGGCGGTCACCGGCACTTTCCCGGCAACCGGCCCAGCACGGTGTTGTTGCTGGACGAGCTCACACCCGCCAGCCTGGGCGCGCTGCTGGCGCTGCAAGAACACCGGGTCTTTGTCAGCGGGGCCATCTGGGGCATCAACAGCTTTGACCAGTGGGGGGTCGAGCTCGGCAAAGTGCTGGCCCAAGACATTGAGCCGCGCCTCAAGACTGGCGATGTGTCAGGCCTGGACGCCTCGACGGCAGGGCTGCTCAATCGCCTGCTGTAAGCTGCGCCGCCTCTGGTAACCGAGCATGGCGCAGCCCATGCGCTGACTGACGATTGAGGTGCAAAACACCCCGGACGCTGCCTGAGGCGGGTAAATAAAACGGGGGCCACCCATTCTTGCGATCGAGACTGCGCTTGGCTAACGCCGATTTCCGGCTGGGGGCCGCCAGACTGTAGGCGCATCATGAAGCAGGGGCTGACCCCCATAGCATCCTGAGGGGGAAACCATGAACTTCGGTCAAACCATTTGCGTTTGTCTGTC
>JBKCGU010000102.1:0-2550 GCA_046303055.1 Polaromonas sp.
AGCCGACTCCGGCGGACAAAAACTCAGCAGGAACCTGGCACAAGTGCCGCAAGCACCCTTAGGGGCTTTGGCTCCCCGCCATGTGGCCGCCGTCAAGTCATTGATGGATGACCTGTCCCGCGACAAGGAGGGTGGTGGTGCCCAACTGCTTTTGAAGTGTCTGTCAGCGCATGAGGCCGTGAACATCATCCGTCGGCATGTTGATGCCAGACCGACCTCGCTGACCTGGCGGCCCAGGCTGTTGGGCGACAAGTCGGCAGCTCTTGGTTCTTCCGCTGTGGAGCGCGGCAATGACGCCAGTCCATCGCTGCAGGCGCGGCTTTCCAGGCAGATGGTCACCACCAGCGTCAGCGACAGGTTTGGCTCGCGCGAACTGTGCGAGCAGGGCGGTCTTTGGTACGGCTCGGTGGTCCTTGAGCTCCCTCCGGACGAAGGCTCCGAGCCCTTTCATGAACTCGCCACCCGGCTTGGCAAGACGATTCCGTGGCGCGTTGCCTTTGAGATCTATCCGAACGGCAAAAATTACCGAAAAATGGAGCGATTCCTGTCGGCGATGCTTGGCGCGGTGGGTGACTACAACAAGAGCATTCGCAAGGGCTTTGACCACTTGAAGGCGCTGTCAGGTGAAGGCGTTTATGTCGGCGCGGTGAGGGCCGTCTTCTCAACCTGGGGGCCCACTGAGCATGAAGTTGCCCAGCGTCTGGCCAACCTGATATCCAGT
The DNA here is from genome assembly GCA_046303055.1 of Polaromonas sp. Lineage (GTDB taxonomy): Bacteria > Pseudomonadota > Gammaproteobacteria > Burkholderiales > Burkholderiaceae_C > Polaromonas. The sequence continues at coordinate 722 of JBKCGU010000102.1, forward strand.
GTGGAGAGCTGGGGCTCAGCAGGGTGCACCAATGAAACCGGTGAACCTGCTCGGGCCATGCTTGCCTCGGCCGCTGGATTCGCCTCGATTGCGCCCGCGCCCTACATTCCCGCGCCGATGCATGACATTGTCCGCATGATGCCGTTTTCCAGGCCAGCTTCGATTTGGGATCGTGGACAAATCGTGATGTCTACCCTGGAAGGCCGGCCGTATCCGATTGATTTCGGCTCCAGCCTGCAAAACTACTGGTCGACCATCGGTTTCGCACCCACCGGGTCGGGCAAGTCGTTCACGCTGAACGTGCTCAATTCAGGATTGCTGCTGGCGCCAGGAGCTCAAGAGGTTCCGCCGATCACGCTGGTGGACGTGGGCTTGTCAGGAAAGCTTGTGATGGACTGGTTCCGGTCCATTTTGCCGCCACACATGCGTGAGCAGGTGCTGTCAATCTCGATTCGCAATGACGTTGATTTCGCAGTGAACCCTTTCGATACCCAGCACGGCTTTGATATGCCGCTGCCGGGTGATGTGGATTACCTCACGGCGGTGCTGGGCACCATCTCGCCAGGTTGCGGCCCCGAGGCCACCAAGTTTTTTGAAAGGGTGATTCGCGTCTGCTATGAAAAGTTTGGCCGCGAGTCTCCTGACGGCAAAAAATGGCAAAACGCATTTGATGCCCAGGTCAGCCGGGCGCTGGAGGAAATTGGATTTGTGGTCACCGAAAAGACCCGCGTCTGGTCGGTGGTCGACGCCTTGTTCGATGCCGGCATGATTGAAGAGTCGGTATCTGCCCAACGGTTTGCAATGCCTACGCTGCAGGATGTCCCGAAAATTGCTGCCGACCAGCGTGTCTCCAACGTTTACGGCGAGGCGAAGTTCAACGACGAGCTCATCATCAAAGTCTTTACCCGAAACATCGTGGCGTCCCTGGACAGCTATGCGATCTTGTCGGGTTACACCAAGTTCAATCTGGGCGCTGCGCGGGCCGTATCGATTGACCTTCAGGAAGTTGTCGGTTCCATGAACACGGAGGAAGGGCGTCGCAAATCCGGCTTGATGTTCTTGCTCGCTCGCCGGGTTGGCGCCAGAAACTACTTTCTCAAGTGGGAAGAAGTCTCCAAGCTGTGCCCTCAGCGTTACGCGGCTTATCAGGAAAAGCGGATCTCCAAGCTCTGGGAGACCATCAAGTTCCTCCAGTACGACGAGTCGCATTACTTCTCGGGTATCGAGGCCGTGACAACACTGGTGCATTCAGACTTGCGTACAGGCCGTAAATTCAATCTGATCACGGCGCTGTTTTCCCAGTTGCTGGCTGATTTCCCAGAGGCCGTGCTGGAAAACACGTACATCTTCTTCATCATGGGCATGGGTGATGCATCGCCGGATCTGGTACGCAAGACCTTTGCGCTCAGCAGTGACGAAATGAAGGCGATCTCCGACTACTGCAATAGCCCTGGCACCATGTTTGCCCGCTTTAAAACGCAGCGCGGCACGCTCAGCCAGATTGTTCGCCTGCACGCCAGTGCGTACGAGCGATTTGCCTTTACTACGCAAGGTCGTGATCAGGCGCTGCGCTCGGCTCTGTCCAAGATGTTGCCTTACGACAAGGTTCTTGACCTGTTGACGGACAAGTTCCCGGGCGGTACCGCTGAGCCCTACTTGCGCAAACTGGTGGCGCAGCGCGCCAATGCCAGTTCCATGAACGATGAATCTGATGAGGCCTTGGCCACCCAGGTGGCCAAGCAGATGGTCGAGGAATACGACCCGGGTTGAGGGTTGTGAATTCCCCCGCTAGACGCTCGCAGGCGTTGTAGCGGGTTCCCCTTGCCGCG
>JBKCGU010000103.1:0-3136 GCA_046303055.1 Polaromonas sp.
AACTGACCAAAACAATTGTGCATCTTGAAGGCTCTTAAGGGGAGTCAGGCTTGAGAAATTACCACAGATTCGGTACTTGAGCCCTTGATCGAGCAACGAAAATGCAGCGCCGCAAGGCCTTGTATGCTTAGAAGAACTGAAAATTTGCGAAAATAGCATCCACTGATCTGCTTTCTATGACACAACTGACCATCCTGCGTTACCCCGACCCGCGCCTGCATACGGTGGCCAAACCCGTTGCCGTGGTCGATAAACGCCTGCAAACGCTGGTCGACGACATGCTCGAAACCATGTACGCCGCCGAAGGCATTGGCCTGGCCGCTACTCAGGTCAATGTGCATGAACGCGTGATTGTGATCGACGTCAGCCAAGAGCGCGACAAGCCGCTGGTGCTCATCAATCCCACCATCACATGGGCCAGCGACGAGAAAAAAATCAATGAGGAAGGCTGCCTGTCGGTGCCCGGTATTTACGACGGCGTCGAGCGCGCGCTGGCTGTCAAGGTAGACGCACTTGATCTGGACGGCAAAACCCAAACCCATGAGGCCGATGGCCTGTTGTCGGTGTGTATCCAGCATGAGATGGACCATTTGACGGGCAAGGTGTTTGTCGAGTATTTGTCGCCGCTCAAACGCAACCGCATCAAGACCAAGTTGATCAAGCAGCTTAAATCCGATTGATGGGCGATTGATGCGTGTTATTTTCGCGGGAACCCCCGAGTTTGCCCGCGTGGCCCTCGAAAGACTGCACGCTGCCGGCTTTGACATTGCCCTGGTGCTGACCCAGCCTGACCGGCCCGCCGGGCGCGGCATGAAGCTGCAGGCCTCCCCCGTCAAACAATGGGCGCAAGAGCGCAACATCCCGTTGGCCCAACCACGCAGCCTGCGCCTGGGCGGCAAATACCCGGACGATGCGCAGGCTGCAAAAACCGCGATAGATGCTGCGCAGGCCGACGTGATGGTGGTCGCAGCCTACGGCCTGATCCTGCCGCAGTGGGTGCTCGATACACCCCGGCTCGGGTGCCTGAATATTCATGCATCGCTGTTGCCCCGCTGGCGCGGTGCAGCGCCAATTCACCGTGCCATTGAGGCGGGAGATGCCGTGACAGGCATCACCATCATGCAGATGGATGCAGGGCTGGACACGGGCGACATGTTGCTGGTTGAAAAGCTGGGCATTGGCGCGCGCGACAGCACCGCCACATTACACGACAAACTGGCCGCACTGGGCGGGCGGCTGGTGGCAGAGGCGCTGGAAATCGCAGCCGGTGGCGGCTTCAGGCCAGTCAAGCAACCGGCCGAAGGCATCACCTATGCCCACAAGATTGAAAAGCACGAAGCGTCGATTGACTGGACGCAAAGCGCCGCAGTGATTGAACGCCGCATCCGCGCCTTCAACCCCTTTCCGGGTGCCAGCAGCGTGTTGAATGGTGAGGTCATCAAGCTGCAAGACGCTCATGTTTCAGGAGCTACTGGTGCAGATATAACAAAGGCTGGAGCCATATTTGATGTCCAAAACGGCGGCATTGACGTGGTCACTGGCGATGGGCTGCTGCGTATCACGCGTCTGCAAAAAGCCGGCGGCAAGTCGTTGCCTGTGGCAGATTTTGTGCGCGGCTTTGACGTGCAGCCCGGCATGGTGTTTGCGCCTGCGTCTGCATGACCACTCTTTTCAAACACCCGGAGTTTCGGCGCGGCGTGCGCGACATGTCATCCGTGGCGCCAGGCATTGCCTCCTGGGGGCTGATGACCGGCGTGGCGATGGTCAAGTCGGGCCTGAGTTTGCCCGAAGCCCTGCTGATGGGGCTGACGGTTTTTGCGGGCAGCTCGCAGTTAGCCGCCATTCCTTTGATCGCTGCTGGCGCGCCTATGTGGGTGATTCTGGCCACTGCGTTTTGCGTCAATTTGCGCTTTGTGGTGTTCAGTGCGCACCTGCGGCCTTACATCATGCACCAGCCGCTGTGGCGGCGCATGCTCAGCGGCTACTTGACGGCTGACTTGAGCTATGTCCTGTTCACCCGGCGTTATCCGCAGCCTTCAAGCGACGCCATCGTGCGGCAGGCGCAAGACGCGTATTGGGCGGGCAACAGTGCGGTCAACTGGGTCAGCTGGACGATTCCCGGCCTGCTGGGCATTGTGCTGGCCAATGCCATTCCACCGGCGTGGGGTTTGGGTTTTGCCGGCATATTGGCGCTGCTGGGTGTGCTGTGCTCGCTCATCACAGACCGGCTGCGTGCGGTGTCTGCCGGTGTGGCGGGGGCGGCGGCTGTTGCCGTGTTTGCCTTGCCGCTCAAGCTCAATATTCTGGTGGCCATCGCGGCGGCAGTAGCCATTTGCCTGCTGCTTGAAAAACCCAAAAAACCGCAGGCGCCAGCAGGTGTCACGCCATGAACCCGCTGGACAACACCGACTGGTGGACCGTCACCACCATTGTCGGCATGGCGCTGGTGACGGTGCTCACCCGTGGTTTTTTCTTTATCTCCAGCAAGACCTGGACTTTGCCTGCCTGGGCCGAGCGCGGCTTGCACTACGCCCCCATCGCTGCACTGGCTGCGGTGATCGTGCCCGAAATGGTCATGACCCAGGGGCAGTTCATCAGCACCTTCAAAGATGCCCGCCTGTATGCCGTGGCCGTGGGGCTGGCCTGGTTTTACTGGCGGCGCGGCATGTTCGGCACGATCGTGTCGGGGATGATGGTTTATCTGCCTCTGCATATCGGCTTAGGTTGGTAGTTAGAGGCCTGAGTGGTGGCTTTTACAATCAGCACCCATGAACTTCATTCGCTTTACTGATCTGTGTGCCCAAGGCAAAGTTAAAAACCAGCGCGTTTTTATCCGTGCTGACCTCAATGTGCCGCAGGACGCTGATGGCCACATCACCGAAGACACCCGCATCCGCGCGTCGATGGCCTGCATCCAACTGGCCTTGGACAGCGGTGCTGCCGTCATGGTCACGTCGCACCTGGGCAGGCCGACTGAGGGGCAGTTCAAACCCGCAGATTCACTGGCGCCCGTGGCTAAACGATTGGGTGAACTGCTAGGCCGCGATGTCCCTCTGGTCGCCAACTGGGTTGATGGCGTCAGCGTCAACCCCGGCGAGCTGGTGATGCTGGAGAACTGCCGCGTCAACGTCGGCGA
>JBKCGU010000104.1:0-81965 GCA_046303055.1 Polaromonas sp.
ACGACCCGATGTGCCGCCCAGCAAAAAGCCGCGCGCCTGCATGTCGCCGGCAGCCCAGGCCAGGTCGCCAACGCGCTGAAAGCCGAACATCGAGTAGTACACGTAAAACGGAATCATGATGCGGTTGTTGGTGCTGTACGACGTGGCCGCCGCAATCCAGCTGCTCATGCCGCCTGCTTCGTTGATGCCTTCTTGCAGAATCTGACCCTTTTTGTCTTCCTTGTAGTACATGACCTGGTCTTTGTCGACCGGGGTGTACTGCTGACCATCGGGGTTGTAAATCCCGATCTGGCGGAACAGGCCTTCCATGCCGAAGGTACGGGCCTCGTCGACCAAAATCGGCACAACCCGCGGGCCCAGAGCCTGGTCACGCAGCAGTTGCGTGAGAAAGCGCACATAGGCCTGGGTGGTAGAAATCTCACGGCCTTCAGGGGTGGCTTCCATCACTGACTTGAAGGTGTCGAGCGCAGGCACGGTAAAGCTTTCATCGGCCTTGGTGCGGCGGTGCGGCAGGTAGCCGCCAAGGGCTTTGCGGCGCTCGTGCAGGTAGCGCATTTCCGGGGTGTCGTCAGCGGGTTTGTAAAACGGAATCTCGGCCAGCTGGCTGTCCGGAACCGGGATGTTGAAGCGGTCGCGGAAGGCCTTGATGTCGTCGTCTGACAGCTTTTTGGTCTGGTGAACGTTGTTTTTGCCCTCACCAATCTTGCCCATGCCAAAACCCTTGACGGTCTTGATCAGCAGCACGGTCGGTTGGTCTTTGTGTTTGACAGCCGAGGCAAACGCGGCATAGACTTTTTTCGAGTCATGGCCACCGCGTCGCAGGTCAAAAATTTCTTCGTCGCTCATGTGCGCGACCATCTCTAGCGCCTTGGGGTGCTGGCCGAAAAAGTGTTTGCGAACATAAGCACCGTCGTTGGCCTTCATGGCTTGGTAGTCACCGTCCAGCGTGTCCATCATGATTTTTTTCAGGATGCCGTCTTTGTCGCGTGCCAGCAGCGGGTCCCAGCCTGAGCCCCACAGCAGCTTGATGACGTTCCAGCCCGAGCCTCTGAACTCCCCTTCGAGCTCTTGCACAATCTTGCCGTTACCGCGCACCGGACCATCGAGCCGCTGCAAATTGCAGTTGATGACAAAAATCAGGTTGTCGAGCTTTTCACGCGCGGCAAGGCCAATCGCGCCTAAGGATTCAACTTCGTCCATCTCGCCGTCACCGCAAAACACCCACACCTTGCGGTTCTCGGTGTTGGCAATACCGCGTGCGTGCAAATACTTTAAAAACCGTGCCTGGTAGATCGCCATCAACGGGCCAAGACCCATCGACACGGTGGGGAACTGCCAAAACGAAGGCATCAGTTTGGGATGCGGATAGCTCGACAAGCCTTTGCCATCGACCTCCTGCCTGAAGTTGAGCAACTGCTCTTGCGTCAGGCGGCCTTCAAGATAGGCGCGGGCATACACGCCGGGCGAGACGTGGCCCTGAATATAAAGACAATCTCCGCCGTGATTTTCAGACTCCGCATGCCAGAAATGGTTAAAGCCTGCACCAAACATGCTGGCCAGAGAAGCAAACGAACCAATATGCCCACCTAAATCACCACCGTCTGCCGGGTGCAAGCGGTTGGCCTTGACAACCATTGCCATCGCGTTCCAGCGCATGTAGGCGCGCAGGCGTGCTTCAATTTCCAGATTGCCAGGCGAATGCTCTTCCTGGTCAGGCTCAATGGTGTTGACGTAGCCGGTGGTCGCTGAAAAGGGCATGTCGATGCTTTTTTGCCGCGCATGCTCGAGCAATTGTTCGAGCAGAAAGTGGGCGCGCTCCGGCCCCTCACTGTCGATCACTGCGGACAGTGCATCCATCCACTCCCGGGTTTCTTGCGTGTCTTTGTCGATTGCGTCTGGCACTTGGTTAGGGTTGGCCGCCATGTCTTGTCTCCTGCTTTAAATCACGTTCGTGTTGAAAACCTTTGCGGTGCTTTGCACCACCCAAAATAAGTCACTCCAGCAAAACAACGCTTGCCGCTACCGAGAGTTTGCAGTCCCTCTTTCAGGCTGGGGTAACCAGTTTCGCATATATTTTCAATAATTTCAAATGATGCTTTGTATTTTCATATTAAGAAATATTTGGCCAGGCGGGTCTCCAGGACAGGATGCGCTGGCAAAGGCTCGTCAATTAAACTAGACCATAGAAAAAACATTGATGACGACCAGACCACAACCCGCCCCTTTGAACACCGACAAAAGCGCGCCCATCGCATGGTGGCGGCGCTGGTGGCGCACACAATCGCCGTCAAGGCAAGACCGTTTCTTCATGCTCGGCCCATTGCTGGCCGTTGCGCTGTTTTTGGCGGCTGTTGTCGCCGCTTTTGGCTACTTGCGACTGGAAGAGACCGATCGCGAACAGCAGGCTCTCAAACGGGACGTTGAATATGCGCAGCAGCGCCTGCGACTTCGGCTCCTGGAGCGTCAAGAGCAACTGATGCGCATGACGCGCGACATTTCGAACAAAGAAATTGATGCCGCAGAGTTCTTGGAACAGGCCGAGGGACTGATCAACCAATACCCAGAGCTGTTGGCGGTGACATGGGTGGACGCAAAACGCCGTGTCAAGGTGACCTATCTTTCGCCAAGCGCCCAAGCAGCGCAAGTTCGTGCTGTGGGCGAAACCCTTAAAAATGGAGAAACTGACAGTACTTATGGACTGGCCAGAGACTTGCGCCAGCCGGTTTATTCTCGCCCCCTACAGGGTGCTGAGAACAATCACACTGCCCCCACCTTGCAGATTTTGGTGCCGGTCGATGAACAAGGCAAATTCGCCGGCGTGGTCATGGGCGACTACTCAATCGACGGAATGCTGCGGTTTGGCGTGCCGACCGAAATCACCGCCAAATATGCAGTGACCCTGGTCGATGACAAGGGCTACGTGCTGGCGGGCAACATGCCGCCCCCGCGCAACCCGGTGGTGCGCCTATTGCCGTGGCCTGATGGCGGGGGCGAATATGAAATACCCGTCTCGCCGGTCGGCAATGGCTTGCTGATCAGGGCACAGGGCTACCGCACGTCACTGGGCGTGGTGGGCAGCGGTTTTTTTTGGCTGGTCAGCGCGCTCAGTGCACTGACCGTGTGGATGCTGCTGGGAACCTGGCGGCATACGCGCAGGCGCGTGCAGGCTCAGCGGGCTTTAAGCACAGAAACCAATTTCCGGCGGGCCATGGAAAACTCCATGCCCACTGGCATGCGAGCACTTGATCTGCAGGGGCGAATCACTTACGTCAACCCGGCCTTCTGCCAGATGACAGGCTGGTCCGAGTCAGAACTGGTCGGTTTCTTGCCGCCGTTTCCCTATTGGCCCGAAACAGAAGTCAAAAACCTGGCAACCCTGCTGGAAGAAGAGTTGAAGGGGCGCGCGCCTGCGGCGGGTTTTGAGGTGAGGGTTAAACGTAAAAACGGTGAAGTTTTTGACGCACGTATGTATGTGTCACCCCTGGTTGACGCCAGAGGCCAGCAAACTGGCTGGATGACGTCCGTCACAGACATCACCGAGCCGCGCCGCGTTCGTGATGAACTGTCTGCGTCCTACGAACGGTTCACCACTGTTTTGGAAGGCCTCGATGCTGCGATTTCGGTCGCACCGCTGGGCGGCAAAGAACTGCTTTTTGCCAACAAGCTGTACCGCTCGTGGTTTGGTGCCGAGGTGTTGGGTCATCTGAATCTGATCGCTCAGGCTGGCGTTCCGGCAACGCCCACCCATGACGACGCGCTGGACGAGGTCGATGGTCTGGCTGGCTTGCCGACTGACACCCTGACCACCGCGCACACTGAAAACGCCGAGGTATACATCCCCGACCTGTCAAAGTGGCTGGAGGTTCGTTCACGCTACCTGACATGGGTGGACGGTCGCCTGGCACAAATGGTCATTGCGACCGACATCACACCGCGCCGCCACGCCGAAGAGCAGGCGGCACAACAAAATGAGCGCGCGCAAACCGCCAGTCGGCTGATCACCATGGGCGAAATGGCGTCGAGCGTGGCGCATGAACTGAACCAGCCGCTGACAGCCATCAACAACTATTGCAATGGCATGGTCACGCGCATCAAAGGCGACAAAATCAGCACGGAGGACCTGCTGTTGGCACTGGAAAAAACCGCCAAACAGGCGCACCGGGCCGGGCAAATCATTCAGCGCATCAGGTCCTTTGTCAAACGCAGCGAACCCAACCGCTCACTTGCCGATGTGTCCACCATGGTTAGCAACGCGATAGAGTTGGCCGACATTGAGCTGCGCCGCCACAACGTGCGCCTGTCGCACTACATTGCGGCGCGCCTTCCCGAGGTCATGGTGGACCCCATCCTGATCGAGCAGGTACTCATTAATCTGATGAAGAATGCGGCTGAATCCATTGCGCAGGCGCAGCTGCCGCCCGCGCGTCGCAGCGTTGAGTTGCGGGTCGTGCCCAAGACTATTCAGGGGCAGACCGTTGTCGAGTTTTCAGTTCTCGATTCTGGCAAGGGCATGTCGCCGGAAGTGATGCACCGGCTGTATGAAGCTTTCTATTCAACCAAGTCTGAAGGCATGGGTATTGGCCTGAAACTTTGCCGCAGCATCATCGAGTCGCACCACGGCAGGCTGCAGGCTGAGAACCTTTACAATGACCAAGAGGTTGTGGGCTGTCGCTTTACATTCTGGATTCCTGTCTTGCCCCTTCCTGATGCTGTGTTGACCGCTACAGGTTTTGCAGCAGGCAACCCCCTTTGAACCGCCTAGGCAGTTTTTTGAAAAGTTCTCAAAGAAAGTAAGTCTTGTATGAGCTTGATCCCCAAAAAAGGCACCGTGTATGTCGTTGATGACGATGAAGGTGTGCGCGACTCTCTGCAGTGGCTGCTGGAGGGCAAAGATTACCGGGTGCGCTGCTATGACTCTGCCGAAACTTTTTTGAGCCGCTACGACGCGCGCGAAGTGGCCTGCCTGATTGTGGACATCCGCATGGGCGGCATGACAGGCCTGGAGTTACAGGACAAACTGGTGGAACGCAAATCACCACTTCCCATCGTCTTTATCACTGGTCATGGTGATGTGCCCATGGCGGTGAACACCATGAAAAAGGGTGCCATGGACTTTATCCAGAAGCCGTTTCAGGAAGATGCCTTGGTCAACCTGGTTGAGCGCATGCTGGAGCAAGCCAAAGAAGCCTTTGCCGGCCACCAGCAATCCGCCAGCCGCGATGCACTGCTGGCCAAGCTGACATCGCGCGAGTCACAAGTGTTAGAACGCATCGTGGCGGGCCGCTTGAACAAACAAATCGCCGACGACCTTGGCATCAGCATCAAAACGGTTGAAGCGCACCGCGCCAACATCATGGAAAAGCTGAACGCCAACACGGTCGCCGACCTGTTGAAAATTGCTTTGGGTTCGACGACCCCCAAGGCCTGACACCGCAACCCGCACCACACCACACCACACCACACCACACCACACCACACCACACCACACCACACCACACCACACCACACCACACCACACCACACCACATCACATCAGACGCTATATTACTTATAGCTGCTCGCGCATATATTTATTAGGTTACAAGCCTTTTTGACTGCCAAAAGCAGTAAGTAATGCGCAAAATAAGCCATGACAGCACACCTCATTGACGGAAACGCCTTATCAAAACAGCTGCGTGCCAGCGTGGCCCAGCGTGCAGCAGCGCTGCGCGCACGCGGCATCACGCCCGGCCTGGCCGTGGTGCTTGTAGGTGACAACCCTGCCAGCCAGGTGTACGTGCGCAACAAGGTCAAAGCCTGCGAAGACAACGGCTTGTATTCAGTCCTTGACAAACACCCCGCCAATTTGAGCGAAGCCGATCTGCTGGCTCGTGTCAAGGCGCTCAACAGCGACCCGGCCATTCACGGCATTTTGGTACAACTGCCCTTGCCTGCCCACATTGACGCGCACAAAGTGATTGAAGCCATCGCACCTGCAAAAGACGTAGACGGCTTTCATGTGGCCAGTGCGGGCGCACTGATGGTCGGCCAACCCGGCTTTTGGCCGTGCACGCCTTACGGCTGCATGAAGATGCTGGAAAGTATCCACTACGACTTGCGCGGCAAGCACGCGGTGGTGATTGGCCGCAGCAACATTGTCGGCAAGCCGATGGCGCTGATGCTTTTGCAACAAAACGCCACCGTCACCATTTGCCACAGCGCCACGCCAGACTTGAAAGCCATGACACTGCAAGCCGACGTGATTGTGGCGGCTGTAGGCAAGCGCAATGTGCTGACCGCAGACATGGTCAAGCCCGGCGCGGTGGTGATCGACGTGGGCATGAACCGCAATGATGACGGCAAGCTGTGTGGTGATGTTGACTTTGCCGGCGTGAGTCAGGTTGCAGGCTACATCACACCGGTACCAGGCGGCGTGGGGCCCATGACGATCACCATGCTGCTGGTCAATACGCTTGAGGCGGCGGAGCGTTTGTAAGCTTGTCTAAGAGACAGGACTGTTGTTGCGGCTCAAGCGCCACAGCGCGAACCCCGCGCATAGCCACTGACCAAAATACATGGCACTGCCCAGCCCGTGCAGCAGCTTTAAATTTCCGCCATCCGTTCGGGCGCTGACAATGCGCGGTGACAGGCCAAACTCCACCAGCACCACCAACAGCAATCCAGACACTATAAATTTAATAGCTGCTCGCCCTCTTATATCTTGGGCTAGGGCATCTTTTTGGTTGTAAATCAACAATAAAAACATGCAGCAGGCAATACTGAGCCAGGTTTGCGCGGTAAAGAGCTTTGCCGCCATCTGCCCCGCTGCGGCAGGACTGGGCAGATGGCTGAACAGCATGGGGACGACGATAAAACCCAAGGCGGTCAGGCTACCCCACCACAGAGCGGCAACCATCAGGCCAAACCGATAGCGCATCAACAACCTTTAGATGTACATGACCGCGATGATCTCGTAGCGCTTCAGACCGCCTGGTGCCTGAAACTCGACCGAATCGCCTTCGTCTTTGCCAATCAATGCCCGGGCTATCGGCGAGGAGATGTTGACGCGGCCAAACTTGATGTCGGCTTCGTCTTCACCCACGATTTGGTAGGTGACCTTGTTGCCGGACTCTTCATCTTCAAGCTCGATCGTTGAGCCAAACACCACCTTGCCGCCAGCATCCATGTCCGACGGGTCAATGATTTGTGCCACCGACAGTTTGCCTTCGATTTCCTGAATCCGGCCTTCCACAAAGCCCTGGCGGTCTTTTGCGGCTTCGTATTCGGCGTTCTCGCTCAAATCGCCCTGTGCTCGCGCTTCTGAAATGGCATTGATGACCCACGGGCGGTCAACCGTTTTGAGCTGGTGCAGTTCTGCCTTGAGTTTTTCAGCGCCGATTTTGGTGATGGGAATGGTGGCCATGGTGTGTCTCTTTATAAAACGAAACCGCCACGGGTTACCCTGTGGCGGTGTCGATTTGGCTAAGTTTAATTCAAATCATGCATGCAGCTGGGCGTGCATTTCCTGCACTGAAATCACGCTCATATTGTCCAGATACTTCATGCCTTCAACAGCTGCTTCTGCACCGGCGATGGTGGTGAAGGTGGTGACCCGCGCCAGCAATGCCGAGGTGCGGATTTGGCGTGAATCGGCAATCGCGTTGCGCCTTTCTTCAACCGTGTTGATCACCAGTGCGATCTCTTCGTTCTTGATCATGTCGACCACATGCGGGCGACCCTCGGTGACTTTGTTGACGACGGCGCATGCAATGCCTGCAGCCGTAATGGCTACAGCAGTACCCTTGGTCGCCACAATGTCAAATTTCATAGCGCTGAGAGACCGCGCCACTTCGACAGCGCGCAGTTTGTCGTTGTTTTTGACAGTCAAAAAAACACGGCCGGAGGTGGGCAGTTTGGTGCCTGCGCCCAGTTGCGATTTGACAAACGCTTCGCCAAAGGTTTTGCCCACGCCCATGACTTCGCCAGTTGACTTCATCTCGGGACCCAAAATCGTGTCCACGCCAGGGAACTTGACGAACGGGAACACGGCTTCCTTGACGCTGAAGTACGGCGGCGCGACTTCCTTTGTGATGCCTTGTGATGCCAGCGATTGCCCCACCATGCAGCGCGCTGCAACTTTAGCCAGCTGTATGCCGGTCGCCTTGCTGACAAAGGGCACGGTGCGTGAAGCGCGCGGGTTCACTTCCAGCAGATAAATCACATCTTTGCCGTCTTTGTGCTGAATAGCGAATTGCACATTCATCAGGCCGACCACATGAAGCGCCGCGGCCATGGCAGCTGTTTGACGTTTGATCTCTGTGACCGTCTCGGCAGCCAGTGAGTAGGGCGGCAATGAGCAGGCCGAATCACCACTGTGCACACCGGCTTGTTCAATATGCTCCATCACGCCCCCGATAAAGGTGGCGCCCGTATCGTCACGAATGCAGTCGACGTCGCACTCAATGGCGTCGTTTAAAAAACGATCCAGAAGAACGGGTGAATCGTGGCTGACCTTCACGGCCTCGCGCATGTAACGCTCCAGATCGCGCTGCTCATGCACGATTTCCATCGCGCGGCCACCCAGCACATAACTCGGGCGCACCACCAGCGGATAGCCGAGTGTGCTGGCTTTTTCCAGGGCTTCGGTCTCGGTGCGCGCTGTTGCATTCGGTGGCTGCTTAAAGGCTAAGTCGCGCAGCAGCGCTGAAAAGCGCTCGCGGTCTTCGGCTGCATCAATCATGTCAGGCGAGGTGCCGATGATGGGCACGCCGTTGGCTTCAAGGTCGAGCGCCAGCTTCAAAGGCGTTTGCCCGCCGTACTGAACGATCACGCCGTACGGCTTTTCTTTGTCGACAATTTCCAGCACATCTTCCAGCGTCAGCGGCTCAAAATACAAGCGGTCGGACGTGTCGTAGTCGGTGGATACCGTTTCAGGGTTGCAGTTGACCATGATGGTCTCGTAGCCGTCTTCTCGCATGGCCAGGGCGGCATGCACGCAGCAGTAGTCAAACTCAATGCCTTGCCCGATACGGTTCGGTCCGCCGCCGAGCACCATGATTTTTTTCTTTTTTGTCGGTTCGGACTCGCACTCCGACCCTTCGGCTTCATAAGTTGAATACAAATACGCCGTGTTGGTGGCGAACTCTGCAGCGCAGGTATCGACACGCTTGTAAACCGGACGAACTCCCAACAACCTGCGGCGCTCGCGAATCGCGGTGTCAGTGGTTTTGAGTTGTTTGGCCAGGCGGCGGTCTGAGAAGCCTTTTTGCTTGAGCGCGCGCAATGTGGTGGCGTCGATTTTGTCGAGAGAAGTGGTTTCCAGCTCCAACTCAATCTTGACGATCTGCTCAATCTGTACCAAAAACCAGGGGTCGATTTTGGTGAGTGCAAAAACTTCATCGACGCTCATGCCCATCGCAAACGCGTCGCCCACGTACCAGATACGGTCTGGCCCAGGGGCACCGAGTTCTTTTTCCAGCACTTCACGGTCTTGCGTTTTTTCGTTCATGCCGTCAACGCCAACTTCCAGCCCGCGTAAGGCTTTTTGAAACGATTCCTGAAAGGTTCGGCCCATGGCCATGACTTCACCGACCGACTTCATCTGTGTGGTCAGGCGTGAATCAGCAGTGGGGAATTTTTCAAACGCAAAACGCGGGATTTTTGTGACCACGTAATCGATGCTAGGCTCAAACGATGCCGGTGTTGCACCACCAGTGATTTCGTTTTTGAGTTCGTCCAGCGTGTAGCCCACAGCCAGCTTTGCCGCAACCCTGGCAATCGGGAACCCGGTGGCTTTGGAAGCCAATGCGGATGAACGGGACACGCGCGGATTCATCTCGATCACCACCATGCGCCCGTCGACAGGGTTGATCGAGAACTGCACGTTCGAGCCGCCCGTGTCAACACCAATCTCGCGCAGAACGGCCAAAGACGCGTTGCGCAGAACCTGGTATTCCTTGTCGCTCAAGGTTTGGGCGGGCGCGACAGTAATGGAGTCACCCGTATGCACGCCCATCGGGTCCAGATTTTCAATCGAACAAACAATGATGCAGTTGTCAGCCGTGTCGCGCACAACTTCCATCTCATATTCTTTCCAGCCCAGCAACGACTCTTCAATCAGCAGCTCGTTGGTGGGTGACGCCTCCAAGCCACGTTTGCAAATCACTTCAAACTCTTCAGAGTTGTAGGCAATGCCGCCGCCCGTGCCGCCAAGGGTAAAACTGGGGCGGATCACCGTCGGAAAACCGAGCGTTTTTTGAACGGCCCAGGCTTCGTCAAGCGAATGCGCGATACCCGAGCGAGCTGAACCCAGCCCAATCTTTGTCATCGCATCTTTAAACTTAAGGCGATCCTCTGCCTTGTCAATCGCTTCGGGTTTTGCGCCAATCAGCTCAACCTTGTATTTTTCCAGTACGCCGTTGTGCCACAAATCAAGCGCGCAGTTGAGCGCAGTCTGCCCGCCCATGGTCGGCAAAATCGCGTCAGGCTTTTCTTTGGCAATGATTTTTTCCACCGTCTGCCAGGTGATGGGTTCGATGTAGGTCACATCAGCCGTGGCTGGGTCAGTCATGATGGTGGCGGGGTTGCTGTTGATCAAAATGACCTTGTAGCCTTCTTCCCGCAGTGCCTTGCAGGCCTGCACACCGGAATAGTCAAACTCGCAAGCCTGGCCAATGATGATGGGGCCTGCTCCAATGATGAGGACGGATTTGATGTCGGTGCGTTTAGGCATTTTTATGCTGCTCCATCAATGCTGTGAAGCGGTCAAAAAGATAGGAAATGTCGTGCGGCCCCGGTGATGCCTCAGGGTGCCCCTGAAAACAAAATGCAGGCTTGTCGGTCCAGGCCAGGCCTTGCAGGGTGCCATCGAAAAGGCTGATATGCGTAGGCCGCAGATTGGCTGGCAGGCTTTGGTCATCCACCGCAAAACCGTGGTTTTGACTGGTGATGCTGACGCGGCCGTTGTCCAGGTCTTTGACCGGATGGTTGGCCCCGTGGTGGCTTTGCTTCATCTTGAAAGTTCTGGCACCCGCAGCCAGTGCCATGATCTGGTGGCCCAGACAAATACCAAAAGTGGGGATGCCGGTGGCGATCAATTCACGTGCAGCGGCAATCGCGTAATCGCAAGGCTCAGGGTCTCCCGGGCCATTGGCCAAAAAGATACCGTCGGGCTTGAGCTTGAGGGCATCCTGAGCAGACGTTTGGGCAGGCACAACAGTGATACGCGCACCGCGCTGTGCCATCATCCGCAGAATGTTTTTCTTCACGCCAAAGTCGAAAGCAACGACATGGAATTTCGGCGTGATTTGTACGCCGTAACCCGAGCCCAGCTTCCACTCGGTCTGGTTCCACTCATAGCTTTGCTTGCACGAGACAACCTTGGCAAGGTCAAGCCCTGCCATGTTGGGCACAGCCCGAGCCAGGGCGATGGCTTTGTCAATAGCGGCCTGCGACACGCTTTGGCCCACGGCCAGCCCTAGGATGCAGCCGTTTTGCGCAGCTTTGCCGCGCAGGTGGCGCGTCAGCTGACGGGTGTCGATGTTCGCTATTGCTACCGTACCCTCCTTGACGAGATACTCGGACAAAGTCATTGACATGCGAAAGTTGGACGCCAGCAAGGGCAAGTCCTTGATGATCAACCCGGCGGCATACACTTTTTCAGACTCGACATCTTCAGCATTGATGCCGTAGTTGCCGATGTGCGGGTAGGTCAACATGACCAGTTGCTGACAATAACTGGGGTCGGTCAGGATTTCCTGGTAGCCCGACATGGCGGTGTTGAAAACCACCTCGCCGACGGTGCTGCCCGCGCTGCCCACGGAATTGCCAATAAAAATTGTGCCGTCTGCCAGCGCCAGAATCGCGTGAGGGTTTGTTTGTGATGATCCCTGTAAAGACAAAAGCACGGGGCCTCCTGATGGATAACGAATGGGTTACGGCTGGCCCAAGCGTGTACCCGCTGTAAGCGGGTGAGCTGCTTTTTTGAGGGGTTTTGCTTCGTGGCGCTTGAGGCTAGCTGTGTTTGGAAAAGCCTCTGATTATAGCCTTGGGACCGGCCATACTCAAACCTTTAACGAGGAGAAATGCAGGCAAATGGCTGCTGCGGCTGCCACATTGAGCGACTCTTCACCGCCTGGCTGAGCAATGCGTACTTTGAGGGCTGCCAGGGCCATTAAATCATCGCTAACGCCCTGCCCTTCATGGCCCATCACCCAAGCGCAGGGCATGGGCAGCGCGGCAGAACCCAGAAAACTGCCCTCGTGCGAACTCGTCACGAGCATGGGCACGGACAGGACATTGAGCGCATCGGCATCCACCGCCTCAAACAGATGCAAGCCAAAATGCGCCCCCATGCCGGCGCGCAGTACCTTGGGCGACCACAGTGCCGCCGTGCCTTTGAGGGCAATCACCTGGTTAAAGCCAAACGCTGCTGCACTTCGCAGCATCGATCCGACATTGCCAGCGTCCTGGACGCGATCCAGAATCAGGCTGGAACCGAGGGCTCGCAGGGTCGGCTGGGCCGGTAAATCCATCACAAAACCCATACCACCAGGGGACTCCAAGCCACTGATCTGGGCAAACAAGCCATCTGGAATCACTATGTTTTTAAGAGCTGCTTGTGCATGTATGGGGGGGGCCAGGGGCCAGAAAGACTCTGCAAACAGGCCTAAAGCCGGTTTGAAACCGCGCAGCAGTGCTGCGCGGCACAAATGATCGCCTTCCAGCCATACCCGGCCCTGTTTGCGGTACGCTGTATTTTCAAGCGCCAGTCTGCGCAAGTCTTTGATCAGCGGGTTGCTGGCCGAGCTGATGCGCTCAGGGGGTGTATCCATCAGGACAGCGCAGCCACGGGGGCAAATGATTTGCGGTGTTGTGGGCAAGCGCCATGTTCACGCAACGCCAGCAAATGCGCAGCTGTGCCGTAACCCTTGTGGCTAGCAAAGCCGTATTGCGGAAAAAGTACGTCGTATTCGGCACACCAGCGATCCCGGGTCACTTTGGCCAGTATGGACGCTGCCGAAATGGCAGGTACTGTGGCGTCACCCTTAACAATCGCTTCAGCCAGCATGTTGAGCGGGGGCAAACGGTTACCGTCGACAAGGGTCTTGTACGGCTTGAGGCGCAAGCCCTCGACGGCACGCTTCATGGCCAGCATCGTGGCTTGCAGGATGTTCAGCTGGTCAATTTCTTCAACCGATGCCATCGCGATAGAGCAGCAAAGGGCCTTGGCACGAATTTCGTCGTAAAGCTTGTCGCGCTGGCGGGCAGTGAGCTTTTTGGAGTCTGCCAAGCCTTTGATGGGGTGTAACTCATTCAGGATCACCGCCGCAGCGACGACAGGTCCCATCAGGGGGCCGCGCCCGGCCTCGTCCACGCCAGCCGTCAAGCCTGGAACGTCCCATAACAGTGCTGCTTGCTCAGGAGCCAAGAATTTTTTCGATCGCATGGGTGGCTAATTGGGCAGTATTGCGTTGCAGTTCGGCATGCAGGCGGCTAAAGCGCTGCTCCAAGGCCCTTATTTTGGCAGGCTCGTGAGCCTTGGCATCTACCCACTGCAAAACAGCATCGCTGAGTGCCTGCGGGGTGGCAGCTTGTTGTAAAAGCTCGGGGACAACAAATTCTTGACACAAGATATTTGGCAAACCCACCCAAGGCTGCAATTTTTTGCGCCGCATGATCCGCCACGATAGCCAGTGCATGTTGTAGGCAATCACCATCGGGCGCTTGAAAAGCGCGGCTTCCAGTGTGGCAGTGCCACTGGCGATCAGGGTCACATCGCATGCAGCGAGCGCCGTGTGTGACTGTCCGTCAAGGACTTGCAAATTGTTCACCCCGGCCCGGGCAGCCAGATCCTCAATCATGGTTTTCAATGCCGGAATCGCCGGCACTATAAATTTGATATCTGGTCGCGCACGATTGATCAGGGCTACAGCCTCGAAGAATCGTCTCGCGAGGTAATGAATCTCTGATTTTCGGCTGCCAGGCAAAATGGCAACGACCGTCTGCGAGTCTTTCAGGCTCAAGTGCTTGCGTGCGGTAGCCCGATCTGGCGCCATCGGGATGACACTGGCCAGCGGATGGCCCACAAAGGTGGCGGCAATCCCGTGTTCGGCGAGCAAAGCCACTTCAAAAGGGAAAATGCACAGCACATGGTCAACACTGCGGCGTATTTTCTCGACCCGGTCTGCGCGCCAGGCCCAGATGGACGGGCTGACGAAATGCACGGTCTTGATGCCTTTGGCTTTCAGCGCAGCTTCAAGGTCAAGATTGAAGTCAGGTGCGTCTACACCGATAAAGACATCAGGAGGGTTGGCCAGCAAGCGGGTTTTGAGTTGCTCGCGGATAGCCACAATGTCACGGTAGTGGCGCAGTACCTCAACATAACCGCGAACAGCCAGTTTGTCGCTAGGCCACCAGGCGTCAAAACCTGCGCGCGCCATTTGCGGCCCGCCTATGCCAAATGTGCTCAATGCTGGCCAGCGGGTTTTCAGGCCGTCGAGCAACAAGCCCGCCAATAAATCGCCTGACGCCTCACCGGCAACCATCGCCACTTGGAGGGACGCCCCCACGTTTGCCGCTGCGTGTGCTGCACTGCCCCCCATGGGGCCTAATTTTGCAAAGTGCGGCCTGTCGGAAAATGGCCGTGCTGTCTCCATGAGGATTTACCGGACGATACCGCGGTGCAGCGCAGTTTGCTCCAAAAATGAGAGCATCATACGTACGTCCGGCAAAGACTCAGGATATTCTTTGGACAAGCCAGCAATCTGCAGCTGTGCTGACTCCAAGGTCAGGTTGTCCCGGTACAAAGCCTTGTGCATGGCTTTGACTGCGGCGATCCGTTCGGACGAAAAGCCACGCCTGCGCAAACCTTCAAAATTCATCGAGCGCGCCTTTGCGGGCTGTCCTTGCGACATGACAAATGGCGGCAAGTCAGCAAACAGCAGGGAACACATGGCGGTCATGCTGTGCGCGCCCAGCCGAACAAACTGGTGCACGACAGTAAAGCCACCCAAAATGACCCAGTCACCCACATGCACATGACCGGCCAGTTGCGAATTGTTCGCAAAAATCGTGTGGCTACCGACTTGGCAATCGTGGGCCAAATGCACGTAAGCCATGATCCAGTTGTCATCACCCAAACGGGTCACACCAACGTCGCCAGGTGAACCGATGTTAAATGTGCAAAACTCACGAATCGTGTTGCGATCACCAATGACCAACTCGCAGGGCTCACCGGTGTATTTTTTGTCTTGAGGGATGGCCCCCAGCGAATTGAATTGAAAAATACGATTGTCCCGGCCAATCGTCGTGCGCCCTTCAATCACGCAGTGCGCGCCAATGGTGGTGCCAGCACCTAGCCTGACGTGTGGCCCAATGACTGTGTAGGGACCAATGCTGACTGTGCTGTCGACCTCGGCCTGGGGGTCGACAACGGCGGTTGAATGAATACCCATCGTGGCCATCACACGCCTCAAGCAATCGTTCGCATGGTACACATCAATTGTGCTTCGCAAGCCACAACATCACCCACACGAGTGATTCCGGTAAATTTGAAAATGCCTGCCTTCATGCGATCCAGACTCACGTCCATGATGAGCTGGTCGCCAGGTTCTACGGGGCGCTTGAAACGCGCACCATCAATGCCTGCAAAGTAGTAAACGGTTTTATCGTCGGGTGCTTGACCGAGCATGTCAAATGCCAGAAGGGCAGCAGCTTGCGCCATGGCCTCCAGCATGAGGACTCCCGGCATGACTGGACGGTGGGGGAAATGTCCCATGAAAAATGGCTCGTTGATGGTGACATTTTTAAGTGCCTTGATGCGCTTTCCTTTGTCGATTTCAAGCACGCGATCAACCAGCAAAAAAGGGTAGCGGTGCGGCAACTGCTTGAGAATTTGGTGAATGTCCATGATTTTTTCTTCAACTGTTTTTCGGCGTTATAGACTTTTCAACCTGTTTTAACCGGTCGCGCAGCGCGTGGAGTTGCCTAAGGGTGGCCGCATTTTTTTCCCACATGGCATTGTCGTCTATGGGAAAAAAGCCAGTGTAGTTTCCAGGCTTCAAAATCGAACGTGTGACCACAGAAGCTGCAGAAATATGCACATGATCAGTCAGTGTCAGGTGCCCTAACACCACGGCACCACCGCCAATCGTGCAATGTGCACCAATGGTGGCACTGCCCGCAACACCCACGCAACCCGCAAGCGCCGAATGTGCGCCGACCCGCACGTTGTGACCAATCTGAATGAGATTGTCGAGTTTGACACCGTCTTCAATCACCGTGTCTTGCAATGAGCCCCTGTCAATACAAGTGTTGGCGCCAATCTCGACATCATTGCCAATACGTACATGACCTAACTGCTCAATCTTTTCCCAGCGACCAACATGCGGCGCAAACCCAAATCCATCGGCACCAATAACAACCCCCGAATGAACGATACAACGCGCGCCAATGCTGCAATCGTCTCCCAGTGTCACCCGGGCAGCCAAACGACTGCCCTGGCCTATCGCTGCGTTTTGACCCACCACACAATGCTCGCCGATTCGAACGCCGTCACCGATAACAGCATTGGGGCCAATGTATGCAAAGGCACCAATCGAAACCCCTGAATCAACGCTGGCTGAAGCATCAATGCAGGCACTTGGATGAATGGTTGCAACCATGCCGGTGCCGTGATACCTCTTCCACACCTGCGTTACGCGGGCAAAGTAGTAATAAGGATCGTTGACCACAATGGTTGCCCCGCGCTGCACAGCTGCAGACTCAACGGCAGCACCTACAACAACACATGCAGCTTTTGACGACGCCAGTTTTTGTGCGTATTTTGGATGACTCAGAAAGCAAAGAGAACCGTCTTGTGCAGCCTCCAGGGGAGACAGGGCATGGATGAGCAAATTACCATTCCCAACCAGCCTGGCCTCGGGAAATTCAGGCGCCAAGGCCTCGACAAGGGTGGAAAGTTTGATGGTCATGATGGCAATGCAACACAACCGGACCCGTTACAAGCACGGGTCTGCAAACGACTACCTACCGTTTGCGGCATTCAGAAGTCGAAGCACTTTGTCGGTGATGTCATGCTTTGGGTTAACGTACACGGCCTCCTGAACAATGAGATCGTATTTTTCTGACTCCGCCAGCGTTTTGACCACCCTGTTGGCGCGTTCAATGACCTGCTGTAACTCTTCGTTTTTACGCGCACTCAAGTCTTCCTGAAACTCTCGGCGTTTTCGCTGAAAGTCACGATCCTGGTCAACCAGTTGTTTTTGCCGCGTATTTCTTTGCGTTTCTGATAACGTGGGAGCTTCGCGTTCGAACTTGTCTGAAGAGGTCTTGATCTGTGTGGCAATATCGTTGAGCTCCTTTTCCCGCTTGCCAAACTCCTGCTCAAGCTTTGTTTGAGCCGCCTTGGCAGAATTTGCTTCGCGAAAGATCCTGTCCAGATTGACAATGCCCACCTTGAACTCCTGGGCGCTGGCGGAACACCCGGCACACACGATTAAACAAGCCAGCCAAAAGTTGCGTAAGTTATTCGTCATTAGAAAGAAGTGCCGATTTGAAATTGGAAGCGCTCTATTCTATCTCCTGCTTTTTTCCGCAATGGATGGGCAATGGCGAAACGTAAAGGGCCAACAGGGGAAATCCAGCTGACACCAACACCAGAGGACGCGCGAAGTTCGCTGATTTTGTAGGGATCAAATTCACCGAAAACGTTCCCGACATCAAAAAAACCAAACATACGCAGGGTGCGATCATTGCCAGTGCCAGGAAACGGTGCGATCACTTCGCCATTTAGCGTTATTTTTTTGGGCCCACCGGTTGCAAGATTCGAAATGTCACGAGGGCCGAGCGAACTCTGCAAAAAGCCACGTACAGAGCCTAGCCCCCCAGACGAAAAGTTTTTGAAAACTGGAAAGGGCCGTTCATTCAAACCACGACCCCAGCCTAATTCGGCGTTGAGTGCAACAGTGAATTGTTTATTCAGGGGGATGTATTGCTGAATTTGATAATTGCTTCGCAAGTAGCGGGCTGCCCCTGCAACGCCCCACTCACCAAAAACCCTCTGGAAGCGACCTCTCGTCGGAACAATGGCGCTGTCTCTGTTGTCGCGAGCCCAACCCACGGTCAGGGGAATAGAGGTGCTGCTGACACCGAACTGATTGATATAGTTTTGGTAAGTCACAGGCAAAGCGTTGATACCGCGCTCAATGGCGAGTTTTTCATAGGCACTGCCAAAATACACGGTGTCTCTTTCCGTGAACGGCACGCCAAATCTGATACTTGCGCCGCTTGTTTTTAGCCCGTAGTCCCCGCCCTGGCCGTCGAATGGGCGAGAAGTTCTGCGGTAAACATCAAATGCACGAGAAATTCCGTCCGCGGTGAAGTACGGATCGACTGTGCTGAGTACCAACTGGCGATTGCGCCTGCTGGTGTTCACTTCTACGCCCAGGTAATTACCAGAACCAAAAACATTCTCTTGCTTGACACCGAAGTTGAGTGAAAGTTTTTCCGCGCTTGAAAATCCGGCACCTAATTGCAAGCTGCCAGTGGGTTTTTCAACCACTGCAATAGCAACATCTACTTGGTCAGCCGTTCCCGAAACTTCTTGCGTGTCAACCGTGACTTCCGTAAAAAATCCCAGCCGGTCAACGCGATCCCGCGACAGCTTGATCTTGTCGCCGTCGTACCACGACGATTCAAACTGTCGAAACTCTCGCCTGACCACCTGGTCACGGGTGCGGTTGTTTCCGATCACATTGATGCGCCGGACATAGGCACGTCGCGATGGCTCTGCCTGCAACACGTAAGCAACACGGTTGTTGACACGATCGATTTCAGGAATGGCTTCGACGCGGGCAAACGCAAAACCGAACGTACCAAAGTAATCAGAAAACGCTTTGGTCGTTTCAGTCACCGTTTCAGCGTTATAGGCCTGCCCCGGCTTGATGGCCACCAATGATTTGAATTCTTCTTCCTTGCCCAGGAAGTTGCCCTCAAGCTTGACGCCAGAAACAATGAAACGCTCGCCCTCAGTCACGTTGATGGTGATACTCACATCCTGCTTATCAGGTGATATGGCGACTTGAGTGGAGTCCACCTTGAACTCCAGGTAGCCGCGTGCCAGGTAGTACGAGCGCATGCTCTCAATGTCGCCATTGAGCTTGGCCCGAGAGTAACGATTGGCCTTGGTGTACCAGCTCATCCACCCACCGGTGTCCAGATCAAACAGTCCCCGGATAGTAGACTCGCTAAAGGATTTGTTGCCGACAATTTTGATGTCCTTGATTTTCGCTGTTTCGCCTTCTGAAACATTGAAAGACAAGTTAACGCGATTGCGCTCGATCGGTGTTGCGGTGATCACTATCTCCGCACCGTACATGCTGCGGTTGATGTACTGACGCTTGATTTCCTGTTCTGCCCTGTCTGCAAGCGCTTTGTCAAAAGGCTGGCCTTCTGACAGTCCAATCTCACGCAGCGCCTTCTTCAGTACATCCTTGTCAAACTCTTTGGAGCCAACAAAGTTGACATCAGCGATGGTCGCACGTTCCTCGACAATCACAACCAGCACATCTCCGCTGACTTCTAGCCGCACATCCTTGAACAAACCCAGCGCGAACAAGGCCCGAATTGCACTCGATCCCTTGTCGTCGTTGTAGGTCTCACCGACCCTAAAGGGCAGTGATGCAAATATGGTACCGGGCTCTACGCGCTGCAAGCCTTCGACCCGTATATCCCTGACTGTAAAGGGATCAACAGCCCATGCCGTGTTTGCCCAAACCAGGGTGATTGCCAAGGCACATACGGCTTTGAATTTGAATTGGCTGAATTTTTTTTGCATGAACTTTTGAATATTCGTTTTGGCTTCAAAACCGCGCATTAGCCAAAGATTCGTGTGACGTCATTGAAAAGAGCGATTGACATCATGCAGAGCAAGACCGCAAAACCACCGCGTTGCAATCCTTCCATCCAAGCTTGGGACGGGCTACGACCAGTTATGGCCTCCCAAAGATAATACATCAGGTGTCCACCATCCAAGACGGGCAAAGGAAGCAAATTGAGCACACCCAAGCTCACACTGATCAGGGCCAGAAAAAGCAAATACGCCGTCCAGCCCAAGCTAGCCGATTTTCCCGCATGGTCGGCAATTGTGAGCGGGCCGCTCAGATTTTTCAGCGATGCCTGACCAATGACCATTTTTCCCATCATTTTGAGCGTCAAAACAGAGACTTCCCAAGTTCGCACGGCGCCTTGCCACAAGCCACTCAACAAGTCGTAGCGCACAGTGACCATTTCGGGAGGAGATCCCACAAAGGCACCTATGCGGCCCACGCTCATCTGCCCTTCCTGGCGCGGTTCGGGTGTCACTGAAACATCGAGCTTTTGGCCAGCCCGTAAAACTTGCCATGTTTGTGCGCCTGACGCAAACTTGCTGCTGCGTATGATTTCACGAAGTTGCTGACCGTCAACAATGGCGATTGCACCGGCGCGCTGCACAATGTCGCCAGCAAGCAAACCTGCTTTAGCTGCCGCGCCACCCGCCATGACCTCGCCTATCACGGGCTGAGTCCATGGATCCAAAATTCCTATCTTGCGAAACAGCTGCGCATCTGCATCACTGGCTTGCAAATCAGCCAATTTGAGAAGCACTTCGCGCGTCGGCACATCTTGTGCGGCCGAATCGTTGCTGACCGCCAGACGAACATCGCGGCCAGTCAAAGCACCTTGCGTCAAGCGCCAGCGCAGATCTTCAAAGGAGCGCACATCCTCAAATACCTCATCCTCAAAGGCCGCCTGCTTCACCCATTCTTGTCCGCGCAGCCCAGCCCGCTCGGCAACAGAGCCTGCAACAGGGCTGGCCAGCAAAGCTTTCGGCTCTTGAAGGCCAGTCCAATTCACCAGGCTATACAACAAGATCGCCAAAAGCAAGTTGGCCGCTGGACCCGCTGCAACGACCGCAACGCGAGATTTCAGGGGTTGGGTATTGAAAGCCAGGTGACGCTCGCAGGCATCTACAGATCCCTCGCGCTCGTCAAGCATCGTGACGTAACCACCCAGGGGAAGCATGCCAATCGAGAACTCCGTCGGCTTGCCTTTCAGTCGCCAGGCATAAATCGGCTTGCCAAAGCCAATCGAAAATTTCAGTACCTTGATGCCACAGGCGACAGCGACCCTGTAGTGGCCATACTCATGGACAGCAATCAAGATACCCAGAGCAACGATAAAAGCCAGCAATGTCAACATGTCAGCACGCCATGGAATGGGCCAGGCGATGGGCAAATGCGCGTGCCTTCGCGTCCAGTTCCAGAAGATCTTCTATTCCATAGACAGGCGGTGCAACCACCGCATCAAGGGTCGCACGGTTCAATGCATGGATCTGGTCAAAACGGATTTTTTTGTCGAGAAAGGCGGCTACTGCAACCTCATTGGCAGCGTTCAAAATAGCAGGCGTGCCAACAGACGCAGCCAACACCTCCCAGGCCAATTGCAGACCAGGAAACCGTTCGTGATCAGGCGCTTCAAAACTCATGTTGCCCATCGCTTTGAAATCGAGTGCCTTGGCACCCGAGACAACCCTGCCAGGCCAGGCCAGGCCGTAAGCAATAGGCACGCGCATATCGGGTGTTCCCAGTTGCGCAACCACGGACGTATCCATGTACTGCACCATCGAATGAACGATGCTTTGCGGGTGTATCACCACCTCTATTTTGGAGGGTTCAAGGCCGAAAAGGAATTTGGCCTCAATCACTTCCAGCGCTTTGTTCATCATGGTGGCGGAGTCCACTGAAATTTTGCGTCCCATCACCCAGTTGGGGTGCGCACACGCCTCGTCTGGCGTCACGCTCCGCAAGGTGGCCACATCGCGCGTGCGAAAAGGCCCCCCAGAAGCTGTCAGGATGATTTTTTCAACTCGCGCGGCCCATGTTGATGGATCTTCAGGCAACGATTGAAAAATCGCAGAATGCTCACTGTCAATAGGCAGCAACTGGGCACCGCCAGCCCGCACGGCCTGCATGAACACTTCCCCCCCCACAACGAGCGCCTCTTTGTTGGCCAGCAACAGGCGCTTGCCGGCTTTGGCAGCAGCCATGCACGAAGCCAGCCCGGCAGCGCCCACGATAGCGGCCATCACAGCGTCAACATCTTCGTGGGCTGCTATTGTTTCAAGAGCGTCTGACGCCTGCAAAACCTGGGTCACAAGCCCATTAGCTTTTAGTTTTTCGGCGAGTTCCCGCGCATGATGAACGCTGGCCATGACCGCGTAACGTGGCTTGAAACGAGCACATTGCGCCAGCATCAGCTCAGTTTGGGTTGCTGCACTCAGGGCAAACACGTCAAAGCGCGCAGGATGAGCCGCTATCACTTCAAGCGTATTGACCCCAACAGAGCCGGTAGAGCCCAAAACAGTCACGCCTAGCTTTCTGTTGAAAGTCATATGCTCTACAAGTGAATCAGCATCATGGCAAGCGGTACAGCGGGAAGCAATGCGTCCACCCTGTCAAGCACGCCGCCATGGCCGGGCAACAAACCGCTGGAGTCCTTGACGCCTGCGCTGCGCTTGACCAAGGACTCTGCCAAATCACCCACAACGCTCATCAACGAAAGAAAAATCACCCCCACAAGCATCAGCAGCACCCCATGCTGAGCCCACAAGCGGGAGTACAGACTGCCAGAAAATCCTGTGCCGGCAAAACCTGCTAACCAGCGATCCATCAACACCCAACCAAACGACAACACAACCACGCCCGTCATGCCGCCCCACACCCCTTCCCAGCTCTTGCCTGGGCTGATGGCCGGTGCCAATTTGCCTTGGGTAAATCGCCCTCCCCATGCGCGACCGCAAGCATAGGCTGCAATGTCTGCCACCCACACCAGCAATAACACTGAAAGCAAGAATTCCACGCCCAACACGCGGGCCTGCGCCACCGCCAGCCAGGCCAACCAAAGCGCTGCCATACCGCCAACCAGGCGAAGCGCTTTCGGAATGCGAGGCCAGCCCGCGACACCCGCACGCAGCAAGGCCCCTCCCGTCAGCACCCAAGCCCCTCCAGCCAGCGTCCACAACACAGGCAAGGGCTTTTCCAGCCATCCCGCATACCAGGTCAAACCGCACAACATGGCCATGATCAGGCCCAGCAACAGGCTGACCGTTGAACCCATGGCATTCAGTCGACCCCATTCCCAGGTGCCTGCGGCAATCAATACAAGTGCCACCGCACAAAATGGCACAGGCGTTGTGTAAAACATGGCGGGCAGCAAAATAGCCAGCAAGATAACCGCGGTGATCACCCGCTGTTTCAGCATCAGGCAACCCTCACAGCGTGAACTTTGGGGGGATGCGGCTGGCCATGTTCTTTTAGCTGCGCAGAAGTCAGGCCGAACCGTCTTTCCCGAGTTGTGAAAAACACAATCGCGTCGTCGAGGGCCGCCGCGTCAAAATCGGGCCACAGTTTGTCGGTGAAATAAAACTCGGAGTAAGCGGACTGCCACAGCAAAAAATTGCTGATGCGTAGCTCGCCACCCGTGCGTATCAGCAAATCCGGGTCGGGTACATGTGCCAGGGCCATCGCTCTGTCAAGAGCCATTTCGGTGATCGGCTGGCCGCTTTTCACCAGTTTTTGCGCTGCTTGCGCGATATCCCAACGCCCACCGTAATTAAAGCAGACGTTAAAAATAAGGCGCTGATTTTGCGCTGTATCGAGTTCCGCCTTAGCCAGCCCGGCTTGCACCTTGCTTGAGAGCTGCAACCGATTGCCCACAAAATGCATGCGCACACCGTTGGCCTGCAGGTGCGGCACTTCGCGGGCCAAGGCCATGCCAAGCAACTCCATCAGGCTGGACACCTCCTCGACCGGACGGTTCCAGTTTTCTGATGAAAAGGCAAACACCGTCAAGACCGCTATCCCACGGTCAACACAAGCCTGAACACAAGTACGCAGCGCTTGCACGCCCTGTTTGTGGCCAGCAACCCGTGGCAAGTAGCGCCCCGTTGCCCAGCGCCCGTTGCCGTCCATGACGATGGCGACGTGGTGCGGAACCGAAGGGTGTGACATGTGCGATCGAAGGTTGCGTTGTGAGCTATGGCCGTATCAGGCTAAACCGCCATGATGTCCTGCTCTTTGGAAGCTACCAGTTTATCGACTTCGGCGATGAATCGATCGGTGAATTTTTGCACTTCGTCATGCGAGCGGCGCTCGTCATCCTCGGAAGCCAGCTTGTCCTTGACGATCTTTTTGACACTGTCGTTGGCATCACGGCGCAAGTTGCGAATAGCCACCTTGGCGTGTTCGCCTTCACCGCGCACCACCTTTGTCAGTTCCTTGCGGCGCTCCTCCGTCATGGCGGGCATCGGCACCCTAATCAGGTCACCTTGTGCGGCAGGATTCAGACCCAAGTCTGAATCGCGAATGGCTTTTTCGATTTTGGCGCCCATGCCCTTTTCCCATGGGGAGACACTGATGGTTCGGGCATCCAACAGCGAAACATTAGCCACCTGGCTGATGGGAACCATGGAGCCGTAGTAGTCAACCTGCACTGTGTCCAGCAAGCCGGGGTTGGCACGGCCTGTGCGAATTTTTGTCAAACTGCTCTTGAATGAATCGATCGACTGCTGCATTTTTTGCTCGGCAGTGTTTTTGATATCAGCGATGCTCATGTTTCAAACTCCGGATACTGATTTCAGAAAAGCTTGATGGTGCGCCCGTCCCAAAAAAGCCTCAAACATGCACCAACGTACCTTCGTCTTCGCCTCGCACCACGCGCTTAAGCGCACCATGCTTGAAGATACTGAACACCTTAAGAGGCAACTTCTGGTCGCGACACAGGGCAAAGGCGGTTGCGTCCATCACTTCGAGATTTTTACCCATCGCTTCGTCAAAGGTGATGCTGACATAACGCGTTGCATGCGGGTCTTTTTTCGGGTCAGCCGAGTAAACGCCATCGACTTTGGTGGCTTTAAGCACAATTTCAGCGCCAATTTCAGCGCCGCGCAAAGCCGCTGCTGTGTCAGTCGTGAAAAACGGGTTGCCCGTGCCTGCTGCAAAAATCACCACTTTGCCTTCTTCGAGGTACTGCAATGCTTTGGGCCGAACATAAGGCTCGACGACACGCTCAATAGCAATGGCAGACATCACGCGGGCCGTCAGACCGGCTTTGTCCATGGTGTCACCCAGCGCAAGTGCATTCATCACCGTCGCCAGCATGCCCATGTAGTCAGCAGTAGCACGGTCCATCCCGACCGAGCCGCCCGCCACGCCGCGAAAGATGTTGCCGCCACCAATGACCACGGCTACCTCAACGCCCATGCGGGTGATTTCAGCGATTTCTTCAACCATTCGTACGATCGTGGCACGATTGATACCAAAGGCGTCATCCCCCATCAATGCCTCACCTGACAGTTTTAACAGGATTCGCTTGTAGGCTGGCATGCAGACTCTTTCTGGCGTTAGTTGAATGACAAGTTTAGCGGCCTTGCCGCTGGAACAAATACTCAGGTGGCCTTGGCAGCAGCAATTTGCGCTGCGACTTCGGCGGCAAAGTCGTCGACTTTCTTTTCAATGCCTTCACCCACCACATACAAAGTGAAAGATTTGACAGCGGTTGCTTTTTCTTTGAGCATTTGCTCAACCGTCTGCTTGTCATTTTTAACAAACGTCTGGTTGTGCAAGCTGACTTCCTTCAAGTACTTTTGCACACCACCCTCGATGCGTTTGGCAACGATTTCAGGGGATTGCACAGGCTTGCCTGCAGCCACTGCAACAGATGCGTCTTCAGCCGCTTTAGCCGCAGCAACGGAGCGCTCGCGTGCAACGAGTTCAGCAGGCACCTGGTCGCTGGACAATGACACTGGCTTCATGGCTGCAACGTGCATGGCAACATCCTTGGCGGCAGTTTCATCACCCTCAAACTCCACCACCACGCCGATGCGCGTGCCGTGAAGATAAGAAGCCAATTTGCCGCTGGCAAAACGCTGAAAGCGTCGCACCGACATGTTCTCGCCGATTTTGCCAATCAGGCCTTTGCGCACGTCTTCAACCGTCGGGCCAAAGCCGTCCAGGCTGAGGGGCATGCTGCCAATGGCAGCCACGTCAACAGGACTATTTTTGACAATGCCGACCGCCACTGCATCGGTGAAAGCCAAAAAGCTGTCGTTCTTGGTGACAAAGTCAGTTTCGCAATTGATCTCAACCAGCGCACCCACGCCGCCCTCGGTGTGGTAAGCAATGACGCCTTCGGCGGTCACGCGGGACGCGGCCTTACCAGCCTTGTTGCCGAGTTTGACGCGCAAAATTTCTTCGGCTTTTTCAAAATTGCCCTCCGCTTCAGTCAAGGCCTTTTTGCACTCCATCATGGGAGCATCGGTTTTGGCGCGCAGCTCGGCGACCATGCTTGCAGTAATTGCCATTTTCAAATTCTTCCTGTCGGTTTATCTTTAACTTGTAAAAAAGGGGCTACGCGAGCCCCTTTTTCGCGTCTGGCGCAAGACGCCTTGATTTAAGCGCCGGCGACTTCCACGAATTCGTCGGAGCTCTCGGGCTGAACCATCTTGACCACTTCATTGGACGCATTGGCGCGGCCTTCGATGATGGCATCAGCAATGCCGCGTGCATACAGCGCAACGGCCTTGGACGAGTCATCGTTGCCAGGGATCACGTAATCAATACCGATAGGCGAATGGTTGGAGTCAACCACACCAATCAATGGAATACCGAGCTTCTTGGCCTCCAGAATCGCGATTTTGTGGAAACCTACGTCAATCACGAAAATCGCATCCGGCAGTGCAGCCATGTCTTGTATGCCACCGATGTCTTTTTCAAGCTTTTCGATTTCGCGTTTGAAGGTGAGTTGTTCTTTTTTGCTGATGGTGTCCAGACCCGCTTCCTGCTGGGCCTTCATTTCCTTCAGTCGCTTGATGGATGTTTTGACCGTTTTGAAGTTGGTCAACATGCCGCCGAGCCAGCGCTGGTCAACGAACGGAACGCCGGCACGCCGGGCTTCCATGGCGACGGTTTCGCGCGCCTGGCGTTTTGTACCCACCATCAAAATGGTGCCGCGGTTGGCCGACAACTGCTTGGCGAACTTCATCGCCTCGTTGTACATCGGCAGCGACTTCTCGAGGTTGATGATGTGGATGCGGTTGCGATGGCCAAAGATGTACGGAGCCATCTTGGGGTCCCAAAAACGGGTTTGGTGACCGAAATGGACACCGGCTTCCAGCATTTCGCGCATGGTCGTTGACATAGTAAATACTCCTAAGGTTGTGTCTAAAATCAGCGCTTATCGCCCGAGATGCTCATTTAGCATGTGACCGGCAACACCTTGAATGGCTGATTTGCGATTTGCTTTGCAAGAAGCACGTTTATCACCTGCAAAGCCATTCAATTATAGCACCCCAAAGCCCACCTTCCATGCCTGCAACCCTCACCGACATTCATTCCACGCGCCAGGCACTGGCTAGCGGCCAAACCAGCGCTGCAGGCTTACTGGCCGACGCCCAAAAAATGGCGGCCAGTGCGGCTTGCCGACATGCCTATATGCCGAGCGCCGCCGGCTACTCTCAGCCAGTGAAGTTGGCAGGCCCATTGACGGGCATACAGGTCTCGGTCAAAGACCTGTTTGACGTGCAGGGTCAGGTCACCAGCGCAGGCTCCAAAGTGCTGAAAGATACCCCGCCCGCCTCAGCAGACTGTCCCGCTGTAGCGCGGCTTCGGGCGGCAGGGGCGGTTTTGACCGGTCGTACCAACATGGTGGAATTTGCTTTTTCAGGGGTAGGCATCAACCCGCATTACGGCACACCTGTCAACCCGGCTGACGTAAAGATTGAACGCATCCCTGGCGGTTCGTCGTCTGGTGCGGCAGTGTCCGTCGCAACCGGTGCGGCGCTGGTCGGCCTGGGATCAGACACAGGCGGCTCGATTCGCATTCCGGCAGCTTTGTGCGGCATCGTTGGCTTTAAAAGTACCGCGCGGCTGGTGCCCACCACCGGCGCCCTGCCCTTGTCGACCAGCCTGGACACGGTTTGCGCTTTGACGCGCTCGGTGCGCGACGCTGTGACCGTGCACGAGGTCATCGCTGCGCGCAGTGTCAGTCTGGCCGGCAAACCACTGGCAAACCGACGTTTTGCGCTTGCCCGCACGCTGATGCAGGACGGTTTGGACAGCACGGTGGCCCGCGCTTTTGACCGCACCCTCATGCTGCTGCGATCGGCAGGGGCGCACATCGAAGAAATAGATCTGACCGAGATCAGCGAGCTCGCCAGCATCAACGCGACAGGCGGCTTGTCAGCGTTCGAAAGTTATGCCTGGCACCGCGCTTTGATTGCCCAGCACCAGGCAGACTACGACCCTCGCGTGGCCCTGCGCATTTTGCGCGGCGCCAGCATGACAAGCAAGGACTACGTCGATCTGGTGGCCGCCAGGGCTGACTGGATCAGCCGGATGGAGATGCGCTTGCAGGGTTTTGATGCGGTGCTGTCGCCCACCGTTCCCATGGTTGCGCCGCCCATTGCCAGCATGCTGGACGATGATGCCGAGTTTTTCAGGGTCAACGGTTTGCTGCTGCGCAACACGGCGGTGGTCAACATGCTCGACGGTTGCGGCATCTCCCTGCCCTGCCACCGCGCCGCAGAGCTGCCCGTGGGCCTGATGCTGTGGCACGCGGCCCTGCATGACGACACCGTGCTGGATGCAGCTTTGCAGGTCGAGGCATGCCTGAACCAGTCGCTATAAGTTTTATAGCTGCTAGCGCATATATTCATTGGCCTAAGGCCATATTTAGCACTTTAAAGCGATAAAAACCATGAACTCAAGCTTTTTCAACCCTGTTGACGTCAAAAAAACCGCATGAAAATCGCCGTCATAGGCGCAGGCATCATCGGCATCACCACGGCTTACGAGCTGGCCACAGATGGCCATGAAGTCACCGTGTTTGAACGGCGCGGCGCGGCCGCTGAAGAAACCAGCTTTGCCAACGCCGGCGTTGTGGCCCCTGGCTCTGTCGCGCCTTGGGCTGCGCCCGGCATGCCTGGCAAAGTGCTGGGCAATTTGCTCAGTCGCCATGCCGCTGTCAAGCTCAGTTTGCCCCTGTCAGGCACCGACCTGGCCTGGATGTGGAAATGGTGGCGCGCCTGCAAGCTGGAAACTTACCTTTCCAACCGCGCCCGACTGCAACGCTTGGCGTTTTACAGCCGCAAACGACTGCACCACCTGACGACCGGACTACAGCTCAATTACGACCGCAGCGACGGTTACACAGTGCTCTTGCGCAGTGAAAAAGACAGCCGCCTGGTGCAGCCTGGCTTGCAGGTGCTGCGTGATGCCGGCGTGGCATTCAGTGAAATCAATGCCGAGGCCGTGCGCAAACTCGAGCCCGCCGTTAATCCGGCTATCGAATTTTTGGGCGGCATACATCTGCCCGACGATGAAGTGGCTAACTGCCGCCAGTTTGCGCTGCTGCTGAAGGATAAGGCCCGAGATTTGGGTGTCAAATTCGAGTTCAGTACGACAGTAGCCCATTTAAATCGTGAGCGAGCAGCTAGCGTCTTGATAGCAGGCGAAGACTCGCCCCGCCAGTTTGACCGGGTGGTCATGTGCGCTGGCTTGGCATCAGCTGCGCTGCTCAAACCCTTGGGTCTGAGCATTCCCATGACGGCGGTTTACGGTTACTCCATCAGCGCACCGATACGTGAGCCGCTCAATGCGCCTCGCAGTGCCTTGATGGACGAGCGCTACAAAGTGGCCATTTCCCGACTCGGCAACCGGTTACGGGTGGCGGGCAGCGCCGAGATTGGCGGGTCTTCAGGCAAACACCGCGCGTCCTCGGTTCAAACCCTTTACAAAGTGCTGCAAGACTGGTTTCCCGGCGCAGCCCAGAACGCCAACACGGGTGTCGGCGTGCAACTCTGGAAAGGCGCAAGGCCCATGCTGCCAGACGGCCCGCCGTTGATTGGTGAAAGTGGCATTTCAGGGCTGTGGCTCAACTTGGGGCACGGCTCCAGCGGCTGGGCACTGAGTTGCGGCAGTGCGCGAGCGCTGGCTGATGTGATGGCGGGCAAGACTGCGGATATCGACATGGAAGGCCTGGACATTGCCAGGCTGGGCTGAATCTGCATCTGTAGGCCGGCACTGCAAGTTTTGGTAGGACTACACAAAGCCGAGCAACTGATGTGAAATGCGTCATTTCACGGCGTTAAAGTCGCGCTAGCCCCGCGCTAGCCCCGCGCTCGTCCGGCCTGCGGCCAAGGCCTGTTTTTGATTGGAACCATCATGGGTATGTTCAGTTTTATCAGGCAAGTCGGTAAAAAGCGATTGGGCAAAGGCCAGACCAAAGCAGCGCAAAAGGCCGCCGCGTGATCCGGCAAATCACCACGGCCCACAGCCAGTTGCTTTTTGACGCGGCCGCCACCCGCCGCATTGAAAAGCGTGCCGCCAGCACCCTGCCGCCCCACACCCTGATGCAGCGGGCGGGTTTGTCAGTGGCTCGTTTGGCCATGGCTGTTGCCCCGCATGCCCGGTGCATCTGGATCGCTTGTGGGCCTGGTAACAACGGTGGCGATGGTTTTGAGGCGGCCACGCATCTGCACCAGTGGGGCAAGCGAGTTGTCGTGACATGGACCGGTACAGGCCAACACGCCCTTCCTCCCGATGCTCAAGCCGCCCATCAAAAAGCTGTCGCGGCCGGTGTCACTCTGACTGAAGGGCCAGCGCAAAATTTTGACCTTTGTATTGACGCGCTGCTAGGGATTGGTGGAAATCTTGACCCTGCACGCCAAGGCACAGAGCGCATGCTGCAATGGCTGCACGTGATGGCGAAAAGCGCCGCACCCTGCCTGGCAGTGGATCTGCCCAGTGGACTGAATGCCGACACGGGCGTCTACTCAGGAACAAAAATTGCTATAGATTCAGGAGCTGCTCGCTCAGATATCTATTGGTCTGGAGCACGATTTACCCTCGCTTTATTGACCCTGAAACCCGGATTGTTCACGGGTGAAGGCCGTGACAACGCTGGCCAGGTGTGGTTTGACGACCTGGGCGTAGACCTGACAGCCACGGAACCGCCCAGCGCCAGGCTGTCAGGTGCAGACGGCTGTGTCCGGCAGCAAAGGATGCACCGCAGCCACAAAGGCAGCTTTGGCGATGTCGCCATTTTGGGGGGCGAATCAAGGCACAGCAGCCACATGGCGGGCGCTGCCCTGCTAGCCGCCAGCGCAGCGCTGCATGCCGGTGCTGGACGGGTATTTGTGGCTTTGCTGGGCGACAGCGCAATCACCGTCAATCCACTCCAGCCAGAGCTGATGTTCCGTAGCCCCGATGCACTCGATTTGCGTACGCAAGTGGTGGTGTGTGGCTGCGGCGCGGGCGATGCCGTCAAAGGGGTTTTACCTAAGGTCTTGTCGGTGGCAAACCGACTGGTACTGGATGCCGATGCGCTCAATGCCATTGCGAACGATCCGCAGCTTCAAAGTTTGCTTAAAGCAAGGGCGGCACGCGATAAACATGGTTTTGCCACGGTGCTCACCCCGCATCCGCTGGAAGCGGCTCGTCTGCTACAAACCACCACCGGAATCATTCAGTCTGACCGCCTGCAGGCCGCAGCAAAGCTCGCCGAGATGTATCAGGTGGTGGCGGTTTTGAAAGGCTCTGGTACCGTGATCGCAGCGCCAGGTCAGACCAGTTGCATTAATTCCAGCGGCAACGCCCTGCTGGCCACAGCGGGTACTGGCGATGTGCTGGCCGGCATCATTGGCGCCAAGCTTGCTGGCGGTTTAACGGCTTTTGATGCTGCTGCCAGCGCTGTGTTTGCGCACGGTCGTGCGGCTGACATATGGCTGAGAACACGTCCCGCAGAGACACTGACAGCCTCCACTCTAGCCACATCTATCTAGCCGCTTCGATTTAGGCCAGCACCATCAAGCCGATTTGCAGTGCCAGTATCAACACAATGGCTGACAAATCAATGCCGCCTACTGAAGGGACCACGCGCCGCAAAGGCGTCAGCAGCGGCTCGGTCAGGCGACCCAATAAACTGTAGGCAGGCGAGCCGGGTTGCACCCAGGACAAAATCGCAAATCCGATGACCAGAATCATCAAGGTTTGCAGCGCGACACGCAGCAGCAGCTTGAAAGCCAAGCCGAGCAAGGTCAGGAACATCGCAGGTTCCAGCGCAGCCAGACCGAGGTCGCCCAACACCATGGTGAAAAGCACCAGCCAGATCAAGCCAAAGACCAGGGCAAACAGCAACGCCGCCAGCAGACTGGCCCAGTCGATTTTGGATTGCGCCAATGCTTTGGGCAGCATCAAGCGCAGCGGCTTGACCAGCCAGTCCGTCACCGCCATGACGAAAATACCGGGTTGGGCGCGCATATTGACGCGTGTCCAGTTCATCCAGCCGCGCAGAAGCGCTGCTGCAATCAGCACGAAAAAGAAACTCTCCAGCAGGAAAGACAGCACGCGAATCAGCATGAAAAACCTTGCTTGAGTGAGACCGTGTTAGCGACGCGGCTTTTTGCCTTGCTTGCGCCCGGCTTTTGACGTTTTTCCCGCAGCCTTTTTGGCGGCGGCTTTCAATGCCTGGATGGGCGACGGCAGCAAGCCACCAGAGCCGCGCTCGGTACGACTTGACGACGAAGAACCAGAACCCCTGCTTGAGCTGTTCCCAGCAGCCCCTCCCCGCCTGTTGCCTTTGCCATCACGGGATACACCACGTTCCTGGGCAGGCAATTCGCCTGTATGGCCGCCGGTCTTGTCTTTCATGGCGCGGTTCGTCGTCGCCAGCAGCGCCTCGCCTTCATTGATCAACCTGAAATCAATCTTGCGGCCATCCAGGTCCACCCGGCTGACCTGCACCCGCACCCGCGTGCCGATGGCATAGCGAATCCCGGTGCGCTCACCGCGAAGTTCCTGCTTGGCTTCGTCAAAGCGGAAATACTCACCACCCAGTTCGGTGATATGCACCAGTCCTTCGACATACATGGCGTCCAGCGTGACAAAAATGCCAAAGCCGGTCGCGGCAGTGACGACACCGCCAAATTCTTCGCCCAAGTGCTCGCGCATGTACTTGCATTTGAGCCAGGCTTCCACGTCGCGGCTGGCCTCGTCGGCGCGTCGCTCGTTGGCACTGCAATGCAGGCCGGCGGCTTGCCAGGCCAGCTCATCCACGCTGGCTTTTTTCGGTTTCTGTTCCGGGTCTTTCACCCTGGATGCGAGGCGCTTGGACAGTTTGGCTTCAGCCTCGCCCGGCGTCGGCAGGCTCGGCAGCTGGTATTTGGCCTTGTTCAGCACCGCTTTGATGACGCGGTGCACCAGCAGGTCAGGGTAACGGCGAATCGGGCTGGTGAAGTGGGTGTAAGCCTCATACGCCAGGCCAAAGTGGCCGCTGTTCATCGGCGTATAGATCGCCTGCTGCATCGAACGCAGCAGCATTGAATGAATTTGCTGGGCGTCGGGCCGGTCTTTGGTGGCCTGGGCGATTTGCTGGAACTCGCCCGGCGTCGGGTCGTCGCTGATCGTCACGCCAATGCCCGCGGCCTTCAGATAGTTGCGCAGCATGTCCTTTTTCTCGGGCGTTGGGCCCTCGTGAACACGGAACAAACCCACGTGTTTGCTACTGGCAATAAAGTCAGCCGAGCATACATTTGCAGCCAGCATGGCCTCTTCAATCAGCCGGTGCGCCACGTTGCGGGTGCGTGGAATGATTTTTTCAATCCGGCCGGCCTCGTCGCACACGATTTGTGTTTCGGTGGTTTCAAAATCAACCGCGCCGCGCACGCCGCGCTCTTTTAAAAGCGCTTGATAGACATCATGCAAATCAAGCAGATGCGGCACCAAGTTCTTGCGCTGCGCTGCTTCTGGCCCGCGGGTATTGGCCAAAATTGCAGCGACTTCGGTGTAAGTAAAGCGAGCCTGGCTAAACATCACTGCCGGGTAAAACTGGTAGGCATGCACGTCGCCTTTGGCGGTCACCAGCATGTCGCACACCATGCACAGGCGCTCGACATTTGGGTTCAGAGAACACAAACCGTTCGACAGCTTTTCGGGCAGCATCGGGATCACACGGCGCGGAAAGTACACGCTGGTGGCACGGTCGTAAGCGTCAATGTCAATCGCGCTGCCTGTTTCCACGTAGTGGCTCACATCAGCGATGGCAACCAACAAGCGCCAGCCCTTGCCTCGCCCCACTTTGGCGGGTTCGCAATACACCGCATCGTCAAAGTCGCGCGCATCTTCACCGTCAATCGTTACCAGCGCAATGTCGGTCAGATCAACCCGGTTTTTCTTGTCTTGTGGTCGCACGGCATCAGGCAGCGTGCGGGCCAGCGCCAGTGCATCGTCACTGAACTCATGCGGCACGCCGTACTTGCGCACCGCAATTTCAATTTCCATGCCCGGGTCGTCAATTTCGCCAAGCACTTCCTTCACGCGGCCCACGGGCTGACCAAACAGCGCAGGCGGCTCGGTCAGTTGCACCACCACCACCTGGCCGGTTTTGGCCGAACCGATGGCCCCCTTGGGGATCAGCACATCCTGGCCATAGCGCTTGTCTTCAGGGGCAACCAGCCAGACACCGCTTTCTTGCAGCAGGCGGCCGATGATGGGGTTGGGCGAGCGTTCGATAATTTCGGTGACGCGGCCTTCGGGTCGGTTTTTGCGGTCGTGGCGGACGATGCGCGCCTTGACACGGTCTTTGTGCAGAACGGCTCGCATCTCATTGGGCGGCAAATAGATATCAGCTTCCCCGTCGTCGCGTTGCACAAAGCCATGGCCATCACGGTGGCCAGAAACGGTGCCCTCGAACTCTGCGAGGAGGCCAGACGTTGAGCTGGCACTGTGTTGAGTTGTTTTAATAAAAAGTCTCTCTAAAAGTTACGACGAATGTTGTTTCAACGGCTTAAACAGAAAGTATGCCGCTTAAATATTTCAATCTCTGGATCAAAGACCAATGTTGAATAATGGTACACTCACAGGCTTGCCCGGGTGGCGGAATTGGTAGACGCGCACGGTTCAGGTCCGTGTATCGCAAGATGTGGAGATTCGAGTTCTCTCCCGGGCACCAAAAACATTTTTGTTGGTTTATTTTTCAAAATCATCACAAAAAGCCGCTGCGATCCAGTGGCTTTTTTGTTGTCTGAACGGTCTTGAAGTCAAAACGGAATGGCGATGAAGTCATGCCCCTGAACGCCAACAATCCGCGCCTTGGTGAACTCACCCACCTTCATTGTTTTGCTGATTTTCTCGGGCGCCAGCAGTCTGACCACACCATCAATCTCGGGCGCATCGGCATACGAACGACCCACGCCGCCCTTACGACCCAAGGCCGGGGCTGAATCCACCAGCACCTGCATGGTTGCGCCGATACGGCCATGCAGTTTCTGGCTGGACACAGCCTCAGCCACCGCCATGAAGCGGGCGCGGCGCTCTTGGCGTACATCGATCGGCAGCATGCCCGCGATATCGTTGGCCGTTGCACCGGCTACCGCACTGTAGGCAAAGCAGCCCGCACGGTCAATTTTGGCTTCCCGCATAAAGTCGAGCAGATGCTCGAACTCGGTTTCGGTCTCGCCTGGAAATCCTGCAATAAAGGTGCTGCGGATCACAATCTCAGGGCAAATCTCGCGCCAGCGCGCAATGCGCTCCAGATTTTTTTCACCGCTGGCGGGCCGCTTCATGCGCTTTAAAACATCCGGGTGGCTGTGCTGCAAAGGCACATCCAGATACGGCAGCACCTGGCCCGTGGCCATCAGCGGCAGCACTTCGTCAACGCTGGGGTAGGGGTAGACGTAGTGCAGCCGCACCCAGGCGCCATAAGGCTCGGCAATCTCGCCGAGCGTTTGAACCAATTCAAGCATGCGGGTTTTGATCGGCTTGCCATCAAAAAAGCCGGTACGGTATTTCACGTCAACACCGTAGGCCGAGGTGTCCTGGCTGATGACCAACAGCTCTTTCACGCCGCCTTCAAAAAGCGCACGGGCTTCAACCAGCACATCACCAATGGGGCGCGACACCAAATCTCCGCGCATCGACGGAATGATGCAAAACGTGCAGCGGTGGTTGCAGCCTTCGCTGATTTTTAAATACGCATAGTGGCGCGGCGTGAGCTTGATGCCTGCCACTCCAAATGAATTAGGCACCAAGTCCACAAACGGGTCATGCGGCTTGGGCAGGTTCAAGTGCACCGCATCCATCACTTCCTGCGTGGCATGCGGGCCTGTCACCGCCAGCACGCTTGGGTGCATTTGCCGCACCATGTTGCCGCCGCCCTCGCCGGCTTTGGCACCCAGGCAACCCGTCACGATCACCCGGCCATTGGCGGCAAGCGCTTCTCCAATCGTGTCCAGGCTTTCCTTGACGGCATCGTCAATAAAGCCGCAGGTGTTGACGATGACGAGATCTGCGCCTTCAAAGGTTTTGGAGGTCTGGTAGCCTTCGGCGCTCAGCTGGGTCAGGATCAGCTCTGAATCGGTCAGCGCCTTGGGGCAGCCGAGACTGACAAAGCCAACGCGTGGGGCAGATTGATGGGTGATGGGTGTGGGGGGGGAAATAACTTCGCTCATGGCTCCATTGTCTCAGAGCCTAAAAATATCAGCGTTTGAGACCCAGTGCGCTCAACATCTGCTCGCTTTGCTTTTGCATTTGCTCCTGCATCTGCGTGAATGCGCTTTTGGACTGTTCCACGTAACTGCCCATCATCCCCTTCATCATGGGTGACTGCAGGTTCATCAGCTTGGCCCAACTTTCGGGGCTCATGCCCTTGGCCTGCTCGGCCATTTTGACCTGCAAGTCCATGAAGCCTTGCACGTTTTTCTCAAGGTATGCACCCATAAAGCTTTGCATGGCGTTGCCATAAAACCGGATGATGTTGGCGAGCACCGCTTCAGTGAACATCGGTGCGCCACCCGACTCTTCTTCAAGAATGATTTGCAGCAGGATGCTGCGCGTCAGGTCGTCATTGGTTTTGGCGTCCACCACGACAAAAGGTACGTTGTCCATCACCAGTTGCCGCACGTCTGTCAGTGTGATGTAGGCAGAGGTTTCAGTGTCGTAAAGCCGCCGGTTCGGGTATTTTTTGATGACCCGGCCCTGTTCGGGCTGCTCGGTTGGGGAATTAAGAGAGGCTTTGGTTTTTGACACTGAACATTCCCGTAAATGAATCACCACAATAGCCGCCAGCAAGATGGCGTTTGCGTTTGAAGATTCTAAGTAAGTTTGCCAATGATGGGATATGGCCAATCTCTGTGTTTACCCTGCATTGAGGGAAACCGAACCAGAAGATTGGTAGGCGCAATTGGACTCGAACCAACGACCCCCACCATGTCAAGGTGGTGCTCTAACCAGCTGAGCTATGCGCCTGAAGTCTAGCCTCGAAGTATAGCAGATCACTTCCGGCGCGCAGACCGCACCCCGGCCACCCCTGCCACCACACCCAGCACCTGCTTGAGCCGCCCTGACTGCGCGACTTCTACCGTGAACGTCATCCACGCCGTGCCGCCCCCCCTGCTTCCAGATTTGTCTTTCACCGATTGCGTTTGCACCCCAATCACGTTCATTTTTTCTTTGGCAAACACCTCTGAGATATCTCGCAAAAGGCCCTGCCTGTCCGATGCTTCAATCGCCACATCAACCGGGTAGGCTGCGCCGTCAGCGTTTTTGGGCGCGTTCCACTCGACCTCAATCACGCGGTCTGGGCTGCCGTGGGCCATGTTGCGAAAGTTACTGCAATCGCTACGGTGCACGCTGACGCCTTTGCCCTTGGTCACAAAGCCCAAAATATCGTCAGGAGGAGCAGGCTTGCAGCACTTGGCCAACTGCGTCAACAACGACCCCATGCCGACCACCAGCACACCGCCGTTGTTGGCCCTCGAGGCCGGACGTGGTTTTTTGGCCAGCACGTAGTCGTCTTGCGTGGGCGCGGGCTCTAGCGGCTTGAGCATGTTTTCAATCGTGCGCAGGCTCAGCTCGTCTTTGCCCACCACCTCAAACAAATCGTCCGCCCCCTTAAAGCCAAGCTGCGACGCCAGGTCGTCCAGCTTCACGGCGGTTTTGCCTTCGCGCTGCAACAGCTTTTCAACCGCCTCACGCCCCTTGGCGATGGTTTGCGC
Source organism: Polaromonas sp. (assembly GCA_046303055.1). Taxonomy (GTDB): domain Bacteria; phylum Pseudomonadota; class Gammaproteobacteria; order Burkholderiales; family Burkholderiaceae_C; genus Polaromonas. Next base: position 38,069 of record JBKCGU010000104.1, read on the forward strand.
CATCTCCAGGGCGTTAAACCAGGCGCGAACTTTTGACTTGGCACGATGGCTGGTTAAAAAGCCCAGTTCGGGGTTGAGCCAGTCACGTGACGGCCCGCCCTCTTTGACGGTGATGACTTCTACTGTTTGGCCGTTCTGCAAGGGCGTGTTCAGTGGCACCAGCGCCCCGTCAATGCGCGCCCCACGGCAGCGGTGACCCACATTGGTGTGCACACTGTAGGCAAAGTCAACAGCAGTTGCGCCCTGAGGCAGCTCGACAACGGCAGCGTCGGGTGTCAGCACATAAATGCGGTCTTCAAACAGGCCGGGCTGGTCCGGGTTTGAGCCGCCGGACAGGTCACGCTCCCAGGCCAGCAACTGCCTGAGCACCGCTATTTTTGCGTCGTATTCACTGCTGGCCGACACGCCCGCGTAACCCTTGGTACCCGCCTCTTTGTAAGCCCAGTGCGCGGCAACGCCATTCTCGGCATGGTCATGCATGGCTTGCGTGCGGATTTGAATTTCTACCGCCCTGCCCTCGGCATCCCGCACCACGGTATGCAGCGACTGGTAGCCATTTGATTTGGGCTTGGCAATGTAATCGTCAAACTCACCTTCAATCGGCGCAAAGCGTGAATGCACAAAGCTGAGCGCTGCGTAGCAGCCGTTTGCATCTGCCGCAATCACTCGTAGCGCCCGAATGTCAAACACCTGTTCAAACCCAAGAGATTTGCCACGCATTTTTTTAACGATGCTGTAGATGTGCTTGGGCCGGCCCTGCACCAGCGCTGCTACGCCGCTTTTGTTCAGTTCACCCTCCAGGTCAACGCGAAGGCCTTCCATGAAGTGCTCGCGCTCTGCGCGTTTTTCATCGAGCAGCTGTGCGATTTTTTTGTAGGTGTCGGGTTCTAAAAAACGAAAGGCCAGGTCTTCCATTTCCCATTTGATTTGCCAGATGCCCAGGCGGTTGGCCAACGGCGCAAACACATGTAGCGACTCGTGCGCCAGCGCGGCTGAAGCAGTTTGCCTCGTCAATGCGCAATAGCGCAGTGTTTGCAGGCGAGACGCCAGCCGCAGCATGACCACCCGCAAGTCGCGCGAGAAGGCCAGGAGCATTTTTCGCACCGTCTCAAGTTGCGCTTTGGGGTCATTTTCTAATTGCGCTTTGGGGATATGACCCCCACGTTCGCTCGCTTCGCGTAGCTCTCTTCCCCCCGAGGGGGCGAGGCTTGCTCGGGGCGGCCCGTCGCCGCGCCTGGCAGCCCGCACCTGCTGCTGCACATTCACCAGCTTGGTGGTCTCCAGCGCCAGCTCGGCATAGTGCACGCCAAAGCCTTTGGTGATGACTTCCAAAGGCTTGGTCAGGTGCTGGCAGGCATAGACCAGATAGGTGGCGGCCTGCATCGCCTCAGACCCGCCAATCGCCTTCAAAATCGCGGCGACGGCATCAGCATGCACCAGCGTGTTTTCGCCTGTGTCCAGCGTCTCGCTGGCAATCAGTGGCTCGGCAAACGCGCGCGCCCGGCTCAGTGCCTGAGGCTGGTCAGGCAGGCTGCTGGCCGTGGCGTTGACGATTTGCGCGCTAGCGGCGGGCGCATGGCTTTTCATGGGGTGTCGCTCCGCTGTCAGCCCAGCAAAAAGCCTGCAACAGCGGCCAGCTGGTTGGCGGCGACCACAGTGGGCGCATGACCCACACCGGCAAATTCAACCAGTCTGGCTTTGGGCCCGCGCTGGCCCATCGCCTGAGCAGTCGCCGGGCTGAGCAAGTCAGAGTCAGCCCCGCGCAGCAACAAGGTTTGTGCACTGATGTTGTCATACAACTGCCACAGCGTTTTTTCGCCTTGCAAGGTTGACGCTTCGCTAGCCTGCTTGAAAGGCACAGCCAGGGCTGGGTCGTAATGCAGGCGCAGTCTGCCCGGCGCATCAGGCACCGGCCGCAGCATAGGCCGCGACAGCGCCAGCCACTCTTCAGGCGTATGGGGGCCAAAGCCTTTTGAAATCGCCCACATCGCGTCGGCCCCCTGCTGCACCGAATCAAACGTGATGGGTGCTCCCAAATAGGTGCCAATCCGCACAATCGACAGCCATTCAATCGCCGGGCCGACGTCGTTGAGCACCAGTTTATGAACGGGAACAGGAAGCGGCTGCCCACAAACCACCAACCCAATCAAGCCACCCATGCTGGTGCCAAACCAGTCCAGCGTGGTGATAGCCGCCTGGGCATGCAACTGCGCCAGCAGCGCCAGCATGTCGGCGGCGTAGTTCGGTATCTGGTAGCCCATCGGGTCTTTCAGCCAATCGCTTTCACCGCGCCCCACCACATCCGGGCAAATCACGCGAATCTCGCCTTGAGCAGCTTTCACCAGGTGCGAAGCCAGCACATCAAAGTCACGCCCCTGACGCGACAGGCCGTGCACACACAGCACCACGTGCGCCGCCTTGGGGTTGCCCCACTGCCAATAAGCCATGCGGTGGCCGACCGCGCTGATGTCTTGCACCCCTGCGGTAGGCGGGCATTGAACGTATTGAAGGCTGGGTTGCAAATCAGGAGAGGTCATGTTTTAAGGCTTGATAAAAACTTGATAATGGCTTGACGGCTCATTCAATCATACGGAGAAACGCGCATCATGCTCAAAGGTAAAACAGCACTCGTGACAGGTTCAACCAGCGGCATTGGCCTGGGCATCGCCAAGGCACTGGCGGCACAAGGCGCCAACGTCGTCATGAACGGCTTTGGCGATGTGGATGCGCCCAAGGCTGAAATTACTGCGGCAGGCGCGTCTTACGGCGTGAAAGTGGCGCATCACAGAGCCGACATGAGCAAGCCCGGCGAGATTGCTGACATGATGGCATACGCCGCCGCCGAGTTTGGTCGGGTCGATGTTCTGGTCAACAACGCAGGCATTCAGCACGTGGCACGTATCGAGAACTTCCCGGTCGACAAGTGGGACGCCATCATTGCCATCAATTTGTCCAGCGCCTTTCACGCCACCCGCCTGGCACTGCCCGCCATGCAGGCGGCCAACGGCGGTAAAGGCTGGGGCCGCATCATCAACGTGGCCTCGGCCCACGGCCTGGTGGCCTCGGCTGAAAAGTCAGCCTACGTCGCCTCCAAACACGCCATCGTCGGCCTGACCAAAGTCACCGCACTGGAAAACGCCAAAAGCGGCGTGACCTGCAACGCGATCTGCCCCGGATGGGTGCTGACGCCGCTGGTACAAAAGCAACTCGACGACCGCGCCAAAGCAGGCAACATGACCATGGAGGCCGCCACCACCCAGCTTCTGGCTGAAAAAGAGCCATCGCTGCAGTTCACCACCCCGCAAGAGCTGGGCGCGCTGGCGGTATTTTTCTGCTCCCCAGCAGGCAACAATGTGCGGGGTGTGGCCTGGAACATGGATGGTGGTTGGGTGGCGCAGTAAACATCAGTCCCCCGCGCCTTGGGTTTTGAGCTTGCAGGGCATCACGCACGAACCGCTCCATCGCAACCTACCAACAAACCGAAGAGCTGCCCGTTGCCGTGATCGTTCTGATCGCCACCAACAATCGCGTTGAAACAGCGAGAAGCTTTGCGCCTGAACGGCTACAAACGCTGTCTGATTTACAAATCGGACAGATCGCCAAGCTCGTTTGATGCGGGGTTTGCGCGGTATCCAAAATTGGGGCAAGGCGAGGATGCAGGACTGGATTTTTTGCACTTTGTGCCTGAACCCGACGCCAAAAGGTAAAAACCATTCGCTATTAATTCAGTAGCTGCTAGCGCATATATATATTGGGCTAGGGGCCGATTTGATTCCTTTAATACCGTTAGAATAAATTTTCTGCGTCAACACTCTACAAGCTCTAAAACACCATGTCTGCTGATCAAAACTCCCCCGCCAACACCGCCCTCACCCCGCTGCCATCGGCTGATCGTTCTTTTGGCTTTCGTGACCACACGGCGCTGTGGCTAAGCCTGGGCGTTGGCCTGCTGGTGATGCAGGTGGGGGCGTACCTTGTACCTGCCGTGGGGCCGCAGCAGGCGGCGCTCGTCATTGTTTTGGGGTCAATTTTGGGGGCGGGCATGCTGGCCTGGACGGCCAAGCTGGGTTGCGACACGGGTTTGTCCAGCTCGGGGCTGATGCATGCTGCTTACGGTTCGAGCTTTGCCAAATTGCCGGTGCTGCTGAACATTGCGCAGCTGGTCGGCTGGACAACGTTTGAGCTGGTGGTGATGCGCGACGGCACGATGGCCATTGCCCGGCAAGGCGGCGGTTATGCGGCCAACTGGTGGCCCGTGCTGGCGACGCTGCTGTGGGGCGCGGTGCTGGTGGCGCTGATATCGGGCAGCATGACCCGCCTGGTGCGCAAGTTCATTGGCCGGTTTGGCCTGCCGCTGGTGATGGCATCGCTGCTGTGGCTGACCTGGCAGTTTTTGGGCAAGGCCCAAGCGCAGGGGCTGAGCGAGATTTGGAACAAGCCCGGCGCGGGCGGCATGAGCACCATGCAGGCGCTTGACTTGGTGATTGCCATGCCGATATCGTGGCTGCCGCTGGTGGCAGACTTTGCGCGGCACGGCCTGAGCGGGCGCAGCACCCTGCGCGGCACCTGGCTGGGTTATGCGGTGGCCAATGTCTGGTGCTATTTGCTGGGCGTGCTGATCGCCATCACCACGCCGAGCACTGACCTGGTGGCGGCACTGCTGCTGGCACAGGGCGGCCTGATTGCACTTGGTTTGATTTTGATCGACGAGGTGGACAACGCCTACGGTGACGTGTATTCAGGCGCTGTGGCAGGCCACAGTTTGAAGCCGAGCTGGTCTGTTCGCAAGATTGGCATTGGCTTTGCCGCCGTCTGCACGGCCCTGGCATTGGTGCTGCCCATGCATGCGCTGGAGCCGTTTTTGCTGATGCTCAGCTCGGTTTTTATCCCGCTGTACGGGGTGATTCTGGCGCGGCTGGCCGGGAAAACCAACGTAGCGGCTCTGGTCACTGAACGGCCTGTGAACTACAGCGCTGTGTTGATCTGGTTCAGTGGCGTGGTTTTTTACCATGCGATGGCGAACCTGGCACCCGCCTGGGGCTCGGCTATTCCAACGCTGGTGCTGACCTTTGTGCTGGCAAAGCTGATGCGCGATTCAGCTCAAAAGCCTAAGCCACTATTGGCTTGAGCCGCATCGGTTGCGGCGCAAAGCCGTGGTTCAAGGGCCCGCTGCCCTGCCCGGTTTGAACGCTGGCACCGGCTGCCAGCGCGCCGCGCACAAAGTGCCTGGCGGCTTCTACAGCGTCGACCAGCGACAGCCCAAGTGCAAGGTGTGCAGCAATCGCCGATGACAGCGTGCAACCTGTGCCGTGGGTGTTGGCGGTGGCAATGCGCGGGGCGCGCATCCAGTGCGGTGCCGCGCCAGCCATCTGCAGCAGGTCACTGACCACATCGCCAGCCAAATGGCCGCCTTTGATGAGCACGGCTTTGGCACCTTTGGCCAGCAGCTCCTGTGCTGCCGTTTTCATGTCAGCCTCGCTGGCGAGCGTGCGGCCCACCAGCAGCGAGGCTTCGTCCAAATTCGGCGTGATCAGCACCGCCCGGCCAAACAGCTCACGCACCAGCGCGGCAATGGCCGGGCTGTCGATCAGCACCGCGCCACTGGTTGCCACCATCACCGGGTCCAGCACCACATGCGGCAAGGCGTGCCGGTCAATGGCGCTGGCAACCGCCTGCACAATTTCGGGGGAATGCAGCATGCCAATCTTGACGGCATCAACGCCAATGTCTTGCAGCACCGCATCTATCTGGTCTGTCAGCATGTCGGGCGGTACGCCATGAATGGCGCGCACACCTGTCGTGTTTTGCGCCGTCAGCGCCGTGATGGCCGTCATGCCGAAGCAGCCCAACGCGGCGAAGGTTTTCAGGTCAGCCTGAATGCCTGCGCCACCGCCGCTGTCAGAGCCGGCGATGGTGAGTAAACGGGGATATTGAAATGCTGGCGTCGGCAAGGTCATAGCGCCCCATGTTACCCACAAGGTCTACCGCGCCACACCCAGCAGGCTGTCCAGCAGCAGCTTGGGGGTCAGCACCACCGCCTCGCCATAACCAGCGCTCAGGCCGTCCACCTTCAGCAACTCAGGCATGAATGGCCTCCTCGCCATGCCCCAGATACAGCGCCTTGACCTGTTGGACGCACCTGCCAAGGCGTGGACGGTTTCACCCCCAGCGCCACCTATCTGGGCTCTTTGGGCTACTGCCTGGAGCTGGCCTTGCGTCCTGGCGTAAAGCACTCGGCGCTGGAGACTGAACTCAACTTGGAGCGGGTCTTGGCAATGGCAGCCACGTTGACTCCACTGCCGCTTTTGTTTCGTGCCGACTCGGGCCTGTGCTCCCTGAAGATCATGCAGGGGGTCAGCGCCCTGCCTACCGACGCGGTGAAATCAAGGCCTTAGCCCCGTCTGACGTGATCGCCCATGCACGGTAGGCCTTGCATTCCACCCCACCAGCCACAAGCTAGACCGCATGACTGAATCCCTGCACATCGTCTGCCCCCATTGCCACACCACCAACCGCGTGCGAGCCGACCAGCTGGCCAGCGCGCCCAACTGCGGGCAGTGCAAGGAGCCGCTGTTTAATGGCCAGCCCGTTGACTTGGCCGAGGCTGCGTTTGACAAGCACTTGCTGCGCAACCAGGTGCCGCTGCTGGTGGATTTTTGGGCGCCGTGGTGCGGTCCGTGCCGCCAGATGGCGCCTGGCTATGTGCAGGCCGCCGCCCAGCTGGAGCCTGCAGTGCGCGTGGCCAAGGTTGACACCGAGGCCCAGCAGGCGCTGGGGTCGCGCTATCAGATCCGCAGCATTCCGACGCTGGCACTGTTTGTCAATGGCCGCGAAGTGGCCCGCCAGGCCGGTGCCATGAGCGCCAGCGACATCGTGCGCTGGACGAGGCAGAACATACCGGGCTGACAACGTCAGCCTGATGGCCAAGCCTTGCAACCCAAACCAACCCTCCCCCGCCTGATCTGCTTTAACAAGCCCTACGGCGTCCTCAGCCAGTTCACTGCTGAAGGACGTTGGCGCGGGCTGAAGGGCTTGATTGACGTTCCCGATGTGTATGTGGCGGGCCGCCTGGATGCCGACAGTGAAGGCTTGCTGCTGCTGACCAGCGACGGCCAGTTGCAGGCGCGCATTGCTGACCCGCGCTTCAAGATGGAAAAGACCTATTGGGTGCAGGTCGAAGGCGTACCCGACGATGCTGCGCTGGCGGCCTTGCGCGCGGGCGTGCAACTCAATGACGGCATCACGCTGCCAGCGCGTGCCGAGCGTATGCAAGAGCCGCCCGCGCTGTGGCCACGCGACCCGCCCATCCGGGTGCGGCAGGCGCAACCGGCCTCATGGCTGGCACTGGTGATCCGTGAAGGGCGCAACCGGCAGGTGCGGCGCATGACGGCTGCGGTGGGGTTTCCAACGCTGCGGCTGATTCGCGCGGCGGTGGGGCCGTTTTCAATCGACGGTTTGGCACCCAGCACCTGGCTTGATGCCAGCGACAAGGCGGGTAGGATTGGCTGATGCACATTCAAGCCGCCTGCAGCCGGTGGTATCTTCATGATCAACCCACCCCACCCCTCGCACCATGCCAGCCCGTTATAGCCACCTCACATCGCTACCATCCCTGTTGGCCATCTGGCTTGCGCTCGCCACTGGCCACAGCCGCGCCCAGCCCATCGACGAAGTACCCTTTGTCACATCGCCAGACAATGTCACGCTGGAGATGCTGAACGCCGCAGGCGTCAAGCGGGGTGACTATGTGATTGACCTGGGCTCAGGTGACGGGCGCATCGTCATTCTGGCTGCCAAGCGGTTTGAGGCGGCGGGGCTGGGCGTCGAGATTGACCCGCGCCTGGTTGAAGTCAGCAAAACCAATGCGCGCACCGCAGGCGTGGCGGACAAGACTGAATTTAGGGAACAGGATCTGTTCAAGACTGACCTGGCACCCGCTACGGTGGTCACGATGTATTTGTTGCCCGAGTTCAATTTGCAATTGCGCCCTTCCCTGCTGGGCCTCAAGCCGGGCACGCGCATCGTCTCGCATGACTGGGACATGGGCGACTGGAAGCCTGACCGCACAACCGTGGTGCCCGTTCCCAACAAGGCGGTGGGGCTTGAAAAGTCAAGCAAGATCCATTTGTGGACAGTACCGGCGCGGGTCGATGGCCTGTGGTGCGCGGCGGGCTTGCTGCGCGGGGCCAGCATTGTCTTGAGGCAAAAATACCAGACCTTTGAAGGCACGCTGGGCTGGCGTGACCGCACGCGTGACCTGGCGGGCACGATCAACGGCACCGAACTGCGCGTACCGGCAGGCAGCAGCGGCGAGCTGGTCTTGCAAGCGACTGACAACGCCCTTCGCATCACCACAGCGCAAGGCAATCTGGCGCTGGCGCAAGGCCAAACCTTCACCCGAGCCACCGGCGTATCGTGTAGCTAAGCAGCATGCGGTTCGAACATGTCGATAGCTCAGTTTTATGTCGCCGCCCACCAAGGGACTGGCGAAGGCTTGAAGCCAGCCAGGCTCGTCGCTCTGGCCCAGCCACCGCGCTTGCTAGGCTGATTCCTTCTCACATTGACGCAAATTGCCGTTGTTGACTGACACGCCAGCCGTTGGCAAGCTGCCTTAATGGAGCTTTCAGGAGAATTGCATGAGCCCATCAACAGCAGCGCCAGCAGCGCCAAGCCCGCAAGCCGGCACGATTGCAGGCTGCGTCACCTACCGGCCCGGCGAAGGCGCACCGATTGAAATACCGATCGGCCCCATCCAGGTCACTCTGGCACCCGACAGCGCCACGCTAAGCTGGGACGCAGGCGACGGCGTTGCCGGGCTGACGGCCATACCGAAGATCCAGTTTGACGACTACCTGGGCAAAGGGCTGATCACGCTGGGGGCCGCAAACCCTCAGGGCAATGAAGGGCTGTGAGCGACAGTTTCAGGCCACTATGTTCAGATTTACCCGTCCACCATCACAATTCAAACCATGACCCACAACCCCACGACACAGCAGGCACAGCGCTTGGCTTTACTGGTCACCGCCGTCGCCCTCATCACACTCATGTCCTTTATGCCTAAAACCGCCCACGCCATCGACGAGCCCGCCTACACCGTGGTGCAAACCAACGACGTGTTTGAGGTGCGGCAATACGCGCCCTACCTGGTGGCTGAGGTGGTGGTGCCCGGCCCGGCCAATGAGGCGGGCAGCCAGGGGTTTAACTTGCTGGGCGGCTACATCTTTGGCAAAAACAAAGGCGAGCGCAAGCTGGACATGACCGCGCCGGTGACCCAGCAAGCGGCCCCACCGGTCAAGCTGGAGATGACCGCACCCGTCACCCAAGCCGCCACGCCCGGCGGTTTTTTGGTGCAGTTTGTCATGCCCAAAGGCTACACCCTGGCCACCCTGCCCGAGCCACTGGACGCACGCGTCAAGCTGCGCGAAGTGCCCGGCAGCCGGGTGGCGGTGATTCGCTTTTCAGGCAGCTGGTCACAAAGCACCTACGAAGAGCATTTGCAAAAGCTGCGCAGCGCTTTGGCGGCAGCCGGTATGGCGACCACAGGCGAGCCGGTATCGTCGCGCTACAACAGCCCGTTTTCATTGCCGTTTTTGCGGCGTAATGAGATTTGGTTGACCTTGTCGTGAGCCTGCTTTCGGCAGCTGACAGCCGCTCAAGTCAGAGTTGACCAAAAACTGGGCGCTATATATTCAGGAGCTGCTAGCGCAAGTATTTGTTGGTCTGTAGGCTATTTTTAACGCTCGTCAAGCAGGCGCTGCTTGCGCCACCACCTCAGCCAGCCAGGCATTCAAGCTCTTGCCTTGTGATGCGGCAGACACCGCTGCACGCTCGTGCAGCACAACCGGCAGGCGCACCATCAACTTGCCTGAATAGCTTTTGCGCGGCTCCACGCCGTCTTCAAGGCACATGTCAAGGAAGACTTTGAGCGAAACTTTGCCTTCGCGCTTGAGTGACTTCACGTCTGCCGCATAAAAATCCGCCCCGCCATTCAAGTCAACAAACTCACCCCGAAACTGGTTGGTATCGGGATCAAACGCTATCAAGGCTTTGTAGCCATCAATTTCCATCACATTTTTCATGGGGTAACTCCATCGACCTCTAACCATTTACGTAAGTTTTCCACCGCAGCCTTGTCAGTGTCTGGCGAAGGATGCGGGCGATGAAACACACGCCGATCATCAAACAATTTGACACCGACACGCGAGCCCTCTCGCTCAGTGACATCAGCACCCAGCGCCACCAGCAAGGCCTCAATATCGCGCCACTTGACACTGCCAGATACAGGGCGCGCAAAGAGAAGTTCCAGTGTTTTTTGATGCTTGCGATGCATTTTAAATGATACTATTTTTTAGTGTCTATTGTTTTATCGTCCCCTGCACGCTCCAAATTCAGCGCCAGCAGGCGTTTGAGGATTTCTTCGTCTGGCATGTCTGCCGTGTAGTCGGCCCAGCCGTAAGCGGTGGCTACGGTTGCGTCAAGTTGCTTGTGCGCAGCGTCCAGCCAGGCGGGGCGCTGGTTGTAGAGCCTGGTCAGGGTGCGCTCGGCCAGGTCTTGCTCGTGGCCGGGTTTGGCGACGATGCGGTCTGGGTAGGGGCTGGCGGCCATGCCCAGCGGCGTGACTTCTGGGATGCGGTCCGTCCACTCAGGCGGGTTGAGCCAGTTTTCGCGCAGGTCGTTGAGGTGTTTGGCGGCTTTGGCGATGGCTTCGCTCGAACCACGGGTGTTAAGTCCGCTGATGGGGAACGGAAAGGTTTCAAAACACGATTTGGCGTTGTAGGTGGGGCGACCACCATCGTCGCCATCGCCATGAATTGATGCGTTAGCCAATGACCAAGCCTCGTGCATGCGGCTGGAGAGGATGCCGAAGGTTGTGGCGTCGGCGCGAGCGATGACGTTCAGCCGCGTATCCGGCAGCACAGTGGCATCGAGAAAAATAAAGAAGCGGTGCTTGGCAACGCGCGGTGTGGCGATGAAACGAGGCAGGTTGATTAAGGCGTCTCGCAAGGCTACACGGGCCTCCTCGTGAATCCACCAGAGGCGCTTGGTTCGTTCACGTCGCACTGTCATCCGCTCAGGCTTGACCCTTCGCAGTACATGAGAAAAAGGCGCTTCGTACAAGGAAGCGTCCGTCTCAGACATGTGCGGACCAAAATCAATGACCCACGTATCACTAGGCCGACGCGACAGATCTTTTCCATTGCGCCAGGGCTTGACGACATCGGCGTTCGATTTGCCGTGCGGGTTGGGCTGACGCAACCAGGCTCTAGCCAACTCGCCCGAAACATCAAAGTCACCGTACTTTTTAGTGCCTTCAAAACTGATGCCCGCGTTCTCAATCAGCGGCTTGGCGAGCGACATGTCGCTGGCGTTCGAGCTACCCAGCTCAGCCGTGATCTGCTCGACCCGTTCACCATTCAAATAGCAGCAGTCACCCCAGCCAAAGCTGACCAGCGACACGCGAACCGCTGCGCCGTCATTGACCCAAGCCTCGTCAGACCACGCATCAAAAATACGGGTGTTGTTGCGAATGGCATCAAGCACGGCGCGGTTGCTGCCGCTGCGAATGCTTTGGGTTGCTACCAAACCTGCAGCGCCCAGGCCTTGGTTTTCAATGGCTTGGCGTGCTTTGTCAAACCAATAGCAAACCAGGTCAGCCCCGCCGGGCACACGGCCAGCAAACACTGAATCGAGCGCTTCAAAGTAAGCATCCCCCAATTCACGGCGCTTTTTACTACCACCCAAAAACGGCGGGTTGCCAATGACGATGCTGGCTTGCGGCCAAGTCGCTTCGACAGGCTTGGCCTGGCTACCCTCAAAAGTCAGCAGCGCATCGCGGCATTCAATGTTGTCCAGCGGCTCCAGCACCGGGTTGGTTTTAAATTCATAGCCATGCGTCAACCGCCATTGCAGCTCGCCTATCCACACCGTCACCCGCGCCAGCTCGGCGGCGTATTCGTTCAGCTCAATGCCCAGCATGTTGTGCGGGCCGGTGACTAAATCCGATTGCCTGTCCAGCCCTAGGGCGGCGGCGTCGAGGTGGCTTTTGTGTTCAATGTCTTTGAGTGTCTTCAGCCCGAGGAACAAAAAGTTGCCACTGCCGCAGGCAGGGTCAAGCACGCGGTAGTTTTTAAGCTGGTCTAGCCAGGCGATGAATTTTGACTGTGCCAGCTTGTAGTTTTTGTCGTATTTGGCCTTGCTTTTGGCCATGAGGCCAGTCAAATCATGGGCTAGAAGCTCCCAAATTTGTAGCAGTGGGCGCTGCAACACGGGCTCAATGATCCGTTGAATAGTGGCGGGGTCGGTGTAGTGCGCGCCCAGCTGGCTGCGTTTGGCCGGGTCCAACCCGCGTTCAAACAGGGTGCCAAAAATCGACACGTCGATGGCCGACCAGTTCAGGGCGGCGGCGTTGCGCAGCTCGGCGAGGTTCATGATGTCTAGCTTGGGAACATCTATGTTTGTAAACAAGCCGCCGTTAAAACGAACGATGTCGTGCAAGCCAAACAAATCACCCTTGTTCATGGCGTGAAACAAAGCATTCAAACCACGGGCAAGCTTTTCGCTGGGCAGCAAGCCTGCTTTATTGGGCAGGTCCAGCTTGGCATTGATCATCTTTTCAAACAGACGGTCAGGCAGCAGGCCCACGTCTTCCGCAAAAAAACAAAACAGGCATTGGGTTAAAAAATGCGACACCTTTTGCGGGTCATGGCCTGCTTTGCGCAACTGCCCGGCCAGCGTGGCAAAGCTTTTGGCGGCTGCTTCGGTGATGTCGCGGCTGGTTTTTTTCGGGCGAAAGCTTTCTGGGTCCAGCCAGATGCGGCGCAGCAGGGCGATGCTTTCGGGCTGGTCGAAGTCGGCCAGCGCCACGGTGTGTACTTCGGTCGGGTGCCCCGTAAACCGGGTATGAACGCGCAGGGTGAGCCGGTCGCAGACCACCAGCAGAGGCGGGTTGCTAAGCGCCAGGCTGTAGGTGAGGAGCTGCTTGAGCGCGGTGTCCAGATTGCGCCCTGGGGCTTTGTTTTCCCACGCAAACGCACCACGCTTGAACACATCGGCATAGCCAGTACGGCCGCCAATGATGGCGCTTTTTTCTTCAAACAAATAGCCCTCTTGACTGCCTGGCTTGGGCACGTCCAGCAGGTCACACAGGTCAAGAAAGTGGCTTTGCGCGCCCTGCTCTTCGTTTAAGTGAAAGGCCGGGCCGCCGGGGCCCCATTTGGCGATGAAGTCTTGTGGGCTCATGGCGTCAGTAACCCCGCAACATGAATTCAACGGACGCTTCTGCCAGCGCCTGGCCTGCCGTGTCAAGGCGATCCACCGGGCTTCGCAGCAGCGCGTTGGGCACCGCCAGCAAGTTGGGCGTGTCCATCAGGCAGTTGATGCCCTGCACCAGAACCAGCGCCTGTGCACGGCTGACTATGGGCTGCCCGGGCTTGGCGGTGCGAAGCGGAATGCACCAGCGGGTGGCGGTGGTGACCAGGTCGCTCTGTATGTCCAGGTAAAAGGCGTGCGCGCCTGTGGGGTTGGGGTTTTTGTAGATGTCAAAGCGCGGCATGGGGTGCTTTTAGCTGGACTGAGCTGGGCGCGACTGCTGCGACAGGTAGCTTTCCAGTTGCTCGGCGGCAGTGCCCTCATCCTCGATTTGCTGCGCATAAGCCGTCAGGGCTTCGCGGTTATCCAGCGCCCATTGCGTGCATTGGGTATAGCCGCCCGGCGGAACCCAGCCGCCGGGTGCGCTGACGGGCTGTATGCGCTGGGTGCTTTTCGGTCGGGTCTGCGGCACAACTTTCATGGGGAAGAGCTCAAAGCGCTCGTCCTCGTGAATGACCACGTCAAACAAGCGCCCGGCAAATTTTTTGCCCAGCGATATCTGGCCGCTGGCACCGACTTCCTTGAGCATGCGCTACTCCTTGAAAACGTTTAAACATCATTTCATGCCATCATGCGGCATGAATTAACGGATGTCAAGGGTGCAAACCTGATTCAGCAGCAGATCAGCGCTTGAGCAGCACCTTCAGCACGTTTTGCACGCGCCGGGCGTTGGCGGCGTCAAAGTCTGCGGCCAGTACCTTGGCGGTGTCTTCGCCCCAGGTTTCTGCTGGCGCGGCGGCGTTGCGCTTGGTCAGCAGCGTCAGTTGCAGCATGCGCCTGGCGCTGATGTGTTCGGCTGGCGTGGGCACTTCGGCGGCCATCTCCAGGCGCAGCAGCGACTCGGCGGCGTCTTTGCCTGACGGCGTGGTAATGGCTTTTGACCATGTACCCAGCACGGCAGGGGTCACGACCTTGCCCAGGTCTTGCACGGTGGGCAGCAGGGCTGCGTCGCGCTTTTCCCAGGCTGTGATGAGGTTGGTCAGCACTTCGCCGTGGGCCTGAACGTGCAGCTTTTTGAGGGCCTGGTTGGCGGCTTCAAATGCCTCGCGCTGGGCGCGGAAGGCGGCGTCACCCAAACGAGGGCCGCGCTCTTCAAAGGCGGGGCGCTGCTCGCGGTCAGCAAAACGGGGGCGGTCTTCCCGTTCTGGGCGATACGGCTCGAACTTGTTGTCGGTGCTTTGGCGTGGCCCGCCGGGCTTGCTGCCTGGCTTGCCACCCGGTTTGCCTGAATCCCTGCGGTCACCAAACTTGCCGCCACGGCCAGCAGGTGCTGGCTCGGCGCGGCGTGCACCGGGTCGGTCGTCGCCACGCATGGCGACGATGGGTTTGACGGGCTTGGGCGGTGCCGCTGGTTCGGGTGCGGGTGCTGCTTCGGCTACGGCCTCGGCAGCGGTTTCAGCCGCTGGTTCAGCGCTGTCAGTGGCTGGAGCGGCCGGCTCATCCGCTATTGTTTCAGGAGCTGATGACGCATGTATCTCTTGGCCTGCAGCCTCGTTTGATGGGCTGGTTTCGGCATTTTCAGCGGTTTTTTCAGGTTCTGGCGTTGATACGGGCGCGGGCGCAGCGGCGGCAGGCACAGGCACCTTGCCGCTCACAATCGCCTCAAGCGCCTTGGCGGCCGCATGAATCTGCTGCGCATCGCCGGTGGCAGTGGCGGCTTCAACGACTTTGGCGGCATCGAGCACCATGCGGTCGTATTCACCCAAGGCTGACGCGGCCTTTTCACGCTCGGCCGTCTTGCGCTGAAAGGCGTCATCGATGGGTTTTCTGAAAGCGTCCCACATTTTTTGTTCTTGCTTGCGCTCAATTGGCACGCCTTGCGCCTCTTGCTGCCAGCGCTGCTGCAGATGCTTGACAGCGTCAAAGCGCAGCATCGGTTCTGCACCCAGCACCTGGGCTTCGTCGATCATGGCTTTGCGGCGTGCAAGGCTTTGGGCGCGCGCGGTTTTCAGGGGTGTGTCGGCGGCGTCCATGGCGGCCTTCCAGATTGGCTGGACTTCTGCAAACACTTTTTCGCTCAAATGCCCGGCGTTTTGCCATTTTTCAACGAAGCCGTTCAGGCTGCGGATGTGCATTTTCCAGTCGGTGCTTGCTTTGTTGGCATCGGCCCATGCCGTGACTTCGTCGATCAGCACCTGGCGCTGGGCTTTGACGGCTTCGGTTTGCTCCTTGACGGTTTCCAGCCAGGCCTCGACCACCTTGTAGGCTTCGTTGCAGGCATCGTCAAAGCGCTTCCACAGCGCATGGTTGGGGGTGCCGCCCTGGTCAGATGTTTTCCACAAGTCGCGCATGTGGCGCAGCGCGTCTTGCTGCTTGCGGCCACCGAGCGGCTTGACCAGCAGCGCCTCGGCCTTGCCGACCAGCTCTTCGCGAATCTGGTCTGCACGCCAGCGTTGCCAGCCTTCCAGTTCGCCAGCCGCAGTGAGCGCGGCGTGGGCGGCGGCCTCTAATTTGGTGTCAATGTTGCGAATGTTTTGTTTCAGTGCGTCGCGCAGCTCGGCGGCCACTTTAGGGGTGGCTTTGCCGTGGCCTTCGCCGACTTCATGCTCCAGCCTGGCGATGGCCGCTTGCACAATGGCAGCGGCTTTTTCGCGCATGTCTTTGAGCACAGCAGGGTCGATTTTGGCCTTGGCGGGTCGTCCGTCGGGGCGGGCTTCTTGCGGTGCCACCGGCACGCCACGCGCTGCGCGCAGCTCGTCAGCCCACACCGGCACAGCTGGCAAGGGAGCGGCGTTGTCTTCAGACGCCTTGACAGCCACCGCAATCGCAGCACCAAAGGCCTCCCACACGGCCAGCAGCTGACCGCGTGAGGCATCGAGCAGCGGTGGGAACTTGGCATCCACACTGGCCCAGTTGGCATCGCTGGCAATCTCGTCAGCCTGGGCTTGCCAATGCGCCACGTCCGGTGCAAGCGACTCCAGCGCCGCTTGCGCATCGCGCCATGGCTTGATGGACAGCACCTCAATGCGCTGGGCAATCAGCACAGCAGCTTCGCGCTGCACCTGGGTGCGGTGCTGCAGGTCTTCAATGGTTTTCACCCGCTCGGCCAGCTTGACCTTGACCGTCGCCAGAGGCTCCTTGGACAGGGGCGCACCGGCTTTGGCGGCATCACGCTGCCAGGCCAGTGCATCGGCCAGGTTCAGCTTGCCAACAGACAGCAGGGTATTTGCCTTGTCGGCCCATTCCGCGGCGATCGCTTCTTGCCCCTTGCTGCGTTTGAGCTCATCGAGCTTTTCTTTGAGTGGTTTGGCCGCGCCCTTATCGCGGTTGGCCAGGTCTTTGTACACATCGGCCATCTGCTCGGCGGCAGGCTCAGTCGCCAGCCAAGTGCGAATGCGCGCTGTTCGTTCGCCAGACGTGGGGGCAGAAAAAGCACCGCCCGTCAGGCCGTCCAGCGGATGCGCGTCTGACTTGGGCGTTGTCTTGGCGACGTTGACAAGGGCTGGAGCGGGTTTGGATGATTTGAACATGTGGGGCGCGGGCCGTTGGCTTGAAAACGGCGGGGCGTATAGGTAAAAAATGAAAATGCGTTTAAAACGCGAAGCGCGTATTTTCGCTGATTTAGCAGCGGTTTATCCGCCGGGACTAAATCAACTCACAGCAGGACGATGTTTTCAATCTCGACGTGATCAGCCAGCACTGGCCGGCCTTTGATTGCCTTTGATTGCCTTTGACTGTCGTGGCTAAAGCATTGCGGCCATTCGCCCGAAAGATAAACTGATGCAAGCACCCATGAAAAAACCCCGGCAGACCGAGCCCACAGGGGTCGGCAGCTGGCCTAGATGCTGCACGATCTTCAAAAGCATGCATCAGGCCGCAGCGACTGAAAGTTTTGACACAAGAAAGGCTGCAAGCGATTGATTTCTGATCTTTTAGTGAAAATGCGGGTCATAAGTAACTACAATCGTTATATCAAACAACTTTTTTATTATTGACAGGTTATTAAAGGGGCTTTTAAAATCCGTCCAGCCCCATAAACTAGGGGGCAACCCGAACATCTCGACCGCTGCCCGCTTTGTGCCGGCCAGGTCAAAACGGGTCAACATCCAACTACGCCACCTGCCCCTTGCGGTCAGGTCTGCCGGGGTGGCGACTCAAAAATCTGCGCCAGCGGCTTGAAAGCCCGGGCGTTCGACAAGGAGTGCTATGACGACAACAGTATTTTCAAGGTTCAGGCTGGCCGCCCGAAAACGTTTGCTAGAGACGCGCAGCAGTGCGGCAAACGTGGCGCATGACATCGCCCAGGGGTTTTTCGACATCACGCACAACAGCTTTGCCCTGCTGGGCCTGGGCCTGGTGTTTGCCATCATCACCCTGACAGCCCGGCCAGACCTGCGTGAGGCGGGTGAATCCCAACTCATGACGTGGCTGCAAGACAGGCGCGATGCAGCGGTCGGCCACACCGAACCCGATGCCATTGACCGCGCCACCGCAGCCGAACCCAAAGACTTGCCCAAGCAACAGTCGGCCCTGGCCTTCTGGCTGGCCCGAAGGTATGGCGTGGCGCCTGAGCCCCTGAGCGTACTGGTGTCTGAAGCGTTCGAGATTGGCGTCAAGGCCAAACTCGACCCCACACTGATCCTGGCCATCATGGCGATCGAGTCAGGTTTCAACCCGTTTGCCCAAAGCCCGGTGGGTGCGCAGGGGCTGATGCAGGTGATGACCAAGATTCATCGCGACAAATATGAGAACTTTGGTGGCAAGTTTGCGGCTTTCGACCCGGTCACCAATTTGCGGGTGGGCGTCAAGGTCTTGCAGGAATGCATCAGCAAAGCCGGTTCGATTGAAGGCGGCCTGAAGTTTTATGTAGGCGCTGGCAACAACACAGACGACGGCGGCTATGCCAGCAAGGTGATGGCCGAGCACGCCCGACTGCTGGCGGTGGTGAGTGGCAAGAATGTGCCCCCTGCCTTGCGCAGCATGCCTGTGAAGCTGGAGCCCGCCGATACCGACATCAAAAGCACCGACAAAGTGGCGGCATTGGTTTCTTGAAGCATGGGTCGCAGCAGTGCTGCGGTACACTTCAAAAGTACGCAACTGGCGATAGGCCAAACGACCTTGAGGTCACACTGGCTGACGTGGGACACCACTGGGAAGCGTACCGCCAACAACGGCTGAAAGTCGGTTTTTGGTGTTCCGCCGTTCGCCTGGGCAGCCCTTGCATCATCTTGAAGATGACAGGGATCTCGTCTTTACAGACTGCCTGAGAAAGTGTTTTATGTACCACCGCAATGATCTGGTTGAACAAACCGACCCCGAAATTTTTGCCGCCATCCAGGCTGAAAACGCCCGGCAAGAACAGCACATCGAGCTGATCGCCAGCGAAAACTACGCCTCCCCGGCTGTTATGGCGGCCCAAGGCAGCCAGCTCACCAACAAATACGCCGAAGGCTACCCCGGCAAACGCTACTACGGCGGTTGCGAGTTTGTGGACATTGCCGAGCAACTGGCCATTGACCGCCTGAAAAGGCTTTACGGCGCGGACGCCGCCAACGTGCAGCCTCATTGCGGCGCGTCTGCCAATCAGGCGGTGTTTTTGGCCTTTTTAAAGCCAGGCGACACCATCATGGGCATGAGCCTGGCCGAAGGCGGCCACCTGACCCATGGCATGCCACTGAACCTGAGCGGCAAGTGGTTCAATGTGGTGTCTTATGGCTTGAACGCCCATGAAGAAATCGACTACGACGAGATGGAGCGCAAAGCCCACGACAGCAAGCCCAAACTGATCATTGCGGGCGCATCGGCCTACAGCCTGCACATCGACTTTGCGCGTTTTGCCAAAGTAGCCAAGGACATTGGCGCGATTTTCATGGTGGACATGGCGCATTACTCAGGGCTGATTGCCGGCGGTGTATACCCCAACCCGGTGCCGCACGCAGACGTGGTGACCTCCACCACCCACAAAAGCCTGCGCGGCCCGCGCGGCGGCATCATTTTGATGAAGGCCGAGCACGAAAAAGCCATCAACAGCGCCGTGTTTCCCGGTCTGCAAGGCGGCCCGCTCATGCATGTGATTGCCGCCAAGGCCATTGCTTTCAAAGAAGCACTGGAGCCCAGCTTCAAGAACTACCAAAGCCAGATTTTGAAAAACGCGGTGGTCGTGGCTCAAACGCTGGTGCAGCGCGGCTTGCGCATTGTCAGCGGCCGCACCGAAAGCCACGTCATGCTGGTTGATTTGCGCAGCAAAAACATCACCGGCAAGGAAGCCGAGGCCGTGCTGGGCAGCGCCCACATGACCATCAACAAAAACGCCATTCCCAAAGACCCCGAAAAGCCAATGGTGACCAGCGGGGTGCGCATTGGCACCCCCGCCATGACAACGCGCGGCTTCAAAGAAGAAGAAGCACGCATGACAGCGCACCTGATTGCGGACGTGCTGGACAACCCGCGCGACGCCGCCAACATCGAAGCCGTCAAGGCCAAGGTGCATGCGCTGACCAGCCGGTTCCCGGTTTATCGTTAAGCCGGGCAAGGTGACCGCGTGAAGTGTCCATTTTGTGGCAACCTTGAGACGCAGGTCGTCGAAACGCGCATCTCGGAAGACGCAGACTTCATACGCCGGCGCCGCCAGTGCGGCGCGTGTGAAAAGCGCTTTACCACCTACGAGCGCCCGGACGTTGCCTTCCCGGCCATTGTCAAAAAGGACGGTCGGCGCATCGAGTACAAGCGCCCCAACATCCTGGGCTCCATGAACCTGGCCCTGCGCAAGCGCCCGGTCAGCACCGAGCAGATCGACTCGGCCATCGAGCGGATCGAGGAAAAACTGCTCAGCCTGGGCCTGAAGGAAGTCCCGTCCACCCGGCTGGGTGAACTGGTGATGCGTGAACTCAAAAAGCTCGACAAGGTGGCTTACGTGCGTTTTGCCAGCGTCTACCGCAGCTTTGAAGACATAGATGAGTTTCGGGCGCTGGTCGATGAGGTCAGGCGGTAGAAAGTCGAGACCGACTTTCATCGTGACAAGTGGCGCGCCTGGACAGACAAGCGGCATGAGCGCAGCCAGCAAGTTGCCATAACATTTACCAATGGATTTGCCGCGCATCACACCCATCAACCCCCCTTGGGCCACCCACAAGCAACTGGCGGGCGGGCGGGCGGTGCAGCAAGGCTTTTCTCTTTTGGAAGTTTTGATTTCCATCATCATTCTTTCATTTGGGTTGTTGGGAATGGTCGGCCTTCAAGCAGCAGCCCTTCAGGCCAATCGGGACGCGCGGCTGCAATCGAGCGCGCTTGGCCTGGCACGCGAGTTGGCAGAAATGATGCGCGGCAACAAAGACATCGCTTTGAAGACGGTACTTGCCGACAACCCCTATCTGGGCGATTTCAGCTCACCTCTGACGGCAGCCAGTCCCTCTTACTGCCTGAATGTGGCATCAGACACCACGCGCTGCGCCAGCACGACAGCCATTGCGAATGCGCAAATGACAGAATGGTTGGCGCGGGTGGATGCAGAGTTGCCAGGCGCTCGGGTGATAGTTTGCGTTGATTCACAACCGTTCGTTAACGGACTGCCGACCTGGGCTTGCACAACAGCTGGCACCGGCGCGACGACGGTGATCAAAATCGGCTGGACACGCGGCTTGACCGACCGCTCCCGGACAGGTAACAACGCTTTTGCCCGTGCTACAGGCGAAGGATCAGTCCCGACCATCGTGATTCCGGTAACGCCGGGAAACACCGTATGAGCCCAAAAACAAGATTGCCCAGCATGTTCAAAAACCAGGCGGCGAGATCTTGTTCGCGCAGACGAAGCTTGGGTTTGACGCTGGTCGAATTGTTGGTCGCCTTGGCGATCAGTGCGGTCATCGCCCTTGCGGCCATCTCCGCACTCATTGTTAGCAGGCAAGGTTTTACGACAGTTGACGCGGCCTCGCAACTGCGCGACAACGCCCGATTTGCGACAGATTTGATACAGCGCCTGGGCGTTCAAACAGGCTATAGCAGCATTGACTTTGCAGGGAGCCCCAGAACCACCAACGATCAACCTAATCCGCCGCCGAATGTTTTCGGATTCAATAACTCGACCTCCAGCGCATCGGACCCACTCAATTCAGCATTACCGCGAACCGGTCCCAGCACGGTGGGTTATGGCAGCGATGTTCTTGTTTTGCGATACCAGACCTCTGCGCCCTACGTCGGGGCATTCACGTCTGACAAATCGATGATTGACTGTTTTGGCAACCCGACTGCCGGGCTGCCCGCCGACCGTGACGATCGCTTCGCGAACATCCTGTTTGTCGGCCTTGACAATAACAATGAGCCCGCCTTGATGTGCAGGACTGACAGCAACTTTACCCAGCAACCGATTGTCAGAGGCGTCGAAAACTTTCAGGTGCTCTATGGGGTTGATGGTGTCATAGCCAACACGCCGGTCACGGCCCCCCCCAGCAACGTTGCCACCAACTATTTGCGGGCAGACCAGTTTGCAGTGACGCCTGATCCAGACGGAAGCAAAACAAATGCGAACTGGCGGCGAGTCAGAAGCATCAGGATTGGCATGGTGATTCGCGGATCTCTTGGTTCCGCGCAGGAGACATTGGCACAAACCTATTACCCCTTTGGGGGTGCTGTTGGCGCGTCGGGCGGCACTGCTGGCTCGGCCCTGTCGTCAGCGTCTGACCCTGGCACGGTGTTTACGCCAGCAGCGGATTCAAGACTGCGCCAAGTGGTCACCTTCACCATCCATTTGCGCAATGAGCAAGGACTGTAAATTGAAAAGACCTCTTTTTGGGGAAAGTGTCGATTCGCATGTGCGGCGTCAGCAAGCGGGCGCTTCTTTGATCGTGGTCATGATCATTTTGACCGTCGTTTCCATATTGGGCATTGCGGGTATTCAGATTTCCACCATGAGTGAGCGCGGCGCGCGCAATGACAGGGACTACCAAATCGCATGGCAATCAGCCGAAGCCGGCTTGATCGATGCGGAAATCGACCTCTACGGCCCCGGAACATCCAGCAGGCGCAGCGTCTTCACGCCGCAAACCAGTTTGAGTTCCTTTGTGAATGGATGCGGGACCTCGGGAAACAGTCAAGGCCTTTGCAACATGTCAACCAGTGGCAAAGCAGCCTGGCTGCTGCCCGACTTCACACTGACCGGTAACAGCGCCCCCACAACCGAATATGGCACCTTTACCGGCCAAACCTTTCAGGCAGGCAGTTCCGGTTTTCAACCCGCCAAAAAGCCGCGCTATGTCATCGAGGCCATTGCGGATTCGTTCGGTGCCGGCTCTGCCAGCCGGGATCGAAGCGATCCATCACCAAAATTTGTGTTCCGAGTGACGTCCATGGGTTTCGGTCCAAGGGATGACATTCAAGCGGTTGTCCAGATGGTGTACCGACATTAAAGGCAGGAGCAATCAATGACCCCTCTTTTAAAACTCACCGGCGCTGCGATGGGTTGGCCTGTCTTCAACAAATTCTGGTTGACTTGTCTCATCGTCTTGCTTGCGGCAACAGGCACGTTCGTGGCCTTCAGCCAGTCTGCGCCGAACATCAAGCCGATAGTGCTGTCCCAGGACCCCCTTTACGGTGCTGCCGCCGTGGACAAGCCGACATGGGTCCTGGCCCTCTCGGTCGAGTTTGCGACGGTTGGTGCCCAGCATCCAGGCACAGTCTACAGCGTGAGCCAGGAGTACCTGGGTTACTTTGACGCCAACAGCTGCTACAGCTACAACAACGCCCCCGCTGAAGCAGCCACTACGGCCACCAATTACAGTGACTACAAAAGGTTTGACAGACTGGGGGCGGCGACTTCCCGCCGGTGCACCGGCGCGATGGATGGCTTTAGCGGCAACTTCTTGAATTTTGCGTCCGGCTCGGCGATTGACCTGCTGCGTTTGGCTTTGTCAGGGGGCGACAGGCTGATAGACACCGGCACCAGTTCGGCCAGTTTGACGATCTTGCAGCGTGCCGTCTTGCCCAACGGTGATCCCATTTGCATGTGGAATAACAGCTCTTACTTTCCCGTGAAAAGCGTCCCCAAAGACAGCGGCAATTATCTTGGCGCGGTACCAACAGCCATGCGCACTGCTGCAACAAACTCAATTGCAACAGGTGCAGACATTGTGGTTGCCAACACCTTGAATCAGATATTTTTTGGCATCAGTACGAGTGCGACCTCTGTAGCAGCCCCCAGCAGCGGGTGCGGCAACACCAGCAACTATGCGCTCGGGGGAACGCTTAACAGCGACGGGTTTTTCTACGCCCGGGTTCAGGTTTGCAATGTTGATTCAGCCAAAACGCTGCTTGACGTGCGAGATTATTCCTTTTGCACTCAGCAACCCAATGGCTTTTACAAACCCACTGGCAGTATTCAAAAATACAGCACTCAAATGCGATTGGCCGCTTTTGGTTACCTGATGGATCAAACATCCAGCTACGACGGTGGCCGCTATGGCGGCGTATTGCGCGTGCCCATGAAGTATGTCGGCGCCAAAACATTTGACATCAACGGCATTGACAATACGCCGAGCAGCGGCAACGCCAATGCCGAATGGGACGCCAATACGGGCGTCTTTCTCACCAATCCAGACCGCGACACCACCCAGTCCCCCGCGATCAGTGGGGTGATCAATTACTTGAACAAGTTTGGCCGTATCGGCCCGGTACAGGGGCGTTACAAGGTCTATGACCCAGTGGGTGAGCTGTATGGGGAGGCACTGCGTTATTTGCAAGGCTTGGGCCCGACAGATCTTGCGATAAGCGGCTTGGGCCCTTCGATGTACGATGGTTTTCCCGTGTTGACCAGCTGGACAGACCCTTACGGCGGGGGACGCTCGCCCAGCCAAGACTACAGCTGCCTCAAGGCGAACATCGTGGTGGTGGGCGATATCCAGAATTTGGACAGCAAACGCTTGTTGACCCGTGCCGCGAACACGGCCAACAACTTGCCTGATTTCAATTATTGGAACCGGATCGTTAACGATTTTGAAGCGGGGCGCAGCACTGTTTACACCGATGGCCAAGGAGTATCGCGAACCACCAGCAATCCCAACCCGCCCAACTCCCTTTCCGGCATTGGCTACAACGGCATCGACCTCCTTGCGGGGCAGGCCTACTGGGCGCACACGCAAGACATACGCGGCAAGAGCTGGACAGCACAACCGACCCTGCAACGGCCCGGCCTGCGTGTCAAAACACTACTTTTTGATGTGAACCAAGAAAGCCAGTCAAGCGATCCGATTTTCCGCAGAACCCGCAACCACTTTTTCAGGGCAGCCAAATACGGCGGTTTTGAGACGGCCCAGGCCAATTCAACGCACGTCAGTTTTAACAACTATGGCAACCCATTCCGGCGGCAGGACGGCACGGTCGACAACAATGTTTGGCAAGATCCGGCCAACCCCGGCGATGCCAGCACGTTTTACCTTTCAAGCAACGCGCGCGCTGTTTTAGGCGCTTTTGACGCCATTTTCAGTCGCTCAATAACAGGCTCACGCAGTATTGCCAAGAGTGCGGTTGACAATAAAACCCTGAGTCCCTCCGGCAGCCTTGTTTATCAGGGCGCATTTGACAGCTTTAGCTGGAGCGGTGATGTCTCGGCCATACCTTTGAATTTGACGGCCACGAGCACGGCGAGCATTGATCCGACCCCATTGTGGACAGCGGCCACTGAGCTTTCCGCGAGATCTGCAGCTTCCCGTACTATTGTGATGGGCCGAACCGGGAAAGCCGTTACGCCTGTCGCCAGCAATTTCACCTGGGACAGTCTGGATGCGGATATCAAGGCCCATCTCAGCAAAACAACGCCCAGCTCGACAGCCGATGCACTGGGTCCGGATCGGGTCAATTACCTGCGGGGCGACAGGTCAAAAGAGGGGGCGCCTTTTAGAGCCCGGGCACAGGTATTGGGCGACATTGTCAACTCTGGCATTGTCTATTCCGGCACGCCCACTTTGAACATCACGCCCAGCACCGAGGCATACCGGTCTTTTTACAGCAGCAACATCAGCAGGACGGCTGCCATTTTTGTGGGCGCCAACGATGGCATGTTGCACGCTTTCAATGCCAGCAATGGCGCTGAGTTGTTTGGCTACATTCCCAGCTGGATGGGGCCCAAATTAGCCGCTCTCACCGCCGGCTCTTACAACACCAACCACCAAGCTTATGTGGACGCGACACCCACAGTCGCCGAAGCGCAACTTGGCACCTCTGGCACCGCTGCCGACTGGAAAACCGTCTTGGTGGGCGGCACTGGGGCGGGTGGGCCGGGTGTCTATGCGCTTGATGTCACAAACCCGGCAGCATTTTCAGCTTCCAGTGTGCTTTGGGAGTTCACAAAAAGTGATGATCCCGACATGGGTTATGTGGTGGGTAGCCCCAAAATCATCAAAGTGCGGACCAGCGCGGCAAGCACCTTGCCAGCGACTTACAGATGGTTTGCGGTGGTGGCCAGCGGGGTCAATAACTACCTGCCTTATACCGATTCAACGGGGACTTATTTCAGCGCCACCGGCAATCCAGCCTTGTTTTTTCTGGCCCTGGACAAACCTGCCGGCGCCGCCTGGACATCGACAGGCGATTCGCCCAACTATTACAAGCTGACGGTGCCTGTAGATAGCACCCTCAAAGCTGACAACGCGACTGGGCTGATCAACTTTCAAGCCGTCTTGGGGCCGGTCAAGGAGTTGGCGCAAATCTACATGGGCGACTTGCATGGCAGGGTGTGGAAACTTGACTTCACCACACTGGGTACCCCTTCATGGACATTTTACGCGCTGTCCTATTACCGTCGTGACGGAGCAGCTTATCCAATGTTTATAGCAAAAACGTCCGCGAACGCGGTGCAACCCATCACGATGGCGCCTCTGGTCGTATCTGCCGCAACAAATGGCGGTCTGCCTACCTCCTATATTGCTTTTGGCACCGGCAAATATCTGGAAGCATCTGACAAAACATCCACCGCTCAAAACTCTTTTTACACCCTCTATGACGACGGCACCGCCAGCGCGGCTGCTGGGGGCGCGTCGATTCCAGGTCGGGGCCGATTGATCGCAGGCACAGTCACAGCGGGTACCGTGACGTCAACGGTTTCTGTGCCCACTTTTAAATGGGGGCGACCTGACCGCGACTCGGACACCAGCAAGCGCGCAGGTTGGTATTTTGATTACACCAGTAGCGGTGAGAAAAGCATTTCTGGCGTCAACATCATCGGCGACCAACTTATCTTTGGCAGCCTGATACCGGCCGCCCTGAATACCGCCGGTTCCTGTGCGGCTGGTGGCGGGGGCGGTAACAGCTATAGAGTCAATGTTGATACTGGCAATGGCACCTTCAGTGCTTCTGCTGTTGGCATGTTTGGAGAGATACTCACGTTTGACATTCCCAGTGCCAGCGTGACCACCATCAGCAGTGGTACCGGCAGACGTGTGACGACCATCACGACAACAACTGTAGACCTGGGAGCCAAGGGGGCGCAAAGCAGTCGTTCGCCCACAGTGACAACTTTTGTGTCAGGTCGCCTGAGCTGGCGTCAGATCAACAATTACCAAGACTTGAAGAACGCACCATGACAGCAACTTGTCAAAAGGGTTTTACCCTGATTGAGGTCATGGTTGTGGTGACCATTGTGGGCATCCTGGCCGCAGTGGCTTACCCAGCCTACCAGCAGTCCATCCTCAAAGGCAAACGGGCGCAAGGTCGAGCGGCGCTGGCTGAACTGCTGCAACAGCAAGAGCGTTTCATGACGCAAAGGAACTGCTACCTGGCCTTCACCACCGACTCAACCACGGGCGCTGCAACCGCTGTTGCATCGACGGAATGCGGTTTCACAATGGCAACGGCCGTTCCATTTAAAGCTTTCTCCGGGGACAGCTTGACGAAAGCAGCCTATGTGTTGTCGGCCAATGCCTGTATCAACTCGGACGGTGTGGCCGTTTCAATGAAAGACTGCGTGCAGCTGGTGGCGACGCCTACAGGAACAGACAGTCAAGTCGGCAACTTGAGAGTCACCAGCACCGGTAGCAAAGACTGCACCGCCCCCCCTGGCGGTACCACACCCCCTTCTCCCCTATGCTGGCCATGATGCGCCGACCAAGACCGCTCCATGGCTTCACCCTGATTGAGCTGATGATCACGCTGGCCATCGCTGTAGTCTTACTGATGGTTGCCGTTCCCAGCTTCGTGAGTTACCAAAAAAATGCCGAGCTGACGAGTGTTGCCAACACCTTGCTGGCCGCCACCAATGCAGCACGCGGTGAAGCCCTGAAACGCGGCATGAACGCCATGGTGGTACCCACCAACAACGGCAGTGACTGGACCACGGGCTGGGTCGTCTTTGTCGATAGAAACAACAGCCGCACCTACACCGACACAGGCGACAACACCGTCTTGACGCAAGCTGCGGTACCCGCCGGTATTTCAATCACGGGCAGCAACACCGCTACAGGAAGCACGCCCTACATCATGTTTGATGCTTCTGGTTATTCGAAGACAAAAGCGGGCGGCTTTGGCGCTTTGTCCATCAGCTTTGTACGCACCGACGTTGCGGCTGCTGATCAATATCAGCAAACCAGAAGAATCATCATTGCATCAACGGGCAGGGTCAGGATGTGCACACCTGTCAGCGCTACGGATACCAATTGCAAGGCCACAGACAGCCAGACGACGGGGCAATGATGAAACACGAGAAGCAGCCAGACCACATCACCCAGGCCCTGCGTCTGGCCGAGTCCGCCATGTCGACCACATCTCCCAACCCGCGGGTTGGTTGCGTGTTGGTCAGCCCCGTATCAGGGCTGATCGGCCAAGGCCACACCCAGCCAGCAGGCGGGCCGCACGCTGAAGTCATGGCACTGCGCGATGCCGCAGCCAAGGGCCATGCCACGGCGGGTTGTACGGCCTATGTCACGCTGGAGCCGTGCTGTCACCATGGCCGAACCGGCCCGTGTTGCGATGCCTTGATCGCAGCGGGGGTCAAGACAGTGGTGGCGTCGATAGCTGACCCGAATCCTTTGGTCGCGGGCCAGGGCTTTGCGCGTTTGCGAGCAGCGGGCATTGAGGTTGAAGTGGGTGCGGGTGCTGCCGAATCGCGCGAACTAAACATCGGGTTTTTCAGCCGCATGATTCGCAAAACACCTTGGGTACGCATGAAAGTGGCCGCCTCACTTGACGGGCAAACAGCGCTGCTCAATGGCCAAAGTCAGTGGATCACCGGCGAAGCTGCTAAGGCCGACGGCCATGCCTGGCGGGCGCGCAGTTGTGCGGTGCTCACCGGCATCGGCACCGTGCTGGCAGACAACCCTCGGCTTGATGTGCGCTTGCCAGATGTCATGCGCCAGCCGCATGTCGTGATCATTGACAGCAAACTTGAAACCCCGCTGGATGCTCTTGTTTTAGGAGCTTCTCACCCAGGTTTTATCTATTTTGCCGTGCAAAATGATGCCAAAAAACAGGCGTTAGAGGCGCTCGGTGTCACCGTGATCCATTTGCCCGGCAAGACCCCGACAGGCCAGGAAACCGCCAAGGTAGACCTGTCCGCCATGCTGCGCGACCTGGCGCGGCGTGAAGTCAATGAGCTGCACATCGAAGCGGGCAACAAGCTCAATGGCTCATTGATCCGTGAAGCTCTGGTCGATGAACTGCTGCTTTACATCGCCCCCAAACTGCTGGGTACAGGACAAGGCATGGCCAGCTTTGGGCCACTGCACACGCTGTCGCAAGCACCAGAACTGGCGTTTTTGTCCAGCGACATGATGGGCCAGGACCTGCGTTTACGAGCCCGATTTACGGGGCGCGATCAGTTTTAATCGCTGTCGAATCCAGCTTCTGGTAACCACAGCCGATAAAAGGGCTCGAATCCCTGCGAAAATACAGGAATGTTTACCGGAATCATCACCGGCGTGGGGCGCATCGTCGCAGTCCATAGCCTGGGCAGTACTTCAGACCATGGCAAGCGGCTCACCATCGAGACGCCCGTGGATTACCTCAACGATGTCGGTTTGGGCGACAGCATTGCGCTCAATGGCGCCTGCATGACCGCCGTCAGCATTGACGCAGCACAACATCGATTTTCAATTGAGATCTCAGTCGAGTCGCTTGATAAAACCAGCGGGCTGGCAGAGCTGGGCCGCGTCAATCTTGAAAAAGCCCTTCGTGCCAACGACAGGCTGGGCGGGCACATCGTGTCCGGCCATGTGGATGGGATTGGATCGGTCGCTTATTTTGCAGAGGTCGGCGAAAGCTGGGAGCTGCGCATCAGGGCCCCCCAAGCGCTGAGCAAATACATGGCCTACAAAGGCTCGATCACCGTCAACGGTGTGAGTCTGACCGTCAACCAGGTGCGCGACCTGCCTGATGAACAAGGCTGCGAGATCAGCATCAACATCATTGCGCACACCATTGAAAACACCGCACTGGGCAGCCTGAAAGCGGGCAGCCACGTAAATCTTGAAATTGACACCGTGGCCCGCTATGTCGAGCGCATGCTGTCGTCTGAAACCCTGAAAAAATGACCCTTTCCACCGCTGCCCTGCCAACCGTTGCAATTTCCCCTGTCGAAGACATCGTGGCAGACATGCGCGCGGGCAAAATCGTGATTTTGATTGACGAAGAAGACCGCGAGAACGAAGGCGATCTGGTACTAGCCGCCGACCACGTGACGGCAGAGGCGATCAATTTCATGGCCCGCTTCGGCCGTGGCCTGATTTGCCTGACCCTCACGCGTGAGCGCTGCGAGCGACTCGAACTCCCGCCCATGGTCACGCGCAATGGCGGCAAGTATTCGACCGCATTTACCGTGTCGATTGAAGCCGCTGAGGGCGTCACAACCGGCATATCGGCGGCTGACCGTGCGCGCACCGTGCAAGTCGCAGTCGCCAAAAATGCCACCGCCTCCGACCTGGTGCAGCCGGGTCATATCTTCCCGCTGCAGGCTGTCGATGGCGGCGTGCTGATGCGTGCCGGGCACACCGAGGCAGGTTGTGACTTGTCCGCGATGGCGGGTTGCTCGCCAGCGTCGGTGATTTGCGAAATCATGAAAGACGACGGCACCATGGCGCGACTGCCTGACCTGCTGCTGTTTGCTGCCGAACACGGTCTGAAGATTGGCACCATTGCGGCGCTGATCGAACACCGCAGCCGCAACGAATCGTTGATTGAAAAAGTCGGCAGTCGGCAGTTGCACACAGCGTATGGTGAATTCACGGTTCACGCGTTCCAGGACAAACCCAGCCAGGGTTTGCACCTGGCACTGAGCAAAGGCCAATGGGAGCCGCAGGAAGCGGTTGCCGCACGCGTGCATGAGCCCTTGTCAGTTCTCGACGCACTCGAAGTGGGCCGTGCCATGCATTCATGGAACCTGGACGAAAGCCTGAAGTACATCGCCAAGGCCGGCAAAGGCGTGGTGGTATTGCTCAATTGCGGGGAGAGCGCGGCGCAACTGTTGGCCCAGTTTGAAGGTACGGCGCGCGCCAGCCAGGCCCCTGAGCGTGGCCGCATGGACTTGCGCACTTATGGGATTGGCGCCCAAATATTGCGCGCTTGTGGCGTGCAAAAAATGAACCTGCTAGGCAACCCCAGGCGCATGCCCAGCATGACCGGCTATGGGCTGGAGACGGCCAGCTACATCACCAAATAACCAAAAGGAAATCATCATGTTTGGTGCAGACAAGGGAGCCGCCGACAAGCTGGACGGCAAGAAGCTTTTCATTGGCATCGTGCAGGCCCGCTTCAATGCAAGCGTGACCAACGCTCTGGCCACCGCGTGCCTCAATGAGTTGTCCGCTTTGGGTGTGGACAGCAAACACATCACGCATGTGACGGTGCCAGGCGCGCTGGAGGTCGCCAGTGCCTTGCAGGCCATGGCCGAGAGCAACAACTACGATGCCCTGATCGCGCTGGGCTGCATCATTCGCGGCGAGACCTATCACTTCGAGCTGGTTGCCAATGAGAGCGGTGCAGCCGTGACACGCGTGGCACTCGACTACCAGTTGCCGATAGCCAATGCGATTTTGACCACCGAGAACATGGCGCAAGCCCAGGCACGTCAAACTGAAAAAGGCCTGGATGCTGCACGCGTTGCTGTTGAAATGGCCAACCTGCTCGACGAGCTGGCTTGAAACAAACCCAACCCCATGACTGAACCAAAAACAACAACAAACCCGGTGAAGTCCAAACGACCACCACAAACCCGTACCGGTTTGACTGATACCGGCGTGAAAAAAGCGGCTGACAAATCAGCCCGCACACGCGCCCGTGAATTTGCCATGCAGGCGCTGTACCAGCACTTTGTGGGCCGCAATGCGGCTGACTCGATTGACATGTTCACACGTGACCTGGTGGGGTTTCACAAGGCTGATTCAGCGCACTATGACGCGCTGCTGCACGGCTGTATTGAGCAAGCGGCGCAGCTCGATGCAGCCATCACCCCCCTGCTGGACCGCCCGATGGCGGAGATCTCACCGGTGGAGCATGCGGTGCTCTGGATAGGCGCCTACGAGCTTAAAAACTGCCTGGACGTTCCCTGGCGGGTGGTGCTCAATGAATGCATTGAACTGGCCAAAGCATTTGGCGGCACAGATGGCCACAAATATGTGAACGGCGTGCTGAACAAACTGGCCCCGAGCCTGCGCGCCAGTGAAGTAGCCAACGACCGGCCACAACACTCTTGATGCCATGAAAATTGCACAGCGCGCAGAGCGTATCGAGCCTTTTTACGTGATGGAGGTGGCCAAGGCAGCCGCCGCCATGGCCCAAGAGTTTGCGCACACCACCCGGCCAATGATTTTTATGAACATTGGCGAGCCGGACTTCACCGCGCCACCGTTGGTACAGGCGGCTGCGGCCAGAGCCATTGCAAACGGCAATACCCAGTACACGCAGGCCTTGGGCTTGCCCGAGCTGCGTGAAAAAATCAGCGCCTGGTATGCCTCGCGTTGGAACGTCTTGGTAGCGCCCAACCGCATTGTGCTCACAGCCGGCGCGTCTGCCGCGCTGCAGTTGGCTTGTTTGGCCCTCATTGAGGCGGGCGACGAGATACTGATGCCTGACCCCAGCTACCCCTGTAACCGCCATTTTGTCAGCGCGGCTGAAGGCAAACCGGTGCTGATACCGACCACGGCAGATGAGCGCTTTCAGCTGACGCGCGCCAAGGTAGAGGCCGCCTGGGGCGAACACACACGTGGCGTGCTGCTGGCGTCACCGTCGAACCCCACAGGCACATCGATAGCGCCTGATGAATTGCAAGGCATTGCCCAATACGTCGCCAGCCGGGGCGGTATCACGATGGTGGATGAAATTTACCTGGGCCTCAGCTACGACGAGCATTTTGGCCACAGCGCTTTGGCCATGCCGGGTGAGCTGGGCCAGAACGTGATCAGCATCAACAGCTTTAGCAAGTACTTCAACATGACAGGCTGGCGCCTGGGCTGGCTGGTCGCGCCCGAGGCCTTGGTACCCGTGATAGAACGCATCGCACAAAACCTGTTTATCTGCCCCAGCACCATTGCCCAGCATGCGGCACTCGCCTGCTTTGAGCCCGACAGCCTGACCGAATACGAGCGCCGCCGCAGCGAGTTCAAGGCCCGGCGCGATTACTTTATTCCCGAGTTGAACCGGCTGGGTTTGACCGTGCCGGTCATGCCCGATGGCGCTTTTTACGCCTATGCCGACTGCTCACAACTGGCGGCGAAATGGGGTCTGGCGGGAAGCTGGGAGTTTGCCTTTGAGCTGATGAAGCGTGCCCATGTAGCGGTCACCCCGGGGCGCGATTTTGGTCATGCTGAGCCTGAACGTTATGTGCGCTTTTCAACGGCCAGCGGCATGGCGCAGTTAACCGCAGCGGTGGCACGGCTGCAAGAAGTCGCGCGCTAAGCATGTTCAGTTGGCCTGTGCGCGTCTACTGGGAAGACACCGACGCGGGCGGTATTGTTTTTTATGCCAACTACCTGAAGTTTTTTGAACGCGCTCGCACTGAATGGCTCAGGTCAATGGGTATCGGGCAGCAGCAACTCAAAGCGTCGACTGGCGGCATGTTTGTAGTCGCTCAAACCAGCGTTCGTTATCTGCGCCCCGCCCGGCTCGACGATGAACTGATTGTTACGGCCAGCCTGCAACAAAGTGGCCGCGCTTCCATGACAATCGAACAACAGGTGCTTTTGAAAAACACCTTGCTGTGTGAAGGCACTATCCGCATTGGCTGGGTCGATGCAAACAGCATGCAGGCCGCGCGGATCCCACCAACCATTGTCGAAAGTTTAAGAGTCAAACCATGAACCAGGACCTGTCGATTGTTAACCTCATCCTTCATGCCAGCTGGGTTGTTCAGGGCGTGGTGGCGCTACTGGTGGGCGTGTCTATTGCCAGCTGGGCTGCGATTATTCGCAAAATCATGGCCCTGAAAAAAGTGCAGCGACTCAATGAAGCGTTTGACCGCGAGTTCTGGTCAGGCACCAGTCTGAATGACCTGGCCGCTGGCGCTGCACAAAACGCCAGACATGCGGGCTCGATGGAACGCATTTTTGCCAGCGGTATGCGTGAATACCAAAAACTGTGCGAGCGCCGCATCACCGACGCGGGCACACTGATGGACGGAGCGCGCCGCGCCATGCGGGCCAGCTACCAGCGCGAGTTGGATGCGATTGAAGCGAACCTGTCGTTTCTGGCGACGGTTGGCTCCGTGTCGCCTTATGTCGGTCTGTTTGGAACGGTGTGGGGCATCATGCATGCCTTTACCGGGCTGGCCGCGCTGGAGCAGGTCACCCTGGCAACGGTGGCACCCGGCATTGCCGAGGCGCTGGTGGCCACTGCCATTGGCCTGTTTGCAGCCATTCCGGCGGTAGTGGCCTACAACCGATTTGCGCATGACATTGACCGCATTGCCAATAAACTGGAAACTTTCATTGAAGAGTTTTCAAACATCTTGCAGCGCAATCTGGGCACGCAATCGCCTTCAAGGTACTGACCGTGGCCTCCGTCAATACCCGAGGCCGCAGCCGCCGCACCATCAGTGAAATCAACATGGTGCCCTTCATTGACGTGATGCTGGTGCTGTTGATTATTTTCATGGTCACTGCACCGCTGATCACCCCCAGCATGATTGCGCTGCCCAAAGTGGGCAAGGCTGCTGCCCAGCCCCCAAGCCCGGTACAGATCATGATTGGCAAAGACGAGGCGATCCAGATCAAAATCAAAACCGACAGCATGCCAAGTACCGTCGGCACCGTTGCGGCTGACATTGCCAAGCTGGAGCCTAAAGTCACACTCGCCGCTGCCGATGCTGTTCCGGTAGTCATCAGCGCCGACAAATCGATCCAATACGAAACCGTTGTAAAGGTCATGGACCAGTTGCAAAAGGCTGGCGTGTCGCGTGTGGGCTTGTCGGTTCAAACGGGCAAGTAAGGCAGCAGCATGCCCAGCACAGCCGACCGGATTGACTTGGGCCCACCGCGTGATGAAGGCGCCGTCCGCTCGTTCGGTCTGGCCCTTCTGGTTCACGCGGCGCTGATCGTCGCTCTGACCTGGGGTGTGAACTGGAAGCGCAGCGACCGTTCGGTGGCCTTTGAAGCTGAGTTGTGGTCAAACACGCCGCAAGAAGCAGCACCCCAACTGGTTGAGGCCCCGCCTCCACCAACTGCACCTGCACCTGCACCTGAACCGCCCCCTCAAGTGCAAGAGGTCAGGCCACCCGACCCCAGCGTGGACATGGCGCTGGCGCAGGAAAAAAAACGCAAGCTTCAGGCTCAGAAGGACCAGCAGGCCCAGCAGGCACGGGCCGAAAAGGAACTCAAGCTCAAGCAGGAACAAGCCAAGCGCAAAGCGGCTGAAGAGGCCCAACGGCTAGAGGCCAAAAAGCAGCTTCAGCAAAACCAGGCCAATGCCGCAGCGCTTGACGCGCAGCGCAAACAAAACATCGCCCGCGCCATGGGCATGGCCGATGCCAGCGGTGGCGAGACGGCCAAGGGTACAGCGCAAAAGTCAGCCGGACCCTCAGCCAGTTACGGTGGCATGGTCAGGGCCAGAGTCAAACCCAACATTGTGTTTACCGAAGACATCGCCGGCAATCCCAGCGCCGAGGTTGAAGTACGCACAGCCCTTGATGGCACCATCATGAGCCAGCGGCTTGTCAAGACCAGCGGTAACAAGGCCTGGGACGATGCGGTTGTCAAAGCCATCATCCGCACTGAAAAAATGCCGCGCGACACGGATGGCCGCGTGCCAACGCCGATGATTCTGACCTTCCGGCCAAAAGACTAGCGCTATTATATAAGGAGCGGCTACCCCAGACACGCCCTTGGTTTTG
Organism: Polaromonas sp.; assembly: GCA_046303055.1. GTDB lineage: Bacteria > Pseudomonadota > Gammaproteobacteria > Burkholderiales > Burkholderiaceae_C > Polaromonas. The sequence continues at coordinate 73,671 of JBKCGU010000104.1, forward strand.
AGCCCATTTGACAACTAAAGAGCCGGGTGAACCCTTGTCAGAATTTTTCAGCAGTTTTAACGCATCGGTACCGGGCCACTGACCCAATGTGCCGCGCAAGCCCCTTGCTTTAGCCAGGCGATTTGGGAGGTGTTGTGACGATTTCAAAAGTGAGACAAAAAAACATCAGAAAGCCGGCATGCGCTTGAAATGTTCTGACAAACCGCCAAACCGGGCTAGCCAGATTTGTAACAGTGTGTCATAGTGCGGCATTTCTCGATCAAAATTCGTTTTCAGCCCTCAAAATGGCCCTGTTACAAATTATCGGACGACTATGACTCAAGCTGCCACCGCCCCACGCGCCGACAAAATCATCATCGTTGATGACGATGCCAGAATTCGCGACCTGCTGCGTCGTTACCTGGCACAGGAAGGGTTCGAGGTTATTCTGGCCGAAGACGGCAAGGCGCTGAACCGCATTTTGCTGCGCGATGCCGCCGATCTGATTGTGCTGGACCTGATGATGCCCGGCGAGGATGGCCTGTCCATTTGTCGCCGGTTGCGGGCCGCCAATGACAAAACCCCCATCATCATGCTGACCGCCAAAAGCGAGGATGTTGACCGTATTGTGGGGCTTGAGGTGGGAGCCGACGACTATTTGCCCAAGCCGTTCAACCCGCGCGAGCTGCTGGCCAGAATCCACGCGGTGCTGCGCCGCCGCCCCGCCACTGAGGTACCCGGTGCACCATCGCAGGAACAGGAGGTGATCGCCTTTGGGCCCTTTTCCTTTGATCTGGGGCTCCGCACCCTGCAAAAAAATGGCGTGGAATTGTCTTTGACCACTGGCGAGTTTGCAATGCTCAAAGCGCTGGTACGCCATCCACGCCAACCCCTGTCACGTGAAAAGCTTGCGCAGTTGGCACGAGGCCGCGAGTTTGAGCCGTTTGACCGCAGTCTGGATGTGCAGGTCTCGCGCCTGCGCAAACTGATTGAATTAGACCCCGCCACGCCGCGCTACATTCAGACCGTGTGGGGAGTGGGTTACGTGTTTGTGCCGGACGGTACAAACTAATGTGCGTTGCAAAGTGATGCGCCTTGCTTTGTTTGAGTGGGGTTAAGACTTGATGGAAGCGACCGGACCCGCCCCTCTGGAAACCGCACCGGCCCCGCTGGAGTTGCGGGCCCGCCGGGGTGTCAGCCTGTTCTGGCGCACCTTCTTGTTTCTGTCGCTGCTGCTGTTTGGCTCCATCGTGGCCTGGATACAAACCTACCGCGCGCTGGAATCTGAACCGCGCGCCGCGCAAAGCGCGCAGCAACTGGCGTCGCTGGTTAATTTAAGCCGGGCAGCGCTGCGTTATTCAGATGCGATCGCCAGAGTCTCACTCATCAAAACCCTGGCAGATGAAGAGCGTGTGCGCATCAGCTTGCGTGATCCCAAAGACACATTTGTGCTGTTTGACGGCAACGATCTGGTGCGGCGTACCAGCGAAGAACTCAAAATAAGGCTGGGCGCAGACACCGTGGTCGCCAGCAGTGTGAACGGCCAAAATGGTTTATGGGTTGGCTTTTCCATCGGCAGTGACCCGTATTGGTTGCAAACCGATGAATCGCGTCTGAGCGCAGCAAGAAGCAGTACCTGGCTTGGCTGGCTCATCACGGCGGCGGCTTTGTCACTGGTCGGCGCGGCATTGATCGCCCGGCTGATCAATAGCCCTCTGAAGCAGTTGTCATTTGCCGCCAGCCGCATGCGCGGCGGTGATTTTGATGGCAGCCGGCTGGACGAAAGGGCCGCCACCAGCGAGATTCGTGAGGTCAACATCGGTTTTAACCGGATGGCCGAGCAGTTGTCGAAAATTGAACAAGACCGGGTCATCATGCTGGCGGGCATATCGCATGACCTGCGCACGCCACTGGCACGCCTACGGCTTGAGACTGAGCTGAGCGTAGCCGACAAGGATGCGCGCGCGCACATGGCAGCCGATATTTCGCAGCTTGATGCCATCATTGACAAGTTTCTCGACTACGCCCGCGCTGATCCTGCCAAGTTGGAGAGCGTGTCGCTCAATGCCGTGGTGGAGGCCGCGGTGTATGCGTTGGGTGAGGCAGATGACATTCGCATCACCGTCACGATGCCTGACAACCTGAACGTGCTGGCAGACGAGACAGAGTTGCGAAGGGTGATGTCCAACCTGATTGAAAACGCACGGCGCTACGGCAAAACACCCGAAACGGGTGTCGCGCTGGTCGACATTATTGCCAAGACGCGCGAACAGTGGGTATTGATCAAGGTGCGCGACCACGGCATGGGCGTTGCGCCGGACACGCTGCCCAAGCTCACGCGACCCTTTTTCAGGGGAGACGCAGCCCGCACAGCCGCTACGGGGACGGGCCTGGGACTAGCGATTGTCGAAAAAACAATTCAGCGCATGGGCGGCATGTTTGGCCTGGCCAATACCAACTCAGGCGGGCTGGCGGTTCACATCAAACTGCGCAGAACCTAAAACAGCAGCGCCACGGCTCGTGCCTCCATGCTGAGCCCCTGCCCGACGGGGCCCAGCTTTTCCGCTGTTTTGGCTTTGACATTCACACGCTTGGGCTCCAGAGCGAGCGCACTGGCGATACGATTTTTCATGGCTGGAAGAAAGCTGGCCAGTTTGGGTGACTGGGCGATCACCGTGCTGTCGATGTTGCCAATCTGCAAGCCTTGCGCTGCCACAAGTCGTGCAGTCTCAACCAGCAGCACCATCGAGTCCGCACCTTTAAAGCGAGGATCCTGATCGGAAAAATGCGCGCCAATGTCGCCAAGCCCGGCAGCGCCCAGCAGTGCGTCAATGATCGCGTGCAGCAGCACATCGGCGTCTGAATGGCCCAGCAAACCAGTGCTGTGCGGTACTTCAACGCCGCCAATGATGAGTTTGCGACCAGGCACCAGGGCGTGACAGTCCCAGCCCTCGCCAATACGAAAAGAAGGGGTGTCTGCAAGATCAGCACGCATGTTCAGCTTTCAATCGGCCCTCAATTGGCCCTTGATCGGCCCTCAGCCGGTTTTTTAAAATCGCTTCGGCCAGCGCAAAGTCTTCCGGGTAAGTCACCTTGAAATTTTGCGCACTGCCGCGGACCAGCAATGGTTTCAAACCCTGCGCTTCCATGGCGCTGGACTCGTCGGTCACCGCATCGCCAGCAGTGGCAAGCGCAGCCAACAGTGGGCCCACGCGGAACATTTGTGGCGTTTGCGCCAGCCATTTGTCGGCTCTTGAAATCGTTGCCGCGACCCGGTCTTCAAAACTGCTTTTGAGGGTGTCGGGCAGCGGCAGGCCCAGCAAGCCGCCCACTGCATCGTTTTGGCAAGCATCCATCAAAGCGCGGATTTGCTCGGGCTTGATCAGACAACGGGCCGCGTCGTGCACCAGCACCCAGTCATCGGTTTTGGCCGTTTGAGCCAGCAAGGCTTGCAGGCCATTGCGCACGCTCAGCGCACGGGTGGCACCGCCAACAGCCACCTGCGTGTCGTGCGGCTGACTGAAATCAGGGCAAGCCTGCTGAAAGCCCTCATCGCCGGGCGAGGTCACCACCCAGATACCCGCGATGGCTTTGACCTGCCTGAAGGCTTGCAGCGTGTGCCAGACCATGGCTTTTCCTGCCAGCAGCTGGTATTGCTTGGGGCTTTGGGTATTTGCCCGGCTTCCCGCACCGGCGCAGGGAATCAAGGCGAAAAATCGGGGTTTGGCAGGCTCTAGCGTCATGCGGTCATCATAAATTCTAAAATGGTGCCATCGTTTCACATGCACCCCACTCTTTTCAGTTTGGGGTGCTTTGCGTTTTCTGCTGCTTTTGGACCACCTTTTTTCAACCAATTCATGGACTTACCCAAACTCACCCCTGGCAAACGCTTTACCCTGCCCCAGCCTGTGGGCTCGGCAGATGCCCTGCTGATTGCGCAACTCGGCTTGAGAGAAAAAGCCGCTGGCAAGCTGGTCGCCATCGTCACCTCAGATGCCACCACCGCGCAACGGCTGATGCAGGAGCTGGCTTTTTTCGCCCCTGATTTGCGCTGTGCGCTATTTCCTGACTGGGAAACACTGCCGTACGACACGTTTTCGCCGCATCAGGACCTGATCAGCGAACGCCTGGCCACGCTGTGGCGCATTCAACAAAAAAGCAAAGACTCCGGCGCTGATGTTGTCATCGTGCCCGCCACCACGGCGCTCTACCGCCTGGCCCCGCCCAGCTTTTTGGCGGGCCACACATTTGAATTCAAGGTCAAGCAAAAGCTCGACGATGCCAAGCTCAAAGCGCAGCTGACGCTGGCCGGCTACAGCCATGTCAACCAGGTGGTCAGTCCCGGTGAATACGCGGTGCGCGGCGGCTTGATTGATTTGTTCCCCATGGGCTCACTGGTACCGTTTAGGGTTGATTTGTTTGACGATGAGATTGACAGCATCCGCACCTTTGACCCGGACAGCCAGCGCTCGTTGTATCCGGTGCCTGAAGTGCGCCTGCTGCCAGGCCGCGAGTTCCCGATGGACGACGACGCGCGGGCGCGGTTTCGCAATCGCTGGCGCGAACTGCTGGACGGCGACCCGACCAAGAGCCGCATTTACAAAGACATCGGCAACGGTGTGGCCACAGCAGGCATTGAGTATTATTTGCCGCTGTTTTTTGAAGAAACAGCGACTGTTTTTGACTATCTGGGTGCCAACGCGACAGTCGTTTTGCATGGTGACCTGGAACCCGCTTTCCAGCGCTTCTGGCAAGACACCAAAGACCGCTACCGACTGGTCAAGGATGCGCCAGACCGGCCCGCATTGCCGCCCGAGTCGCTGTTTTTAAGTGCCGAGCAGTTTTATGCACGCGCCAACGACTACGCCCAGCTGGCGCTGCGTGCGGTTGTGGAAGATGTTGAACACAACGCCCACTTTCAAAAGCTGGAAGAGATGGCCGTGGTGCGCGGCGCAGAAGACCCGCTGACCAAGCTCAAAAGTCACATTCAAAACACGCCCCAGCGCGTGCTGATACTGGCCGAAAGCGACGGCCGCCGCGAGAGCCTGCTGGACTTTCTGCGCGCCAGCGGCGTCAGCCCGCCCGCGTTTGATTCGCTTGAAGACTTTCAGACCAGCCCCGAAAAGCTCGGCATCGCAACCGCCGCTTTGAACGTAGGCTTCAGCTGGCTGGATGGCGACATTGACTTCGTCACCGAGACCGAACTTTTCGCCGCAGGCATGGCAGTGCGCCGCCGCAATAAAAAGCAGGAAAAAGTCAGCGATGTTGAAGCGCTGATCAAAGACCTGTCAGAGCTCAACGTGGGCGACCCGGTGGTGCACAGCGCACACGGCATTGGCCGCTACAAGGGGCTGATCAATATGGACCTGGGGCAAGGCCCGAGTGAGTTTTTGCACCTGCAATATGCCGACGATGCGACGCTGTATGTGCCCGTCAGTCAGTTGCAACAAATCAGCCGCTATACCGGGGTGAGCGCCGACGAGGCACCGCTGCACCGGCTGGGTGGCGCAGCGTGGGACAAAGCCAAACGCAAGGCCGCCGAACAGGTACGCGACTCGGCTGCCGAGCTGCTCAACATCTACGCCCGGCGCGCCGCACGTGAAGGCCACGCCTTCAGATACTCGCCAAACGACTACGAAACCTTTGCCAACGACTTTGGCTTTGACGAAACCGCTGACCAGAGCGCCGCCATTCATGCGGTGATTCAAGACATGATCAGCCCACGCCCGATGGACCGGCTGGTCTGCGGCGATGTGGGCTTTGGCAAAACCGAAGTGGCCCTGCGCGCCGCCTTTATTGCGATCACGGGTGGCAAGCAAGTCGCCCTGCTGGCCCCCACCACGCTGCTGGCCGAGCAGCACTTTCAAACCTTGTCAGACCGCTTTGCCAAGTGGCCGGTCAAAGTCGCTGAAATGAGCCGCTTCAGGTCAGCCAAAGAAATCACCGCAGCCATCAAAGGCATTGCCGACGGCACGATAGACATTGTGGTGGGCACTCACAAGCTGCTGAGCAAGGACATCCACTTCCAACGCCTGGGGCTGCTTATCATTGACGAAGAACACCGCTTTGGCGTGCGCCACAAAGAAGCCATGAAGGCGATGCGCGCTGAAGTTGACGTGCTGACACTGACCGCCACACCCATCCCCCGCACCTTGGGCATGGCGCTTGAAGGTTTGCGCGACTTGAGCGTGATTGCCACTGCCCCGCAAAGGCGGCTTGCGATCAAGACCTTTGTGCGCAGCGAAAGCAATGGCGTGATTCGTGAAGCGGTATTGCGCGAGCTCAAGCGTGGCGGGCAGGTCTACTTTTTACACAACGAAGTGGAGACGATTCAAAACCGCCGCGAAAAGCTGCAGGCGCTGCTGCCCGAGGCACGTATCGCCGTCGCCCACGGCCAGATGCCCGAGCGCGAACTCGAGCGCGTGATGAAAGACTTCATCGCCCAGCGCTACAACCTGCTGCTGTGCTCCACGATCATTGAAACCGGCATTGACGTGCCGACCGCCAACACCATCGTCATGGCCCGCGCTGACAAGTTTGGTCTGGCCCAGCTGCACCAGCTACGAGGCCGGGTGGGCCGCAGCCACCACCAGGCTTATGCGTATTTGATGGTGCCCGACATCGAGGGCCTGACCAAGCAAGCCAGCCAGCGGCTCGAAGCCATTCAGCAGATGGAAGAACTCGGTTCAGGCTTTTATTTGGCCATGCACGACCTGGAGATTCGCGGCACCGGCGAGGTGCTGGGTGAAAACCAGTCCGGCAACATGATGGAAATCGGCTTTCAGCTTTACAACGACATGCTGACAGAAGCGGTGCGCTGCCTGAAAGCCGGCATTGAGCCCGACTTGCTGAACCCCTTGACAGTCACCACCGACATCAACTTGCACGCCCCGGCCCTGCTGCCCGACGACTATTGCGGCGACGTGCATTTGCGCCTGAGCTTTTACAAAAAGCTGGCAACGGCCAAAAATACCGACCAGATTGACGCCCTGCTGGAAGAAATCGTTGACCGCTTCGGCAAGCTGCCGCCGCAGGGCCAAACGCTGATCGACGTGCACCGCCTGCGTGTCATTGCCAGGCCCTACGGCGTGGTCAAAGTCGATGCCGCACCAGGCGTTATCAACATCACCTTCAAAAAAGACCCACCTATCGATTCCATGGCCATCATGCATCTGATTCAAAAAAACCGGCACATCAAGCTGGCCGGCAATGACAAGCTGCGCATTGAAAAAGACCTGCCCTCGGCAGTAGACCGGGCGCAAATGGTGCGCGATGTGCTGCGCAGTTTGGGGCAGCCGAAAGTCGAGGCAATTGCAATATAAGTTAGTTACACTTATAATTGTGAATCTAATTTTAAGGGGTTTACCATGTCCCAAGTCACTATTTATCTGGAAGAAGACACCCTGGCAGCAGCCAAGACTGCCGCGGCGCGGGCTCAGATGTCAGTCAGCAAGTGGTTTGCGCAGTTTGCCGAGGCAGAAAAACAAAAGCCTGTACAAAGTTGGGACCAGTTTTTTACCGAGATCGACAACCTGAACACCCCAAATATGGATGCAACCGACGGCTGGGACGGCCTGCTGAAGGACCGGTACAGTGGCTTGGGCACAGACGTACCGAGGCAGTCGTTTTGAAGTACCTGCTTGATACGGACACATTAATCTATGTGTTCAAACGCGCTGGAAATTGCCTCGCTCGGCTGGCCTCGCAAAACGACAGCGATATCGCCATCTCCACGATCAACCTCTTTGAGCTTGAGTATGGAATGGGCAAGTCCGACAACCGCATCAAAATGGACAGTTATGTAGATAGCCTGTGCAGGCGCTACGCGGTTTTAGACTTTGACAGGGCTGCCAGCTTGCGCGCTGGCATCATTCGAGCGATGCTGCATACCAGCGGCACACCCATAGGACCGTACGATGTGCAAATGGCGGGCATTGCATTGTCAAAAAACTTGACCATCGTGACTCGCAATACGCGGGAGTTTGAGCGCGTACCTGGCCTGCGGGTAGAGACCTGGTACGACCAATGACCCAAAAACATCAGAAAACATAAAAAATCGGCTAAAAAAACCTATCAAATTGGCCTCTAGGCCTATAGATACTTGCGCGAGCAGCTATCAAAATAGTAGTAATTAGAAAAGTAAAAAAGCATGTCACAACCCACCGGCCAACCCATCCTGAACGCCCCGACTCCTGACCAGCAAAAGCTTGAGATACTGCGCCAGCACTTCCCCCAGGCCATTGAAACCGATGCGCAAGGCCACATTCGCATCAATGCGGCAGCGCTGCAACTGGCGCTTGACCCATCCAACCCCGC
>JBKCGU010000105.1:0-5120 GCA_046303055.1 Polaromonas sp.
CCCACCGCGTCGAGCGCCTACGTGCTGGCTGCACGCATGGGTTATAACGGCGGCTATGTGGCCGGGCTGGTCACGCTGTCAACCCTGCTGGGGGTGGTCAGTCTGCCATTTGCGTTGGGCGTGCTGGGGGGGCTGCGGTAACTTAGTTGCTACTTTTTTGGGAGCATCTAGACCACGCATTTATTGCTCTAGAGCCCAATTGATGTGTTCAAAAAGCACAGCTTCAGCACTTTCAAGCCGCTTTTGCAGTGCGCTCCGCAGTTGTACATCGTTTTTGACGCGTAGCGCATTGCCCATGGCTACCGCGATGTTGCGCAGCCAGCGCTGGTGGCCAATACGGCGTATCGCACTGCCTTCGGTGTGCTTTAAAAACGCCTCTTCAGTCCACGCGAAAAGCGTCACCAGTTGTTGGCCTGTCAGGCCCTGCCGTTCGTCAAAGTCTGGCAAGGTGCTGCGCTGGGCGAATTTGTTCCACGGGCAGGCCAGCTGGCAGTCGTCGCAGCCGTAAATGCGGTTGCCGATCAATGGTCTCAGTTCAAGCGGGATCGGTCCGGCGTGCTCAATCGTCAGGTAAGAGATACAACGCCGCGCGTCCAGCTTGTGGGGTGCAACGATGGCCTGGGTAGGGCACACGTCAATACAGGCGGTGCAACTGCCGCAGTGCTGCGTGACGGGCGCGCTTGGCGGCAGGGCGATGTCAATATAAATTTCTCCCAAAAAAAACATCGACCCGGCCTCGCGGTTCAGCACCAGCGTGTGCTTGCCGCGCCATCCCTGACCAGCCCTGATAGCCAGCTCGGCCTCCAGCACGGGGGCAGAGTCTGTGAAAGCGCGGTGGCCCAGCGGCTGGACGTGCGTGGCGATTTTTTCGCCCAGTTTTTGCAGCCGGTGGCGCATCACCTTGTGATAGTCACGGCCTCTCGCATAGCTTGACACAACAGCCTCCAGCGGGCGTTGCAGGCGGCCAAATTCGACGACCTGCCAGTCATCGGGCGTGCTGGCTGGCAAGTAGTCCATCCGGGCCGTGATGACGCTCACCGTGCCCGGAATCAGCTCTGCAGGCCGGGCCCGTTTAAGCCCGTGCGCCGCCATGTAGTGCATGTCACCATGAAAGCCGGCGGCCAGCCACGCCGATAATCCGGGTTCAGCCGACGACAAGTCAACACCTGCAATCCCGATTTGCGAAAATCCGAGTTCGCGCGCCCAGGTCTGGATGTGCTGAACCAACCGTGCTGGGTTCTCGGATTTATCTTTATTCACACCATGATTGTAAAAAGTATTGTTTGGCCCAACGAGGACGCCACCCAGGCATTTGCTGCAGCGCTGGCGGCGCAGCCATTACTGCGCAACGCCTTCATTGAGTTGCGCGGCGACCTGGGTGCTGGCAAAACAACATTTGTGCGTTATCTGCTGCGGGCACTGGGCGTGTCGGGCCGCATCAAAAGCCCCACCTATGCGGTGGTGGAGCCTTACGAGCTGGCCAGTGGTTTGAACATCTGGCACTTTGACTTTTACCGCTTCAATGACCCAGACGAATGGGAAGAAGCGGGGTTTCGTGAACTGTTTGCCAGCCCCGGCCTCAAGCTGGCCGAATGGGCGAGTCATGCCGGGCCGCACATACCGCAAGCCGATCTCGTGATCGCCATTGACACCGCAGACTCTGATGCGCGCAGCGTCACATTAAGCGCACAGACAGATGCAGGCGCTAGACTTCTGCCATGAACCGACGTGACGTTTTGCAATCAGCAACGCTGGTATTGCTGTTGGGCAGGCAGCACATCGCGCGCGGCGCAAGCATTGTGGCGGTGCGTGTCTGGCCGTCCAAAGACTACACCCGCCTGACGATTGAATCAGACGGCGAGATCAAGGCGCGCCCCTTTTTTATTGCCGAACCACCCCGCCTGGCGGTGGACATTGAAGGCATTGACCTGATACCGGCGCTGCGCGAGCTGGTCGCCAAGGTCAAGTCAGATGACCCCAATATCTCAGGCATTCGTGTGGGACAAAACACACCGGGTGTCGTGCGGCTGGTGATTGATTTGAAGCAGCCCATCTTGCCGCAAGTCTTCACGCTGCCGCCGGTGGCCGCCTACCAGTACCGCCTGGTGGTGGACCTCTACCCCACGCAAGTCGCCGACCCGCTACAGGCTCTGATCGCCGAGCGGCTGGCCGGCAAGCCCCAAAGCCAGCCGCGTGTGGCCAACACCTTGATACCGGCATCGGCACCGGCATCGGCACCGGCATCGGCACCTGTTTCTGCGGCGGTACCTGTTTCTGCGGCGGTACCTGACCCACTGGGTGAACTCATCGCCAGACAAACGGGCCGGCCTGCCAGCAGCACAGCAAAGCTGCCCGCTGCGAGCACATCAGCCGTCAGCAAACCTGTACCCGACATGCCATTGCCAGCCGCGGGCAAAACCGACAGGCTCATCATCGTGGCGCTGGACCCGGGCCATGGCGGCGAAGACCCAGGCGCCATTGGTCCGGGCGGCACGCGCGAGAAAGACGTGGTGCTGCAAATCGCCCTGCTCCTGGCTGACCGGATCAACCAGCAGCCGAACATGCGCGCCTACCTGACGCGCGACGCAGATTTTTTTGTGCCGCTGCACATTCGGGTACAAAAGGCACGGCGGGTCGCTGCCGACCTGTTCATCAGCATCCATGCCGATGCGTTTTTTACCGATCGGCCGCAAGGTGCCAGCGTGTTTGCTTTAAGTGACAAGGGCGCATCCAGCAGCGCGGCACGCTGGATGGCCGACAAGGAAAACTCGGCCGACCTGGTGGGCGGCGTGAATGTCAAGGCCAAGGATGCGCAGGTCCAAAAGGCCATGCTGGACATGAGCACCACCGCGCAAATCAACGACAGCCTGAAGCTCGGCAGTGCCATGCTTGGCGAGATAGGTGCGGTCGGCAAGCTGCACAAACCGCGCGTCGAGCAAGCCGGTTTTGCCGTGCTCAAAGCACCGGACATACCAAGTGTGCTGGTCGAAACAGCCTTTATCAGCAACCCCGACGAAGAAGCCAAGCTGCGCAGCGAAACGTATCAGGTGCAACTGGCTGATGCACTGATGCGCGGCGTGAACCGCTACTTTGCGCGCAACCCGCCATTGGCCAAAAATCGCCCTTTGTAGTCGTGACAGGCGCTGGCCTGAACCACAAGCGCCTTGCAAACTGTCGCGCAGCGCACGTCCAAGCACGGCTTTGCCCTACAGGCAATCAGACACCGGGGCCTTAAATTGAAACCACGAGCAGTCGGAACAGATCCAACCCGTGCCGCTTGCAACTTTTTAAAGGAATTCATCATGACCACAAAACTTTTGCTCTCAGCAGCGGCTGCTTGCCTGATCGCGCTGGCAGGCTGCTCGACCTCTCCTACCAACGCACAAATTGGCACCGGTGTTGGTGCTGTGGCAGGTGGCGTTATCGGCAACGCTGTACTAGGTGGGCCGGTGGGCACCCTGGGCGGTGCAGCCGCTGGCGCGCTGATCGGCAACGAAGTCGGCAAGAAAAAATAGTCTCATTGAGCCCTGCGCCTTGCGCTGTCTGGCCCAGTCAGACGGGGTAAATCAGTGAGTTGAGGATCATCTCGCTGTCGTACACACAAAGGCGACTCCTGTACTTCCAGACGTCGCCTTTTTTAATGACCTCGTCAATGTAGCGACCGACGTTGTAAACCTCTGTGACGCTGCCAGGTCTGGTTCTGAAGACAGCGTAGTTGGCTTGTGCCTTGATGACATCGCCATCATTGAGCGTGATGCGCGTCGGACTGACGACATGCCGCATGTAATAGGGGCCGTGATAGATGGTTTGGGTGATGCCGTAAACCCGGTCTTTCATCATGCCCTGGCTCTCCAGCGCGATCAGGGCGAGCGGCAAGCCCCGGTCAAAGTTTTCGCGCGCCTGCACGGTGTAGTGCCCATCTTCGGTAAAAAACAGTGGCCATTCGTCAAAGCGCTTGTCGTCCAGCGCTGCGGCATAAGCGGCGTTGAGCTGGTCAAGCTGGTGATGCAGCAGCATGGATTGTTCTGCCTTCATAGCGACATGACCTTGCGCCAGTAGGCGTACATGCTTCGAATCAGGGTTTCAGTGACCATGTGCTCAGTGCCTTCTGTGCCTGTGCCGTCCAGTTCACACAGGGTGCTGCCCGCATCGCCGGCCTGCTTGAAGCCTGCCTGGCTGAACTCGATCACCTCACCATCATCGGCACTGACGAACCCTGCCGGTCCGAACAGGTTGGCCTGGCGCAAGCGACGCTGCGTCATCTCAAGCGTGTCATCTGCAAAGCCAAAATGCGTCCAGACAAAGTCAAACTCGCCCTGCCCGCGTGGCACGATGTGCCGCGTGCTCAGGGAGTTGACTTGCTGCTGGATGATGATGCTGGGAAACAGCGTGATCATGGTCACAGTGGGCATGATGGGTGTGCCGGGGTTGGATGGGTCGTCAACCTTCCACCAGGCCTCAGGCAGGACATCGAGCAGGCGATCATCGTGCAGCGTCATGTTGGCTTTGAAGCTGGTCACGCCCTGAGTGACCGATGGGTTCGCTGCAGCGGTGGCGCTGGCCTCGTTGCGACGAGAGATCATCACTGCGTGGCGCCCCTGTTCGTCCATCACCATGCGGCTTTTCTGGTCAGCACGCCACAGGCCAAACGTCACAAACCAGGTGTGCAGCAAGCCCGGATGGTACGGGTCCTTGATGTTTTCCATCATCAGCTTCCAGTTGCCCGGGATGCGCTGGCGGTTGTAGCCCAGCAGGGTCAGCTTGCGCGCTGTCTTTGTTTCTGCATCTGCAAAAATACGGTTGATCCAGGGCATCACGTTGGGGCCGAGGTAATCTTCCAGCGGCTCTGACTCTGTGCTGAAAGTGGCAAACACCAGACCATGCAACACCGCTACACGCAGTTTGGTCAGGCCATGGTCTTTCAGGTCAAACCCTTCGGACATGCCGCCATGGGTGACGTCGCCATCTTTCACGCCATCCTGTCAGCAGTAAATGATTTGTCCGGTTTTTAGCAAGTAATCTGTCCGGTTTATGGAGAAGGGATGCAAGACACCCCCATAAGCCGGGCCCGCTACATGCAGGAGAACCGCAAGATGAGATTTTTAGAAGCTTATGAGGGA
>JBKCGU010000106.1:0-22823 GCA_046303055.1 Polaromonas sp.
GGGTAAACGTCCGATTGTCTTCACCACGCTGGTCAATATGGAGATCCTGGCGGTCATCAAGTCCCAATGCAACGGCATGCTGCTGGACATGTTTGGCATGTTTGTGGCACCGCTTGAAAGCGAACTGGGCATGAAGTCCAACCATCGGGTAGGCCGGTTTTCAGACGCTTCCAAAAGCAAAGCCTATGACGAACGGATTGAAGCGATCAACTTTTCGCTGGCGCATGACGATGGCCAAAGCAACCGTGACCTGGCGGGCTCCGATGTGATTCTGGTGGGCGTCAGTCGCAGCGGTAAAACCCCGACATCGCTGTACCTGGCCATGCAATACGGCCTGAAAGCGTCAAATTACCCGCTGATCCCGGAAGATTTTGAGCGCCGCCAGTTGCCGCCCGCCCTGGTGCCGCACCGAGCGAAAATATTTGGCCTGACGATTGCGCCTGAGCGCCTGGCGCAAATCCGCAACGAACGACGACCCGGCTCCAACTACGCCAGCCTGGCCAATTGCCGCCACGAGGTTCATGAAGCCGAGGCAATGATGCGCCGCGAAGGCATACGCTGGCTGTCGACCACCACGAAGTCAATTGAAGAGATCTCCACCACCATCCTGCAAGAGATTCGGCCGGAGCGGCTCGTCTACTGATTCAGGAATAACATCAGGCTGCAGGCCAATGGATAAAAGGGCAAGATGCTACGCTATTAGTAGCATTAGCGAAAAAATCTCAGCCCAGTACCGCAACCCCTTTGACCTGGGCAAACACCAGGCTTCCCGGCTGTAAGTCCAGCGCCTCCAGCGACTTTTGGGTGATGCGGGCCAGCAATGTGCTGCCGCCTGCATCCAGCGCCAGCATCGCCTGACCAGGGCTGTCAGCGCTGATACTGGTCACCGTCGCAGCAAAAATGTTCAGCACGCTGGTACCTTGTTGGCGGGTCAGCGTCAGGCTGACGTCACGCGCCTGAACCCTCACCCGCACGCGCTGACCAAGCTTTAGCAGTGGATTGAGCAGACTGATTTGGCCGCCTGAAAATTCGGCATGGCTCAGGTGATAAGCAGGCTCCACCCACGTGACCACGGCATCAATGATGGCGGCAGCCGCATCGCCGTGGGCCAGCGGCAAGTCAAGCCGGGTCATCAACTCTCTAGTGGGGCCACTGGCGGTGACTTTGCCGACATTGAGCAGCACCAGATGGTCAGCTAATCGGGCAACTTCATCGGGCGCATGGCTGACGTAGAGCACGGGAATGCTCAGCTCGGTGTGCAGCCGCTCAAGAAACGGCAGCACCTCGGCCTTGCGCTCGACGTCAAGGGCTGCCAGGGGCTCGTCCATCAGCAGCAGTTGGGGGCTGGTGGCCAGGGCGCGCGCGATGGCCACACGCTGGCGCTCACCGCCAGACAAGGTTGCGGGTTGGCGGTGCAGCAACTTTTCAATACCCAGCAGCTCAGTGGCCTGGCTGACTGACACCTTGCGCCCAGCCAGCGGTATGCGGCGCAGCCCGAAGTCGAGGTTGCCCTGCACGCTCAGGTGGTTGAACAGATTGGCGGACTGAAAGACATAGCCCAGCGAACGGGTGTGCACTGGCTTGAACACGCCCTTGCCGTCCGCCTTTTCGTCGTCTTGCCAGACCTCGCCATTGACCGACAGCTTGCCGCCGGGCGCACGTTCCAGCCCGGCCATGCAGCGCAGCAGCGTGGTTTTACCGGAGCCTGATGGGCCAAAAATAGCCGTCACACCGCGCCCTGGCAATTGCAACGACACGTCGAGCGAAAAGTCACCCAAAACCCGCCTGAAAGCAGCCCGGATGCCGATCATGGTGCCTTCGGCGCTTGCAGCCACTGCAGGCCCAGCAAAACAGCAAACGCGAACACCATCAGCCCGCCCGCCAGCCAGTGTGCCTGGGTGTATTCAAGTGTCTCGACCAGGTCGTAAATCTGCACCGACAGCACCCGCGTCTGGCCGGGCAAGTTGCCGCCCAGCATCAACACAATGCCGAACTCGCCCACAGTATGCGCAAAGCCCATCACGGCGGCTGTCAGGTAGGCAGGCTTGCAAAGCGGCAGCACCACGCTGAAGAAGGTATCCAACGGCGAAGCGCGCAGCGTGGCGGCAGCCTCCAGTGGGGCGCGGCCGAGCGCCTCAAACGCATTGCCAAGGGGCTGCACCACAAATGGCAGCGAATAAAACACCGAGCCCACGACCAAACCCGCAAAACTGAACGGCAGCAGCCCCCAACCCAACGACTCGGTGAGCTGCCCCACCGGGCCTTTGGGCCCCATCAGTACCAGCAGATAAAAGCCGATCACCACCGGAGGCAGCACCAGCGGCAGTGCCACCACAGCATTGACCGGGCCTTTGAGCCATGAACGCGTCGTGGCCAGCCACCAGGCCACAGGCGTGCCCAGCAGCAACAAAATCAGCGTGGTGATGCTGGCCAGCTTGAGGGTCAGCCAAACGGCTTGCCAGATGGCGTCCATTATTCGTAGCCGAATGCGTTCATGATGGCGCGGGCTTGGCCTGACTTCATAAAAGTGAGCAATTGCAGCGCTGCCGGGTTGTTTTTGCCACGCGCCAAGAGCACGGCGTTTTGCTGGATCGGGCTGTGCAGATGGGCGGGCACCAGCCAGGCTGAACCACTTTTGAGCTTGTTGTCCTCAAAAACCTGAGACATGGCCACAAAACCCAGCTCGGCGTTGCCACTGGAAATCATGCTGAAGGTCTGGCCAATGCTTTCGCCGGTGACCAGCTTGGCTTGCAGCAGGGGGAGCATGCCGATTTTGGTCATGGTTTCCATCGCGGCCGCGCCGTAGGGTCCCAGTTTGGGCGCGGCGATGGCCAGGTGCCTGAACTCGTTGCGCACCAGGACGGCCGCCTTCTCGTCAACCAGTCCCGGCTTTGCCGACCACAGCACCAGGCGCCCGGTAGCGTAAGTAAAACTGGTGCCCGCCACAGCCGCACCATCTTTTTCAAGCTTGACGGGCGTTTCATTGTCAGCCGACAAAAACACCTCAAACGGCGCGCCGTTGGTGATCTGCGCGTAAAACCGGCCGGTTGCGCCGTAAGACAACACCGCTTTATGGCCGGTGTCTTTCTCGAACTCTTCGGCGATACGCTTCATCGGAGCCGTGAAGTTGGCGGCAACCGCCACCTGCACTTCAGCCGCCTGGCTCAGGCCCGAAAGCGACAACACAAACACGCCCAGCACGACCGAGCATCGTCTCAGGACAACAGCCAAATGCAGTGAAGCGGGTTTCATGCCGCTATTGTATTTTTAACACCAGCCTGTCCACCAGCGCGGATTACCCGGCCAAAGGTTGAGGAGGGGCCGAGGCGGCGGGCCTGCATTTTTGTGAAACCCCTATCCCATATTTAGTTTTTATCAATGGATACAGGCTTTTCAATTAGTCTTTTATAACTTAACATACGTTTCGTGCTGCACATCAGCGCCTCTTCAACACCATTTAAGGAACCCACATGTCTCTTATCAACACCACCATCGTCCCTTTCAAAACTCTCGCCTTTCACAACGGCAAGTTCGTTGACGTGTCTAACGAATCCATGCAGGGCAAATGGTCTGTTCTGATTTTTATGCCGGCCGCGTTCACCTTCAACTGCCCCACCGAAGTCGAAGACGCTGCTGACAACTATGCCGAATTCCAAAAAGCGGGTGCCGAGGTTTACATCGTGACCACCGACACCCACTTCTCGCACAAGGTGTGGCATGAGACCTCACCGGCTGTTGGCAAAGCCAAGTTCCCACTGGTCGGCGACCCAACCCACGTGCTGGCCAAGGCTTTTGACGTGTACATCCCGGAAGAAGGCCTGGCACTGCGCGGCACCTTCGTCATCAATCCTGAGGGCGTCATCAAGACAGCCGAAGTGCATTCGAACGAAATTGCACGTGACGTGAAAGAAACCCTGCGCAAGCTCAAAGCCGCCCAGTACACCGCCGCCCACCCTGGCCAGGTTTGCCCTGCCAAGTGGAACGAAGGCGCCAAGACGATTGCCCCGTCCATCGACCTCGTCGGCAAGATCTAAGCACCCTGCCCTCCCGAATCAGGCCCGGGCCCAGCGCGCACATGCGCGCTGCACCGGGCTTTTTTGTTTCTATCGACCCCTGAAAGTGAATCCGCCATGCTTGACGACGCCACCAAAGCCCAACTGAAAAGCTACCTCGAACGCGCCACCATGCCCATCGAAATCGTTGCGTCGCTGGACGACAGCCCGGCCTCTGGCGAGATGCAGTCAATGCTCAATGATGTGGCTGAAGCCTCGCCCCTGATCAAACTGACGATCAGCAGGGACGACAAGCAGCGCAAGCCGTCTTTCTCCATCAACCGCCCGAGTGAAAACCACGGACCGCGCTTTGCCGGCTTGCCGATGGGCCATGAGTTCACATCGCTGATCCTGGCGCTTTTGCAAGTGGGCGGCTACCCACCGAAGGTCGAGGCCGAAATTCTTGAACAGATTCGCGCACTGGAAGGCAATTTCAACTTTGAAGTCTATGTATCGCTGACCTGCCACAACTGCCCCGACGTTGTGCAGGCCCTTAATGTGATGGCCGTCCAGAACCCGAACATCCGCGCCACCATGATTGAAGGCGGCTCGTTTCAAGACGAGGTCAAAGAGCGCCAGATCATGGCTGTGCCAACCGTCTTTTTGAACGGCGTTGAATTCGGCCAGGGCCGCATGAGCCTGGAGGAAATCCTGGCAAAAATCGATACCAAAGGCGTCGAACGGGAGGCCAAAAAGATCGATGCCAAAGAAACCTTCGACATGCTGATGGTCGGCGGCGGCCCTGCGGGTGCTGCGGCGGCGGTGTATGCCGCGCGCAAGGGTATCCGCACCGGCGTGGTGAGTGAAAACATTGGCGGCCAGACCTTGGACACGCTGGGCATTGAAAACTACATTTCCGTGCCACAAACTGAAGGCCCCAAATTTGCACTGGCGCTGGAAGAACAGGTCCGCAGCTACGACGTGGACATCATGAACATGCAGCGCGCCAAGGCGCTCAGGCTCAACACCGGCGTGGACAATAACCTGATTGAAGTCCAGCTTGAAAGCGGCGCTACCGTGCGCAGCAAATCGGTGGTGATCTCAACTGGCGCGCGCTGGAAAAACATCAACGTGCCCGGCGAGCGGGAACTGAAAAACAAGGGCGTGGCGTATTGCCCGCATTGCGATGGCCCGCTGTTCAAGGGCAAGCATGTGGCGGTCATTGGCGGCGGCAATTCAGGTGTTGAAGCCGCCATTGACCTGGCCGGTGTGGTCGGCCAGGTGACGCTGATCGAGTTTGACAAGGCCTTGCGCGCCGATGCGGTGCTGGTACGCAAACTGCACAGTCTGCCTAATGTGACGGTGATCACCCATGCCCAGACAACCGAAATCACCGGCGACCAGAAAGTCAACGGCCTGATTTACAAAGACCGTGCCGACGACCAGTTGCACACCGTGGCGCTGGAAGGCGTGTTCATTCAAATTGGACTGGTGCCGAATACAGACTGGCTCAAGGGCGTGGTCGATCTGACAAAACACGGCGAAATCATTGTGGACGCCAAAGGCCAAACCTCTGTGCCTGGCGTGTTTGCAGCCGGCGACGCCACCACCGTGCCGTTCAAGCAGATCATCATTGCCGCAGGCGACGGTGCCAAAGCGGCGCTCGGTGCGTTTGACCACTTGATGCGGATGTCTGCGCCAGCCTGATGGCTTAGGGGCGGCTTTGACCCTGGGTGGATGCGCCGGTAGGGGCTTTGAGGAGAGTCCATCTGAACTGTGTGTTGATGGCACGCGTCCCCTACTGTCTCGTCACACTTTTCGTCAGTCTTGTGCTTGTCTAGGGTAGTAACTTTAGGGTTTTTGCGCATCCTCCTGACTGCTGGTTGACAATAGATGCACCGGGCCCATTGCCGCCCCTGATCAGCCATTCATGAACGCCACGCCACTTCTCCCTGCCCGACGCCTGCCTGTCAGCCGCAACACAGCCATTGCACTGGCCGTGGTGGCTTTGCATGTTGGCTTCATAGGGGCCATGCAAAGCGGACTGCTGATGCGGGCAGTCGAAGTTGTGGTGCCGGTGGAACTGCTGTCGCAAATCATTGAGCCACCCGCACCCAAGGTGGCACCTCGGCCACCGGCCCCGCCCGCGCCCACTGAGCAGCCCAAAAAAGCCAGCGCCAAAGCGCCAACACCCGAAGCACCGTTGCCAGTGGCCATCAAAGACGCTGCGCCTGCGCCGAATGCCCCGGTGGGCACCACTGCGCCCCAGACAGCACCTGCACCGATTGCTGCGCCGGTAGCGGCGGCACCTGCTGCACCGCCCCCGGTGCAGTTACCGTCCAGCGATGCTGATTACCTGCAAAACCCGCGTCCGCCCTACCCGCCCATCAGCCGCCGCATGAACGAACAGGGAAAAACAACCGTGCGCGTGTTGATTGGGGCCGACGGTCAGCCGCAGCGCGCCGAGATTGCAAAATCCAGCGGGTTTAGCCGTCTGGACGACGCGGCCCTGGCCACCGTGATGCGCTGGCGCTTTGTGCCCGGCAAGCGCGGCGGCGTCGCGGAGGCCATGTGGTTTAACGTGCCCATCAACTGGGTCCTCGAATAATTTTTTTGATGTCTGGAGTTTTGAAATGAATTCGCAATTTGGCTTGGCCAATGTCTGGTCGCAAGGTGATCTGGTCACCAAATCAGTCGCTGCCCTGCTGCTCATCATGTCGCTGGCGTCCTGGATGGTCATCATCATCAAAACGCTGGACCTGATCAAGTACAAACGCATCGCCAAAAACGCTGAAGGCTTTTGGCACCGCCAGGATTTTCAGGCTGGCCTGACTCACCTTGGCCAAGACGATACCAATCCATTTCGCCAGATGGTGCTCGAAGGCCGTGAAGCCACGCTGCACCACCAGAGCACCAAGGCACACCTGCACGACGCACTCGACATGAGCGACTGGGTCACACGGACGCTGAGAAACTGCATGGATGAATTCACGGGAAAACTGCAATCAGGGATGGCCATTCTTGCATCGGTAGGTTCTACCGCGCCGTTTGTGGGTCTGTTCGGTACCGTCTGGGGTATTTACCATGCGCTGCTGTCGATTGGCGCTGCGGGCCAGGCCACCATTGACAAGGTTGCCGGCCCGATTGGCGAGTCGCTCATCATGACGGCGCTGGGCTTGGCGGTGGCCATTCCCGCTGTGTTGGGCTACAACGCGCTGGTGCGTGGCAATAAGGGTGTGCTGCAAAAACTCAGCCGCTTTGCCCATGACCTGCATGCCTATTTTGTGACTGGCGCGCGGGTCAGCTCCGGGGATTCATCGGGCGCTACGGCCCAGGTTGTCCCCCTGAAAAAAGCCTGAACGGAGAACAATCATGGCCTTTGGAACTCAGGACGATTCGGACGAGGTGATGAATGAAATCAACATGACGCCGATGGTGGACATCATGCTGGTTTTGCTGATTATTTTCATCGTCACCATTCCGGTGATGAAGCATTCGGTGAACATTGACTTGCCGCGCGCCACCAACGAGGCGCAAAACATCAAACCCGAAACCCTGCGCCTGTCTGTGGATGCACAAGGGGCTTACTTCATGAACGAGGCGCCGATTGCAGACGCCGACCTTGCGCCCAAGCTCAAGGCCGCCGCTGCACAAAACCCACAACCCGAACTGCACATCCGCGGCGACAAGGCGGTGCGATACGAGCGCGTTGCACAGGCCATGGCAGCGGCGCAGCAAGCCGGTTTGCGCAAAATCGGCTTTATCACCGAACCCAAAAACTAAGCCGCCAACAGGCTGGTTTTTAGCTTGGCTTTTGACGGTGGACTACAGGCCAATGGCCGCAATTGCAGCCCGGGCAATTTGCGCATCTTCATTGGACTTGACGCCGCTCACGCCCACAGCGCCCAGGCACTGCCCGTCTTTCATGATCGGCACGCCGCCCTCCAGCATGCCGGCAATCGTTGGTGCGCTCAAAAACGAGATGCGTCCACCGTTGATAACGTCTTCATAAACCTTGCTCTCACGCCGACCGAGCGCGGCGGTGTTGGCTTTGGCTGGCGCAATATGGCTGGACACCGGCGCCGCACCGTCAAGGCGCTGCAGATGCAGCAAATGGCCGCCGTCATCCACAATGGCAATGGTGACTGCCCAGTTGTTTTTCAGGGCTTCAAGCTCGGCGGCTGCGGCGATGGCCTTGACGTCGGCGGAATCAAGAGTCAATTTGGATTTCATGGGGGGTTTGTGGTCGATGATAAAACCATGAGCATACGCAAAAATCAGCTGAAAACGCGGACCCGGCCCAACATCGTGTCAAAGACCCCTTTAAAAATAGCTTGATGAACTGTGGGGGAATCTATTGAAAAACCACCTGCCACCCCTAAAATTCGTCTTGTCAGCATTTGCTGAGCTTATCTGGAGATCACTCTCATGAATGAAAATGTCCACGTTCTTGACTACGGCCTTACCACCGCAAGCGAACAACGCAACAAGGTGCTGCGCAACACCTATTGGCTGCTGGCGCTGAGCCTGCTGCCTACCGTGCTGGGTGCCTACATCGGCATTGCCACCGGTATCACCCGCTCTCTGAGCGGCGGACTGGGGTTGATTGTGTTCATCGCAGGCGCCTTCGGTTTTATTTTCGCCATTGAGAAAACCAAAAACTCGGCAGCCGGCGTGCCCGTGCTGCTCGGCTTTACCTTCTTCATGGGCCTGATGCTGTCGCGCATGATCGCCATGGTGCTGGGCTTTAGCAACGGCGCCTCCCTGGTCATGACAGCGTTTGCTGGAACGGCCGGCGTGATGGTGGTCATGGCCAGTCTGGCCACCGTCATCAAACGCGACCTGAGCGGCATGAGCAAATGGCTGTTTGCCGGTGCGCTGGTCATCATGGTGGCGGCGGTGATCAATGTCTTTGTCGGCTCGACCATGTTGATGGCAGTCATCAGCACGCTGGCGATTGCTGTGTTCAGCGCCTATCTGCTCTATGACCTGAAGCAGGTCATTGACGGCGGCGAAACCAACTACATCAGCGCCACACTGGCTATTTACCTGGACCTGTTCAACATCTTCCAGAGCCTGCTCGCATTGCTTGGCATTTTTGGTGGCGAACGCGACTAAGCGCTGTCTAAACAATTTAAAAAAGGGCCCTCGGGCCCTTTTTTATTGCCGGTTACATCATAAGGTCAAACACCGCAATCGACTCCACATGCGCCGTGTGCGCAAACATGTTGACCACCCCGGCTGACGAGCAGCGGTAAGCCCCGCCACCCTTGTCATGGTTCACCAATACCCCGGCATCGCGCGCCAGCGTAGCCGGGTTGCAGCTGACATACACAATGCGCTGGGGCAGCACCCAGCCGCCAAGCGACAGACTTTGCTGATGAATGCCATCGTCACAGGGCACGCCCGTGACCAGCTGCTGATGCAGCGCCGCCAGCGACTTGAACAGCTCAAACGCGCCTTCACGCGGGGGGTCGACCAGCCATTTGTCGGCCATGCCGTCCTTGACCAGCATTGCAGGCGTCATTTCAAAAAGGTTACGCGCTATAAAAGTAGTAGCTGCTCGCCGACGTTTTACTTGGCCCGCAGCTTGATTTGATGAGCGATTTGCCAGGTCATTGGCGCGCGCACGCGCCACCAGCGCCTCACTGCCTTCAACGCCCAGCACCTCACGCGCGCGCGTTGCCAGTGGCAGCGTGAAGTTGCCCAGCCCGCAAAACCAGTCAATCACCCGCTCGGTTGGCTGCACATCCAGCAGGCGCAGCGCACGCGACACCAGCACCTGGTTGATGTGCGGGTTGACCTGGGTGAAGTCTGTTGGCTTGAAAGGCATGACCACCCCAAACTCTGGCAGCGCATAGCTGAGCTGCGGCACATCCGCGTCCAGCAGGGCAACGGTCTCTAACCCGCCCGGCTGCAACCACCACTGCAGGCCAGGGTTAATGGCCGCAAACGCGCGCAAGCGGGTTTTGTCAGCATCGCTCAAGGCCTCCATATGCCGCAGCACCAGCGCGGTAATGCTGTCGCCGCAGGCCAGTTCGATCTGCGGCACCGTCTCTTTCGCGTCCAGGCTGGCAATCAGTGCGCGCAGCGGCAGCAGCATGTTGCTGACATGCGGCGGCAGCACCGGGCAATGGTTCATGTCGGTCACAAAGCTGCTTTTGCGCTCATGAAAGCCCACCAGCACCTCGCCCCTTTTGCGTACATAGCGCACCGACAGCCGCGCCCGGTAGCGGTAGCCCCAAGCCGGGCCCTCAATGGCCCGCATCAGGTTGTCGGCTTTGAGCTTGCCGATGTGCTGCAAGTTGTCTTCAAGTACCCGCTGCTTGACAGCCACCTGCGCGCCCACATGCAGGTGCTGCATCTTGCAGCCGCCGCACGCACCCGTGTGCATGCCAAAGTGGGGGCAGCCGGGCACCACGCGCTGGGACGATTCCCGGTGAATCGCCATCACCATCGCTTTTTCAAACGCCGCCTTTTTACGGTACACATTGGCCGTGACCACCTCGTACGGCAAAGCGCCCTCAATAAAAACCACCTTGCCATCAGCCCGGTGGGCAATGCCCTGAGCCTCAATGTCAAGCGACTCAATGGTCAGCAGATCTGGCAGGTAGTCTTGCGGGGCTGGGGGTGGGGGTGAATGTGCAAGGGCGGGCGCCAGGGCTGGATTTTCTTCAAACATGTGGGCATTGTCTCAGGCGGCGGTGTACAAACTGGCGGCTCATGGCTCCAACAAGCCAACAAGCCTCAAACTAAAAAGCCTCAAACGCAGCCCCCAACTGCATGGCTGCAAGCTTTTTACAGCCTTGCGGCGTGTGAACCAACGGCGAGTCAAACGGCGGCGCTTGACCTGCGCGTCATGTCCAGGCCAGCGCTCCTTGACCAGAGCCCGGACTGTGTTGCAGATGGTGCGAAGGCGGGGCCGTTCTATGCGGTTGGCGACAAAACCACCCCATGGTCTTATGTGCTGACGGACGATCTGGCAGCGGCCATTGACAAGGCCGCCACCTCTTGCGGCGCAGACATCAACCATCAGAGCAGCGCCATTAAATGGCGGGGGGGGATGGCGCGAAAAACCAAAGCGAGATAGCAGAATTGATCACATAGATCGCGGGCAAACCGCTCTTGACCAGCACAGTCAGGGGGCCCGTTTGCCGCCCTGCACTGCACCGAGCACATAGGCCTACTCTCGGGTCCCGATGCTGCTTGCCCAGCGGGGCCCTACTGACGAGCCATATCCATACCGGACAATAGCCGCATGGACCGACACCTTGTTGTAGACAGCTTGTCTACGATGAACGAACTTTTGTTGCCCATGGTGAGGGTATAACTCCACCTATCAAACTATTGGACGTGCGACTTCTTTCATTGTGGCTAAATCGTTGATTTCAAAAGAAAAATCCCAATCGCCCATTGACGGCGATGCATTGGCTGCGCACACGCCGATGATGCGCCAGTACCTGGCCATCAAGGCCGAGTATCCCGACACGCTGGTGCTGTACCGGATGGGCGACTTTTACGAGGTGTTTTTTGATGATGCGCTGAAAGCGTCGCGGCTGCTGGGTATCACGCTGACCAAACGCGGGGCCACCAATGGCGAGCCGATTCAGATGGCGGGCGTGCCCTTTCATTCGCTGGAAGGCTATTTGGCCAAGCTGATCAAGCTGGGCGAGTCCGTCGCCATTTGTGAGCAGGTCGGCGATGTGGCGACCAGTGGAACAACGAAAGGCCCGGTAGAGCGCAAGGTGGTGCGGGTTGTGACACCTGGTACCTTGACGGACACCGAGCTGCTGGGCGATAAAACCGAATCGGTGCTGCTGGCCGTGCACCAGGGCGTGCGCAACACCTGCGGCCTGGCCTGGCTGAGCGTGACACAGGGCCAGATCAGCCTGGCCGAATGCGCCCATGACGAGCTAGATGCCTGGCTGGCGCGCGTTGCGCCCAGCGAGCTGATTTCCAACGTTGATGTGACGCCTGCTTTTGAAGCGCGGCTCAAAAGCATGCGCTGCGCCACCGCGGCCCGGGCCGCCTGGCAGTTTGATGCGGCGCTGGGCGCGCGGCGCTTGGCCGAGCAGCTCAAGGTCGCGTCGCTTGTCTCATGGCATGCTGACCAGCTGCACCAGGCGCACGCCGCAGCCGCTGCCTTGCTGGGCTATGCCGAGCACACCCAGGGCCGCACGCTGCCCCACGTGCAGGCCTTGCAGGTGGTGCGTTCGGGCGAGCTGATTGACCTGCCCCTGACGACCCGGCGCAACCTCGAACTGACGCAAACCCTGCGCGGTGAAGATTCACCCACCCTGTTTTCATTGCTGGACACCTGCGTGACGGGCATGGGCAGCCGCACCTTGAAAAGCTGGCTGTTAACGCCGCGCCGAGACCGCGCTGAGGCAACCGCCAGACTGGAGGCCATCACGCACCTGCGCGGCGGTTTGCAACAAACGCTGCGCGCCCAGCTCAAAGGCTCAAGCGATGTTGAACGCATCACCGCCCGCATTGCGCTGCGCCAGGTGCGGCCGCGCGAGCTGGTGGCCCTGACTCAAACGCTATTAAAAACAGAGCTATCAGCCCAATCAAACATTGGCCTGCCGGCACTTTTGGCAGGTATTTTTAGCGATTTACAGCCGCCCAACGGCTGTGCGGCGCTGCTCAAACGCTTTTTGCTGGACGAACCCGCTGCGCTGGTGCGCGATGGCGGTGTCATCAACCACGGCTGCGATGCTGACCTGGATGAGCTGCGTGCCATTCAAACCAACTGCGATGCGTTTTTGCTCGACCTGGAAGGCCGCGAAAAAGCGCGTACCGGCATCAGCAACCTGCGCGTGCAGTTCAACAAGGTGCATGGCTTTTACATTGAAGTCACGCAAGGCCAGGCCAGCAAAGTGCCCGACGACTACCGCCGCCGCCAGACCCTGAAAAACGCCGAACGCTTCATCACGCCCGAGCTGAAAGCCTTTGAAGACAAAGCCCTGTCGGCGCAAGAAAGGGCCTTGGCGCGAGAGAAATTTTTATACGAGCAACTACAGGACGAACTGCAAACTTTTATCCCCGCACTCAGCAAGCTGGCACGGGCGCTGGCCTGCCTGGATGCGCTGTGCGCGCTGGCTGAACGGTCGTTGACCCTGAACTGGGCTGCGCCAGTCTTTGTGAACCAGCCCTGCATCGACATCAGCCAGGGCCGCCATCCGGTCGTCGAAGCGCGGCTGGCTGAAACGACGGCGGGCACCTTCATCGCGAACGATTGCGCCTTGACCGCCAAGCAGCGCATGCAGGTCATCACCGGCCCCAATATGGGCGGCAAATCCACCTACATGCGGCAAGTCGCGCTGATTGTGCTGCTGGCCAGCGTGGGCAGTTATGTGCCTGCAACCGCCTGCCGGCTGGGGCCCATCGATGCGATTCACACCCGCATCGGCGCGGCTGACGACGTGGCCAATGCGCAATCGACCTTCATGCTGGAGATGACCGAGGCCGCGCAAATTTTGCACACCGCCACAACGCACAGCCTGGTGCTGATGGACGAGATCGGGCGCGGCACCTCCACCTTTGACGGGCTGGCACTGGCTGGCGGCATTGCCGCGTATTTGCACAACAAGACGCAGGCCTTCACGCTGTTTGCCACGCATTATTTTGAGCTGACTGAATTCCCCGCACAGCACCACGGGGCCATCAATGTGCATGTGTCGGCGGTCGAGTCCGGCAACAGCATTGTGTTTTTGCACCACATTGAGCCGGGCCCGGCGAGCAAAAGCTACGGCATTGCGGTGGCCAAACTGGCCGGCGTGCCGGGCGCTGTTGTGACCCACGCACGCCATGCGCTTCAGGCGCTGGAAGCCCAGCAAACCGACGCGCGTGCCCAGGTAGACCTGTTTGCAGCGCCGCCAGACATCATCACCGAAAAAAGTGCCGTCGACAAAGCATTGGGTACGATAGACCCTGACGCACTCAGCCCCAGAGAGGCGCTCGATGCCCTGTACCAATTGAAGAAATTACTCACCCAAACATCCACATGACTTATTGCGTTGCCATCAAACTCAATGCCGGGCTGGTTTTTTTGTCGGACTCGCGCACCAACGCGGGCCTGGACCAAATCAGCACCTTCCGCAAAATGATCATTTATGAAAAGCCCAACGACCGCTTCATGGTGCTGCTGTCGGCGGGCAATTTGTCCATCTCGCAGTCGGTGCGCGAGATCTTGCAGGTTGAACAACTGAAGGACCCAGATGGCGGCCCGCCCATCACCATCTGGAACGCCAAAAGCATGTTTGATGCAGCCCGCGTGCTTGGCTCGGCGATTCGCCGGGTGCATGAGCGCGATGCCGATGACCTGAAAAACTCCGGCGTTGACTTCAATGTGTCGCTGGTATTTGGCGGGCAAATCAAGGGCGAAGGCATGCGCCTGTTTCAGGTGTATTCAGCCGGCAACTTTATTGAAGCGACGAGTGAGACGCCCTACTTTCAGGTCGGCGAGTCCAAATACGGCAAGCCCGTGCTGGACCGCGTCATCACCCCCGAAACCCCGCTGGACGAAGCGGCCAAATGCGCGCTGGTGTCGATGGACTCCACCCTCAAGTCCAACCTGTCAGTCGGCCTGCCGCTGGACATGGTGGTGTATGAGGTGGATACCTTTCAAAGCCACAAGGTGGTGTGCATCGACCACGAAAACCCGTACTTTCGGATGCTGCATGACAACTGGGGCAAAAAACTGCGCGAGGTGTTTGACAGCATTGAAGACCCGATGTGGACGGGCGGCGCCACCCAGGTGCCGCTGCTCACACCCCTGACCCGCAACCAGCCGCTGCGCAAGATATCGTCACCCGAAGAAAAACTGATTTGACACGTTCATCCATTGCATCTTGTGCGCTGCCAGCACCCAAACCACTCGTCATTTTTTCTCATGGCAACAGCTTTCCGGCCAGCACGTATGGGGTGATTTTTCGCCAGCTTGAAGCGCGTGGCTACGCGGTCAAGGCAGTTGAAAAATTTGGCCACGACCCGGCCTACCCCGTCACCAGCAACTGGCCGCACTTGGTGCAGCAGCTGGCAGACTTTGCGGCCGGACACATCAAGAAAACCGGACAGCCTGCCTACCTGGTGGGCCATTCACTTGGCGGTTTTTTGAGTTTGATGTGCGCCATGCAGCACCCCGTGCTGGGCGGCAAGCCCATTGGTGGCGTGGTGCTGCTCGATGCCCCGGTCATTGGCGGCTGGCGCGCAGCAGGCCTGGGTTTGGCCAAACGAACGCGCCTGGTAGGCTCTGTTTCCCCCGGAGCCGTCAGCCGAAAGCGACGGCATCTGTGGGCCACACAAGACGCCGCGCTGGCGCATTTCAGCAGCAAAAAACTGTTTGCGCTGTGGCATGCGCAAAGCCTGCGCGACTACGTGGAACATGGCACGCATGATGCCGAGGGCCAGCGCCGGTTGAGCTTTGACCGTGAAGTGGAAACCGCGATCTACAACACCCTGCCCGACAACCTGGAAACCCTGCTCAAACGCCACCCCCTGAAATGTCCGGTGAGCTTTATCGGCGGCAACCAGTCACAGGAAATCCGGCAGGTCGGCATGGACTTGACCGAAAAAGTCACCAAAGGTCGCATCATGATGCTGGACGGCACCCATCTTTTCCCGATGGAAAACCCGCTGGCCAGCGCCGCTGCGGTTGAGGCGGCATTGCTCAACATGCATCTCAAGCCGCCCAGGTAACCCAGCCCATCCTGGCGGTGGCCAGCACCACCAGCCCGAACACAATGCGGTACCAGGCAAACGGCACAAAGCTGTGGGTGGAGATATACCGCAGCAGCCAGCGGATGCACAGCCAGGCACTTAAGAACGAGAACAGCAGGCCTACGGCAAACATGGGCACATCAGCCACCGACAGCAAGGCGCGCTCTTTGTAAAGGCTGTAAGCGCCCGCGCCTATCAGTGTCGGCATGGCCAGAAAGAACGAAAAATCCGTTGCCGCCTTGCGAGACAGGCCCAGCAGCATGCCGCCAATAATCGTCGCGCCGCTGCGGCTGGTGCCGGGGATCATCGCCAGGCACTGCACCAGCCCAACCTTGATGGCGTCGGCTGTGGTCATGTTGTCAACATCATGCACGCGGGTAGCGCCGGGGTTGCTTTTGTGCCGCGCCTCAGCCCACAAAATGATGAAGCCACCAATGATGAACGTCGTGGCCACGACTGTTGGGGTAAAAAGATTAGCCTTGATGGCTTTGCCAAACACCAGCCCCAAAATAACCGCCGGTATAAAGGCAATCAACACATTCAGCGCAAACTGCTGCGCCTGCTTGTCAGTCGGCAGCGCCACCAGCGTCGAGCGTATCTTTTGCCAGTAAACCAGAATCACCGCAAAAATCGCCCCGGTTTGAATGGCAATGTCAAACACCTTGGCCTTTTCGTCATTAAAGCCCAGCAGCGCACCAGCCAGTATCAAATGTCCGGTCGATGAAATCGGCAAAAACTCAGTCAGCCCCTCGACGATGCCCATGATGGCGGCTTTGACTAGCAAGGTAATGTCCACGTAAAACTCCAGTGTTAAGCGCTGATTATCGCTGGCAGGTCAGCGCGTTTGACGTGCCCTAAAAGGCAGTTCACGCGGCTTTTTGGCGCTTTGTCGCATAGCCGTTGCGGCCAGGGTACAGGCAAGGCACAGTCCGTTTCCACAGACAGACCCCTTCAACACTCCCTACTCAACAAGGTTTATATGCGCACCCGCATTTTGTTTTCCCTGGTTTCAATCCTTTACTCCGTCCTGGCAACCGCAACTGCCCATGCGGTCGATCTAACAATTGAAATCAACTTGCCGAGCGATCGGCAGGGTGCCGTTTTGGCTGCAGTATTCGACAAGGCCGAAGGCTTTCCGCGCGGCACTGCATTGCGTACCGCCATGGCCCAATCAGTCAATGGCAAGGCAACCTTACGGTTCACAGATCTGCCCAAGGGCGAGTACGCGGTCACCGCCTTCCTCGACG
This sequence comes from Polaromonas sp., assembly GCA_046303055.1. Taxonomy (GTDB): domain Bacteria; phylum Pseudomonadota; class Gammaproteobacteria; order Burkholderiales; family Burkholderiaceae_C; genus Polaromonas. The sequence continues at coordinate 16,961 of JBKCGU010000106.1, forward strand.
AAAACAGCAACACCAAGCTGGACACCAACCTCTTTGGAATACCGGCAGAGCTGCACGGTTTCAGTCGCAATGCGCGCGGCCTAGCGGGTCCCCCGCCGTTTGCGAATGCCTCGTTTGTTGTCGAAGATAGCTCGCAATTGCAGGTCATCGAACTGAAATAAGGAGCATATTCATCATGACCAACCACATGATCAGTCGCCGCGCAGCATTAGGCGTCTTAGGCGCCGCAGCAACGAGTGCGGCTGGGTTTTGCCATGCAGCAGATTCACTCGATGCATGGCGCAGCAGCTATACCCCCTACAACGGTCCGTTGAAAGCGCCGCTGGACAGCGGGCCACTGCGCGTGCAAGGACGTTGGCCGGCTGCCCTGAATGGCACGCTGTACCGCGTGGGCCCAGCGCGACGCGAACTTGGCGGCGTGTCCATGAACCACTGGTTCGACGGGGATGGCATGCTGCAAGCATTTCGATTCGAGCGCGGCCGCATCTCGCATCGCGGCACGATGTTGGGCACGCCCAAGCTCAAGGCAGAAGAGGCAGCCGGTCGTTTGCTCTATTCAGGCTTTGCGCAAACCTTGCCCAACTCACCGCCTCTTGCCGGGCCAGACACCATCAACCCAGCCAACATTAACCTGTTGTCGCTGCCAGGCAATGGCGAGTTGTTTGCGTTGTGGGAAGCTGGCTCGGCACTGGCGGTAGACCCACTTACCTTAGAAACCAAGGGCTTCAAGGTCTGGTCACCTGAAACGAAGGGCGCACCGTTCTCGGCTCACCCCAGGGTCGCGCCCGACGGCACCGTTTGGAACTTTGGCTACATTCCTGGTACTGGCCGCATGGTGATCTATGAAATCAGCCCGACCGGCCAACTCCGCCGCCAGCACATCATGGCCGCGCCACAAGCCGATATGGTCCATGACTTTGCCATCACCGACAGGCACCTTGTGTTTCTGCTCATGCCATTGAAGTATTCGGGTGAATTGGCATCAGGCAATCTGCTGTCTCACTACCAATGGCAAGACAAGTCTCCACTGATCGTACTCTTGGTAGACAAGGCCGACTTCAAGATTCAGCGTTTTGAAGTACCCGCAACCGGGCTCTTTCATCTGGCCAATGCCTGGGAGCAAGGCGGCACGGTGCAGGTGCGTTTTGTAGCGCAGCCCGATATTTTGGGTGCCATGCACCAGATGGATGTAAACCGCAGCCGCAGCGAAGCCAGGACGCGCGCCACGCAATGGACACAGATCACACTCAACCCTGCCACCGGCCAGGCGCAGATGCAGGCATTGGGTCTGGACAACGTCGAATTTCCGCGCATTCACCCCGCACGCAACGGGTTGCCCACGCAGTTCACCACCCTGCTGGCGCGCAGCCCCAAGATGAATGCTGGGGTGGATGGCTTTGACAGCGTTCTGACGCTACACGGTGAGCAGCTTAAACGCCACCATTACGGGGACGGCTGGATTGCAGAAGAGCACGTCTATGTGCCGCGCTCAGGCACGGCGCCAGAAGGCCAAGGCTGGCTGCTGGGCACGGCCTACCACTGGCCAAGCGAGCGCACAACACTGTCGGTGTTTGATGCCTCCGCTGTCAATGCAGGCCCGCTGGCAAGCGTCAAATTGCCCTATGGCTTGCCATTGGGTTTGCACGGCCAGTTTGTCGCAACATGATCATCAAATTGCTATTCGCAGACTTCAAAAAACTTTAACAAACAAAGGATTTTCATATGAACACAACGACAAACATGAATCCGCAACTCGAGCGTCAGGCGCGCCGCCGCGCAGGCGCCAAACTGGGCTGGTACATCCACGCACTGGTCTACATCTGCGTCAACCTGATGCTGGCGCTGCTGTCAGCCATGAGCGGCAAGCACTGGGCCGTGTTTCCTGCGGTGGGTTGGGGCCTGGGGCTGGCCATTCATGGTCTGGTGGTGTTTTTTGTCACCGGTGGTGCCGGTTTGTATGAGCGCCTTGTGCAGCGCGAACGCCAGAGCTTCAAGGGCGATGCCTGGTAAGCCGCAACTTATGATTAAGACATGCAAGACCTGACACCTGCACAGCCTTCTGCAAACGCAGCCAGCGCGCTGGCTCGCATGCGCGCCTGCCTGCCCAGCCTGGGCAAAAATGGCCTGATCGTGATGGGCTTTTGCACAGTGATCGCGGTCGTGCTGTGGCTGGCCAGACCAGGCCAGCGCTTTGATGTGCAACTCGCGTACTCTTTTGGGACCGGCCTGGTTTCGTGGCTGGTAATTGACCTGTCGCGGTTTTATATTGATGTGAAGTCGCCTTTCGGCTTTCCGCGTGGCTGGCGGGGCGCCACGGTTATTTTTGTGGGCGTCTGCATCGGGTTCATAGTCGGCACGCTGGCGGGTGACGCCTACAGCGGCCGCTCTACCTTTGAGCTGCTGCCCCATCAGCCGGGATTTTTTCTTTACCTGTTTCTGTTTTCTGCCTGTGTGGGTATAGGCATCAGTTACTTTTTTTATGCCTCAAGCCAAAGCAGTTATCTGGTCCGCGAGCTGGCCATCTCGCGCCAGCAAGCCACCGAAGCCCAGCTTCAATTGCTGCAAAGCCAGCTGGAGCCGCACATGCTGTTCAACACGCTGGCCAACCTGCGCGCCCTGATTGCGACAGACCCAGCCCGCGCCACTACCATGCTGGACAGCCTGATTGACTACCTGCGCGCCACCCTGAGCGCGTCCCGCGCCACCAGCCACAGCCTGCAAAGCGAGTTTGACCGGCTGCAGGACTACCTGGCACTGATGGCCGTGCGCATGGGGCCGCGCCTGAGCTTTACCTTCGACTTGCCGCCAGAGCTCGCCACGCAGCCCGTGCCCACCCTGCTGCTGCAACCGCTGGTTGAAAACGCCATCAAGCACGGGCTGGAGCCCAAAATTGAAGGCGGCAGTGTGACCGTCAGCGCGCGCCGTGAAGGCGGCAGCATCGTGCTGGACGTGATTGACAGCGGCGTTGGCCTTAAAGATGGCAATGGCTTTGGCCTGGCGCAGGTGCGTGAGCGGCTGCTGGCTCTGTATGGCGACCAGGCTACTATTTATTTAGGAGCTGGTCACGCCGGTTTTACAAAGGCCAGCATTACTTTTCCTTCACAAAAATCATGAGAAAACCGTGACAACAGCCCTGATCGCCGAAGACGAACCCCTGCTGGCCGCAGCGCTGGCAGCTGAGCTGGCGCAAGCCTGGCCAGCGCTGCAGGTGGTTGCCACGGTGGGCGACGGTGCATCCGCCGTGGCGCAGGCGCTGGCCCTTACTCCCGATGTGCTGTTTTTTGACATCCAGATGCCCGGCATGACCGGGCTGGAAGCCGCCGCCGAGCTGCTGGACGCCTGGCCGCTTCAAGTGGGCAGCAAACCCTTCCCGGCGCTGGTGTTTGTGACTGCTTATGACCAGTACGCTGTGGCCGCGTTTGAAACCCAGGCGATGGACTACCTCCTTAAGCCTGTACAGCCCGCCAGGCTGCTTAAAACAGTACGAAAAGTACAGTTAGCCCAACAAATACGGGCGCAAGCAGCTCCTAAAACAATAGCAAGCACAGACACCCAGCTAGAGCAGACACTGGCCCAGCTACGCGCCTTGCTGCCACCGCCATCGTCGCCCGCAACGCCTTTGCAAATGATTTCAGCCACGCTGGCGGGCACCCATGGCAACACGCTGCAAATGGTGCCGATGGCTGACGTGCTGTACTTTGAAGCGGCTGACAAATACATTCGCGTGCTGACGGCCAACGCTGAATATTTGATCCGCACGCCGCTTAAAGAGCTGCTGCCGCAATTAAGCAGCCAGACCTTCTGGCAAATCCACCGGGGCACGGTGGTGCGGGCAACCGCCATCCACACCGTGGGGCGCGACGAGCAGGGCAAACTCACTCTTACCCTGCATGGCAGCACAGACAAGCTGGCCGTGAGCCGCCTGTATAGCCATCTGTTCAAGGCCATGTAGCCTTGCCAGCGCGCAAGTTCAGCGCGGCATCAGCTGGTAAAAATCAAAACCTGCATTACGCCCCCCCAGGCAGGTGGCCAGAGTGTCTTCAATCTTGCGCCACATGGCCAGTCGGTTAGGCCACTTGCTGATGCTGTGGCCTTCGTCGGCAAACAGCAGGTACTCCACTGGGCGGCCCAGCTTTTGCAGCCCGGCCACCACATCGTCTGAGTCCTGCTTCAGCACACGAATGTCATTGCCACCGTGAATCACCAGCATTGGCGCGGTGATTTTGTCCAGATGCGAGACAGGTGAGTTGGCCAGCATCTGTGCCCGGTCTTCGGGCTTGTTCACATCACCATACGTGCGTGCAAACACGTGGCGGTTGCGCCAAAACGGTGGCCAGTTGTCAACCACTCGCGGCCAGTTCGCCACCCCCACCACATTGATACCGCAGCGGTAGTCATGCGGCTTTTGAATCAGCTGGGCCATGACAGAAAACCCGCCAAAGCTGCCGCCAAACACAGCTATGCGCTTTGGGTCAGCAATGCCTTGGTCAATGGCCCATTGCACGCCCTCGGCAATGTCTTTTTGCAAGCGGCCAAAATACTCGCGGTTTGCTGCATCGGTGTAGTCACGGCCGTAGCCTGTCGAGCCCCGGTAGTTCACCATCAGCACCGCGTAACCACGGTTTGCCAGCAATTGGCGGGTGTTGAACACCGCCGGGCTCCAGTTGTCGCGCACCCATGGGCCGCCATGAATTTCAACCACCAGCGGCGCCGAGCCCGCCACACCGCGCGGGGCAATCACATAGCCATGAATCGTTCGCCCGTCTGATGCCTTGAAAGAAAACGGCTTTTGCGCAGACAAAAGGTTTGCCGCGTCTGGCTGCACCGGGTTCAGGCGGCTGACTTGGCCACTGGCTCGGTCCAGCAGCAGCTCGGCCGAATCAAAGTCACTCACGCTGCGCAGTACCACGCGCTGGTTGTCTTCAGAAATACTTTGCGGGCGGGTAATGACGGGCTGGGCTGGCAGCAACTTGGCAACCACCGCTTTTTGCACCGCGGCGTCTACGTCGCGTTGCCACTGCGCATCAAGCCACTTCATTTCGGGGTAGCCCGGCTCGACCACATAGCCCATTGGCCCGCCTTTACCCGCAGGCATCATGGCAAAGCTCAAATCAACCGCATCATGGCTGGCCAGCAACTGTTCGCGGCCGCTGGCCAGGTCAACTTCAAGCAGCGCAAGCTTGTCGCGCCCAATGTTGCTTAACACCCAGGCTTTGCCAGCCTGTACATCAATACGGTTGACCCAGTAGGTTTGAAAGCCGCTCACGGTTTTCAATACCCGCCACTGGCCATCGGCTTGCAGCAGTTCAATCGCCACGTCCGAGCCATCGCCCTGCCCCAGTTGCCGCGCGCGCCCAGCTAGCTGGCGGTCAGCGCCGATTAACCATGACAGCACACTGCCATCACTGCGGGCAACTTCACGCACGGTGCGCGTCTGCGCATCGGCTTCATACAAATCGAATGTGGCTCGGTCACGCTGGTTACTGCCAAACAAAAACCGGGGTGAGCCTTCAACACCGCGCGCCGCAAAATAGCTGCGTACACCGCTGCCTGTTGTTACCGTCCAGGGTGCAAAGCCGCCGCCCTGCGTGTCTATCACCAGCAACCGGGTGTTTTCATCGCCGATAGGGTCTTTGGTGTAGACGATGTGGCGGCTGTCAGCCAGCCAATACTGGTTGCCACCACGGCGGCCCATGTTGCCAGTGGCATAGGTCGTTACTGCTGCGGGGTTTGCCAGGTCCCGCACAGCAAGCCCAATGTCCAGCCCCACAGTTTGCTGCCACATCAGGCGCTGGCCGTTAGGGGCCAGCAGGTAGCCGCCCGCCGCATCAATATTGGCTACACAACGCCGCACCGGCACCAG
>JBKCGU010000107.1:0-3766 GCA_046303055.1 Polaromonas sp.
GAATGTCTCTACCCAGGTTTTCAGCAGGTCACCCTTGAGGTTTGGGTAGGTGCGCAGGCGAATACGCATGGCGGTCGCCGCATTCATATTTGCCTGCGCGGCAGCCTGTGCCTGGGTGTCGCCGAGTATCAGATGTTTGTGCAGAAGACGAATCGCGTCTGGGGTAATGGCGCGATCTTGCCAGCGGGCAACATTGATTTTACTTTGGACGTTAGCTTTGACCGCACGTGGCGCAAGCCTAAATTCTTGGGTACCAAAAGCCGGTGGCTTTCTGTTCTCGCGGGTGAATTGCTCCACGGGCTGGATCAGACCGAGCAGCATCTCGTAGTCAACGGGATCAGTAGTGTCGCGCTCCAAGCGCAACCACGAAACCATATCCCAGACCGGAATCAAGTCATCGCCCCGGTTGCCAACAAAGTCGGCGTACCCCTTGTCGCTAGCGGCCGCAAGAGCGAGACCGCTCAAAGTGCGGAGCACCGCCACATCTATCACCATCGTGGCATGGTCTTCAGAGAATCTAACAAACTCGTGGATTCGCTCAGTCAATGTGGCGGCGCTCATGATCTATACCCTCACAATACGATTCAACATAGATATCGCCAGAACCCGTTTTTTTCGGGTGAGGCGGCCGGGAGCAAAAAACCGTACTGGAACGGCGGGCATATTCCCCCGAAGAGTGTTGTATTAGCCACACTCCCGGCCTTTAAAAATGACGGTAGTTGCCAACGGCAGCGACGGAATAAGCGTTTGAAAGTGTTCCGGCTGACGGGGGCGGACTTCCGTCCAGTAAGTGTTTTTTGCACTATGCGCCGAATTATGGCGTCGCTGCCCCGGCTTGGCAAGGGCTAAATTAAATGGCAAAAAAAATAGACTTGAAGCCCATATTAAAGGCCGTTGACCCTGAAGAGGCGATTAACTACTTCAGACAAAAAGACCTGCGCATTGGCTTTGACTACCGCGATGTCTGGCAGCAAGAACACCAGGCGGGCTTTACCGTGGCCAAAGCAATGCAGATTGATCTGCTGACCGAGATCAGGGGGTTTGTGGACGATGCGCTGGCCAAAGGCGGCACGCTGGCCGAGTTTCAGAAAGGCCTGACACCGCTGCTGCAAAAGCGCGGCTGGTGGGGCAAGCAGCAGGTGGTTGACGATGTGACTGGCGACACCGTGCTGGCCCAGCTGGGCAGCCCCAGACGGCTGGAGGTGGTGTTTGATACCAACCTGGCCACGGCCTACAGCGCGGGCCAGTGGGAGCGCATACAGCGCAACAAAGAACTGTTCCCCTTCCTGGAATACGTGCGCAGCGCCAGCGTGAACCCACGCCACACCCACCTGGCCTATGCTGGGCTGGTGCTGCGGGCTGATGATGCCTTTTGGCAAAGCCACCTGCCGATTAAAGAGTGGGGCTGCAAGTGCAGCGTGGTGCAGCACAACCAGCGCATGCTCGACCGTGAGGGCCTGACGGTCGGCAAAGCGCCGCCCGAAGTGATGCGCACCCTGGTGAACAAACGCACGGGCGAGGTTATGCAAGTGCCGACTGGCGTTGACCCGGCCTTCAACTACCCACCAGGTGGGCGGCTTGCCAACCTGGAGAAGCTGCTGGCCGACAAGCAGCTGGCCGCCAACGCTGGCAAAGCCCAGCGCGCCGCGCACACCATGATGAATGCACGCAGCGAAACCAAAGTGCATCGCTTCGACATGCCTTCCCAGGTATTGCAAAGAGTGGCAGAAAACACAGGCTTTAATGTGGCTGGCTACAAAGCCACATTTGACAATTCAAGCGTGGGCCACGTCATGAATCGGCATGGCGTTGGCAACGAAAAAGACAAGAATCAAGTGCCAATGACGCTGAATGACTTTGGCTACGAGGTTTACGTGATGAGTGCCCCAGACTTAGTCGAGCCAACTCACAAGACGGACAGCGGTCTCGATGCGGTTTTATTCAGTAAGGTGATCGGTGGCAACAACTATGTGATCGTTAAAGAGTTGCGCACGCGGCGCAAACACTTGGCCACAACCACCATGTATATCAAGAAAGGTGTGCCAGAATGAAAAAGACTGCGCAAGGCAGTCTTTTGAAATAAGGGGCTTGCAGCGAGTTGTGCAATGAAGCCTTCTCTTTACGCCCGAAACGATTCCGCAAGCAGACTGTAGTTTAGCACTACGCTAAAAACACTGCAACGAACTAAATCAGTTTACTAGCCGCCCCGCTAACCCCACGCGATGATAGCGGCATGAAGAAAAACGTTATTGCCCTGCTGTCGCTGGCGCTTGCCCTGCAAGCCGCTGCGGATGTGCAGCTGCTGCCCGCAGGCGAGTTTGTGGGCCGCGATGGCCGACCAGGCAACGGTTTGACCTGGAAGCTGAACGATGCCCAGGGCCAAGCCCTTGCCGCCAGGCTGACGGCCAAGCACGCCAAGGTGCAATTTAACCTGGACTACGAACACCAGGCCATGCTGGCCGACAAGAACGGCCAGCCCGCCCCAGCCAGTGGCTGGGCAACCTCATTCGAGTGGCGTGCGGGCGTTGGCCTGTTTGCCCTGAATGTGCAGTGGACGGCCAACGCCAAACGAATGATCGAAGGCGGTGAGTACAAGTACATCAGCCCCGTGATCGTGTTTGACAAAACCACCGGCGAAGTGCGCGACGTGCTCAATGCCTCGCTTGTCAACATCCCCAGCCTTGATTTGAACCCCGTCGCTGAAGAGCGCATGGCGGCACTTAACGCCAATTTTTCTGATGCCCAGTTTTTAACCACCAACCCGGAGCCTACTGACATGAATCCATTATTGAAGGCGTTGCTTGCAGCGCTGAACCTGCCGGCCACCGAGGCCACCACCGAGGCGCAAGCCTTGGGCGCTGTTGCAGCCCTGAAGGCCTCTGCCGACAAAGCCGATGGCTTGACCACCGAGGTGGCCACCCTCAAAGCAGCTGCAGGCGGCAACCCTGACCCCACCAAGTTTGTGGCGCTGGACAAGTTCACCGAGCTGAACAACGAAGTGGCCGCCCTGAAGGCCGCTGGCGTTGAGCGCACGGTTGACGAGCTGATCACCGAAGCCCGCGCGGCTGGCAAATGCTCGCCCGTAGTGGAAGAGGTGTGGCGCGGCATTGGCAAGGTTGATGTGGCCCAGCTCAAAGCGCTGATTGACAAGACGCCTGCTAACCCTGCCCTGGCTGGCCTGAGCCAGACCGGCGGCAAACAGATGGAAAAGCGCGACCCGAACGCAGCAGCCACGGCTGACGAGCTGGCCATGTGCAAAAACATGGGCCTGACGCTGGAGCAGTTCCGCGCTGTTGCAGACGCTGCAGCCTAAGCGCCAAACCGCCACAACACAACAAGCACCACAACCCCTAACTACCAGGAACAAACATGGCATTCGCTACACAAGAACGTGACACGCAGCGCCGCGACGGCAATCAGGCTGCTTACCCGGTGGCCGCTGCCGCCCGAATTTATGCGGGCACCATCGTCTGCATTTCAACCGCCAACAATTTTGCCGCACGCGGTGCTGTGGCCACCACGCTCAAAGCAGTGGGCGTGGCCGACATCACGGTGGACAACACCGCAGGCGCCAATGGCGCTTTGAGCGTGCCTGTGCGCCGTGACGGCTGGTTTCCGTTTGCCAACTCGGCAGCCGGTGACCTGATCGTGCTGGGCGATGTGGGCAGCGATTGCTTCATCGTTGACGACCAGACCGTTGCCAAAACCAGCGGCGGCTCAACGCGCAGCGTGGCTGGCAAGGTGCGCGACGTGACAGCCGCTGGCG
>JBKCGU010000108.1:0-8443 GCA_046303055.1 Polaromonas sp.
TGGCGCACAACTTTGAAACTCTGCGGATGTGGGCTACAAATGCAATGATGCGGACGGTATCGAAAAAATTCTGGCCAGCACGGGGACCTCAGCGACTGGGCCGCGCGGCTTGGCGTGACGGCTCGTCCCGAACTCAAAGCCCTTCGCCGCGACCAACCGAAGCCGGACGTTTCGCCCCCGGCGATGGCTGTCAATCTGGATGCGTGCATTCAGTGCAGCCGCTTTGGCGTGCCACTGAAAGTAGCACCCTCAGGCTTGCCCCTTACACTGCTGACATGTCTGATTTTTTGATGCAATCGCCTGACGACGGTGATGCCGTCGTCCGGCCCTGTCTGAACGTGGCCGTGGTCATGTTGCGCGAGCGTATTGACAACCGCTGGCAGCCCTGGCGCTGGTCGCTGGGCGATGTGGTGCCGCACGCAGACGGCTTTGGAACAGAGCCGCGCCTGCTGGTAAAAAGTGACGCTGAAGAGCGGTGGCTGCATCCGGGTTTTAAAGTCGAATTGCACAGGGGTGATGCCGAAGGCTACTACCTGAACGTCACCACAGCGCAGCCCTGCTTTTGGGTTGTCTGGCGCATGCAGGAAGTGGCCGCGCTGGCCGATGAGATAGCCATTCCGCACATTGTGACCTTGAGCTATCACGATGCGGGGCGCTGGCTGGATGCGCAGGAGGCAGTCGATCAAGTGCCCGCACCACCGGGCGTGGTTCAGTGGATGCAAGCGTTTGTTGACCAGCACCATGTGCTGCAGGCCAAGCGCCGCCAGCGTCCGCAAAGCTTCAAGACACTGCAAGACCGGTTTGGCAACCCGGCGCGGGTGAGTACCGACAAGACATTTGGTGGGGGTGTACCTGGTGGCTGACGAGCAAATCGGATTTCTGGGTCGATGGGCGCGTCGCAAATCAGATGTGATCAAGGGCAAAGCTGTCCAAGAGCCGGTCGTTATTGCCAAACCCGTGCTGCCTGAGCCTGTTGAACGTGATGTTCAAGCTGTCCCAGCGCAGCTTGCTGAAAAGCCGCCCGCGCTGTCTCTGGACGACGTGAAGTTGCTGACCAAAGACTCTGACTTCAAGCCCTTCATGGCGCAACACGTTGCTTCGGACGTTCGTAATGCCGCCATGAAGAAACTCTTTGCCGACCCGCACTTTAATGTGATGGACGGCCTGGATGTTTACATTGACGACTATTCCAAGTCGGACCCGATACCCGAGGCCATGTTGCGGGTCATGACCAGTTCCAAATTTCTCAAGCTGTTCGATCAAGAGGAAGACGCCGAGAAAAACGGCGACGCAGCGCCAGCCTGGGAAAATACGAATAACCGCCCACACCACACCGTGGCAAAGTCCTGTAAACAAGCAGACATCACAAAATCTGATGTCGTGCCGCCTATCAATTCAAGCCAAACCGAGTTATTGCCCGACCTTGGCAACTCGTTGGCCAGCCAAAAAGACCATGACGACCCTCATTTGCGACTGCAACCAAACCATGCCGCTCCAGCCCGCCAAGTTGGGCACGGCACTTAATGAAACGCTAACGCTGCATTCAAGCCTGTGCCGACGCGAGGCCGGCGCTTTTCAAAAAGCGATTCAATCCGGCGACGATGTGGTCGTGGCTTGCACCCAGGAAAAGCGCTTGTTTGCCGAAGTGGCGGAACAAACCGACAAGGTGACATCCGTCATCAAGTTCGTCAACATTCGCGAAACGGGGGGCTGGAGCAAGGACGCGTCCAGTGCGATGCCGAAAATTGCGGCCTTGCTGGCAGCGGCGCATCTGCCCGATGCCGAGCCCGTGGCGACGGTCACTTACAAAAGCTCTGGCCGGCTGCTGATCGTTGGCGCGCTGGACAAGGCTGAACAGGTCGCAGGCTTGCTGGCCGACAGCCTGGACATAACCATCTTTGCGCAGGGCGTGTCCCCAGGCCAATCTGGCGCCCAGGAGCGTCAGTACCCGGTGATCGCCGGGAGTGACTTGCGCGTGAAGGGGTGGCTGGGTGCTTTCGATGCAACATGGACTAAAAGCAATCCGATTGACCTCGACTTGTGCACCCGCTGCAATGCCTGCGTGGCAGTGTGCCCTGAAGGGGCGATTGATCTGAGTTACCAGATTGACAACAGCAAATGCACGTCGCATCGGGACTGCGTGTCTGTTTGCAAGGTGGCAGGCGCGATTGACTTCAGCCGTGAGCCGCAGTCAGTGACTGAGGCGTTTGACATGGTGCTTGATCTTGGGCCCCAGCCCCTGATTGCACGGCATGCACCGCCGCAAGGCTATTTTGCTTTTAATGCGTCCCATGGTTTGGCATCGCCCGGCCTGCTGGCTATGGTGGTCAAGCTTCGTGACATGGTGGGTGAGTTCGAAAAGCCTAAGTTTTTCAATTACAAGCAAAACATCTGTGCCCACAGCCGCAACGAAACGGTAGGCTGCAAGGCCTGTATTGATGTTTGCTCGGCGGGTGCCGTCAAGAGCGAGAAAAGTCGGCAGCAAATTGTTGTCAACCCGAATCTGTGTGTCGGTTGTGGCGCCTGCACCACCGTTTGCCCGACAGGGGCATTGACTTACGCCTACCCGCGCGCCAGCGAGCAGGGTGTGCGGCTGAAAACCTTGCTGTCCACCTATGCCAAAGCGGGCGGAACCCATGCTGCGATTTTGTTGCACAGTCAAGCAGCGGGGCAGCAAGCGCTAGAAGCACTGGGCCGTGCAGCGCGCCTGCAAAAACCCGTGCTCGGCGTGCCCGCCAATGTCATCCCGCTGGCACTTTGGCATACCGCCAGTGTGGGCCTGGACTTGTGGCTCAGTGCTATCGCTTTTGGTGCAACGCAGGTTGCTGTATTGGTCACAGATGAGGAAGCGCCGGCCTATCTGGAAGGCCTTGCAAGCCAAATGCAGGTGGCGCAGACATTGCTCAATGGCCTGGGTTACGCCGGGGTTCACTTTCACCTGGTTCGCGCAACATCGGCGACGGGCCTGGATGCCAGTCTGCAAAACTTGTCGGGTGGGCGGCCCAAAGTACCCCCCAGCCCCGCGCGCTTTGCGGTGGCGCAAGAAAAGCGCAGCACGCTGGACATGGCGCTGGATCACTTCATCACGCAGGCCCCCACCAAATTGCCAGAAGCCATTGAGCTTCCTGCCGCTGGTTCGCCCTTCGGCAGCTTGCTGGTCAACAAAGACGCCTGCACGCTGTGTCTGAGCTGCGTTAGTGCTTGCCCGGCCAGCGCGCTGCAAGACAACCCCGAGCATCCGCAACTCAAATTCATTGAAAAAAACTGCGTGCAGTGCGGCTTGTGTGCCAGCACCTGCCCTGAAGACGCGATTTCCTTGCAGCCACGCCTGCTGATCACACCCCAGCGCAAAGAGGCGCGCGTGTTGAACGAGAGCCAGCCCTACCAGTGCATCCGCTGTAGCAAGCCGTTTGGCACGCTCAAGGCGATTGAATCCATGCTGGGCAAGCTGGCGGGGCACGCGATGTTTCAAGGCGCTGCGGCTGACCGCTTGAAAATGTGCGGTGACTGCCGCGTCATTGATATTTACTCGGCTGAAAATGAAATCAAAATTACCGACATTCGATAAGAAAAAACCATGCAGCCAGCTGAAATCACCCACGACGCACTTGACGAAGAAACTGCCAGAGCAGAGGTATATGGTCTGCTGGCTGCACTGTATTACGCAGCGCCATCACAAGCGCTGTACGACAACCTCAAAGTCGCGGTGACACAAGCACCGGCAGCGGGCGCTCTGCTGGAGGCGTCCTGGACTGAACTGGTGGCGGCTACCCGCGATCAGACCCTGACCAGTATCGTGGCCGAATACGACGCTTTGTTTGGTGGGGTCAGCAAGCCCGAGGTCTACCTTTTTGGCTCGCATTACCTCAGCGGGTTTCTCAATGAAAAGCCGCTGGCTGCCTTACGCACGGACATCGCCGCGCTTGGCTTGGCGCGCGATGAAGCCATGCCGGAAACCGAAGACCATGTGGCTTACCTTTGCGAAGTCATGCGTTACCTGATTGCGGGCGACGACGTCGCGGTTGCCAACCTGACACGGCAGCGCGAGTTTTTTACCCGGCACGTGCAGACCTGGCTGCCAAAAATGTGTGAGGTACTTTCTGCGCACCCCAGGGCGCGGTTTTACCAGGCACTGGCCGGCTTCACGCAAACCTTTGTGAGTGTCGAGACCCAGGGTTTTGACATGCTGGTCTGATGCGCCGTCCTGTTTCAGCTTGCGATACATTTGCTGCGGCGCAACAGTACAAATAGTAAGTAAACCTATCGTTTTCCCTATTTGAACCGCGTAAGCTAATTGCGTCATTGCTGTGTAAGCCACACTGCATTACATTATGCAAAGCGGTGCATAAGGTACGCTAATTTTTAGTTCAAATTCAGCCCGCTTTCATGGAGACAAACATGCACGAAAGCCAGCCCAAACCCTCCCGCAGGGGTTTCTTTTTTGGCGCAGCCGCAACCGGTGCAGCCGCAGCGGCTATCGTCGCTTTGCCCGGTGCCCGTTCAATTGAAGCCGAACCAGTCGCAGTCAAGCCCGCACCTGAAAAGGGTGGTGGCTACAGTTTGTCGGAACACGTCAAGCGCTATTACCGCACCACCCGTATCTAGTTTTTCGCTTTAAAAATCTAACGGAGAGCTGCATGCTACTCACGAAAAAATCTCACAGTATTCATGGCGACACAGCGCATCGTGCGGGTTCATCGCGTTTCGTTCAAAGCCTTTCTCGCGGGCTGTCTACAGCCCTGCCCACCATGGACCGACGCGCGTTCTTGCGGCGCTCGGGTCTGGGGGTCGGCGTTGGCCTTGCCGCTACGCAATTGACCCTGGTCAAAAAAGCCAAAGCCGCCAGCCCCTCTGCTGGCGGCGGCAGCGGCAAGATTGAGGTAAAACGTACCGTCTGCACGCATTGCTCCGTGGGTTGCGCTGTTGATGCGGTGGTTGAAAACGGCGTCTGGGTGCGTCAGGAGCCAGTGTTTGACTCCCCTATCAACCTCGGCGCACACTGTGCCAAAGGCTCCGCGCTGCGTGAACACGGCCATGGCGAGTACCGCCTGCGTTACCCCATGAAGCTGGTCAACGGCAAATATGAGCGCATCAGCTGGGACACGGCGTTGGCTGAAATCAGCACCAAAATGCTGGACCTGCGCAAAGCCAGTGGCCCTGATTCTGTGTATGTTGTCGGGTCGTCCAAACACAATAACGAGCAGGCTTATCTGCTGCGAAAATGGGTCAGCTTTTGGGGCAGCAACAACTGTGACCACCAGGCCCGTATTTGTCACTCGACCACGGTTGCGGGTGTTGCCAACACCTGGGGCTATGGCGCAATGACCAACTCCTACAACGACATGCAAAACAGCAAGTGCGCGTTGTACATTGGTTCCAATGCCGCAGAGGCGCATCCGGTCAGTCTGTTGCATATGCTGCACGCCAAAGAAACCGGCTGCAAGATGATTGTGGTGGACCCACGCTTTACCCGCACCGCCGCCAGGGCTGACGAATACATCCGCCTGCGCTCAGGGTCAGACATTCCGTTCATCTTCGGCATGCTGTACCACATCTTCAAGAACGGCTGGGAAGACACCAAGTACATCAACGACCGCGTTTACGGGATGGAAAAGGTCAAAGAAGACATCATGGCCAAGTGGACGCCAGACAAGGTTGAAGAGGCCTGCGGTGTGCCAGAAGCGCGTGTTTACATGGCAGCTGAAATGATGGCCAAAAACAGGCCGTCGACCATTGTCTGGTGCATGGGCCAAACCCAGCACACCACGGGCAACGCTGTCGTTCGTGCCTCCTGCATTTTGCAATTGGCGCTCGGCAATGTCGGCGTGTCGGGTGGCGGCACCAATATTTTCCGTGGCCACGACAACGTTCAGGGCGCCACCGATGTCGGCCCAAACCCTGATTCACTGCCTGGCTACTATGGCCTGGCTGAAGGCTCATGGAAGCACTTTGCCAAAACCTGGGGCGTTGACTTTGACTGGATCAAAGGCCGTTACGCCTCAGCCGCCATGATGGGCAAGCCCGGCATCACCGTGTCGCGCTGGATTGACGGCGTGATGGAGAAAAACGAGTTCATCGACCAGGACTCTAATCTTCGTGGCGTGTTCTTCTGGGGCCATGCCCCGAATTCGCAATCACGCGGGCTTGAGATGAAGCGTGCGATGGACAAGCTCGATTTGCTGGTGGTGGTCGATCCGTATCCGTCGGCGACTGCTGCCATGGCCGCGATGCCAGGCAAGGCTGAAGACTTGAATCCGAACCGCGCGGTCTATCTGCTGCCAGCGGCCACCCAGTTTGAAACCAGTGGTTCCGTCACCGCATCCAACCGCTCGATTCAGTGGCGCGAAAAAGTCATTGAGCCGCTGTGGGAAAGCCGCAGTGATCACATGATCATGCTCCAGTTGGCTGAAAAGCTGGGCTTTGCCAAAGAGCTGGTAAAAAACTACAAAATGCAAAAAGTCAAGGGCATGGACGAGCCGGTGCCTGAAGACATCTTGCGTGAAATCAACAAGACTTGCTGGACGATTGGCTACACCGGCCAGAGCCCTGAGCGCTTGAAAGCGCACATGCGCAACATGCATTTGTTTGATGTCAAGACGCTGAAGTCAAAAGGCGGCAAAGACAAAGAAACCGGCTACGACACAACTGGTGATTATTTTGGTTTGCCATGGCCTTGCTACGGTACACCTGAAATGAAACACCCCGGTTCGCCAAACTTGTATGACACCTCCAAACACGTGATGGAGGGCGGCGGCAACTTCCGCGCCAACTTCGGCGTTGAAAAAGACGGCAAAAACCTGCTGGCCGAAGATGGTTCGCACTCCAAAGGCGCGGACATTCAAACCGGCTACCCGGAACTTGACCACATGCTGCTGAAAAAGCTGGGCTGGTGGGATGAACTGACCGATGTCGAAAAGCTGGCGGCTGAAGGTAAAAACTGGAAGACCGACTCATCTGGCGGCATGATCCGCGTGTTCATGCAAGGCCATGGCTGCCATCCGTTTGGCAATGCCAAAGCCCGTGCGGTGGTGTGGAACTTTCCTGATGCGATTCCCCAGCACCGCGAGCCGCTGTACGGCAACCGTGCTGACCTGATGGCCAAGTACCCAACGCATGACGACAAAAAAGCCTTCTGGCGCCTGCCTACCCTGTACAAAACCATTCAGCAGAAAAACATTGCCGACAAAGTGCATGAAAAATTCCCGCTGATCATGACCTCTGGGCGACTGGTGGAGTACGAAGGCGGCGGTGAAGAAACTCGCTCCAACCCCTGGTTGGCTGAGCTGCAGCAGGAGATGTTCATTGAGATCAATCCCAAAGTGGCCAGTGAAAAAGGCATTCGCAACGGTGAGCGCGCCTGGGTCAGCACGCCAACCGGCGCGCGCCTGAATGTGCAGGCCATGGTGACGGAGCGGGTAGGGCCGGACACGGTGTTCATGCCGTTTCACTTTTCGGGCCGCTGGCAGGGCGTGGACATGCTGCCTTACTACCCGAACGGCGCAGCGCCTGTGGTTCGCGGCGAGGCCATCAACACCGCAACAACTTACGGGTACGACAGCGTGACGATGATGCAAGAAACAAAAACAACGGTTTGCAACGTAGAGAAGGCATAACAACATGGCACGTATGAAATTTGTCTGTGATGCAGAGCGCTGCATTGAATGCAACGGCTGCGTGACTGCTTGTAAAAACGAGCACGAAGTACCTTGGGGTGTGAACCGCCGCCGCGTGGTGACGCTCAACGACGGCGTTCCGGGCGAAAAATCCATTTCGGTCGCCTGCATGCATTGCAGCGATGCACCCTGCATGGCGGTTTGCCCTGTCAACTGCTTTTACCGCACCGATGAAGGCGTGGTATTGCACGACAAGGACGTTTGTATTGGCTGCGGCTATTGCTCCTACGCCTGCCCGTTTGGTGCGCCGCAGTTTCCGTCAGCGGGCACCTTCGGGGTGCGCGGCAAGATGGACAAGTGCACCTTCTGTGCCGGAGGCCCGGAGGCCAACGGCAGTCAGGCTGAATTTGAAAAATATGGCCGTAACCGACTGGCCGAAGGCAAGCTGCCGGCCTGTGCCGAGCAATGCTCGACCAAGGCTTTGTTGGCCGGTGATGGCGATGTGGTGGCCGATATTTTCCGCAACCGTGTGGTTCAGCGCGGCAAAGGCGCTGAGGTCTGGGGCTGGGGTACGGCCTACGGTTCCAAGCAGGCAGGCCAACCGCCTGTGGGAGCGAAATCATGATGCGCGTTTCGTTGTTGATTTCATCAGTGACTCTAGCGCTATGCCTGTCGGCCTGTGGTGACAAACCGCAGTCAATGGGCGGCGTGAAAGGTGATGTTGCGCCCTACCAAGGCGTTGACAACAAGTTTGCAGCGCCCGGCTGGAAGGCGGGTGACAAAACCAGTTGGGAACAGGCGCTAAAAGCCAGAACCCAGAACACGCAGAA
>JBKCGU010000109.1:0-14756 GCA_046303055.1 Polaromonas sp.
TTGGGCCGACAAAACCGCCAAGGAATACAAGCAGCTCAAGGGCCTGAAAAAAGAAAACCTGCGCGACAACATGACCAACAAGGAGTTGATCATGAGCATGCTGGCCGAGTTATCCACCAAGGAAATTTCAGAAGCCGTGCAGCCGCAAACGCTGGACGAGCACGAATCCGTGGCCAAGCGCGGTGGCGGCGTGGCCCGGCAGGCGCGGCTCAAGCTGGAGCTTGAGACGGGCAAACAGCTGGTGAGCCCGCAAAACGCCAAACAGCTGCGGGCCTTGGGGGAGAACCCCAGTCCCAAAACAAGGGGCAAAGCATGAAGAAGCTCACCACGCGCGACCAAACCACCGAGTTTCTGCTCTACACCGCGCCCAATGGGGGCATCAAGGTGGAGGTGCTGCTCAGCCATGAAACCATTTGGCTGACCCAAAAGCGCATGGCCGAACTGTTTGGTGTGGGCGTGGCGGCCATTTCCAAGCACCTGGACAACATTTATGCCTCTGGGGAGCTGCAGCGCGAGGCAACTATTTCAATTTTGGAAACAGTTCAGCAAGAGGGCGCACGCCAGGTCGCCCGCAAGCTGGAGTACTTCAACCTCGACGCCGTCATCTCGGTGGGCTACCGCGTCAACTCGGCACAGGCCACGCAGTTTCGCATTTGGGCCACTCAGCTGATCAAGGAATACATCATCAAGGGTTTTGCCATGGATGATGAGCGCCTGAAAAACGGGCGCTTTTTTGGCCAGGATTATTTTCGCGAGCTGCTGGAGCGGGTTCGTTCCATTCGGGCCAGCGAGCGGCGCATTTACCAGCAGATCACCGATATTTTTGCCGAGTGCAGCATCGACTACGACCCCAAGTCAGAGACCACGCGGCTGTTTTATGCCCATGTGCAAGACAAGTTTCACTTCGCCATCATCGGGCAGACGTCGGCAGAGATCATTTCGCGCCAGGCCGATTCCAGCAAGCCCTTGATGGGCTTGAGCACCTATAAAAATGTACCCGCTGGCCGTGTGCTGAAGTCGGACACGCTGGTGGCCAAGAACTATTTGAGCGAGGCGGATATCAAAAAGCTGGAGCGTGCAGTGGCCGCTTTTTTTGACTACATCGAACGCATCATCGAGCAGCGCACCAGTTTCACCATGGCGGGCTTTGCCGAGAGCGTGGACAAGTTTTTGGCCTTCAATGAATACCGAGTACTGGAGGGCTACGGCAGCATCAGCCGCGAACAGGCTGACCAAATAGCGCTGGCCGAGTATGAAAAATTCAACAAGCAGCAACGCATCGAATCCGATTTCGATCGCCAAGTCAAAAAGCTGCTGCACAAAGGGAGTGCTGGGGAGTGATCGACTACAAAACCATTGCCGAGTCCAAAAACTTCATCGTTTTGGACCAGTACAAAAAAGATTGGCAAGTCAACGACAGCTACCAGAGCGAGAGCGAGCTGGAACGGGAGCTGATTCAGGATTTGGTCAATCAGGGCTATGAATACGCGCCCAGGCTCAACACCTTGTTCGTGGACAAAAACCTGCGCTTTCATGGCCTGATTCAGGCGTTTTCGCGCACCAACCGCATCTTTGACGCCACCAAGACCTTCGGCAACATCGTGACCTTCCGTGACTTGGAAAAAGCCACGGTAGACGCCATCACCCTGTTTGGTGACAAGAACACCAAAAACGTGGTGCTGGAGAAAAGCTACAAGGAATACATGGAAGGCTTCACCGATGTGGTGACGGGTGAGGCGCGGCGAGGTTTTGTGGAAGTGGTGGCCGAACTGGAGCAGCGCTTTCCTGACCCGTCGGCCATCGAAAAAGAGACCGACAAAAAAGCCTTTGCCAAAGTGTTTGGCGAGTATTTGCGCATTGAAAACGTGCTGCAAAACTTCGATGAATTTGCCAGCCTGCGCGCCGCGCAAAGCCTGGACGTGCGCGACACGGCAGCGGTCGAGGCCTTTAAGGCTCAGCATGGGCTGACCGATGCCGAATTTGCAGCCATGCAAAGTGTGCAGATTCCCAGTGAGCGGGCGATTCAGGATTACCGCTCGGCCTACAACGACATTCGCGATTGGCTGCGCCGCCAACGTGAAGGCCAGCAACCCGAGCAGTCCAGCGTCGATTGGGACGATGTGGTGTTTGAGGTGGATTTGCTCAAGTCGCAAGAGATCAACCTGGACTACATCCTGGAGCTGATTTTTGACAACAACAAAAAGGTCAAGACCAAAGCCGCCTTGGTGGAAGAGGTGCGCCGCGCCATTCGCGCCAGCTTGGGCAACCGCGCCAAAGAGAGCTTGCTGGTGGACTTCATCAACCAGACCGACCTGAGCCCGTTCGACGACAAAGCCAGCGTGATCGAAGCCTTCTTCACCTTTGCGCAAGCCGAACAGCTGCGCGAAGCGCAAGAGCTGATCAGCTCAGAAAACCTGAACGCCGACGCCGCCAAGCGCTACATCGTCCATTCACTCAAGCGCGAATACGCCAGCGACAACGGCACCGAACTCAATGCCATGCTCCCCAAAATGAGCCCCCTGAACCCGCTGTACCTGACCAAAAAGCAGACTGTGTTTCAGAAAGTGGCTGCGTTTGTGGAGAAATTTAAGGGGGTTGGTGGGCGATTGGAGAGCTGACATTGCGCTTTTTTTTCAACGCGCTGTTTTTCTTCTCCGGCGGATTCAAGGCGGAGCAGATTCCTGGCCGCCCAGAAAGCTGCGACGCGGCCATGCCTGCGGTAGCGCAGTCACGCCAGTGCGTCCGGGCCAATGGCGCGCTGCACACGCTCTTCAGCCAGTGTGCAGTCACCCAGATTGCTGCTGACCCACTCAGCGCTGTGGTAGCTGGGCAAGTAGCGTTCACCAGCATCACACAAGAGCGAAAGTATGGAGCCGGTTTCGCCCGCATTTCGCATTTCCTGGGCCAGCGTCAACATGCCGATGAAGTTGGTGCCGGTAGAGGGCCCGACCTTGCGCCCCAGCAGGTTGGACAGCGCACGCATGGCCGCAACCGACTCTACGTTGGGCACTTCGATCATGCGGTCTACCAGCGTGCGTATGAAGCTGGCTTCGACCCGTGGGCGGCCTATACCCTCGATGCGCGAACCCGCACCGGTCAGGCTGGCGTCACCACTGCGGTGGTAGGCCCCGAACACCGAGCCAGTGGGGTCGGGCACGCACACCTGGGTGGCAAAACGCTGGTAGCGTATGTAACGGCCAATGGTGGCGCTGGTGCCGCCTGTACCCGCGCCGACCACTACCCAGCGCGGTATGGGGTGGCGTTCATGCGCCATCTGGCTGAACATGCTTTGCGCAATGTTGTTGTTACCCCGCCAGTCGGTGGCACGCTCGGCATAGGTGAACTGGTCCATGTAGTGCCCACCGGTTTGTTGTGCCAGCGCCTGGGCCTGTGCGTACACCTCGGCCGCGGTGTCCACCAAGTGGCACCGGCCCCCATAGAAGGCTATCTGCGCTATCTTTTCGGGCGATGTGCCGCGTGTCATCACCGCCAGAAAGGGCAGGCCCAGCAGGCGTGCAAAGTAGGCCTCGCTCACCGCCGTGGAGCCGCTGGATGCCTCCACAATGGTCGAGCCCTCCTGCACCCAGCCGTTGCACAGTGCATACAGGAATAGGGAACGGGCCAGTCGGTGCTTCAGGCTGCCGGTCGGGTGGGTGGATTCATCTTTCAGGTACAGGTCTATGCCGTGGCGCGCAAAGGCGGGCAAGGCTAGCGCGATGAGGTGTGTATCCGCGCTGCGCTGGTAGTCGGCCTCTATCAAGGCAATCGCCTGGTTCAGCCAACTGGTGTGGGGTTGGGCGTTTTGCATCGCTTGGAGTTCCTGGGTGATGGATGCATATGCGGCATCGGTTGTGCGCGAACAGGGGACTTGACCCGCTTTCATAGACATATTCCAGCTTCCAGTGCGAAGCTGCTCGAACACCGCTGGGCTCAGAAGGTCAAGATGACTGTGCCTGCGGAGTCGATTGTAGAAACTTTCAATGTCATCAAATACGTCTGACTCGGCCACTGCGTTATCCCGGCAGTTACCACGCCGGCTCATGCTGGGCAGCAAGGCGTTGTCTTTGCACCAACGGCTGACGCAGGTCAATCATGTTGCTCGGCTCTTGGCGAAAGCGGTCTGAATCAGCCGTTTGGGGTTTCTCGGGGGGGCGACCAACTACGGCCAAGTCCAAGGCCAGCGCGTCCAAGAAAGTCCGCACAACGCCACCAGCCCCACCGGAAAACGGAGAACTGTTTTAAAACTGCGGGACAAAAATAAAAAGCTGGTCAGGCAAGGATTAGGTTTATATACTGTACATAAAAACAGTATTTGAATCGCAAATGGCCTTCCTTCAACTATGTCATCCGTCGCAAAACTCAGCCGTGCCAGCTGCCTGTGCGGGTGACGTTTTGCGCCTGCCAGAACTGGCGGGAAAAGCCCTGTGGCGAGGCAACGAGCTGGGCTCTTCGGCGCAGCGGGAATGTGTCGCAACAGGTTTTGATGACCTGGACAAAGAGTTGCCTGGAGGCGGATGGCCTTGTCGGTCATTGACCGAGATTCTTCAGCCGCAGCCTTCTTTGTGCGAATGGCGCTTGCTGGGCGCCAGCTTGAGCCGCATCGTGGCAAGCGGTGGACAGATTATTTTGGTCAGTCCGCCCAAGCATCCGCACTTGCCGGGCTTGATGCAGCATGGCTTGCATCAACATCAAATGGTCTGGCTCGATGCCAAGACGCCGGCAGAACGTTTGTGGACGACTGAGCAGCTGGTCAAGTCCAACCCTGCAGGGGCGATCCTGTCCTGGTTGCCTCAGGCGCGCCCGGAACAGTTACGCCGCCTGCAGGTTCACGCCCAGTCATGTGATTCGCCGGTCTTTCTGTTCCGGCCAGCAACGGCCCATCTGGATGCCTCGCCAGCACCGCTGCGCCTGCTGGTGGATGTGGCGGCTGACTGGCAGCTCAGCGTCAAGGTATTCAAGCGCCGTGGCCCTGCGCATGACCAGTCTTTGTTGCTGACCTCCATCTCGCAGAGCCTGGCAGACGTGTTGACAACGCGTCAGCTTCAGCCCAGCCCATTTGCGCCAGCCTTGGAGGTTTCCCGTGTCAGAACACTGGGCAGCTCTGTTGATACCGCTCAAGCCCAACACCTCGTTCACTGATCGCCACGGCATTGCGGTGTGGGCTCTTCAGTTCACGCCCCGCGTGGCTTATCTGGAAGAGGCTGTGGTCATGGAGGTTCAGGCCAGCCTGCGCCTGTTTGGCGGTGAAAAATTACTCCAGGCTCGCGTGACAGAGGAGTCCAGGGCGCAAGGCGTCGAGACCATCGGCTGGGCGCCCACCAGTCTGGCTGCCCTGGCGTTTGCACGCAGCGGCGTGACAAATGGTTTTGCAGGCCCCCTGGCGGGTCTGCTCGACGGCATGGCCCTGGAAAAGCTGACAGCCGTCGGCCGGCATCAGCCGGTTTTGTCGCGCTTGGGCTGCAAGACACTGGGCGATGTGTGCAGGCTGCCTCGCGGCGGTATCAGCAGGCGATTTGACCAACAGGTTCTTGCAGCCCTTGATCAGGCTTACGGGCGACGCCCCGCGGCGCATCAGTGGGTCAGCTTGCCCGAGGTCTTTTCAATGAAGCTGGAGCTGCCCGGGCGCGTCGATTCGGCAACGTCGCTGATGTTTGGTGCAAACCGTCTGCTGCTCCAAATGTGCGGCTGGTTAGCTGCCCGCAATTCGGGCGCGACAGCCTTTGTGATGCGCTGGTATCACGACACACTGCG
The DNA here is from genome assembly GCA_046303055.1 of Polaromonas sp. Classification (GTDB taxonomy): domain Bacteria; phylum Pseudomonadota; class Gammaproteobacteria; order Burkholderiales; family Burkholderiaceae_C; genus Polaromonas. The sequence continues at coordinate 5,752 of JBKCGU010000109.1, forward strand.
TTCCAAAACCGCTGGCGAGGGCGGTGAACTGGTCATCCGCACGGCAGAACCGAGTCGGGATGTACGCCACCTGGGGCGTTTGCTGGCAGAACACCTGGCAAAAGTCGACCTGCTGGCTCCAGTTGGCGACATCGGTATTGAGGCGCTCCAGGTGCATTCGCTGCGTGACGACAACACATCCCTGATACCTGACAACATGCGTCCGGGCGAGCAACTCAGTATGGTTCTTGAACGAATCTCGGCCAGGCTGGGGCCCGAGCGTGTCATGCGGCCCGTTCTCAAAGAAGACCATCGCCTCGAATGGATGCAAACATGGCCGTCTGCTGCGGCGCAGGTCGAATCACGTTCGCCCAAACTGCCGCGTCTGGTTGACATCCCGCAGCCGAGCTGGATATTGCCCAGGCCCTTGAAGCTGGCAGTTGCCAGCGAACGCCCGATGTACCAGGGGCCGCTAAAGCTGGTGGTGGGGCCACACCGGGTAGAAGGCGGCTGGTGGCATCGCATCGACAACACCGAAGGAACGCCGTGCATTCAGAACGTGCAGCGGGACTATTGGGTCGCCCTGAGCAAACATGCGGGCATCCTTTGGGTGTTTCAGGAGCGACTGGCCTACAACTGCGCCAGCTGCTGGTATCTGCATGGCGTATTTGCGTGAGTTTCAGCCATGGCCACACTCCCCGCTTATGCAGAGCTTCACTGCCTTTCAAACTTCTCCTTTCTTCGCGGCGCATCGCACGCAGGCGAGCTTGTTGATCGGGCCGTTGAACTGGGCTATTCAGCGCTGGCGCTGACCGACGAATGCTCGCTGGCCGGCGTGGTTCGTGCGCACGTGGCGGCCAAGGCTCATGCCGGCTTCAAATTCATTGTGGGAAGCGAGTTTGAAGTAGCCAGTGCCGCGCCATTCAAGATGCTGGTGCTGGCCACAAGTCGGGAAGGTTATGGAAACCTGTCACAGTTCATCACACGACTGCGCCGTGCTTCGGAAAAGGGACGCTATGAACTGGCCCAAAAAGACATCAGGGCGCAAGAACTGCAGGACTGCCTGATCCTGATACTTCCCGGCAGAACCTCGTCATGGCACGACTTGCTGCAGCTAGGGCAATGGACGCTTGGCCTGTTCAGCGGCCGCTGCTGGCTGGCGGCAGAAATGTTGCACCACATCGCTGATGCGGTCTGGCTTGAAAAGCTCCACAAACTCGCACAGGCCACGGCCATCCCCCTGGTCGCAACAGGCGATGTGCACATGCATGTGCGCTCACGCAAGCCCCTGCAAGACGTGTTGACCGCCATACGCGTGGGCAAGCCCTTGAGCGACTGCGGCCTTGAACTGCAAGGCAGTGCGGAAAGGCATTTGCGCTCCAGACTCAGACTGGGCCTTCTTTATTCAGAAGACTTGTTGCAGCAGACCATCGCCATTGCGAACCGATGCCATTTCAGTCTTGACGAGCTGCGCTACGAATACCCGGATGAAGTCGTTCCTACGGGTGCAACGCCCGCATCCCACCTGCGACAACTGACCTATGCGGGAGCGGGACGGCGCTGGGCAGATGGTATCGAGGCAAAAATTCAGACTCAAATTGAGCATGAACTCGAACTGATTGGCGAACTTCACTACGAGCACTATTTTTTGACGGTGGCAGACATCGTGGCCTTTGCCCGCAGCCAGCATATTCTTTGCCAGGGGCGTGGAAGCGCAGCCAACTCAGTGGTGTGCTTTTGCCTGGGCATCACCGAGGTTGACCCGAGCCGGATGGCGGTGCTTTTTGAGCGCTTCATCAGCAGGGAGCGAAACGAGCCCCCTGACATTGACGTGGACTTCGAACATGAGCGCCGCGAAGAGGTCATCCAGTACCTTTACAACAAATACGGACGCGACCGGGCGGCGCTGACAGCGACTGTTATTTCCTATCGGCCCCGCAGTGCCTTGAGGGATGTCGGCAAAGCGCTGGGCTATGACCTGGCAACCGTTGAGGCACTGGCAAAGGGACACCACTGGTGGGATGGACGCAAAATCCAGCCCGAGCGGCTGGCAGAAATGGGTCTGGGTCCTGAAGAAGAGCTGCGCTTGACGCAGCTGCTCAAGCTCACCGGCGAGATAGCAGGTTTCCCGCGCCACTTGTCCCAGCACACGGGGGGCTTTGTTTTGACCAAGGGGCCACTGTCCCGAATCGTCCCAATTGAAAACGCCAGCATGGCTGACCGCACGGTCATTCAATGGGACAAGGACGATCTGGACGCCATGGGCCTGCTCAAGGTCGATGTGCTGGCGCTCGGCATGCTGACTGCGCTGCGCAAGAGCTTGGCACTGATAAGCCAGCGCCGCCACTATGAGTTTGAAATGCAGGATATTCCGGCTGAAGACAGCGTGACCTACGACATGATCTGCAAGGCCGACACGCTGGGCGTGTTCCAGATCGAGAGCCGGGCGCAAATGGGCATGCTGCCGCGTTTGAAGCCGCGCTGCTTTTATGACCTGGTGATTGAAGTTGCCCTGGTACGGCCAGGTCCGATTCAAGGCGGCATGGTGCATCCTTACCTTCGCCGCAGGCAGGGACTGGAGCCGGTTGAATACCCGAGCGCCGCTCTTGAAGCGGCCTTGGGAAGAACACTTGGCATCCCGGTGTTTCAAGAGCAAGTGATGCAAATTTCCATTCTTGCCGCTGGCTTTACGGCGGGCCAAGCCGATGGTTTGCGCCGCGCCATGGCGGCCTGGAAACGCAAGGGTGGCCTGGAGAAGTATTACGCCAAAATTGTTGACGGCATGATGGCGCAAGGCTATGAAAAAGCATTTGCCGAAGCGATTTTTGAACAGATCAAGGGTTTCTCGGAATATGGATTCCCGGAGTCCCATGCGGCCTCGTTTGCCCTGCTGGTCTATGCCAGTTGCTGGATCAAATGTCATGAGCCCGCCGCTTTTTTAGCCGCCATGATCAACTCTCAGCCTTTGGGCTTTTATTCCACCAGCCAACTGATACAGGACGCCCGGCGACACGGCGTAGACGTACGCCCGGTAGACGTGATGGCCAGCCAGGTCGATTGCACACTGGAGGACTTGGACCGCCTGCCTGCCGTCCGACTTGGCTTTCGGGTCATCTCCGGGCTTCGACAGGCGTCTGCCCAAAAAATAGTCAATGCTCGCCTGGACAGCCCTTTCACCAGTGCTGACGATTTGGCCGGTAGAGCCGGCCTTGAACTGCACGACATGAAGATGCTCGCGGCAGCCGATGCATTGGTCAGCCTGTCAGGTCACAGACGGCAACAGGTTTGGGATGCTGCCGGCCTTCGCCCGGTCCCTGAGCTGCTGCGTGCTGCACCGATTGACGAAGACCTGACTGAACTGCCCGAAGCGCCCGAGGGGGAGGAAATCGTCTGGGACTATGCCTCGACCGGGTTGACCTTGAGGCGGCATCCGATGGCGCTGCTCAGGCAGCGCGTGGCAGAAAAAGGGTATGTGTCCTGTGCTGACTTGCGCGCCTTAGAGGATGGCGACATGGTGTACGTTTGCGGCATCGTGACGCTGCGGCAACAACCAGAAACCGCCAAGGGCACCGTCTTTGTGTCGCTGGAAGACGAACACGGCAGCATTCAGGTGATCGTTTGGAAAAGCCTGCGTGAAAGGCACCGGCAGCAATTGCTGGAGTCGCGGTTGATGGGTGTCTACGGCTGTTGGCAGGTTGCCAACAATGTTTGCAATCTCATCGCTGACACGTTGTTTGACTTGACCCCACTGCTTGGCAGGCTGGGTTCACAGAGCCGGGATTTTCGGTAGGCGCGACGGGTGTCTGCCCCGCTGCCAAACCACAAGCAGGCAGCACATGGCTTGGGCGCAACAGGCTTAAAACGCATCAAACGCCGAACGCAGCCATTCAATGCCAAGCGCTTGCCCGGCGCCCAGGCCGCCCTGAATCAGCACCACGTCAAAGCGGCACGGCGGCAGGGTTTTGTAGCGCATCAAATAATGACGTGCTGCAAACACAATGCGCTGCTGCTTGGGCGCGCTGATGCTGGCACCTGCCCCGCCGTGGGAGGTGCTGGCGCGCTGGCGCACCTCCACAAACACCAGCGTGCCGTCTTTGTCCTTCATGATCAGGTCGATCTCACCCCCGCCTCGGCCAGGTGTTCGATAATTGGCTTCAAGCAGCTTCAGGCCGGCTTGAACAAGGTGCGCCAGCGCCAGTGCTTCAGCCGCATCACCACTATGCTTGGTGGTGACTTTGGTGGTAGGCTGACTTGCTGGGCTTGCAGCCCCCTCTTTTTTGGAAAACCACATTGAACGCTTCTTTCGAATTGGCCTTGAGCGCAGCTATTGCTGCTGCCGGCATGCAGCATTATCCGCAGGGCACGCTGTATGTGGTGGCTACGCCGATTGGCAATTTGGCCGACATCAGCTTGCGGGCGCTGCATGTGCTTCAGATGGTTGATGCCATAGGCTGTGAGGACACGCGCCACACCCAAGGTCTGCTGCGCCAGTTTGGCATTGAAAAGCCCTTGCTGGCAGTGCATGAACACAACGAGCTGCAAGCCGCCTTGGGCGTGGTCGAGCGCCTGCAACGCGGCGAGCGCGTGGCCTATGTCAGCGATGCTGGCACGCCTGCGGTCAGCGACCCTGGCGCACGTCTGGTGGCTGCTGCACGCAGCGCCGGGTTCAGTGTGATGCCCTTGCCGGGCGCCAGCAGTGTGACAACCGCCTTGAGCGCTGCAGGTGTTTCGGGTGATTCAGGCTTTGTATTTGCAGGGTTTTTGCCGACCAAGTCCGGTGAGCGTGACCAGGCTGTCGCTGCCTTGCGCCATGAGGTCAAAGCCGTTGTCATCATGGAGGCACCCCACCGCATTGAGGCGCTGGCGCACGCATTCACCCCGCTGGCGTCGCGGCCGCTCACCATTTGCCGCGAGCTGACCAAACAGTTTGAAGAAATTGCCACCCTTGCCGCCGACCAGCTGGCTGCCTGGCTGGCCGCCGGGGCGCAGCGCACGCGGGGTGAATTTGTCCTCGTGCTGCACCCCATGCCCACAGCCGAACCCAAACAAGACGGCCAGCGCGTGCTGCAACTGTTGCTGGCAGAGCTGCCGCTGAAAACCGCTGTCAAGCTGGCCGCAGAAATCACTGGTGCGCCGCGCAATGACTTGTATGACGCGGCGCTCAAGTTGAAAAATCAATGAATCCAAACGCCGACAAATTGTGGCCCGGCCCGCGCTGGTCTTTGGCGGTACTGCTCGCGCTGCTGGGCATGCTCGGTCCTTTCTCCATTGACACCTACATCCCGGCCTACGCCGGTATCGCCAAGTCACTGGGCGCCACGCCTGTGCAAATGCAGCAAACCCTGTCAGCCTATCTGTTTGGCTTTGCTTTCATGAACCTGCTTCATGGCGCGCTGGCCGACAGTTTTGGCCGACGTCCGGTGGTGCTATGGGGCATTGCCATGTTCACCATCGCGTCGGCGGGCTGCGCGTTGTCGCAAAGCATTGAGCAACTGGTGTTTTTCAGGGCCTTGCAAGGGTTGTCAACCGGGGCCGGCATTGTGGTGTCACGCGCCGTGATACGCGACATGTTTCCACCCGCACAAGCCCAACAGGTGATGAGCCAGGTGACGATTTATTTCGGCGTGGCTCCTGCCATGGCTCCGATTGTGGGTGGCTGGCTTTTCGTGCATCTGGGCTGGCACAGCATCTTTTGGTTTTTGACGGGTGTTGGCTTTTTTTTATGGGCGGCCAACTTCAGGTACTTGCCAGAAACGCTGCATGTTGACCAGCGTCAGAGTTTTGAGTTCAGGCACCTGATGCGCGGCTATTGGCAGCTGGGTTCCAGCCCGCGCTTTTTGCTGCTGGCGCTGGCCAGCGGCGTGCCTTTTAACGGCATGTTTTTGTACGTGATGGCCGCCCCCGCGTTCTTGGGCGAGCATCTGGGTCTGCTGCCCACCGAGTTTTTCTGGTTCTTCATCCTGACGATCAGCGGCATCATGTCCGGTGCCTGGCTGAGCGGCAGGCTCGCGGGCAAGTTCGCACCAAAGCAGCAGATTCGCTACGGCTTTGTCATCATGCTGTCGGTGTCGGTGGTTAATTTGCTGGCCAACTATTTTTTCAAGGCGCATGTCTCCTGGGCTTTATTGCCGATTGCGCTGTTCGCCTTTGGCTGGGCGCTGATGGTGCCCGTGGTCACGCTGCTGGTGCTCGACCTGTATCCTGAACGGCGCGGCATGGCCTCGTCGCTTCAGGCCGTCATTGGCTCTACCGCCAACGGCGTGGTTGCCGGCATGCTTGCGCCGCTGGTGATGCACTCGACCCTCGGCCTGGCGGTAGCGTCGCTAGGCATGATGTGCATTGGCCTGGTGGCCTGGGTGTACCTGCACCGTCGCTGGCCTGAAATAGGCGGCGTGGTTGCCAGCTACCATGCAGACTGAGCGCTGAAACCCTGACCCCTACTGCCACGACACCGCCCCCCATGCTCCGCCCCAACAGTAAATTTCTACTCGCCCATCCGGCGCACTTCATCGCACTGGGTTTTGGCTCAGGCCTGAGTCCGATTGCCCCTGGCACAGCCGGCACGCTGTGGGCCTGGCTGGCGTATCTGGTGCTGGCCCCCAGCATGACCAGCGCACAAATGGGCTGGCTGATTTTGTGCGCGACGCTGGTGGGCTGGTGGGCCTGCACGGTGACGGCCAAAAACATGGGGGGACAAGACCCCGGCAACATCGTGTGGGACGAGGTGGTGGCCTTCTGGCTGGTGTTGTGGCTCATCATGCCCGCCAGTTTTACCGGCCAGCTTGCGGCATTTGTGCTGTTCAGATTTTTTGATGCGGCCAAGCCCGGCCCGGTGGGCTGGGCCGACCAGGTGTTCAAAGGCACGGGGCCGCGCGGCGGCTGGGGTATTTTGTTCGACGACTTTGTGGCGGCGTTTTGTACGCTGCTGGTGATCGCGCTGTGGAGGCTTTGGTGAGCAACGGATTAACAGGCACGACACTATCAAATCAGGAGCTGATAGTGCACGAATTAAATGGGTTACTGGCCGATTTGATGCTTCAAAAAGGCCTTTTTCTGGCCACCGCTGAAAGTTGTACAGGCGGCATGATCGCCGCCGCCTGCACTGAGCTGGCAGGCTCGAGTGCCTGGTTTGAGCGCGGCTTTGTCACCTACTCCAACGCGGCCAAAACACAGATGCTGGGCGTGGATGCCGCGTTGATTGAGCAGCACGGTGCGGTGAGTGAACACGTCGCCCGCGCCATGGCCTTTGGTGCGATTCGGCATTCTGCAGCCCAGGTGTCTGTGGCTGTGACAGGCGTGGCTGGGCCCACGGGCGGCAGCGCGGCCAAGCCAGTGGGGACGGTCTGGTTCGGGTTTTCAGTAGCTGGCCAACTGCTGTCAGAACGGCAGTGCTTCAGCGGCGACCGCGCTGCCGTGCGGCTGGCTACTGTGCAGCATGCCTTCAAACGGCTGATTGAATTGCTTGACTAAAAAGGGTTCTCCTGGCACCCCAACAAAACGTGAAAGGGTTTGACATGAGCTGGTTTGACAACTTTGAGCAGCGCAGTTTTGAGGTGAACGGCGCCATCATCAACGCACGCGTGTCCAAAACCGTGCTGGGCGCTTTGCCCAAGCCCGCGCTGTTGTTGCTGCACGGCTTTCCGCAGTCGCATGTGATGTGGCACCGGGTCGCAGCGTTGCTGGCCAATGATTATTTTCTGGTGCTGCCTGATTTGCGCGGCTACGGCGACTCGTCCAAAACGCCGGGCCTGCCCGACCACAGCAACTACAGCAAACGCAACATGGCGCATGACATGGCACTTGTCATGGATGCGCTGGGCATCGACAGCTTTTACCTGTGTGGCCACGACCGGGGTGGCCGTGTTGCCCACCGCCTGGCGCTGGACTATGCTGCGCGGGTTAAAAAGCTCTGCGTGATCGACATCGCGCCCACGCTTGACATGTATGACGGCACCACCCTGACCGCGCCGTACATGGAATTCGCACGCGCTTACTACCACTGGTTTCACATGCTGCAGCCCGCACCGCTGCCCGAGATCATGATGGGCGCCAACCACCCCGAGACCGCCACCGCCTACTTGCACGCCAAGCTGGGCGGCTGGGGCAGTGCGGGACTGGGCTACATCGAACCACAGGCCCTGGCTGAATACGAACGCTGCTTTTGCAATGCCCAGGCGCTGCACGCCGCCTGCGAAGACTACCGCGCCAGCGCCGGCATTGACCTGGCGCATGACCGCGCAGGCCGTGAGCAGGGCCACAAACTGGCTTGCGACACCCTGGTGTTGTGGGGCGCACGCGGCGTCGTCAACCGCCTGTTTGACCCGATGGCGCTGTGGCAAGCCCAGTGCAGCGGCATGGTCAGTGGCCACGCCATGCCGGCAGGGCACTTTATTCCTGAAGAATTACCACAAGCCACGGCAGCGGCGCTGGGTGGGTTTTTTAATCTTGAGCGCTCTGCCCCCGGTGTGCGCTGAATGCTGTCAATCCGGTCTAAACCAAGCAGCCGGTGGCGTGTTTTACGCGGGTCACATTTAACCTAAAAAAAGCAGTTGACCGCTAGTCAACATCTCACAGACCGCATGAACACTCAGGTTTTGCGCTTCGCTGGCTTTGGCCTCTTGGGTGACGGCGCTATGCGCCCGATTGCACCGCTCCCAACGCGCCCAGCTGCGTTACTCCGCCTCGCGGGCAGTAGCCCGCTTCGTTGTCTCGCCTTGCTGGACACGCCGGGCGCGGCACACTCGGGCGCATCCAACTGCTTTTTCTAGGATAACCACGCCCCTAAACATTTGTTAATGCGCACCCAGTGGGCTTGGCAAAAAATCAGTCCTGAATTTGTCGTTATAGGTCACGACGGCAAGTTTTAGTCCCCAACCTCAACCGAAAGCAAAGTCTCATGAAAACCTTTCACGCAAAATTAAATTGTTTCAACCTCCATCAGCTTAACCGCAACGAATCTGAGCCTGCGCAACATTCCCCCCCGCGTGGCCGGGCCCGCCGAATTATCTGGGGCATCTCTTTATTCT
>JBKCGU010000110.1:0-4030 GCA_046303055.1 Polaromonas sp.
CAACATAGTCGCCGTCTTCAACGGCAACCTCACGAAGGCTTTGTGTCGCAATGCTGGGCTTAAAGCGCCAAACCACGCCGTTTAGCAACACTTCTTCGATAGTTCTCTCCCAAGCATCGCGCAACCGCTGATAAGTCTGGCGTGTGCGCTGCGAATACCCTTCTTCGTCATTGTTCTTGTACAAATTAGCCACCTCAACTTGCATATTCTTTAGGAGGCCAATTCGAGCCTTGGCTCCCGCGCCATCGAAAGGCAAATGCTGCGATGCGACCCCAAAACCGGCAGGTGTTCGCTGCAAACTCAGTGAATGAATCAGCGCACCAACTTGCCCTGCTTCGTGTTGGAGAAGTGTAAGAAAGTAGAGATCGTGCGTGAAGATGATTACTTGACGGATGCGAGCCTCCGCAGCAAGGCGACGTGCAACTAATTCGCGGCGGACATGGTCGAGAGACGATACCGGATCATCAAAAACGACACCACCATTTCCTCCACTGACATTGACTTCAGCAAGGAATGAGCCAATGGCGATTGCCCGCTGCTCTCCCTCGCTCAATATCTCACTTGGCGAGATATTGCCGGGCAACTGAAGCGTCAATTTGTGGGTGGTTTTACCTTTGATAGTCGATGAACGTGGCGCCACTTTGAGATGCCCGACATTAAGGCGATGAAACTCCGCGTTCAGCGCATCAGCTAGTCCTTTGGATACAACCTTGTCCACCAATTCCGTCGACGTGAGCGATATCGAATTTGTTCGTAATGAAGGTAGACACGCGCTCAATTTGGCTTGGATGCCAAATTTATTGACAGTGTCTATGACGGCTGACTTCATCGTGGCTAGCTGGCGACGTGCTTCAAGTTCCTTGTACTCGGCATCCAAGGCTCCTAGTTGTTTTTCGTCCGTTGCAATGACAAGTACCTCAATTTCATGTTGTAGTCTTTCTGCAATTGCAGTCAGCGCTGTACAAACATTGTCTGGTGCGGTTCCGATCAAGCCCCAGTTGCCATCGACCCCGCATGCTGCTTTCGCCCTTTCGCGGCGTTCGGTGAGTGCCAATTGAAGTGCTTCACATCGCGCGGATAGTTCTGCATCGTATAACCCTAGTTCTGTTTTGAGTTCAGCATCAAACTGCAGGCCCAAGTCAGCAGTTAGCAAAGCGTCATAGACTAGTTTTGCGGCTTTTCGCTTTTCACGCGCAAGCTTCTCAGCCTCGCCTTCAATAAACTTGTCGAAAGCGATAAGGCGATCAGCCGCACCATTCAGTGGCTGTTGACACAATGGGCAAGCTGACTCGGAGCCAAGATTCGGAAAACTATGGTCTGGGTGAGACTCGACGGCAAATTTTCGCGCAGCCGCGAACAATTCCTGCCATGCATCCCCGCCAGTGCCGGGTAGTAGGTCAGGCGTTTCTTTGAATTGAGTAGCGGCTAGATCTGCTGCAGCCCGTGCGCTGCGTGATGCCTCAACCAAACTCCTAAGTTCGTTCAGTTTTCTATCCGCTACTAAAGCTATTTTTTCTGCACAGCGCTCGTTGAACTTGATAAATCGGCCACGTCTGAGCGTAAGTTGTTGCGCTTTCTCCTTCGGATTTCCTTCTTTGAGTCCTTTCTCAAGAGCAATCAGGCGTGAAGCCTCGTCCGACGACATAGTGCAGATTGCTTCAATTGCTGAGATCTCTGTCTTCGCGTTTAAGCCGCTGAGCAACTTGCCAACTGCAGTATTGGTGACCGACAGACTGGCAAATGGAAGCATGTTCGGAATTGATTTGGAAGATTCGGCTTCCGCCATACCCTTCAGTTGATTGAATGTCCTTGCCAAACCCTCCAACACGTCCAAACCGTAAGGTACGTAGGAAAAATCATCCTGTTCATCGATATAGGCTCGTGCACATCGCGAATCGAAAATTGAAATTGTGCCAAGTACATCTGGGGCTGCCTGCTTGTCGATCCATGTAACAGACGACGCAACACCATTGATCAACAAGTCAAAGACTGCCGTCGCTTTCCCCGACTTTCCTGACGCGAGTGCGGCATTGGGGTGAACCAATTCGCTCTGATCTCGTGCTTTACAAGCTAGCTTTAGTACGCGGGAATATCCAGACTTTCCCGCACCGTTGCCACCATAAATTACCGTTAAGCCGCTAGGGGCTATAGGCAGTGATTGCTTTTCAGCCAATGCGTTGACGTGTTGTAGATCACGTATGCAAGTGACTTGCACGAGTGACGATGCGTTGGGCACTGATGGCACGCTAGCTAGATCCACTGGCTTGGCTACTCGACCTTTTGGGTCAGCGATTCCGTGGGCAGACTTGAGCAGCGCGTATATGTCTTCTGTGTCCGGTGCATCAAGAGTACCTTTGGCGATGAGTCTTGAAATGGCATCTTGCTGCCACGTCGGTAGACCTTCGGCCCATTTGAGAATTTCTTGAAGTATTGTCATTCCATATCCTTTTGAATTCTCCAAACATCGCTACCTATCGCAGCCGAACCCAAACCTGTCCTCACAGAGAGCAGTCATGTGCCCCACGCCGTGTAGCGCCACCACGGGGAACTCCAAACATTCGCACTTCACTCATCCTCTCCCTCCTCCAACAACACTCCCCGCCGCGCCAGCCGCTCCCGCGCTTCAATCAAAGCCTGATGCAAGTGCTGCTCCAGTTCGGCCTTGGGCGGCAGTTCGGTCCAGTATTCGGCCACGGTGATGCCGTCTTTGTGCATTTCCAGCAGTTCCACTTGTTCGCGGCTGGATTCGGCGCACAGGATCAAACCAATGGGAGCCTCTTCACCCGGCTGGCGCTCGTGCTTGTCCAGCCATTTCAAATACAGCTCCATCTGGCCTTTGTGCGCGGCTTTAAATCGGCCCAGCTTCAACTCGACCGCCACCAGGCGACGCAGGCGGCGGTGGTAGAAAAGCAGGTCAAGGTAAAAGTCTTCGCCGTCGATGACCATGCGTTTTTGGCGCTCCACAAACGCAAAACCTCGGCCCAACTCCAGGATGAAGGCTTCCAACCGGCGCAGGATGGCAGCTTCTAAATCGGCCTCGTCGTGGCCTTGGCGCAGGCCCAAAAAGTCCAAAAAATACGGGTCTTTAAAGACTTGAGCGGGGCTGGTGGATTGATCGGAGGTAACCGTTTGCAGTGTGGCAAGCTCGGCGCGCTCGAAGGCTTTGCGTTCGATCTGTTGGCGCAGCTCGCGCACGCTCCAGGTTTGGCTTGCAGCTTGGTTGGCGTAGAACTGGCGGGCCTGCTCGGTTTTGAGGGGCAGCAGGTTGACAAAGTGGCTCCAGCTCAATTGTCGTGACAGTGTCGCGACAATCTCAGGCTCGGCAAAGACTTGAGCAAATTGCACCATGCGGCCCAAGTTTTTGGCCTCAAAACCCCGGCCAAATTCCTGCGCCAACTGATCGCCCATGCGCTTAATGAGCTGGTCGCCGTACTTGGCGCGGTCAGCACCGCCCAGAACCTCGGTGCGCAGCCTTTGGCCCACGCTCCAATACAGCCGCGTCAGCTCCGCATTCACCGCACCCGCCACCCGTTGGCGACTGCTGGCAATCAGCGTGCGCAGTTCGGCGTGCAGCTTGTCGGAAGGCGTGAGCGATGCCCCGGGCGTCATGCCCTGCAGCGCCTTGTTCAGCGGGGGAGTTGAATTTGGTTGTGTCACGGATAAAGCTCTAGCAAGTCGCCAGACGGGGCTTTCCCGTCAATTCAAAACAAATGCGAAAAAAATTTCGCACAAGCATATTCTGAATTTGGCCCCAAAAAAACCCAACTCAGCACAAATTTGAATTTTTTAAGACGTGTCCGGCTGTCCTTTGCCCTGGGCCACAAAGGCCAGTAAAAGCTTCATCTGACTTCAACGATTCCCTGCTTGCCCCTGCACCAGCAGATCAAACACAATCCGCGCAAAGTTGGCGGCTTTGCTGGGGTCGGCCAATAGCTGCATCATTTGGTTTTGGTGGGCTTCGCTGCTGTCGAGGATGGCGTCGTCGATGGCCTTCGAGAAGTCACCCAGCAGGGCCTGCTCGGCCGAGTTG
>JBKCGU010000111.1:0-8992 GCA_046303055.1 Polaromonas sp.
ACCCAGCGCACCCGGTCAATCACGCCCTTGCTGTGGCCGTGGGCGGTGTCCACCACAATGGCGTCAACACCGGCCTTAACGAGCGCTTCAACCCGCTCTTCGGTGCCGTCGCCCACACCCACGGCAGCGCCCACGCGCAAGCGGCCAGACGTGTCGCGTGCCGCATTCGGGAAGTTGGTTTGCTTGGTGATGTCCTTGACGGTGATCAGGCCTTTGAGCTCAAAGTCGTCATTGACGACCAGCAGGCGCTCGAGTTTGTATTTGTTCAGCAAGGCCTTGGCTTCAAGCGCCGACGTGCCTTCCTTGACGGTGATGAGCTTTTCGCGCGGTGTCATGATCTGGTGGGCCTTGACGTCGTAGCGCGTTTCAAAACGCAAGTCGCGGCTGGTCACAATGCCGACAACCTTGCCGCCGTCGCAAACCGGAAAGCCAGATATGCCGAGTTGCTCGGACAATTCCAGCACCTGCAAAACCGTGTGCTCGGGGGTGATGACCACCGGATCGCGCACCACGCCTGATTCATAGCGTTTGACCTTGGCCACCTGCGCAGCCTGCTGCTGGGGCGTGAGGTTTTTATGCACGATACCAATGCCACCTTCTTGCGCGATGGCAATGGCTAATCTGGCCTCGGTCACGGTGTCCATGGCGGCCGACACGAGTGGCAAATTCAGGCGAATGTTGCGTGAAAATTGGGTGGAAAGTGAGGCGTCCTTGGGAAGGACCTGGGAGTACGCTGGCACCAACAAGACGTCGTCGAAGGTGAGCGCTTTGCCGAGTAGGCGCATAGGTAAAGCTCCAAAAGAAAGATTGTACCTTCGGCATGGCGGGCCAACAGACCCCCTGGGTGCGGCTTCATCACCTGTCAAACCACCCATGTGCCGCCTGCCTGGGCGACAAGTATTTGGCCTTGCCATTGATCAGGAACGTGGCCGCTGCCAGCGGCGATACACTCACAAAATGACCTCAAAACCTGCTCCAAACATCCTGGCTTTGGCGTTTGGCTTGAGCCTGTTGGCGTTGGCGACCACCCCGGCCTTGGCGCAATGGCAATGGGTAGAAAAAGATGGTCGCAAAATTTTCAGTGACCGCGCGCCGCCAGCCGAGATTCAGGACAAAGACATTTTGAAGCGGCCAGCGGGCGCCATGCGCGGGGCCGCGGCAGCGGCCTTGACCGCCGCCTCAGCCCCCGGCCTGCGCGCAAGCTCGCCCAAACTGACGGGCAAAGACACTGAACTGGAAGCCAAAAAGAAAAAAGCCGACGACGACGAAGCCGCCAAGAAAAAGGCGCAAGAAGACCAAGCGGCCAAGGCCAGGGCTGACAACTGCGAACGCGCCAAAATCGGTCTGGCCACACTGCAATCTGGCGTGCGCATGTGGTCGGTCAATGCCAAGGGAGAACGCGAGGTGTTTGATGATGCCAAGCGGGATGCCGAAACAAGGCGCACACAAGAAGTGATTGACGCCAGCTGCAAATAAGCGGCGAGCGTGCGCTGTCAGCCGCCGTAACCGGCTTTGGCACCGACTCTTTTGTTGGCAAATAAACCGGCCCGTTTGGCACCTTGTCGCTTGAAGCGCTCGCGGCGGGCCAGTTTTGGGTCAACCCGTAGCGGCCTGTAAATCTCAATCCTGTCTTGATCTTTGAGCTTGTGATTCAGGCTCAAGCGTTTGCCCCAGATGCCTGCGCTCAGCTCGTCCAGCGCCAGGTCAGCAAATTCTGCCAACAGGCCGCTTTGCGCGATGGCCTGTCTGGCGCTGCAGCCAAGGGGCACGTCGAGTGTCCATTGGCGTACCTGGCGCGGTGCTGGCGAATAGGCGATCGTTACCTTCACTGTCAAGCCCGGCCATAAATCTGCCCCGCCCGCTTGACGAATGCGTCAACCAGGCTGCCTGCAATCTTGTCAAAAACCGGACCAACCAGCGCGGCCAGGGCAACGTTGTCAAAATCGTAATGGAGTGAAAACTCCACCTTGCAGGCGCGGTCATCTGCCTTGCCAACCGGTGTGAAGTCCCAATGCCCGTCGAGCTTTGAAAACGGTCCGTCCACCAGCTTGAGGCTGACTTTGCGGTCTTCAACATGGGTGTTGCGGGTGGTAAAGCTTTGGCTCAAACCAGCCATTGACAGGCCAACTTTGGCCGTCATGCCATCCTTGTCCTGCGCCAGCACAGCGGACTGGTCACACCATGGCAAAAACTGCGGGTAACTGGCAATGTCAGTCACCAGGGCAAACATTTCAGCGGCGCTGTACCAGATTAAAACGGACTTGTGAACGGTTTTCATACAATCGAGAGTTGCGCACGATTGTATTGGTCGATGGCAACCCCAAATACTGTCATGGCTACCAAAGACCCCTCATCATCTAAAAAACCCGACGCCACGTCGTCAGGCAAATCAAAGGACAACCGCCCGGTCAAAGTATCCGCCAAAGCCGCTGCTGCGGTCACGCGCATTGCTGACAACAAAAAGGCAATGTTCAACTACCACATCGAAGAGCGTTTTGAAGCCGGCATGGTGCTGGAGGGCTGGGAAGTCAAATCTGTGCGGGAGGGCAAGGTACAGCTGACCGACGGCTATGTGGTGATTCGCAATGGCGAAGTCTTCATCATCGGTTGCCAGATCAACCCGCTGGGCACGGCATCGACCCACGTGACGCCCGACAAGGTACGCACCAAAAAGCTGTTGATGCACAAGGCCGAGATCAAACGGCTGATGGGTAAGGTTGAGCAAAAAGGTTTTACGCTGGTACCGCTGAACATGCACTGGAAGGCCGGCCGGGTCAAGTGCGAGATTGGCCTGGCCAAAGGCAAAGGTGAGCACGACAAGCGCGACACCATCAAGGACAGGGAAGGCAAACGCGAAGTCGAGCGTGCGATGAAATCCAGGAATCGTTAGCCCCCACGTTCGTTCGCTTCGCGTAACTCTCTGCCCCCCGAGGGGGCGCTGCGCCTACGTACTGGCAAAGCCAGATTCGTGGCCCCCGCTTGAAAAGAAACTCACAACGTCGAGTAAAGCTTCATAGATGTCGCAGCGGGTGCGCGTCTGCCGCCCACGGGCTGACAAAAAATGCGTCGGCCATACCGGGTTTGACGTCTTCAATCTGCGCGGGGCTCCATTGGGGCGAGTAGTCTTTGTCAACCGCCAGGGCGCGTATGCCTTCCACCGTTTCACTGGCCGCACCGGGTCGCAGATAAAAACAGTGGTGCACCATGTCCCGCTCCATGCGCAGGTCATCGGCCAGACGCATGCCGCGTGCCTTGCGGATCTGCTCCAGCGTCACGTGCAGCATCAATGGTGAGCGCTTGCGCAGCACCAGTGCCGTCTTTTTGGCCCAGATGTCATCGTTGGCTTTTTCCAGGCTGTCCACGATGTGTTTGACTCTTAAAAGTCCAAAATGAGCATCGATTTGGGCTTGTTTTTGGGCTGTAGCCGGCTTTTTAACTGAGCGAGCAGCTCCTAAATCTGTAGCAAACCAAGCGTCAAAGCTGGTGTGACCCAACTTGGCCCACAGCGCTGGCAAACGGGCAGCATCCACTTTTACATCGGCCAGACCGTAGTCGATCGCGTCATCTGCGCCGATCACCTCCCCGGTCAGCGCCAGGTACTCACCCACATGGCTGGGGCAGCGGCTTAAAAAGTAGCCGCCGCCGACGTCAGGGAACAAACCAATATTGGTTTCAGGCATCGCCATTTTGGTGTGTTCAGTAACTATTCGGGTTGGGGCGCCTTGGCAAAGTCCCATACCGCCACCCATCACCACGCCGTCCATGAAGGCGATGTAGGGCTTGGGGTAGTTGTGAATCAGGTGGTTCAGCGCGTATTCCTCGGTGAAAAAGTCATCCAGTGCCGTGTCGGCCGCCAGGGCCGCCGTATGAAAAAACCGGATGTCACCGCCCGCGCAAAATCCACCAAACAGCGCCTCGGGTGTACCCGGTTTGCCCACCTTGTTGGTACCGCGAATCGCTACTATTTCAATGGTCGGATCGTCTCGCCAGGCGGTCAGCGCTTGGGCAATGTCGCGCACCATTTGCAAACTCAGCGCGTTCAGCGCCTTGGGCCGGTTCAGTGTGATCAGACCTGCGTTGCCGCGCTGCTCAAGCAAAATATCGGTTGCCGCGTGTGTTGTCATGCTTTGTTCTTCCAGCCCATCATTTCGTTCATTACCAGTGCACCGATCACCAGCGCACCGCCATACAAAACACTGTTTCCAGGGGCTTCGCCCGCACCCACCCAGACCAGCAAAATACCGAAAATAATTTCCAGCAGCGCCAGCAAGGCCATTTCAGGCGCCTTCAACACCGACGCGCACCAGACCGACAACACGCAAGGAATGGCAAGCTGCATCAAACCCAGCAAACCCAGCAGTGCGACGTCGTGTGGGGTTGCAGCCAGCGGCCAGGCCAGCGGCAGGGTGAGCAGCGACGACATCAAGGCGCCCACCAGCACGGCCGGGATCAGGTCAATTTTCTGCCCCTGCGACTGACTGTGCTGCACCACCGTCCAGTTGCAGGCAGCCGCTATCGGCACCAGCAAGGCCACCAAGGTGCCTGTCAGCTGGCCCGACACATTGGCCTGCCCGCCGTACATGCACACAATGCCCACGCCCGCCAGCGCAATGGCCAGCCAGGTTCTCCCCGGTATACGGTGGCTGGTGAAAATACGCGCGCTCAGGGCTGTCAGCAGCGGCCCCAGGGCCAGCGTGACCAGCACATTGGCAACGCTGGTCAGGGTCAAGGCCACCATGAAGGCGGTAAACATCACGCTCCAGCAAAGGCCAGACAAGCAAAGTGAGGGGCCACCCTTAAGCATTTGGGTAAAAACCGCCTTTCCGCGCACCAGCGGCAAAATCAAAAGTAGCGACAGGGCCGTGAAAAAGCTGCGCCAGAAGGTGACTTCAAAGCTCCGGGCAGATTCAAGATGTCGTGTGACCACGCCAGCGGTCGACCACAGAAGTGCACAAAGCACCATCAGCATCACCGCGCGGCGGTGAGTGAGTAGGCCAGCCCTCACGCCTCAAGCCAAGGGTTGTCAACTAAAGGGCACGGCGCGTAGTCGCGCACGTCGCAGGTAACGATTGTCAAAAAAAGTTGGTTATACATTTATTTCAATTGAAATTTAACGCCAGCCATGGCTTTTAATCCACCGTCCTGCGTGTAGAGCGTTGCACCAAAAGACTGCGCGGTTTGCCATATCAGCGCATCCGCCATTGCCAGCTTATGGATAACTGAGGTTTTTGCTGCTGCAAAACAATCCTCTGGCCCCAGTTGCACCACGCGGTTTTTTTGCATCATCTCCAGCACCTCGAGCGCCGCAGCCTCGTCCTGAGTAATCAGCATACGTTTGCCCACCTCATACAAGCACAGTGTGGGGACAATCAAGTTGCTGGTGTCCAACAAAGCGGCTTCAAAGAAATCAGCATTCGCACCGCCGCTCACGTATTCCAGCCAACCACATGAGTCCACCAGCGCCAGCGTGGTCGTACGTTTACGCTTGATGTTTGCCACAGCTCAGACCCGGTCTGCGTCGCGTACCACGCGGGTATCCATACCGGGCCAGCGGCCACGCAGGCTGGCCACTGTCTTCTCAGGAATGAACTCAACCCTGTCGCCATTGAGTTGCACCTCCATGCGCTGACCAGATACCAGATTCAAGGAGCGGCGAATGTCTTTGGGTATGACAACTTGGAATTTGGGAGAAAGTGCTACGGTAGACATAGTTTTACATAAAATTTAGTTTTACGAAATTTTATAGTAGCACAAAATTAAGAGTAGGCTTCGCCAAATCTAAAGGCGCTATGGGTTGTACGACCTGTAAAACTGTTTCACTGGGGGTTCCGTTCGTTTAGATTAACTCGTTTATGGAGCTTCCCCGAGTCAGCCCGAATGGGAATCTACCCAGGTCAACTTGACATTGAATGGCTAGTGTTGCGGAGGATGGAAAAATTAGGCCTTGTGTGGAACTTAGGCCTTCCAAGGGATGAGTCACGTAGAGAAGATATTGAAAATTTACCCAACTTTTTTTTGAAACAAAGCAACACATCAGAAGTAATTGGATCAGCGGCCAAGCAATAACAAAAAAAGCGACCCAAAGGTCGCTCTTTTATCGATAGCTGGTTGCACCCTGAATTATTGGGCTACAAGCCTATCAGCGGCCCGCCCGCTTGCGCTCACTCTCGCTCAGGTGCCGCTTGCGCAGGCGCACTGACTTGGGCGTGATTTCTACCAGCTCGTCTTCTTCAATAAACTCCACGCCGTATTCGAGCGTCAGCTCAATCGGTGGGGTGATTTTGATGGCGTCTTCCTTGCCGGACACGCGAAAGTTGGTGAGCTGCTTGGTACGGGTGGCATTGACCACCAGATCGTTGTCACGGCTGTGAATGCCGACGATCATGCCTTCGTACACCGGGTCATTCGCCTTGACGAACATGCGGCCACGGTCGTCAAGCTTGCCGAGGGCGTAGGTGAAAATCTCACCTGCATCCATCGAAATCAGCACGCCGTTTTTACGGCCACCAATATCGCCTTTGTGGGCTTCGTAGCTGTCGAAAATATTGCTGATCAGGCCTGAGCCACGAGTCAGGTTTAAAAACTCGTTGGTAAAACCAATCAGACCGCGGGCGGGGATGCGGTACTCAAGGCGCACGCGGCCACGTCCGTCGGACTCCATGTTGACCAAGTCGCCTTTGCGCTCGCCCAAGGCCTGCATCACGCCGCCTTGGTGAATCTCTTCAATGTCGGCAGTGACCAGCTCGATCGGCTCATGCTTTTCGCCGTTGACTTCTTTCATCACGACACGCGGCTTGGACACAGCCATCTCAAAGCCTTCGCGGCGCATGTTTTCCAGCAGGATGGTCAGGTGCAGCTCGCCCCGGCCCATGACTTCAAAAATGCCCTCTTCGTCGGTCTCGCGCACGCGCAGGGCGACGTTGTGTTGCAGTTCTTTTTGCAGACGGTCCCAGATCTGGCGACTGGTCACATATTTGCCTTCGCGGCCAGCCAGCGGGCTGGTGTTGACGCAAAAGTTCATGGTCAGGGTTGGCTCGTCGACTTTGAGCATGGGCAGCGGTGTGGGCGTGACCGGGTCGGTGATCGTCACGCCGATACCGATGTCGCCGATACCGTTGATCAGCACAATCTCGCCGGGGCCGGCCTCTGTGGCTTGCACGCGCTCCAGACCCTGGAATGTCAGCACCTGGTTGATGCGGCCTTTGACAGGCTTGCCGTCCGGGCCTTCCATCACGACCACGTCCATCATGGGTTTGATGGTGCCTTGGCTGATGCGGCCAACGCCGATGCGGCCAACGAAGGTTGAAAAGTCGAGCGCCGAGATTTGCAATTGCAGGGGCGCATCAGGGTCGCCCTTTTGCGCGGGTACATGCTTGAGCACGGTGTTAAACAGCGCCGACATGTCGGGGCCCCACTGCTCGTTGGGTGGGCCTTCCACCAGGGAAGACCAGCCATTGATGCCGGAGGCATACACCACCGGAAAGTCAAGCTGCTCGTCGGTTGCGCCCAGCTTGTCGAACAGATCAAAAGCGGCGTTGACGACGAAGTCAGGGCGCGCACCGGGCTTGTCCACCTTGTTGACGACCAGAATCGGCTTCAGGCCCAGGGCCAGCGCCTTTTTGGTCACAAAACGGGTTTGCGGCATGGGGCCTTCTTGTGCGTCGATCAACAGCACCACACCGTCCACCATGCTCAAGGCGCGCTCAACCTCGCCGCCAAAGTCGGCGTGACCGGGAGTGTCAACGATGTTGATGTGTGTGCCTTCCCAGGTCACGGCACAGTTTTTGGCCAGAATGGTAATGCCGCGCTCTTTTTCAATCGCGTTGTTGTCCATCACGGTGTCCACCACTTTTTCGTGTTCGGCAAAGGTGCCGGACTGGCGCAGCAGTTGGTCAACCATGGTGGTTTTGCCGTGGTCAACGTGGGCGATGATGGCGATGTTGCGGATTTGCTTGATGGTCATAGGGACTTTCTAAAAACTAAAACTCAAAAAATCAGTGCGAGGCTCTTTGCAGCAGGAGCAGGTCTTGCACTTCAATCGGTGACAAAAGGCGCTGGGGAATCAATTCATCAGCGGTGATGTGGGCAGAGCCCAAAAAAGCGATCGGGTCGGAGCCAAAAACCTGCACCAGCGCGGCGTCTTTACCCCACTGCCCGGGCGTGCCCCGGCGGCGCAAACCACTCAGGAAGCGCCCTGCATTGTCGGCATCCAATGTGACAGATGGATAGTCGGCCACCAGAGATTGCGGCGGTAGCAGGCGCGCATCGCGCCCGGCTTCATCAAGCGCTTCAAGCGCAGACAAGCTGATGCACTGGTCGCTGCTAAAACCACCTGTCTGAATGCGCCTGAGTGAGCCCAGATGCGCACCACATCCGATGGCCTCGCCGATGTCTTCACCGAGCGTGCGAATGTAGGTTCCCTTGCTGCACTTCACTATTATTTTAATAGCTGCCGGCGCACGCAAATCAATGGCTACAGCCATTTTTAACTGGTAAATGACAATGTTTCTGGCTTCGCGCTCGACTTCTTCGCCCTGCCGCGCGTATTCGTACAGCGCTTTGCCGTCTTTTTTAAGCGCGGAGTACATGGGCGGAATCTGGGCGATGGGGCCGGTAAATTGCGCGGTGAGTTTTTCAAGCAGTTCGGGGGTGATGTCAGGCACTGGCCGGGTTTGAATCACATCACCTTCAGCATCGCCAGTCGTGGTCTTCAGCCCCAGCAGCAGAACCGCTTCATAGGTTTTGTCAGCATCGAGTTGAATTTGACTGAATTTGGTGGCCGCACCAAAGCACAGCGGCAGCACCCCGGTCGCCAACGGGTCCAGCGTGCCGGTATGGCCCGCCTTGTTGGCGCGCAATAGCCACTTGGCTTTTTGCAACGCTTGGTTGCTGGAAAGGCCAATGGGTTTATCGAGCAGCAACACCCCATGCACAGGGCGCCTCACTATCTTGCCCCCACGGTTGCTCGCTTCGCGTAGCGCCCTGTGCCCTG
>JBKCGU010000112.1:0-25571 GCA_046303055.1 Polaromonas sp.
AGGAGGGGTGTTGCGAGAAGCGAGGGGGAATTGATGCGCTAACCCTGAGCCAGTGCCAAGCCAAGCTAAAAGTGCTTAAAATTTAAGCGCTAAGCGAGTTTGGGTGTTTGCTGATTTTTAATTCTGCAAGTCCCTCGCAAGAATAAAATTTCTCATTTTTCGTGGAGCCGCCGTGGTTTTGTCAATTAAAGCGGTTGAAAGAACGGCCCGGAAAATCCGGGCATCTAGGCACACGCTGCACTTGTTGCGCTTGACTGTGGTTACGTCTACGCTGGCAGCAGCTTCACTGTCTGCCCAAGCCCCGCTCGACGTGCGCGTGGCGCTCATCATCGGCAACTCGGCCTACCCAGGCAACATGGCGCTGGTCAACCCGGCCAACGATGCCAAAGCCATGGCCGATGTGCTCAAACGCTTGGGTTTTAATGTGGTCGAGCTGCGCGACGGCAACAAGGTGCAAATGGCTGCGGCGATTGCCAAAGTCAGCGACTCCCTGAAAGGCAAACAAGGCGTGGGCATGCTGTACTATGCCGGCCACGGCTTGCAGCTGGACTGGCGCAACTACATGGTGCCGGTGGATGCCAGTTTAAAAACGGCCGCTGATGTCGCCGCCCAAACGATTGACCTGAGCAGCGTCGTCGAGGTTTTCAAAGCTGCGGGTAACCGCATGAACATCGTCGTGCTCGATGCCTGCCGCGACAACCCGTTTGGCAGCAATACCAGCTCGGCCAAAGGCTTGGCCCAATTGGATGCGCCACCCAGCACCTTTTTGGCCTACGCCACCGCCCCCGGCAACGTGGCTGAAGATGGCGACGAAAAATCCGGCAATGGCCTGTACACCCAGTATTTGCTGCAAGAGCTCAAGCGCCCCACCGCCAAGATTGAAGATGTCTTCAAGCGCGTGCGCCTGAACGTGCGCAAACAGAGCAACGGTCGGCAAATACCGTGGGAGTCCACCTCGCTGGAAGACGACTTTTTCTTTAACGATGGTGCGAAATACACCATCAAGCCTGAAGAACTGGAGCGCATGGCCGCCAGCGCCTTGGCCAAGGTGGCTGAAAAAGACCGGGATGCAGAGGCACTGCGGCAAAAAGAAATCCAGCGGGTGGCAGCATTGACCAAAGCGCCGGACCCCAAAATGAGCAAAGAGCAGGCGCGTGACTTGGCCTTCAAAGAAGAAAAAGCCGCGTGGGACCAGATCAAAACCAGCAGCAACCCTGAAGACTTTTACAGTTTTTTGCAGCGCTTCCCCAGCGGTGGCGAATTGGCCGAAGCCGCGCAATACCGGCTCGACCAGCTGGCCAAGCCAAAGATCACGGCTGCCCTTGGTAAAGGGCAGGATGCCAGTTTTGCCTACACCGGGCCGCGCTACAAGGTTGGTGATGTTTATGAAGCTCAGATCAGCGACTTGCTGACCAACGTACCGGGTGAAAAAGTCACGGCGCGCGTGACCCGTGTAGACGGCGATGTGATCGAGCTCGACAATGGCCGCATTGTGGCGACACCGCTCGGTGCCATCGTCAAAAATGCGCGGGGTACATTTGACCCACCCAATGGGGGGTTGCCAGTAGAGTTGCAAGTCGGCAAAAAATGGAGCGGGCGTTCGACGCAAACCCGGGCCGATGGCCAGAAGTTTGAGTTGACGTCAGAATCAAGAATAACCACCAGACAAACGATTACCGTGCCCGCTGGCACGTTTCAAACCTATTTGATTGAAACAACTATGTATGCCGGCAATGTAACGTGGAATTACAAATACTGGATGGATCCCCGTTACGGATTTTTCATTAAAACGGAAGAATTGGGTCGCGCCGGTGGTCGTATTGTCCGTAGCGACAGACGTGAACTGGTCAGCCTCAAGGCCGATCGCGGCTAAAAAGTAAATACCATGCTCAACGCGCCACGATTAATCGCCTTGGTTGTCAGCCTTGCTGCTTGTGTTGGCTTGCCGCCTCCCTTGTGGGCCCAAGCCGCCCCCAGCGCGGCGGAAATGGTCGAGCAGCTCAAGGTTCAACCTGCGCCGGCCCCGCGCACCCGCAGCTTGCGTAACCTGACGGTGGAAGCCGCCGACACAACACCTGCCGCCAGGCCATCGCTGTCGCTGCTGATCCAGTTTGACTTCAACTCTGCCAAGGTCAAACCCGAAAGCCAGCAGGCGCTCAGCAACCTGGCGCAGGCGTTGCAGTCCAAAGAGCTGGTGGATGCAAAATTTGTGGTGGAAGGCCACACCGATGCCAAAGGCCGTGCGGACTACAACCTCAAGCTCAGCCAGCAGCGCGCTGATGCGGTGCGTGCTTTTTTGGGCAGCAACGGCGTGGCCGATGCCCGACTGCAAGCTGTCGGCAAAGGCTCTACTGAGCTGGCCAACACCACGGACCCGCTGGCCGCCGACAACCGCCGGGTGCGGATTGTCAACCTGAACTAAACCGCTGCATCGGGTTGGTTTTTTGAACTTCTTTCAACGCCTGACCCTGCGACTGGGCGCGTTGCCTGCGCGGCGCGTGACTTGGGCTTTGGTGCTTGTTTTCTCCGTCTGGGTGATACTCGATGTGCTGGTGTTTCACTTCACCAGCGGCATGGCGCGCTCCAGCTTTGACGCCATGGTGCGCGCCCGTGTGGTCGCTGCAGCGGCTGACCCCCGCATGGTGATCATTGATATTGACGAGGCCACGCTGGCCCGCATGGCGCCGGAGTTTGGCCGCTGGCCGTGGCCGCGCGACACGCTGGCCACCGTGCTTGACTACATCGAAAAGCAGCAACCGGCCGCGATTGCCTGGGACATTATTTTTTCAGATGCCGACCGTTTGAGCCCTGGCGGTGATGCCGCTTTCAACGCGGCGGTGGCGCGCAGCCAGCACAGCCACTTTGCCGTGACACGCCTGCCGCAAGCCAACGACACCACCAGCGCCTTGACACGCGCCCAGTTGCCGGGTTTGTGGGCTACACCCGCCACATCATCACAGCGCACCAGCACCGTCGCGCTGATTGCGCCCGTGCTGCCAGCCGTGGCCGCAGCGCGCATGGGGTTTAACAACGGCTACCCGGATGCAGACGGCGTGTTGCGCCGCTACCGCTACCGCGAAACCCTGCCCGACGGCAGCCAGATTCAGTCACTGGCAGCGGCCATAGCCAGCAGCCTCATACCGCCTGGCAAAAACCAGGCGCGGGATGCGCGCTTTGACAAAGACGAGCTGATCGCCTGGCGCAAAGCGCCAGAGGCCTATCCACGCATCAACTTCGCCGATGTGTTTGCGCAGGCCGACGGAAGCAAGCCGCTGGCACCCGTACCATCATTTGAAGGCAAAGTGGTGCTGATAGGCGCAACTGCTGCCAGCCTGCACGACATTCACCCCACACCGCTGTCGCCACTGCAAGCCGGGGTGGAGTCACTGGCCACCGCGATTGACAACGCCATCAATCAGCGCGTGCTGCACGAGCTGCCGCGCTGGTTGCAGGCTGCGCTGGCGATTGCGCTGTGCATCGGTATTGCGCTGTGGGTGCAGTTCAAAAGCATCGATTCACTTGCGCCTGCTTTGGTGGCTTTGCCACTGGCCTTGCTGGGCTTGGGTTATTTGAGTCTGAATGGCGCGCCTTTTTTTCTAGACTTGCATTTGGCGGCAGCGCTTGCCCTGTTGTTTTTGGCGGTGCTGCGTTACTGGAATGGTTTGCGTCAGCAGTACTGGCGCCAGCCACCGGCCAGCGCCGATGAACCAGTGGCCCTGTGGCCGATAGAAGGCGCTGCGCCTTGGCTGGGCGAACCACTTGACCGATTGATTGACGCGCTGGAGGCGCACGCCCCCGACTGCCGCGTGGTGGTCGCAGATGCCAACGTGGCCTGGCCCGGCAAGCTGCTTTGGCCCGAGCTGGTGTGCCGCGCAGCGGTGGTGGGGCCAGCACAGCAACTGCATTCAGAGCGCGCGGTGATAGCAACGCGGCTGGGCGCACAGTTGTTGGCCAGTGCCGCGGTACCAGTGCCCCTGGCTGGTGGCATGGCACGCGATAGCCTGGTGCAGGCTTGCTGGTTTGCGTGGGCGGATGAATCAAAGAGCACCAACCAATAAACGAGGGACCATTGGATGAAACGAACACTTGCTTTGACCGCCGCAGGCTTGCTGGCCGCGCTGAGCTTTTGCAACGCCCAGGCACAAAGCAGCACAGCTTTGCGCGCGACAGAAATAAGGGCTGACAAGCTTGCCAGCGCGCCGGTGTTGTCTGCACTGCCCGCAGGTGCCGCCTTGGCCATCATGACAATCGAAGGCGGCTGGGCCCAGGTAATGCATGAGTCGCCCGCCGGCAAGGTCACGGGTTGGGTTCGCGCCAGCAGCATCAACCTGACGTCCGGTGCATCCACCGCATCCGGCATGGCCAACGGGCGGCAGGCCAGTGGCAATGCGGTGCTGACGCTGGGTGTGCGCAGCCTGCCAGCACGCGTCAACCGCCATGCGCTCATCATCGGCATCAGCCGCTATGCGCAGGCCAACATACCGCCCCTGCCGGGCGCGCGTATTGACCGTGTCTCAGCCACCCAAATGGCCACCGCCATGCAGGTGCCCGCGAGCAACATCAGTTATCTGCAGGACGACCAGGCCACCGGAGACAACATTCGCAAAGCCCTGCGCGAGCTCGGTGACAAGGTGCAGGAAGGCGACCGCGTGTTCATTCACTATTCAGGCCACGGCACCCGCTACAACGACCCGGCCATTGGCGGTTGTGTGGAGTCACTGCTGGCTTATGACGGCGGCCAGTCGGGCAACATCACCAACCGTGAAATGACCAGCCTGCTGAGCACCATCACCGCCAAAACCGATAAATTGTTTGTGATGTATGACGCTTGCCATTCTGGCGGCTTGGTCAATATTCCCCCCGCGATGCGCACGCGGGGCTTGGCAAACGCGAACGACGAGGGTTTGTTGCGGCCCAAGTTTGCGGCGATCTCTGAAGAATGTGGCCGGCCCGTCAATGTCAAAACCCGCAACCTGATGGTTGAGTTGAACGACAAGGGTGCGCTGCCGCAGGACGTGATTCATATCTCGGCCTCGCGTGACAATGAAATCAGTTTTGACGACGAGCTCAAAGGGGGCCTGGCGACCCAGTTTGTGCGCGACTGCATGCTGCGCGACGCGGTGGACCTGGACAAATCAGGCGCCATCAGTATGGAAGAAATCCGCCAGTGTGCGCAGACCAAGATCAACCAGCGCATGCAAAACGATGCCAACTACAAGCCGCACAACCTGATGCTGTCGGGCAATGTGGGTTTTGTGCCGGCGTGGTTCAGCCAGGCGCCAATGGCTGCTGCACCCGTGGCCGCCCCAGTCGCGGCGCCTGCATTGCCTGCTGCGCCGCCACCGGCCGTCAAGCCGCCGCCCGTTGTTGCACTGGCTCCTGCACCTGCGCCGGTGGCCGTCAGCACGCCTGCCCCGGTTGCACCACCGGTGGTGGCCCCGCTGACGGGGGCGCAGGCGCTGAGCCAGATGTTTGACCAGCGCGACGCCAAGCGCAAAGTCACGGTCAGCCTGGCCAAGACGCAATTGAAAATTGCCCAGGACACGCTGGAGATGTCGGTTCAGTCTGACAAGCCTGGCTACGTCTACGTGGCGCTGGCGGGCTCCGACAACAAATCGGTGTACATGCTGTTCCCTAACGACCTGGACCAAAACAACAAAATTGAAGCCGGACAAACCATGCAACTGCCGCGTGCCAACTGGCGCGTCAAGTCGGGTGGCCCGGCGGGCAACAACAACCTGCTGGTTTTTGTAGCCGATGGCCCGCGTGATCTGACCCAACTGGGCTCAAGCAAGGTCGGGCCGTTTTCGAGTTCGCTCAATGATGCGCAAGGCCGCGCCAAGTTGGGCGCGCTGATGGGTACGTCGCGGCTGGTGACCAGCCAGGCCTGCGAGTCAGACAGCAAGCGCAAAAACAATCCCTTGTGCTCAGATGCATTTGGGGCAGCAATGGTCTCTGTTGAGGAAGTCAAATGAACAAGCTGATCACTCTGGCCTGGTTGACGACGGTGCTGGCCTGCTCTTTTGAAGCGCATGCGCAAGCCCTACCCAAAGACTGGCTCATCAGTCCTGCCGAAGCCCTGTCGTTTCAGGGCGAGGCCGGTTTTAACGAGCAACCCGCGCTGCGTGCCCGCGCTGTGATACCGCTCATCGACATCATCAAGCCAGAGCCAGTGGCTGACCTGAAAGTCAAGGCACCGTTTTCGATTGCCGTGCTGTTCAAAGCGCAAAGCGATGCAGCCATTGACCCTGGCACTTTCAAAGTTTTGTATGGCGCGCTGAAGTTCGACATCACCAGCCGCATCACCAAGTTCGTGAAAGTCACCCCGGCAGGCTTTTCACTGGACAACGCGCAAATCCCGGTGGGCAAGCACCGCTTGACCTTGCAGATACAAGATGAAAAGCAGCGTGTGGCTGAGCGCGAGTTACGGGTTGAAGTGGAATAACGGCCGCTGTATTGCCCGTTTCTGGTTCGGTCTAACCAGCCTGTAATACCGCCACTTTTTGTTCAATGGCGCCAAACACGCTTTGTCCGTTCTTGCTCTTGGCCTCGATGCGGATGGTGTCGCCAAACTTCATGAACTCGGTCACGGGCGCGCCGCTCTCGATGGTTTCGATGGCGCGTTTTTCGGCGATGCAGCTGTAGCCATGGGTCCAGTCCTTGTTGCTGACGGTGCCTGAGCCAATCACGCTGCCGGCGCGCACATTGCGGGTTTTGCAGATGTGCGCAATCAACTGTCCAAAATGAAATGTCATTTCTGGCCCGGCATCGCACATGCCAACCTTGCGGCCGTTCCAGGTGCTTTGCAGCGTCATGTGCAGGCGTCCGCCCTGCCAGGCGTCGCCTAATTCATCGGTCGTCACGGCCACCGGACTGAAGGCGGTGGCGGGCTTGCTCTGAAAAAAGCCAAAGCCCTTGGCCAACTCAGCTGGAATCAGGTTGCGCAGCGACACGTCGTTGGCCAGCATCACCAAACGGATGCCGTCAATGGCTCGCTCTGCGCTGGTGCCCATGCCCACATCGGCGGTAATGACGGCAATTTCGGCTTCAAAGTCAATGCCAAACGCCTCGCTGGCCACCACCACATTGTCTGTCGGGCCGGTGAAGTCGTCACTGCCGCCCTGGTACATCAGCGGGTCGGTGTAGAACGTTTCGGGCACGTCCGACTTGCGGGCGGCACGCACCAGCTCGACATGGTTGATGAAAGCCGAGCCGTCGGCCCACTGGTAGGCGCGCGGCAGCGGCGCCATGCATTGGCTGGTTTCAAACGCAAAGGCGTGCCTGGCCTTGCCGTTGTTCAAGCTGTCATAGAGGTCCTGCAACTGCGGCGACATGAAGTTCCAGTCGTCCAGCACATCCTGCAATTTGTTGGCAATGCCAGTTGCATAATGCGCCGTTGACAGGTCGCGCGAAACGACAATCAGCTGGCCGTCACGTGAGCCGTCTTTGTAAGTGGCAAGTTTCATTCGATGTCTTTCGGTTCTGGTCAGCGCTGCGTTCAGCGTTACGATAAGTGAAATTGATTTACCTAAATGTAATTATAGGGACGCCATGACGTCGACGCCAACGCCCACCATGAAACAAACTGACGATGCCGAGCCGCAACGCGCGGGCATCCAGTCGGTGGAAGTGGGTTTCAGTTTATTGGATGTGCTGGCCAATGCAGGCGACGCGCTCATGCTGCGTGACCTCGCCGCGCGGGCGGGCATGTCGGCCGCCAAGGCACATCGCTACCTGGTCAGCTTTCAGCGCCTGGGCCTCGTGGTGCAAGATGCTGGCACCACACGTTATGACCTGGGGCCTGCGGCGCTCAAGTTAGGGCTCGCTTCGCTGTCCAGAATTGATGCCGTCAAACTGGCCAGAGCGCGACTCGGCGCCTTGATGACCCAGATTGGCCAAACCTTGGCCCTGGCCGTGTGGGGCAACCAGGGGCCGTGCATGGTGCACTGGGAGGAGTCACCGCAAACCGTCACCGTCAACTTGCGTCTGGGCGACGTGATGCCGCTGCTGTCGTCGGCCACCGGCCTGTGTTTTGCGGCCTTCATGGGCACGCGTCAAAGCGCCGTCAATACCCGGCTCAAGGGCTTGTTAAAGGACGAGCTGGTGCGCGCCCAAAAAAGCGGTAGGCGCGACCTGCCCGCCAGCATGGCCGCGCTCAACGCGCTGCTTGCCGAGGCTCGCCAGCACGGCGTGGCCAGAGTCGTCAATACGCTGCTGCCCGGCGTGGGCGGCTTTTGTGCGCCGGTGTTTGACGCCGACGGCCACATGGTGCTGGGCATGGTGGCGCTGGGTTCGCTCAGCACCTTTGATGCAGACTGGCGCGGCGCAGTCGCCACGCCCCTGAAAGCCGCAGCCCGGCAACTGTCAACTGATTTGGGCTACATTGAGGCATGACCCATGCCACTGGGGCGACTGGAGCGCCAGGCTGCAAACCACTGACCATCGCCGTGGTGCTGGTCGTGGCTGCCCATGTTCTGGTGCTGCAAGCGTCGCCAGTCCAGCTCGGTACGGGCAGCGACCCAGCTGATGCTGGCGGCAAGATACTCACAACACGGCGCATTGACAGAACGCCGCCCTCCGCTGGCGGCGGGCAGGCGAGCCCAGCGCCTCCAAAATTCGTCAAAACCACTCAAG
Organism: Polaromonas sp.; assembly: GCA_046303055.1. GTDB lineage: Bacteria > Pseudomonadota > Gammaproteobacteria > Burkholderiales > Burkholderiaceae_C > Polaromonas. The sequence goes on from JBKCGU010000112.1 coordinate 8,635, forward strand.
ATGCCCCCAAAAAAACATCAAATCAGGCTGTAGTCCAACAAACACAGGGGTTAGATGCTCCCGAAATAATAGCGACTCAGGAATCGCCAAGCACCAGCCCATCCGTCCCCGAAGGGCCGGCACTGCCAAGCCAGCCCCTTGAAAGCGCAGCCGCTGCAGCCCCAACCCAGGCCAGCGCTGCCGCAGAGCCCGCAACCGGCCCGAAAACCCACCCGGTCACCGCCATCAGCCTGCCCGGCTCTGTGCGCCTGCTGTACAAAATGATAGGCACTGCCAAAAACCTGAACTACCACGCCGACGCCGAACTGGCCTGGAAAACCGACGGTGACAGTTATCAGGCGATGATGAAGGTCAGCGCCTTTTTGGTCGGCTCCCGCAGCATGACAAGTGTGGGCAAAATCACGCCGGCCGGCCTGGCCCCCACCCGTTTTGCTGACAAGTTCAGAACCGAGCTGGCCGCGCATTTTGAGGCCGACAAGGGCAAGATCACCTTCAGCGCCAACACGCCCGACGCGCCGTGGGTGGAAGGTGCGCAAGACCGCGTCAGCGTATTTTTGCAGCTGGGCGGTATGCTGGCTGCCAGGCCGCAAGACTTCCCGCCGGGCAGCAATATCACCTTTTTGACGATTGGCCCGCGCGAGGCCGACACCTGGACCTTCGTCATCGAGGCCGAAGAAAGCCTGAACGTGATGAGCGCCCAGATGCCGACCCTGAAACTCACCCGCAAGCCGCGCAGGGAATTCGACCAGAAGGTTGAAATCTGGTTTGCGCCGTCCTTGGGCTACTTGCCCGTGCGCAACCGCATCACCCAGCAGAACGGTGACTTTATTGACCAGCAGTTGGTCGAAGTCGTCAAGAATTTGTGAAGTCATGCCGCCAAAGCAGGCGCAAAAGCCCTGATTAACCCTGTCAGCCTTGAAGTTGGTCCCAGCGCTGCCATATAAAGGTCATTGCACGCCTAAAATGCACCAAGGACAAACCCAAATGCAAATGCTTTACGACTCAGAATCTTTTGTGGTGGTGCAAATTCACGCTAATGCACCTGAAGCAACTGCCCCAGCGCCCACCACGCCGCAGATGCCGCGCAACGGTTTCGAGATTGTTGACAAGCGTTCCGGCAAAGAGGTGTATCTGGATGGCTCCTGGGCCGAAATGTTCCAGCAGCGCCTGAGCGACTGGGCGCAAAACACACCGACCCAGCAAGAAATTGAAGACACGCTGGAAGGCTACAGCGGTCTGGCGACTACGCCCATATCACTGCACTGACGCTGACATAGAGGTGACTCAGAGGGCTACCCTCTCAGTGAAACCCCGGTAACTCGAACCCCGACTTTGCGGCATAGTTCCCGCTTTCGTGTTCTTTTTACTTTGTCATTCGCCCATTTTTGTGGCGAAAAGGATCATCCATGAAATTCAAACTTGCTCTTCTTGCTGCTGCTATCGTGGTAGCCATGCCGGCCACAGCCAAACCCTTCAAGTGGGCTAGCGCTGGCGAAATTTCGACTTGGGACATCCATTCCCAAAACAACGCTTTGCAAAACGGCATTCATGCAGCCGTTTATGAAACCCTGGTCTACTACAACAGCAAGACCTTCAGAGTCGAGCCGGTGTTGGCCACCAGCTGGCAAATGATCACGCCCACCCAGTGGCGCTTCAGCTTGCGTCAGAACGTCAAGTTCTCTGACGGCTCCGCGCTGACGGCTGACGATGTGGTGTTTTCGTTGCAACGCGCTCTCGCCCCAACGTCGAACTTTGCCATTTATGCACAAGGTATCGACCGGGCCGTCAAGATCAACGACAACACGGTCGATGTCATCCTGAAAGGCGCCAATCCAGTGCTGCTGAACCAGCTGACCGAGCTGCGCATCATGAGCAAGGCTTGGGCCGAGAAAAACAACTCGGTCAGCCCCAAAGACATTCGCAACGTGACCCAGGAAACCTTCGCCAACCGCAACGCCATGGGCACAGGCGCTTATGTGCTGAAAGAATGGTTGCCAGACCAGCGCATGGTCATGACCCGCAATGCCAACTGGTGGGGTTGGGCTGCCAATGCGGCTTCGACCAACGTCACTGAAATCATCTACACCCCCATCAAGTCTGAGGCCACCCGTGTGGCCGCCATGTTGTCTGGCGAAGTTGATTTGATGCTGGACCCCAGCCCACAGGACTTGCCACGGCTGCGCAGCAACGCCAATCTCAAGGTCATCGATGGCGTTGAAAACCGCACCATCTTTTTTGGTATGGACCAGTTCCGGGACGAGTTGACGGGCTCCAACATCAAAGGTAAAAACCCTCTGAAAGACCTCCGCGTGCGCAAAGCGCTGTATCACGCGATCGACAGTGACACGCTGACCCGCGTGACCATGCGCGGCCTGGCACAACCCACCGGCGCCATGGTGGCGCCGATGGTTGCGGGCTGGACAGAAGGCGTTAACAAGCGCCTGCCATTTGATATTGAAGGCGCGAAAAAATTGCTGGCTGACGCGGGCTACAAAGACGGCTTTGAGGTCGACCTGGCTTGCCCGAACAACCGCTACATCAACGACGAAGAAATCTGCCAGGCAGTGACCGGCATGTGGGCCAAGATTGGAGTGAAAGCCAAACTGCGCAGTATGCCGCTGGTAACTTATTTCCCCATGATTCAGCGTTATGAAGCCAGCATTTACATGCTGGGCTGGGGCGTGCCTACCTTTGACACCCTGTATTCCGCACAGTCACTGTTCCGCACCGTCGGCACGGGTGGCGACGGCAATTACAACGTGGGCCGCTACAGCAACCCCCGCATGGACGTGGTGGTGGACCGCATCAAGACAGAGACCGACTTGCCGGTACGCAACCGCTCCCTGACGGAAGCGCTGCAACTGTCCAATGACACGGTTTCTCATATCCCGCTGCACAACCAGATCATCCCCTGGGTGATGAAGAAAAACATCGACGTGGTGCACCGCGCGGACAACCGGATTGACTGGCGCTTGGTCAAGGTCAACTAAACGACTAAACGATTTTGACGCCGGCGCCGGGGCCGTTGAAGGTCAGCTCCATAAAGCTCTTGAAGGCTGCCGCCGCAGGCGTCAAATCGTGGTCGCGTTTCCAGATGATGCCAATCTCAATTGGCGGCAAGCCTTCAAGCAATGGCCGGGTGTCAATCCGCAGACCTTCTCTTGAAAAAGGCCGATAGGCCACATCACTGAGTATGGTGACGGCCATGCCCTGCGCTACCAGGGAGCGCACGGCTTCCATGGACGACGTGGTGTAGGCGATGTCGGGTTTTAGTCCGGCGTCCTGCCAAAACTTCAAGGTGTTTTTCTTGACCTCGTCAGAATCAAACACAACATAGGATTCACGCGCGACATCCTGTAAAGAGACGTATCTGCGCTTGAGCAGGGGGTGGCTGGCGCACAGCCACAACTGCCGGCGTGATCGGGTTAACGCCACCGCATCCAGGTCGCGGCTGTTTTGCAAGCCGTTGAGCCAAATAATGCCAACGTCAGCCGCGCCCTTGACCACGTTGTCTTCAATCGCACTGCGATCCTGCTCCTCAACCGACAGCCCAATGTCTGGAAACGCAGCTTTAAAGCGCGCAATCGCAGGAATCAGGTAGTAACCGTACATGGTCGAAGTCGATTGCAAATGCACTTTGCCGCTGATGTTTCGCTGCAAAGTTCCTGGGTTAGTTACTGCGTTGTTGACCGCCGCCTGAATGTTCAATGCATGCTGCATGAAGCGATGCCCATCCGGTGTCAGCTCAACGCCGCTGGCATGGCGGCGCTCAAATAACGCAACGTTCAAAGACTGTTCAAGCTCCTTTATAGAAGCAGTGATTGCCGTCTGCGTGACGTGAACCTGCAGAGCAGCAGCCGAAAACTGACCGGTCTCCGCAGCGGCTAAAAAGTACCGGATTTGTTTCAGTGTGAGTTGCATCAAAAAAATGAATCCAAAAAACAATAATTACTCATTTTACGAATTTTTGTAATCTTAATATATTCATATCGGGGAAGCTGGGTTCGACTTCAGGAGATTGCAACATGAAACTAATTCGTTCAATATCAGGTTTAGCGCTTGCGTGGTTACTGGGGAGCTCTGGTATTGGCGCTCACGCGCAAACGCTTCCCACCCTCGCTGGACGCCCGACCCATATCGGTCAGCTGGCATCGGTGACCAACCCGCTGACAGTAAACATGGCCAGTGAATACATCGCTGACATTGAGTTGGCCTTCAACCGGGTCAATGCGCTGGGCGGTGTCAAAGGTAGGCCCGTCGTGTTGGTCACCAAAGACGATAACTTTGATGCTGGCAAAGCTGTCCTGCTGACAGGCCAGATGGTGGCACAAAATGACATTGTGGCCACGGTAGGTAATTTTGGAACCCAGCCCTTGCTGAAGCTGGCCGCCGAAGAGACGCTGGAAAAGCACGGTTTGGCAGGCATCGCACCTATGACAGGTCTTTCGCCTGCAAATTCGACAGACTGCTGTAAACCCGCTGTCGGCATGCGCCTTGCTTTGCTACGATGATGTATTAATTTCCTAGCGTCTATGCTCTCATTTATTGCCCAGCGCCTATTCCAAGCCGTGATCGTCATGGTCTCGGTGGCATTTATTTCCTTCTTGCTTTTCCAGTTTGTTGGCGACCCGGTGGTGTTTTTGTTGGGTCAAGACGCAACGCCAGAGCAAATCCGCGAGCTGCGGGCAGACCTGGGGCTGGACAAGTCTTTTCTGGTGCAGTTCTGGAACTTTCTGGCCAATGCGGTGCGCGGCGAGTTTGGCCTGAGCCTGCGCCAGGGCGCCAAAGTCTCACGCCTGATTGCTGAGCGTTTGCCCGCCACGCTTGAATTGGCAGCGATTGCGGCGCTGTTGGCGCTGGTGCTTGGCATTCCGATGGGCGTGTACGCAGCGCTGAAGCGGGGCACTTTCTTGAGCCAAGTGTTCATGACGGTGTCGTTGCTTGGCGTCTCCCTACCCACGTTTTTGGTCGGCATTTTGCTGATTTTGCTGTTCGCCGTTGGTCTGGGCTGGTTCCCGAGCTTTGGCCGTGGCGAAGTGGTGCAGGTCGGCTGGTGGAGTTCTGGCCTGCTCACTGCCAAGGGCTGGCACCATATTGTGCTGCCGGCCATCACGCTGGCGGTGTTTCAGCTCACGCTGATCATGCGGCTGGTACGGGCAGAAATGCTGGAAGTGCTGCGCACCGATTACGTAAAGTTTGCCCGCGCACGAGGCTTGAGCAATCGCAGCATTCATTTCGGCCATGCGCTGAAAAACACGCTGGTGCCCGTCATCACCATCACCGGCCTGCAACTCGGCGCGCTGATTGCCTTTGCGATCATCACCGAGACCGTGTTCCAGTGGCCTGGCATGGGGCTGCTGTTTATACAGGCCGTGACATTTGCCGATATTCCCGTCATGGCCGCCTACCTGTGCCTGACAGCGCTGATTTTTGTGGTGATCAACCTGGTGGTTGATTTGCTTTACTTTGTGGTGGACCCGCGTTTGCGCGTGGGCAAATCTGGAGGCCATTGATGTTGACAGCCGTAAAAACGATGAGTCCCCAAAAGCTGATGGCCACTGGCCGCGCTTTTGCAGCCATTTCTGAATTTCACCCGGAGCTGACGGCTTTCAGGCGTGATTTGCATGTTCACCCTGAACTGGGTTTTGAAGAGGTGTACACCGCAGGCCGCGTCAAGCAGGCGCTTGAGCTGTGCGGGGTGGATGAAATTCACACTGGCATTGGCAAAACAGGCGTGGTGGGCATCATTCGCGGGAAGGGAAAGTCCAGCAACATGATTGGCCTGCGTGCTGACATGGACGCGCTGCCGCTGACCGAGCACAACGCCTTTGGCTGGAAGTCTGGCCAGCCCGGCAAAATGCACGCTTGCGGCCATGATGGCCACACCACCATGCTGGTGGGTGCTGCACGCTACTTGGCTGAAACACGCAACTTTGACGGCACAGCCGTGCTGATATTCCAGCCCGGTGAAGAAGGCTATGCCGGCGCCAAGGCCATGATTGAAGACGGTTTGTTTGACCGCTTTCCCGTACAAGCAGCCTATGCCATGCACAACTGGCCGTCCATGCCCGCAGGCACAGTGGGTGTGAACCGCGGCCCCATGATGGCCGCCGCTGACCGCATCACCATTACCATCACAGGCAAGGGTGGCCACGGCGCGCACCCTTACATGGCAGTTGACCCGGTGCTGGCGGCGGCGCACATCATCACGGCGGCGCAAAGCATCGTCAGCCGCAATGTCAAGCCGCAAGACAGCGCGGTGGTCAGTATTTGCGCGATGAACGCGGGCGACCTGGGCGCGATGAGCGTCATACCCGGCACGGCCACGCTGGTCGGCACAGTGCGCACCTTCAGCCCCGTCGTGCAGGACATGATCGAAAAGCGGCTGCACACGCTGGTCGCTTCAGTCGCCGAGGCCTTTGGCGCAACGGCAAGCATGAACTACGAACGCATCTACCCCGCCACCATCAACACACCCGTCGAGGCCATGTTTGCAGCCGACATAGCCGCCATGCTGGTGGGCGAAGACAACGTGGTGCGCGACATCGTGCCCAGCATGGGCGCTGAAGACTTTTCATTCATGTTGCAGGCCAAGCCCGGTGCTTACCTGCGGCTTGGCCAGGGCGATGGTTTGGGTCAGCCCGGCTGCTTTTTGCACAACAGCCGCTATGACTTCAATGACGAGGTGTTGCCGCTGGGAGCGGCATTGTTTGCAGGTTTGGTGGAGCAATCGATGCCGCTTGCGGCATAAGTTCTTATTTTTTGTCAGCTTTAAAGGAAAAACATGTCAAATTACCCTAAAAAAACGACTCTGGCCCAATCAATGCGGGCGCAAGCAGCTATTATTTTAGTAGCGGGTGTGATGGGTGTCGTCGGCGTCGCAAATGCCAAAACCATCCGCATCGGCAATCAGGGCGATGCGCTGTCGCTGGACCCGCATTCGCTGAACGAATCCTTGCAGCTCAGCGTGACAGGCAATGTGTACGAGCCGCTGGTGGGTCGCAACAAGGACTTGAGCCTGGCGCCCATCCTGGCCACCAGCTGGAGCCAGCCGAGCCCAACGGTGTGGCGTTTTGAGCTGCGCAAAGGCGTCAAGTTTCATGACGGTTCGCCGTTCACTGCGGACGATGTGCTGTTCAGTTTTGCACGCGCATCGGGTGACGGCTCTGACATGAAGAGCTACACCAATGACGTCAAGGAAGTGCGCAAGGTCAATGACTTTGTGGTCGAAATTGAAACCAAAGGCCCGTTCCCCATCTTGCCGGACGTGATCTCGCTGCTCTACATCATGAGCAAAACCTGGTCTGAAACCAACCAGGCCAGCAAGCCCGTGGACCGCCGCAAGGGTGTTGAAAACGCTGCGTCCTTCCGCGCCAACGGCACCGGCCCTTTCCGCGTGCGTGAGCGCCAGCCTGGCATCAAAACCACCTTTGCCCGCAGCGCCACGTATTGGGGCAAGATTGACGGCAATGTGACCGAAGTGGTGTACACACCGATCACCAATGACGCCACCCGCGTGGCGGCATTGATCTCTGGCGAGATTGACGTGATGGAGCCTGTGCCGGTGCAGGACATTGCCCGTGTCAATTCAAGTGCCAACGCCAAGGCACTGACAGGCCCTGAGCTGCGCACCATCTTTTTGGGCATGGACCAAAAGCGCGACGAGCTGCTGTATTCCAGCGTGAAGGGTAAAAACCCTTTCAAAGACAAGCGCGTGCGCCAGGCTTTTTATCAGGCTATCGACATTGAAGGCATCAAGCGCACCGTGATGCGCGGCGCTGCCAACCCGACAGCGCTGATGGTCGGCCCTGGCATCAACGGCTTTGATGCCAACGCCAACAAGCGCCTGGCGTTTGATCTGGAAGCCGCAAAAAAGCTGATGGCTGACGCAGGTTATGGCGCGGGCTTTGAAGTCACCATGAACTGCCCGAACGACCGCTACGTGAACGACGGCGAAATTTGCCAGGCGGTTGCCGCCAACCTGTCCCGCATCAACGTCAAGATCAATTTGCAGGCCGAAACCAAGGGCACCTACTTCCCGAAAATCTTGCGCCGTGACACCAGCTTTTACATGCTGGGCTGGACACCGGGCACTTATGACGCGCACAACGCCCTCAATGGCCTGATGCGCTGCGTCGACGACAAAGGCTCAGGCCAGTTCAATCTGGGCTCGTACTGCAACCCCAAGGTGGACGAGCTGATTGGCAAAATCCAGTCAGAAACCGACAAGCCCAAGCGCCAGGCGTTCATTGCTGAAGCCTTCAAGCTGCACACCGACGAGATTGGCCACCTGCCGCTGCACCAGCAGGCACTGGCCTGGGGCGTGAGCAAGAAGGTTGACCTGGTGCAACTGGCTGACAACTTCATGCCGTTTAAATGGATGAGCGTGAAGTAACCCGTGACCAACATCATCACCCGCTGGCTTGACACCGATGTCGGCTACAGCTTTAAAACGTCCCCGATGGCGATTGCCGCTGCGGTGGTGGCTTTCATTTGTCTGTTTTGCGCCATTTTTGCGGGCTTTATTGCCCCGCACAACCCGTTTGACCTGACGACGCTCGAATTGTCCAACGCCCGCCTGCCGCCCGCCTGGCAGGCTGAGGGCAATCGCGCGTTTTTGCTCGGTACTGACGACCAGGGCCGCGACATTTTGTCGACACTGATGTACGGCGCCCGCATCTCGCTGGCGGTGGGTTTTGCGTCGGTGCTGATCTCGGTTGCCTTTGGTGTGGTGATGGGTTTGCTGGCCGGCTTTATGGGCGGCTGGCTGGACAGTTTCTTGATGCGCCTGTGCGACGTGATGCTCAGCTTTCCGTCGATTTTGGTGGCGCTGCTGATTGCCGGTGTGGGCCGTGCGATGTTCCCCAACGCGCATGAATCGCTGGCTTTTGGCGTGCTGATTGTGTCGATTTCACTCACGGGCTGGGTGCAGTACGCCCGCACCGTGCGCGGCTCGACGCTGGTGGAACGCAATAAAGAATACGTGCAAGCCGCCCGCGTGACGGGCGTTGCGCCGCTACGCATCATGACGCGCCATGTGCTGCCCAATGTGCTGGGCCCGGTGCTGGTGCTGGCCACCATTCAGGTAGCCACAGCCATCATCACCGAAGCGACGTTGTCGTTTCTGGGTGTGGGCGTGCCGCCTACGTCGCCATCATTGGGCACGCTGATTCGTGTGGGCAATGACTATCTGTTTTCAGGCGAATGGTGGATCACGGTGTTCCCGGCGCTGATGCTGATCATCATTGCGCTGAGCGTGAACTTGCTGGGCGACTGGTTGCGCGATGCGCTCAATCCAAGATTGCGCTAATAAATTATGAGTCTTCTCCAAGTCAAAAACCTCGTTGTTGAGTTTCCCAACCGACGCGGCACGCTGCGAGCCATCGACAATATTTCTTTCGACATTGCTCCGGGTGAAATCCTCGGTGTGGTGGGCGAGTCAGGCGCAGGCAAGTCGCTTACCGGTGCGTCCATCATCGGCCTGCTGGAGCCGCCAGGCCGCATCGCCAGCGGTGAGGTCTTGCTGGAAGGCCAGCGCATTGACAACTTGAACAACGACCAGTTGCGCCATATACGCGGCCGCAAAATCGGTGCGATTTTTCAGGATCCGCTCACGTCGCTTAACCCGCTGTACAGCGTGGGCAAGCAACTGACAGAAACGATTCAGGCGCATTTGCCCGTCAGCAATGCCGAGGCACGCAAACGCGCGATTGATTTGCTCAAAGACACCGGCATCCCCGCCGCGGAGCAGCGCATTGACCATTACCCGCACCAGTTCTCGGGCGGTATGCGCCAGCGGGTGGTGATAGCGTTGGCGCTGGCAGCCGAACCCAAACTGATCGTGGCCGATGAGCCGACGACGGCGCTGGATGTGTCGATTCAGGCGCAGATCATCAGCCTCTTGAAAAACATTTGCAAAAACCGGGGTGCGGCGGTCATGCTGATCACCCACGACATGGGCGTGATTGCCGAGACCTGTGACCGCGTGGCGGTGATGTATGCCGGGCGGATTGTTGAAATTGGCCCGGTGCATGAAGTCATCAACCGCCCCGCGCATCCCTACACCGCAGGCCTCATGGCATCCATCCCTGACATCACACAAGATCGCGAGTACCTGAACCAGATCGACGGCGCCATGCCGCGCCTGAACGCGATTCCGGTCGGTTGCGCCTTTAACCCGCGATGCCCCAAAGTGTTTGACCGTTGCAAAACCGAGCGGCCCGTACTGGCCAATGCGGGTGCGACACGCGCCGCTTGCTGGCTGGTTGATCAGTCAGGAGCAGCAGCATGAGCGCAGTCAAGCCACTGGTCGTGGTCAACGACATGGCGATGACGTTCGACGTCTCGCCCAGCTTGCTCACGCGCATTGTCGAGCGCCAGCCCAAGCTTTTTTTGCATGCGGTCGATGGCGTGAGTTTTGAGATTGAAAAAGGCAAAACGCTGGCACTGGTCGGTGAATCCGGTTGCGGCAAAAGCACCGTTGCCAAGCTGATGGTTGGCCTGTACCAGCCCACGCGCGGCAACATGACGTTTGACGGCATGGACGCGCACGCAACCTATAAAAGCCCCACGGGTTTAAAGCTGCGTGAACGTATTCAGATGATTTTTCAGGACCCGTATGCGTCGCTGAATCCGCGGTGGATTGTCGAAGACATCATCGGCGAGCCTCTCAAAGAGCACGGCATCATCACCGACCCGGCCGAGCTGAAAGCCAAGGTGGGCGACCTGCTGAAGTCCGTCGGTTTGAGCCCGCTGGATGGCCCCAAGTACCCACACCAGTTTTCAGGCGGCCAGCGCCAGCGCATCTCGATTGCGCGGGCGCTGGCCACCAACCCCGAGTTTTTGGTGTGTGATGAGCCCACCAGCGCGCTGGACGTGAGCGTGCAGGCCCAGGTGCTGAACATCATGAAGGACCTGCAAAAACAGCGCGGGTTAACCTATCTGTTCATCAGCCACAACCTGGCCGTTGTGCGGCACGTCAGCGACACAGTAGGCGTGATGTACCTGGGCCGATTGGTCGAACTGGCTGACAAGCAATCTTTGTTCAGCACACCGCGCCACCCGTACACGCGCATGTTGCTCGATGCCATCCCCAAAATGCACGACACAGGCCGCGCCCGCACCGCGGTGCAGGGCGAAGTGCCCAACCCCTTGAGCCCGCCCGCAGGCTGCGCCTTCAACCCCAGATGCCCCCACGCCAATGACCGTTGCCGCAGCGAGCGGCCCGTGTTGACGAGCCTGCACGGCATCAAAGTGGCATGCCATGCGGTTCAAGAAGGACGGATTTAAACCACCATGACCTGGCAAGCCGTGACCCCCCAAGTCTTCGAACTCGGTGAGTCGCCGTTCTGGCACCCGCATGAGCTGATGCTGTACTGGGTCGATATTCCGGGCAAGTGCATTCACCGCTGCAACATTTTTATGGGCAGCGTGGAAAGCTGGGCCATGCCGACCGAGCCCGGCAGCATGGCGCCGGCTGAATCAGGCGGGCTGGTGATTGCCCTGCGTGATGGCATTTACCGCGCGCGCCAGTGGGGTGGTGCGCTCATCAAGCTGGCCTCTGGCGTGCACGACACGGCCACCACACGTTTTAATGACGGCAAGGCAGACCCGGCAGGGCGCTTTTGGGCGGGCACGATGTTTGAGCCGCGCACGTCTGCCAGCGCTGGGCTTTTCGTCCTCGATGGCGGCGCGTTGGCGCAAAAAGTCAGCAACGCGACCATCGCCAACGGCCTGGCCTGGTCGCCAGACGCCAACACCCTGTACTGGGCCGACACGCCCACCCACACTGTGCGCGCCTGGAACTTCAATGCCGCCACCAGCGCCCTGACGAACGAGCGCGTTTTCAAGCGGTGGCCGGGCAAGCCTGCGGGCTGGCAGTTTGGCAAGGATAACTATCAAGACTATGGCGGTCGGCCCGATGGCGCAGCGGTTGACGCAGAAGGCAACTACTACGTGGCCATGTTTGAAGGGGCACGCATCTGCAAGCTGTCTCCTGGCGGGCAAGAACTGGCCAGCATCCCTGTGCCTGCCCAGTGCCCCACCATGCCCTGCTTTGGTGGCGACGACTTGAAGACGCTTTTCGTCACCACGGCTTGCTACAACCGCAGCGCTGCCGAACTACAGGCGTATCCGCAGTCGGGCTGCGTCTTGTCGATGCGGGTTGATGTGCCTGGGCAAGCAGTTAACTTTTACCGTGACTGACAGGCCGCATTAAAAAAGCGAACCGGGCCTGTTCAAAAAATTCAAACCGTCTCAGGCGTGTCCCGCGTACCATCTGGACATGGTTGCACAAACAGAGCTCATCTCATCCATCGTCGCGCAGGTTCGTGCTGCGGCAGCGGCGGGCACAGCGCTTTGTCTGCGTGGGGGCGGCAGCAAGGACTTTTACGGTGAATCGTTGCAAGGTGACATCCTCGACACCACAGCGCTCAAAGGCGTTGTCAGCTACGAACCCACTGAGCTGGTCGTCACCGCTCTGGCAGGAACCCCTTTGGCCGAGCTGGAAGCGCTGCTGTTAGCCCAAGGCCAGTGCCTGCCGTTTGAACCGCCGCATTACAACCCCGGAGCCACAGTAGGCGGCATGGTGGCGGCTGGCCTGAGCGGCCCGGCGCGTGCCAGCGTGGGTGCTGTGCGTGACTATGTGCTGGGCGTCAAACTGATCAACGGCAAAGGCGAGCATTTGACCTTTGGCGGCCAGGTGATGAAGAATGTGGCGGGTTACGACGTGTCCCGCCTGATGGTGGGGGCCATGGGTACGCTGGGGCTGCTGACCGAAGTCAGCTTAAAAGTGCTTCCCATCGCGCCACTTGAAGCGACCTTGAAGTTCGAGATGACGCAGGCTCAGGCCTTGGCGCAACTCAACACCTGGGGCGGCCAGCCGTTGCCGCTCAATGCGAGTTGCTGGCTTGAAGAGAGTGGCGTTGGCACGCTGTATCTGCGTTTGCGCGGGGCTGTCGCTGCGGTTGAGTCAGCTTGCAGCAAATTAGGCGGTGAGCGTTTAAACCAGTCTCAAGCGACAGCTGACTGGCTGCGGGCCAGAGACCAGCAGTTGCCGTGGTTCAAAGAACGCAGTGACACGCAAGACCTGTGGCGCTTGTCGGTGCCGCAAACCACCCCTCCGCTTGACCTGCCTGATTCGCCGCTGATTGAATGGCATGGCGGTCAGCGCTGGGTGCGGGCTGATGCACAGCAAGGCCAGCGGCTGCGCGAGCTGACGGCTTCAGTCGGCGGAAGCGCTACACTTTTTATGGCTTGTAGCGCGCTTAAAAAGGACTCAATCGCTCGATTTGATACCCTGAAGCCGCCCTTGGACCGCATTCACCGCGAGTTAAAACGTGAATTTGACCCCGCCGGTGTTTTCAACCCGCATCGCATGTACGCAGACTGGTAACGAGCTCACAACATGCAAACCAACCTGTCCCCTGAATTTAAAAACTCCACGGATGGCCTTCAGGCTGAAGCGATTTTGCGCAAGTGTGTGCACTGCGGCTTTTGCACCGCCACTTGCCCCACCTATCAGCTGCTCGGTGACGAGCTTGACGGCCCGCGTGGCCGCATTTACCTCATCAAGCAAGTGCTGGAAGGCGAGGCACCTACCCGCAAAACCCAGCTGCATTTAGACCGATGCCTGACCTGCCGCAATTGCGAAACCACCTGCCCGAGCGGCGTGCAATACGGGCATTTGATCGACATTGGCCGCAAGCTGGTCGATCAGCGTGTCGAACGGCCCATGGCTGAAAAGGCCGTGCGCTGGGCGCTGAAAGAAGGCCTGCCTTCGCCGCTGTTTGGCCCGGCCATGGCGTTGGGCCAAGCGGTGCGGGGATTGCTGCCCGCCACGCTTAAAAACAAGGTACCCGCCAAACAGGACGCAGGCCTCACGCCCAGCCGCAGCCACGCGCGCAAGGTCCTCATGCTGGCAGGCTGCGTGCAACCGGCCATGTCGCCCAACATCAATTCAGCCACGGCCCGTGTGCTGGACGCTGCGGGCGTGCAGGTGGTGGTGGCCCAAAAAGCCGGTTGCTGCGGCGCTGTTAAATTCCATCTCAACGACCAAGACGGCGCGAAGGACGAGATGCGCCGCAACATCGATGCGTGGTGGCCGCATGTGGAAAGCGGTGTTGAATCGATCGTGATGAACGCATCAGGCTGCGGCAGCATGGTCAAAGACTACGGCCACGCCCTGGCAGGCGACGCGCAGTACGCCGCCAAAGCCGAACGCATCAGCGCGTTGACCCGCGACCTGAGCGAACTGCTGCCGGATCTGGTCGAACCCTTGAAAGACAAAGTGACAGCCAAGCCAGGTCAAATCGCCTTTCACCCACCCTGCACGCTGCAACACGGCCAGCAACTGCGCGGCGGCGTTGAACAGCACCTGGGCGTGTTGGGCTTCAGCATCAAAACCGCCAGCTGTGAAGCGCATTTGTGTTGCGGCTCAGCGGGCACCTATTCGGTTCTGCAACCCGAGATTGCCTACCAGCTGCGCGACCGCAAGCTCGGCAACCTGAGCGAGATGAAGCCCGAGGTCATCGTCTCGGCCAATATCGGTTGCATCACCCACTTGCAAAGCGGCACGGCCACGCCGGTGCGGCATTGGGTTGAAGTGCTGGATGAGGCGTTAAATCAGGCGGGGTAGTCTGTGATTCACGGCCTACTGAAATCAAAAAAACTGCCCAAACTTGAACGACTGTTGCCGTCAAGATTCAGCAACGCGTTCCAAGAAAAAGCCTAAGTCTGTTTTCTGCCAATCGCCTTTTTTCATCTCAGCGGCTACACGCGCCAGTTTTGGTTTTTGCCCCAAAAGAGCGCTAAGTCCTTCGAGGTCAGTTGGTGAGTTGAGTTGGTAAGGGACGGCAACAGCGGTTTTGCCAGGCGCTGCGGGGGAGGGCTGCGCCTGTCACTGGTGGGCAGGGAGAGATGCCGGAAAACCTCGGGTTCCGGGCTCCCAGCGACGGCTCAAAACGACCTGGTTCAGTGGCGTGGTGACCCCCAGGTGGTGCTATATTGCACCTGATGCGCTTGAATTTCCTATCCGTCGATGGGCCTGTCGCTGCTGTCAAGCAAAAAGGTGCGGATGGAAAAACTACAAAGGGTCATTCGAGGCTGCTTCTTTTTGCGGCGGACCCTGATGAAAGACGCACGCCGAGGGCTCCATCCGTTAGTCGAGGCTCGACCGATTTCTTGACACTGTTGACCTCCTTGAGCTAAACGAGCATTCCCCGCCGCAGGTCCAAACCTTTTGCTTACCGATATGAACGTCTCTTCTGTTCTGCAAAGCCGGCTCTACGATGTCATCGTGATTGGCGGAGGTCTGGCCGGGCTATCTTCCGCTCGGCGGTTGAAGGCAGCGGGAGCATCGGTCGTATTACTCGAAGGGCGGAGTCGAATAGGCGGTCGCGTTCATTCGCAACGTCTCGACACTGGCCAGACCATTGATCTTGGCGCACAGTTCATCGGGGATGCCCAGCGACGCATTTCGGCCCTCGTCGATGAGGTTGGCCTTACTCGTGTTCCTCCCCACACAGCCGGGGAAAACGTTTTCCTGATGTCGCCGGGTGCCGAGCCCTTGTTCAAGCGGGGCAAAGGGTTGCCGTTATCGCTGTTTGGTCAGTTGGACGCGCTTTGGGGCGTGTGGAGACTCAACCGCAGACTTCAATCTTATCGCCTCGCAATGGAAACGCTTGACGCCGTAGCAGCATCTCAGTTCCTGCGGGAGATTACGTTCACGCAAACGCCAGCAGACTTCCTGTCATCCTATATCGAGGGGGAAATGTGTACGCCTCTCGACGATGTATCTGCCTACGAATTTCTCGACCAACTGGCGTCGGCAGGCGGCTTTGGTGGGGAGGGCGACTCGGAACAGTGGTATCTCGCTGAGGGCACCGAGCCCCTGGCACATCATCTTGCTGATGGGTTAGGCAAGGCGCTCGTGCTGAACTCTCCTGTCACAAAGGTCGAACATAACGATGATCATGTGACCGCTTATGCCACGACTGGCGTCTACCGCGCGCGGCACCTCATCGTTGCGGTTCCTCCTCAGCTTTATTGCAGCATAGGTTTGATGCCGCTGCTCCCAGAGAATCGGCGTAAGGTTATCGCAGACTACAAGCATGGCAGAGTAGTAAAAACCATCCTTGTGTTTCAGAACCCTTGGTGGCGCGATCAAGGAGCTTCTGGCCGGGCACTAAGCGTGGGAGGCCTGTTCAACGCTGTTGTGGACAGTTCACCGGCGGATGGCAGCGTCGGCATCCTGGTTTTGTTCTCAACTGCTGCCAGCGCGCACCGGCTCGATGGCGCAGGGGGAGAAGACCAACGTATCGCGAGCGCCGTCGACTGGGTCAAAACCCTCGGCGGCTGCGTCATTCCGGCGCCTATCGTCGCGCGGTCGATCGATTGGAATGCAGACCCTTTCTCACTCGGTGGCTATGCCAGCTACAGAGGGATGGGGGGGTGGTGCTTGGCGCCAGACCTCTTTGACAGTGTTGATCGAGTGCATTTCGCGGGGACCGAGACGGCGGCTGAGTGGCGTTCGTTCATGGAGGGTGCGCTGCAATCGGCCGAGCGGGCCGCCGATATGGTCTTTGCCGAACTAGCCGCCTGTGACCGCCTGTAGTGGCCAACCCCTCGCCCCCCCTCGCTCAAGCGGAGCGCCAACGGCAGGCCACCTCGCGCCTCAAGGGTTCCTCATGTGCGCAAAGCGTTTGAGAAGTACCTGGAATGCGGCATCTTCGCGCACGGCTTTGCCCGCGCCCGCTGTGGTGACTGCGGCCACGATTTTCTGGTGGCCTTCTCCTGCAAAGGCCGGGGTGTGTGCCCTTCGTGCAACACGCGGCGCATGGCCGAGACGGCGGCACACCTCACCGACCACGTCGTCCCTCGCCTGCCGGTGCGCCAGGGGGTGTTGTCAGTGCCCAAGCGACTGCGTTACTTCATGCAGC
>JBKCGU010000113.1:0-5160 GCA_046303055.1 Polaromonas sp.
CGCGCTGCATGCGGTCGACAGCGTCGCCTGGAACTGTCACCGTGGTGCCTGGCCGGCCACTGGTCCAGTATCTGAATGTGCGTTCGGATACTCGGCCAACATGCTTAGCCAGCCACGGCACTGGCAGGCCGTAAAAGGCCACCAGCTTTGCGAATTCTTCGTTGTTCATAACTCTGTAAATTCCCAAGCGGACAACATGCCCGTGCTGACCTCGCCCAGCGCTTGCAGCTCTCGCACAACCAGCCCTATTTCGGGCAGGCCCAGCACCTGCCGCGCAAAGAATGCGCCATGCGCATCAGCGCCAGGCTGCTGCATCATTTGGTCAAACGCTTGGGATGCGTCAGCCAGGTACACAAGCTTGACTAGCTGGCCACCAGTGATGGCCGCCAGAGCCCAACCAGCGCCTTTGTATTGAGGGGCAAGCCCCTCGGGGACTTTGTAAGTAATCATTCGCCTCCAATGTGGATGTGGATGTGTTTGGTCAGCCTTGGGTACAGGTTGCGGCCCTTGATAAGGCGCAGGCTACCGTCTTCTTTTCTAACACTGAAGGTATGCTGGCCGCGATCATCGCCGTAGCTGTGCTTTTCAATCACACCTCCAACCAAAGCGCTCAGCGATGTGTCGAAGAATTCGACGCTGTCGCCTGTGCGAATTGGGTGAGGTGAATGAATGAAAGTGTAGGCCTCAGCTGCGCGCATCGATGCGCCATATTCAGCGCGCTGCGCTGCTGAAGGTTTCCATTTGTAGCCCATGTTGATCTCCTGATCATCTGACCCGAGCCGATCTCAAGTCATTGACTCTATTATGTGCCGATATTCGGCACATGACAAGCGCCTTTACTACCGTTCGTCGGAAAGTTTAGGAGAGCTTGAAATTGGCAATCAGCAGCTCGCCGCGCTGCTGCCTGCCAGCGCCTGAATTGCCCAGCGTGTAGTTATGCCTCTGGTGGCGGCTTGATCTTGTGCCGCCGTTTCAAGGCTTCCTCTATCAAGAAAGCGCGGCTTTCGGCCTGCGTGTCCATCCACTCAATCAGCCATTGCGGCAGCTTTACCGCAATCGGCATCTTTTTCAGACTCGGCGCTGCGGGCTTTCGCCCTGCGCCCTCGCGCTTGCCGCCGACTGTCATTCCACGGAGCCCGTGTCTGACTCGTTGGGGATAAGCCAGAGGTTCTTGTTTGCTGTGCGCACTGGCGCGGTATAAGCGCCTTGGTAAACAAATCCATCGCCTTGTTTCACGTAAGCCTGAAACAACTTAACTTTCTTCCCGTTGCGCACAATAATCTCCCGGACTTGCTCTATCCTGTAGTCTGCCGCTGTCTTCATTTCATTCTCCTGTTGTTGATGATTGAAGTATATACCGCAATCAAGCAAAGTCAAGCATTATTTTCAAAGGCATAACAGGTCAATCAAGGCCGACCTGCGGCGGCTTATCTCCGGCGTTGGTCGTCAGCCGCTTTCATGGCAATAAAAGCGGGTTTTGTCGGATATTTACTAGTTAGGGGCTACGACATTTCTTTGCCTGACCCCTTGACAATCTATATCCAGTGGATATAATGACTCACATAGGGCAGCATTTCGCAGCCCGTCAAAAGGAGTCGCCGCCATGACCAAGACCTTCCGCTTCCTTTCGTCGGCTCTGGCCGCTTTCGAGCGCAGCGCCGTGGCCCCGGAATACCGGCTGAGCTGAACGGCCCGCGCGCTCGGGCCTGTGAGTACCAAGGGCGATAGAGGCGTCTGCCTGATCGACGCCGCCGGGAACACCTGGCGCGATGCCGGGATCGTGGTTCGCGGCGGCCGGGGGTTTTGATGTCCAACGCCGCCACCATCAAGGCAGCCCGCGAGGCTGCCGGCCTGTCTGCCCGCGAGGCTGCTGTGATCGTTGGCGTCACCACCGTTACATGGCAACGGTGGGAAGGCCAGTCCAGTCGGGCGACGGAAATTCCGTATGCTCATTGGTCGTTTTTCCTGTTGTCTGTGGGGGCACACCCGGAATTCATCCTCACGCCCCGCCCCTAACAACCGCATCGAGCGGGACGCCCGGCGATGAAGCTGCCGTGCGCCCCTCATGCGGAGCGATAGTTTCCCTAGTTGCCACCAGACCTCTGCCTCGCAGCTGGAACTCAACCATGTTCATGGCCTGCGCCTCCTTGGCGGCTATCCATGCCTTCGCGCGCACATAGGCATTGCTCACGGTCGGCTGGCTCACTTGGCAGTAGTCGGCCACCTGGTGCTGGCGAATCGGGCGGCGCTGCCCGTCTGCGCACAGCATCGTGCCCCCAAAGTACCGCTGCACGCAGAGGTCCACCATCCGGCGCTTGTGCAGGCCTGTGCCCATGGCTTCAGCCAGCACGTAGTCCAGCACGGTCATTTTGGCAGGCAGGTTCAGGCTTGAGTCAATGCTGTACTTGGCCAGCATCACACTCTTGAAGGGCTCGGGCAGACCGGGAAAGCCTGCGCCACCTTCAATGACTTGGCGTATCCAGCCCGACACAATGGCCGCGTCCAGGCCCATCGGTGGCGGTTCGCCTCGGCTTGCGCCCTTTGGCTGATGCTTGGCCAGCATGTTTTGCGGCAATACGCCGTGCTCGTGGCGGTAGGCAAAGCACATGGCGGCCTGGCAGCTGGTGAACGGTGCGGTTTGGGTGTTGTCGCGCATCATTGGGTGCTCCTTCAATTTACAAAAACCAATGCAGGCATTGGGAACGGGTCGTCATTCGGCTTTTCCCATCCATGCAGGCCCATCCATGCAGGCCCGGTCGGCGTCAACTCGTAGCCCATTTGCCGCGCATTCCGCAGCGATTGCAGGTCTGGAACACCGGGCGCGATACCTTTTATGCTCAGGTTTTTATAGCTGCTCACGCATGTATTCATTGGTCTAAGCTCAGTTTTGGCAGGTTTTTAGGCCAGTCGCCTGCCGCAATAATTTCCTGCATGGTGGCCATTGCCCAGGCCAGCCCAATGGCAATGGCCAACTCATGCGGGTGCATGCGGTATCGGTCGTAATCCACATGGCAGCCTGTAATGCCCGGTCGGGTGCAGCAAAGGGGAAATATCAACCGGTCGTCCTGCTTTGCGCCCTTCGCATCAGGCGGTAGGTGCGCGGCTTGGCTGTATCCCTCAATGTGGCAAGCCTTGCAGGGCATGGCGGCCACCAGGCGGCGGTAGGCTTCGCTGCGCACTGCCTCGGTCTTGGGTTGGGCCGTTATGGGATTTCCCATATCCGCCCGTGGGCTGGCTGCAAAGGCCTGCACGCCCGGCCAAGCCAAGGGCTTGCGCTCGGGCATGGCTTGTCGGGCAAA
The DNA here is from genome assembly GCA_046303055.1 of Polaromonas sp. GTDB lineage: Bacteria > Pseudomonadota > Gammaproteobacteria > Burkholderiales > Burkholderiaceae_C > Polaromonas. The sequence continues at coordinate 3,300 of JBKCGU010000113.1, forward strand.
GGGGCGGCGGGCCAGCATGACTTACTTTTTCTTTGCCGTCTTAGCCGACTCGGTGAAGTCTTTTTTGCTTCTTGGCGGCGATGTTGGCGTACAAGCCGGGTTTCGTTGGTGTCATTCTCTGTAGCTCTCCCAATTCGGTACGCTGAAAGTCACGTTCAGCTCAGTCGCGGCGAAGGAGGTCACTTGGTCGATCAGCTTTGAATACGCCTTCACACTCAGGTCTTCAGTGCTTATCCGTACCTTCCGGCGCTTTTTCCTGCCGGTCATTGGGTCTTTGTAGACCTTCCAGGTGCTGCCCACGTACAGCTCGCGGAAGTGTTCTTTCCACACGGGCATTGCGAACTTTTCGCCGTTGACCTTGGCCTGCTCTGCAATTTCGAACAGCACGTACCGGTGGTAATACTTCCGCTGGCGAATGGATTTGCTGTCTTCTTCTTCCATGGCAGTCACGGCCACCCGCTTGCCAGCGTCGATCAGCTTGCCGATGAAGGGCAGAAGCTGGCCGCGCACCACTTCCCGGCCTTGGTCGGGGCCGGTTAGGGTGGCTTGGAAGGCGTATTCGCTCACACTTCCCCAGCTACAGTTTCAGGAGCTACTTGCGCAGGTATCCATTGGGTTGGAGGGGGATTTGATACCCTTTCTACAACCTGAATCCGCTCCCCGATCCAACGAACATTCGGAACCGCCCAGGAGTTCCCCAGCGCCTTGTAGCGGGGGCCGTCAGGGCACTGGTCGGCGGGTTTCTTGCGCCACGGGATGGCGGTGTAGCCGTCGGGGAAGCCCTGTAGGCGCTCGCACTCCACAGGTGTCAGGCGGCGCACGACCATGCCATGCATCAGTGCAGGCGTGCGGTTTGACCCGCTATCTGAGGCGCTCAGTGTTGGCGCAATGTGCTCGTCATAGCCGATTCCACCAGCCGCGCTGCCTTGTCCACCTTTAAAGCAACCGATCGGCTGCATCACCGCCATCTGCCCGCCACCGTTGGCGTGGCTGTCGGCGTGATTCATGGCTCGCAGAGTTGGCGACAAGTCTGCCGTGGCGTCGGCGCCGTGGTCCTTGGAGCTGAAGGCGATGGGCTGCGCTACCCCTTGAGTCGCATGGGTGTCCACGGTGTACGCCGCGCCATCATCATTCCAGCCGCGCCCGTTCTGTGCTTTTTCAATCGGTCGAACGTCTTGAATGGCAATTGGATGAAACACTGCTGGAGGAGGGCTGTTGGCATCCAAGCTGGTTGAGTATTCCTCATAAAACTTACCAGTCTGATTGCTGGTGGTGTTGTGCATCTTGGTGGAGTAGGCCGTTGGTTGCATCACCGCCCCAGCAAGCTGGTTCCTGATCGGCCCATCTTTGGCGCGTGTGTCAAGCGTTGGATTCAGGTCGGTGAGGCGACCGCCTGAAGGGCCAATTTCAATGCCTCCGGCAATGCCTTCCCGCGTTTCTCTGCTCGGCGCAGTATCCCGGCGCACGCCGTCGAACTCAAAAAGAACCTCTGCGGGATCGAAGTCGTCTCTAGCACTTGCGACAACGAACACGCGGCGGCGTCGTTGGGCCACTCCGAAGTATTGGGCGTCGAGGACGCGCCACGCGACTGTTCGCGTGGGACCATACACAACACCTGCGTTCGTCCATTTTCCCCCTGCCGGCTCAAGCTCACCATCTTCGCCGGCAAGTCCAGCCAGAAAGCACCCGAAGGCGTTGTCTTTGGTGCTGAGGACTCCGAGCACGTTTTCCCAGAAGATGATGGCGGGTTGCTGGCCGGCTCCAGTGCGAACAGTGTCAATTGCATTTGCGATCTCACAAAAAGTTAATGAAAGGTTCCCACGGGCGTCGTCAAGGGACTTGCGCAGGCCAGCGACTGAAA
>JBKCGU010000114.1:0-8072 GCA_046303055.1 Polaromonas sp.
AAATTCGAAGTGTCGGTTCATGCTGCTGGCGAACTGATGCCCGCTTTTGGTGTGGTCGACGGCTTGCAGCAAGGCTCCATTGAGGCCGCTCACACAGCGCCTTACTACTTCTTCGGCAAGGACGAAACTTTCGCACTGGGCTGCGCCATTCCTTTTGGCCTGAATAGCCGCCAGATGACAGCCTGGATGTACGAAGGCAACGGCATGAAGCTGATGCGCGAGTTCTACGCCAAGTACAACATCGTCAACTTCCCGGGCGGCAATACCGGCGCGCAAATGGGCGGCTGGTATCGCAAAGAGATCAAAACCTTGGCCGACATGAAAGGCCTGAAAATGCGTATCGGCGGCTTTGGCGGCAAGGTGCTGGAGAAATTGGGTTCTGTGCCGCAAAACATTCCCGGTGGCGAGATTTATCAAGCCCTGGAAAAAGGCACGATTGACGCAGCCGAATGGGTAGGCCCCTACGACGACCAGAAACTGGGCTTCAACAAAGTGGCTCCGTTCTACTACTACCCTGGCTGGTGGGAGGGTGGCCCTGAGCTGGACTTCTTCATCAACAACAAGGCTTTTGAAGCCCTGTCGCCAGAAAACAAGGCGATTGTGGAATCCGCGGCATCACACGCTCACGTAGAAATGCAGGCGCGCTACGATGCACGCAACCCGGTTGCCCTCAAGCAACTGGTGGGGGCGGGTACCAAGCTGCGTCCTTTCCCGAAAGACGTGATGAATGCTGCCTTCAAGGCTTCAATGGCTTTGTATGATGAACTGTCTGCCAAGAACGAAAACTGGAAGAAAGTCTACGCCGACTACTCCAAGTTCCGCGCAGAACAAAACCTGTGGTTCCGCTTCACAGAAGCGTCGTTTGACAAGTTCATGCAAGAGCAAAAGCTGTAATTCAGCTTTCCCTTACTGACATCAAAAAGCCGCACTCATGGTGCGGCTTTTTTATGTACGCCTTTATCAGCCGCGTCCAACCTTAGCGCATTTCCCTGAACGCCTTGAGCTCCTTCACCAGGCGTTCAAATTCGGCAATCATCTCGGGGGAGGTGGCATAAAAAACCGCAAATTTACCCATCAGCGTGCGCACGTACAGGCGCGGTGCAATCAGCCATTCCAGCCCGCGCACACGAATCAGTTTTCCGTAGGCCAGCTCGCGCAGTTCCATGTGCTTGTTCCAGACCCAGCTTTGGTACAAGCCCTGTTCGTCAATGCGCGTGGTGCTGCGCAAAATATTCACCCAGGTGTAAAGCAGCAGCAACACTGCCCCCAAAAACCAGCCTCCGCCCGCCACCCCGCCTGCGGCCCTGCCTGCCCACCAGTTTTGCAAAAAAGCCGACGAACAGGCGAACACGATCACTGTGGCCAGCAGCTTGAAGGTGACGGAATAAGCCGGACTGCTGGCCCCGGCAACTGCGGGTACAAATTTAAACGGTGGTGGGCCCATGGCGGGCAAGGTGTTGTTGAACATCGTCTTCGCTTGTTGGTGGCTGAATGAATAAAAAATGCCCCTCAACGAGGGGCATTCCTGGATGTTGTCGAATCTGGATGAAAGAAAGATGCCGGCCTATTTGCCCTTGAACAACTCATCCATCTTTTTTTGTTCGTCTTCAGAGCTGGTCGTGTCTGATTTTGGTGCCAGAGGGTCACTGCCAGCCGCGCCGCTGGCACCTGTTCCTGGGGCAGGCACCGGGTCAGGCGTTTCGATGGGCATTTCAATCTTCACCTTGTCGATGTCAATTTTTTCTTCCTTGTCCAGAAACATGGTGACAGTTTGCGGCACAAAAATCACGATCAGAACCAGAATCATCTGCATGGCCACCCAGGGGATCGCTCCCAGGTAAATGTCGTTGGACTTGATGGCTTGCGGGATGCGTTTTTCCTTGAACAGCGTGTCGGCAATGCCGCGCAAGTAAAACAGCGCAAATCCAAACGGTGGGTGCATGAAGCTGGTTTGCATGTTCACGCACAGCAGCACCCCGAACCAGATCGGGTTGATGCCCAGCTTGACCGCCACAGGCCCCAGCATAGGCAAGATGATGAAGGCAATCTCAAAAAAGTCCAGGAAGAAGGCCAGGAAGAAAATGAAGATGTTGACAACGATCAGAAAGCCGGTTTGGCCGCCGGGCAAGCCGGTCAGCAAATGCTCGACCCACTTGGCACCGTCCACGCCCTGAAACACCATTGAGAACACGCGCGCACCAATCAGGATAAACACCACCATGGCGGTCAGGCGCATGGTGCCGCTCATGGCTTCCCAGATCAGCGCCATCGTCAGGCGCTTGTGAATGGCCGCCAGCACCAGCGCACCCACCACACCCATCGCACCGGCCTCAGTCGGTGTGGCAATGGCCGTATTTATGCCTGGCAGGCCGCCCATGGAGCCAAGCACTGCAAAAATCAGGATGGCTGAGGGAATGATGCCGCGCAGGCATTTGCCCCACAGGGCCCAGCCTTGCAGGGTACGTGCGTCTTTGGGCACGCCCGGCACATGGTGCGGCTTGAAAACACCCAGAAGAAAGGTGTAGCCAGCGAATATCAGCACCTGCAAAATTGACGGGCCCCAGGCGCCCTTGTACATGTCGCCCACAGACTGGCCCAATTGGTCGGCCATCACGATCAGCACCAGCGACGGGGGCACCAGCTGTGTGATGGTGCCTGACGCCGCCAGCACGCCAGTGGCGTAGCGCATGTTGTAGCCGTAGCGAATCATCACAGGCAGCGAAATCATGGCCATGGCAATCACCTGGCCTGCCACCGTGCCGGTGATCGCACCCAAGATAAAACCCACGATGATGACGGAATAACCCAGGCCGCCCCTGGCTGGGCCAAACAGCTGACCCATGGAATCGAGCATGTCTTCTGCCAGGCCGCATTTTTCTAAAATCGCACCCATGAAGGTGAAAAACGGAATGGCCAGCAGCAGGTCATTTGACAAAATGCCAAACATGTTGAGCGGCAGATTGGACATGAAGCTGGCCGGGAACCAGCCCATTTCAATGGCCAGAAAGCCAGAGCCCAAGCCCAGCGCTGCCAGCGAGAAGGCCACCGGAAAGCCAATGAGCATGATCAGTACGAGGCCCGCGAACATGATCGGGGCGAAATTTTCCATTTGCATTTTTTATTGTCCTGAAACGACTTGAAACGACTTAAGACGGCTTAAAACGACTTAAAACGACTTAAAAGGGGGTGAACCGTTGAGTGACAGCCGCTTTATTGAACCGGCTTTTCGTAGTGCGTGTCCATCTCGAACTTGCCAGCCAGGTAGCCGACGCGCTTGATGATTTCAGAAATGCCCTGCAAAAACATCATGCCAAAACCTACTGGCAACAGCAGCATGGCGGGCCAGCGAATCAGGCCGCCCGCGTTGGGCGACATTTCACCGGATTTGTACATGCCGATGAACAAGGGCCAGCTTAGGTAAGCCAGCAAAACCATGACTGGCAGCAGGAAAAAAATCAGGCCAAAAATATCAACATAGACCGGACCGTTGCCTTTGAGTTTGCCGTAGATGATGTCAACCCGCACATGTTCGTTGAGCTTGAGTACATACGGCGCGCCCAGCATGACCATGGTGGCAAACAGGTACCACTGGATTTCAAGCCAGCCGTTCGAGCTGATGTCAAAACCATAGCGTACAAACGCGTTACCAGACGAGATGAGAGCTGCCAGCAACACAGCCCAGGCGGCTACTTTGCCGAATTGTGCGGCTAGCCAGTCGTACGCCAATGCAAGTTTAAGTAATGCAGCCAAGTGAAAATTCTCCCAAAATAGGCGGAACAGTTTATAAAAGTAAAAGGGTCATCCACGCATGGCCAGCAGCCTTACATATCGTAACTTCAAAGGCAAGGCGGCCACTTGAAATGGTGGCAGAAAAGACCCGGGGGAAACCCTGATTTTTCCGCAAAAATCAATAAACGCTGACGCCGCTGCCTTGCGCCACTTCACCAATCACTGCCGCATCTGCAAAGCCTTGCGTGCGAAATATCTCTAGCACTTTACATGCCAGGTCCGGGCGGCATGACACCAACAATCCGCCCGAGGTTTGCGGGTCGCTTAGCAGCGCCTTGTCGGCTTCAGCAAAAACGCCAGGCAGCTTGACTTCACTGCCATAACTTTCCCAGTTGCGGCCTGATGCACCGGTGACGCAGCCCTGCGCTGCCAGCTCGCGCACGCCAGCGATCAGCGGCATGCGCGACCAGTCCAGGCGTATTTGCACTTTTGCGCCTCTGGCCAACTCAAGGGTGTGTCCTGCCAGGCCAAAGCCTGTGATGTCGGTCAGTGCGTGCACCCCATCGAGTGCGGCCAGCGCGATACCGGGTTTGTTCAATTGCGTGGTCACTTCAATCATCTTGGCGTAGCCTGCAGCCGGCAACATTTCTTTTTTTAGCGCGGCAGACAAAATGCCTACGCCCAGGGGCTTGCTCATGATCAGCACATCGCCCACTTTGGCGCCAGAGTTTTTCTTGACCCGTGATGGATGCACCAGGCCCAGCACCACCAAGCCATAAATCGGCTCGACGGAGTCAATCGTGTGGCCACCGGCAATCGGTATGCCTGCGTCGCGGCACACGTCTTGCCCGCCGCGCAAAATCGCGCCTATGGTTTGCAGCGGCAGCACATTGATCGGCATGCCGACCAGGCCCAGTGCCATGATGGGGGTGCCGCCCATGGCGTACACGTCGCTGATGGCGTTGGTTGCGGCAATGCGGCCAAAGTCATACGGGTCATCGACGATCGGCATGAAAAAGTCGGTGGTGGCGATCAGTGCCTGGTGTTCATTGAGCAAATACACCGCCGCGTCATCTGCGGTCTCAATGCCCACCAGCAGTTCCGGCGGGATCGGCAGATTGCTGGAGTTTTTCAAAATTTCGCTGAGCACACCTGGCGCGATCTTGCAGCCACAGCCACCGCCATGGGACAGGCTGGTCAGGCGCGGAACCACGAGCGGGGTGAGTTTTTCGGGGGCGTTCATGGCGATTCCTTGATGACAGATGCCAGTAATCTTAAAACATGGTGCTTTTCAACAGCCGGCTCAAACAATTCGGCCCGCAACGCGCACTGATTTTGTAACTGTGCCAAAAAGGCAGGCTCAGTGGCGCAGCGTTTGACCAGCGCTGCCAGTGCTGCGGCATCGCCCACCTCAAAATAGCCCGCGTAGTCAGCCCCCAGCATGCCCACATTGCCGCTGATGCGTGATGCCAGCACGGGCGTGCCCGACTGCACCGCCTCCAGAATCACATGCGCACCGCCTTCCATCACTGAGCAGTTCACCAGCACATGGGCGCGCTTGATGCGCTGGCGCGTCAGGGGGCGGGGCAAGCCGCCCAGCCAGTGGTAGTGGGGTAGTTGGGCTGCTGCTGCGCGCGCCGCATCAGCCAGCGCGGCATCCAGCGCATCGCCGATCTGGTCAAAACAAACCGCACCAGCGCTCAGCCTTGCCGCTTGCATAAACGTCAGCGGGTCTTTTTCGTCGCGCAAGTGGCCCACCATGAGGGCCTTGAAACGCTGAGTGGATTTAACGGCTGGTTTCAAGCGCGGTGCAGACTGAAAGATCACGCGTGCTTTGTATTGCAGTTCTTGGGAAAGTTCTGCCAAGCCTGCGTCTTGCAGCACAACCAGCTGCGTTGCCAGCCGCAAGGACTGCTGTGCATCGGCGTCCAGGTGAATGTCGCGGTACAAATCGGTGCCGGTCAGCACAACGATCAAAGGCTTGCGTGGGTGCTGCGCTGCCCAGGCATGAATGGACGGTGCAGAACGCCGCGCATGCAGCGCAATCATGGCGTCCGGCGTTTGGCCAGCCGCGTTCCATTGTTGCGTGACTGCAATGTCACAATGCCCAGAGAGAAACTTTGCCCAGCGCTGCGCGGTATGCCGGTTGCCATTGTTTGCCTCTCTTGAGGCCGGGCTCACCAGGACTATTTTTGACTTCAAGCAAAACACCTTTTCATGCCAACTTTGCAACGGCAACCAGCACCGCAGGGCAGATCGATTCGCCCTTGATGCGCAGCAGCGTAAAAGAGCTGCTGGCTCTGGCCCTGATGGATGCGCGCAATCATACGCTGCACCTTTTTGCGCAGTATCAAAACGCACTTGAAGCGGCGAATTATGTGGTGCCCCAACTGGCCACGGTCAACCCGCCGCTGTGGGAGTTGGGCCATATCGGCTGGTTTCAAGAATGGTGGATAGCCCGCAACATGCAGCGCGCCCTCGGCCCGCGCTGCGAGCCCATTCACGCACGCCTGGCCAGCGTCGAGCCGAATGCTGACCGCTGGTGGGACAGCACCCATGTGCCGCACGGCACGCGCTGGCGACTTGACTTGCCTGACGCCAACAGCATTCGCGCCTATTTGCTCACCACGCTCGAAGGCACGCTGGACTTGCTTGAAAAAGCCGGCGACAACGACGACGCCCTGTACTTTTACCGGCTGTGCCTGTTCCATGAAGATATGCATGCCGAGGCCCTTGTGTACACCGCCCAAACGCTGGGTTTGGCCCTGGACAAACCGATGCAGCAAGCCTTCACCCCGGCCCCCATGAGCTGGCGCGAACCGCTTTTGGTTCCGGCTTGCACCTGGGCGTTGGGCAGCAGCCCAAGTGACGGGTTTTCGTTTGACAACGAAAGACCGCAGCACAGTGTGACCGTGCCAGAATTTGAAATTGACGCCCAGCCTGTGACCTGGGCGCAGTACGTCGAGTTTGTTGACGACGATGGCTATGACCGGCAAGAGCTGTGGAGCGCCGAGGGCTGGCAATGGCTGCAAAGCCAGGCCAACGGTGAAGGCCATTACGAGGCAAGAAGGGCCCCACGCTACGTCGACCAGATCGGCGTGGCCAGCGGCGCTGTGATGCAAACCCGCTTTGGCACCGCCCGGCGCATGCACGGCAACCAGCCCGCCATGCACATGACCTGGTTTGAAGCCGACGCCTGGTGCCGCTGGGCCGGGCGGCGCTTGCCGTTTGAAGTGGAGTGGGAAGTTGCAGCACATACGGCCGCCCGGCGCGGGTTTTTGTGGGGCAATGTGTGGGAATGGACCGGCACGACGTTTCGGGGTTATGACGGTTTTACAGCAGACCCGTACCAGGATTATTCACAGCCCTGGTTCGGCACCCACAAGGTGCTGCGCGGCGCATCAGTTGCCACCCGGGCCCGCATGAAAAGCCCGAAGTACCGCAACTTTTACTTGCCTGAACGCGACGACATATTTTGTGGATTCAGGTCTTGCGCGTTGTGATTCCAGTTGTAGGTTGGGTTAGCCCTGCGGGCGTAACCCGACGGATGTGCTGACACAAAGCCTATGCAATACCGACGCGCATTCACTCCGGGAGGCACTTTCTTTTTCACTTTAGTCACGCATGGACGGCGGCCCACTTTTGCGTCAGATGAAGCAGTTGACATCTTGCGCACGGCTTTTCGGCGGGTACGTGATACCCGTCCTTTCGAGGTTGATGCGATGGTTGTTTTGCCAGACCACCTGCATTGCATCTGGACACTGCCGCCGAACGATACAGATTTCGCCACGCGCTGGCGTTTGATCAAAACCTGGTTTACCAAGAACTGCCCTGAAGCTTTGCGCAGTGTGCCTGATGCAGCACGTGCTGCAAAACATGAGCAGGCGGTGTGGCAACACCGCTACTGGGAGCATCTGGTGCGCGACGACCATGACTACACACGGCATGTCGACTACATCCATTACAACCCCGTCAAGCACGGATTGGTCGAGTCACCCATGGCGTGGCCGTATTCGAGTTTTCGCAAGCACGTTGCAGCAGGTATTTACCCTGCTGATTGGGGGCAAACTGGTTTGACGTTTGAGGGTGTTGGACAGGAGTGATGGCGCTTACCCGCAGGTCGGGTTAGCCCTTTGGCGTAACCCGACGGATGCGTGGCGCGGCAAAAGTCGGGGATGTCGGGTTACGCTTCGCTAACCCGACCTACGTTTCTGGTTTGAGGGTGTTGGGCAGGAGTGATGGCGCTTACCCGTAGGTCGGGTTAGCCCTTTGGCGTAACCCGACGGATGCGTGGCGCGGCAAAAGTCGGGGATGTCGGGTTACGCTTCGCTAACCCGACCTAC
>JBKCGU010000115.1:0-42292 GCA_046303055.1 Polaromonas sp.
GTCATTTACAACCATGTGATTCTGGTTTTAAAGGGCGTGTCACTCAGCGTGCCTGAAGGCAAGATTGTGGCGATTCTGGGTGGCAATGGTGCGGGTAAAACCACGACTTTGCGGGCGGTGTCTAACCTGCTCAAAGGCGAGCGCGGCGAAGTGACCAAAGGCTCGATCGAATTACGCGGCGAACGGATTGAAAACCTTTCACCGTCAGACTTGGTGCAGCGCGGTGTGGTGCAAGTCATGGAGGGCCGTCACTGCTTTGCACACCTGACGATTGAGGAAAACCTGCTGACGGGCGGCTACACGCTCAAGTCAAAAGCGGAGCTCGCCCAAAATCTGGAAAAGGTCTATGCGTACTTCCCCCGCCTGAAAACCCGTCGTGCCTCTCAAGCGGCTTACACGTCAGGCGGTGAGCAACAAATGTGCGCCATTGGCCGTGCACTGATGGCCAGCCCCACCATGGTGTTGCTGGACGAACCGTCCATGGGCCTGGCACCGCAAATTGTGGAAGAGGTTTTTGAAATCGTCAAAGACCTGAACCAGAAGGAACGCGTGACCTTTTTGCTGGCGGAACAAAACACCAACATGGCCCTGAAGTATGCCGACTACGGCTACATCATGGAAAGTGGCCGGGTGGTGATGGACGGCGCGGCCAGCGAGCTGGCCAACAACGAAGACGTGAAAGAGTTCTATCTGGGAATGGGCGGTGGCGAGCGCAAGAGTTTTAAAGACATCAAAAGCTACAAGCGCCGCAAGCGGTGGCTGGCTTAATGACCCCCACGGTAGATATAGGCCCCACGGTCGTTCGCTTCGCTTAATGAGATGCACCTTGCAGGCCGCCGCTTGCCAGAGGCTTCGCTTCTGTCGCCTGTCCAAACCTGCTCAAGCAGGTTTGGAGCCGCAGGCTCCAGCCCCGAGGGGGCCGCTGCGCCTGCGGCCTGGCGAAGCCAGTTCCGCGGCCCCTGTTTGCAATGCGGGGAAGGACTGCTTCTCTGTCGTCCTTTCCCATCTGAAAAGAATGAAATGACAACAACCTTCTACGACACACTTGAATCCCGAAGTCCTGACCAACGTGAAGCAGCGCTGATGGCCGCATTGCCGCAGCAAATTGCCAACGCGCAAAAAAATACTGCTGCATTCGCCAAGCTGTTTGTCGGGGTTGATGCCAGCGCAGTGACATCGCGTCAGGCATTGGCGCACTTGCCTGTCACACGCAAAAGCGAGTTACAGGAACTGCAAAAAGCAGGACAGTCTGGCGATGTTTTTGGTGGTTTCAGCGCCCTGCTGCGCGGCCCCCATATGCCGCGTCTGTTCTCGTCGCCCGGGCCTATCTATGAGCCCGAAGGCACCGCCAAAGACTACTGGCGCGCGGGCAGGGCCATGTATGCGGCGGGCTTTCGCGCGGGTGACCTGGCACATAACTCGTTCAGCTACCACATGACACCCGGCGCCTTCATCATGGAATCGGGTTTGCATGCGGTGGGCTGTACGGTGTTCCCCGCAGGTATTGGCCAAACCGACCAACAATTGGAGGCCATTGCCGCACTGCGGCCCGATGGCTACGCTGGCACACCCAGTTTTTTACGCATCTTGGTTGAAAAAGCCATTGAATCTGGCAGCGACATCAGCAGCATGAAAAAGGGCCTGGTCGGCGGAGAGGCATTCCCGCCCAGCCTGCGTGACTGGTTTGCTGCGCGCGGCATGGCCATTTACCAATGCTACGCCACGGCTGACTTGGGGCTGATTGCCTACGAGACCGAGGCCCGTGAAGGCCTGGTGATTGATGAGGGGGTGATCGTCGAAATCGTCCGCCCCGGCACAGGTGACCCAGTAGCCGAGGGCGAAGTCGGTGAGTTGGTGGTGACGACCTTGAACCCCGCTTACCCGCTGATTCGTTTTGGTACGGGTGATTTGTCAGCTGTATTGCCAGGCGAGTGCCCGACAGGCCGCACCAACAGCCGCATCAAGGGCTGGATGGGCCGGGCCGACCAAACAGTCAAGATTCGCGGCATGTTTGTGCACCCCGGCCAAGTCGCGGCGATCGCGCGGCGCTTTCCTGAAGTGCTCAAAGCGCGCCTCGTTGTCAGCGGCGAGATGGCCAATGACCGCATGCATTTTCAGGTGGAGGCGACATCTGGTCAGGCTGGTCTGGACCAGAAAATCAGTGACGCCATTCGCGATGTGACCAAGCTGCGCGGCACCGTGGAACTGCTGGCACCTGGCAGCTTGCCCAACGATGGCAAGGTCATCGAAGACGCACGAAGCTACAAGTAACCTCAACACATCACCTGCGTGGCAGGGTTGTTGCGTAAGTGTTTTCCGAGGTTTAAGGATGCCTGCGCCCCGCTACAGTTACAGGGTTTGGAAGTTTTTTATCTGCATTTTTCTGGAGACGCCTTCATGAAGTCATTTTTCAACACATCAACCGCCATCGCGAGCGCAGCTTTAGCCGTTTGCGGCGTGTTTGTGTCGGCACACGCTGCCGACTTTCCGGCCAAAGACAAGGTCATCACCATCGTTGTTCCCTTTGCTGCCGGGGGTCCAACGGACCGCGTCGCACGCGATTTGGCCGAAGCCATGCGCAAGCCACTAGGCGGCATCAGCATCGTGATTGACAGCGCAGCCGGCGCCGGTGGCTCGATTGGTGCCAACAAAACCGCCAAGGCCGCGCCGGACGGCTACACGCTGCTGGTGCATCACATCGGCATGTCGACCATGCCCACGCTGGTGCGAAACATTCCGTTCAAGGTTGAAAGCGATTTTGAATACCTGGGCATGATCAATGAAGTGCCGATGACTTTGATCGCCAAGCCCGGCATGCCTGCCAACACCTACAAAGAACTGAGCACCTGGATCACTGACAACAAGAGCAAGGTAAACCTGGGTAACGCGGGCGTTGGCTCTGCATCGCACTTGTGCGGCTTGCTGTTTCAAAACGCTATCCAAGTGGACATGACCACCGTGCCTTACAAGGGCACAGCCCCAGCCTTGACCGACTTGATTGGCGGCCAAATTGACCTCATGTGCGACCAGACCACCAACACCACCAGCCAGATTGAAGCTAAAAAAGTCAAAGTGTATGGCGTAACGACTGCCAAGCCACTGACGACCGCTGCACTCAAAGATGTCCCCACACTGGCGGCCAGTGGTTTGAAAAACTTTGAAGTGACGGTGTGGCACGGTATGTATGCACCCAAGGGCACGCCTGCTGATGTCCTGGCCAAGCTCAATGGCGCGTTGAAAGTCGCCCTGAAAGACCCGGACTTCATCAAAAAGCAGGAAGGCCTGGGCGCTGTTGTGGTCAATGACAAACGCATTGAGCCGGCTGAACACAAAAAGTTTGTGCTGTCTGAAATTGCCAAGTGGAGCCCGATCATCAAGGCTGCAGGTGTCTATGCGGATTGATTGAGGACAACTGAGTCGGGCAAACCATGCGGACCCTCAAGCTGGTTGACTCCATCACCGAGCTTGGGCCGAATGACGCTGGCTGCATTGCGGTTAGCGGCTCGCACGGCGGCATCAGTTCTGCGCAATACGCGCTAGCCACAAGGCCACATTTGAGTGTTTTTAATGACGCGGGCATCGGCAAAGACCAAGCCGGGCTCGCAGCACTTGATTTTCTGCAAGGCCACGCACTGGCAGCCTGCACGGTGTCGCACAGCAGTGCTTGCATAGGCCAGGCCAACAGCACGCTGCAAAGTGGCGTTGTCAGTCACTGCAACCTGCTGGCACGCCAGCTCGGCGTCGATGCCGGTCAAACGTGCCAGTCGGTCGTTGATCGTTTACAGAAAGGATGAAGGAGACAGCCATGAAGCTATTCACCACCCGTCGCAGCGTGATCGTGGGCCTGATTTGCATCAGCAGCCTGACCGGCCTGCAGGTGGCGGCGCAAACGGCATGGCCCAACAAGCCGGTACGCATCATCGTGCCGTTTGCGGCGGGCGGTACGACCGACATCCTGGCGCGCGCCATGGCGCCTGAGCTGACAAAAGCCTTTGGCCAGTCGTTTATTGTTGAAAACCGGGCCGGTGCAGGCGGCAATATTGGTGCAGATATGGTGGCCAAGTCGCCAGCTGATGGCTACACGATTTTGATGGGCACGGTGGGCACCCACGGCATCAATAAGGCGCTGTACCCCAAGATGCCCTACGATTCGCAAAAAGACTTTGCCCCCATCACGCTGGTGGCTGGTGTGCCGAACGTGATGGTGATGAATGTTGACAAAGCCAGGGCCTTGAACATCAACACCGTGCCTGACTTCATCAAATACGCCAAAGCCAACCCCGGCAAGCTGAGCATGGCTTCGAGCGGCAATGGCACCTCGATTCATCTGGCGGGTGAGCTGTTCAAGTCACGCACTGGCATTTTCATGACGCACATTCCCTACCGGGGCTCAGGCCCTGCTTTGCTAGACCTGATGGGCGGCAGTGTGGACGTGATGTTTGACAACTTGCCGTCTGCCTTGCCGCAAATCAAGGCCGGCAAGCTCAAGGCTTTTGCCGTCACCAGCGCCCAACGCTCTGCGGCCACCCCCGACCTTCCCAGCATTGAAGAAGCCGCGGGTTTAAAGGGTTTTGACGCCAGCTCGTGGTTTGGTCTGATGGCGCCTGCCGGCACGCCTGCAGACATCGTCAGCCGCATCCAGCAAGAAACCAGCAAGGCGCTCAACACGGCGGCGGTCAAGGAAAAGCTGCTCAGTCAGGGCGCGATACCGGGCGGCAACACGCCAGAACAGTTCAATACGTTCATCAACGCCGAACACGTCAAATGGGCGCAGGTGGTGAAGGTTTCTGGTGCAAAGGTCGATTAAGGCGGATTGAGACTTAAACGCCCCAGGTCACATCAGTACCCGCCTTGTGATTGCGCTGCAGCATGTCGATAAACGGCATGGCACGCTGCCGCAGCCCTGGTGCGTCGCCCTGCGCGGCGTCGTCGTCAGGGCTTTCGTCATGAGACTCTTCCAGGGTCATTGCATCTTGCAGCGCCTTGATGGCTGCCGGCATCTGCTCAGCCAAAATGATGCCCGTCGGCCCGGCATCCTTGCCAATCACGTCCAAGACCTTGCGACCATGAGGCTCCAGCATGATCAGATCGCCAGCATTTTTTGATTTGAATTTATACAGCATGATGGGTTCTTTTTAAAGCGTGAGGAAAGAAGCTTGATCGATGAATTTGGGCTTTTATTATGAAGGGCTTGAAGCGGTGACCTTGTAGGCGAAAAGCTGGTCTCAGGTCGCAACAGTGCTAAAACCCCCTGCTGCGCGAAACACGCGCGGCCTCAAGCAAAATATGGCCATGTTTAACATCGCCACCGTTCAAAAACCCGCTGCTCAAGCCCTGAGTCAAGATGGTCTGAGTTTGCTCAGTCCGGTTGATCTGACCACCACCCTAAAACTTTCCCCGAACTGGGCGCAAGCCTGGGACGAGCTGGCTAAAACGTGGCACAACCTGGCGCCGGACGCGCACCTGAAAGACGGTGGCGGCTATCGGCAGCGCCGCCACACCTGCTTTGTGCAGGACGTGACCACCAACGTCTTGACGCAAACGCCGCATCGGGCGCACTGGCAGCCGACGGACTACAACGCTCTGCATGGCGGCTTTGAGCGCTGGTTTGAACCTATCGAGCCCGCAGTTGCCCAGGCACAAGCATGGACGGCACTGATTGCAGGCTTTGGCAGGCTTTTTGCGCAGGTCCAAGCCATCGATAAATGGTTTGTGGAGGCGCACCAGTTCAGGATCGACACAGCGGGCGGCGTAGGCCGCCCCACACCAGAAGGCGCGCACCGCGACGGCGTCAACTTTGTCGTGGTGATGCTGGTGGAACGCCATGGCGTGAAGGGCGGCGAAACGCGGGTGTTTGATGCCCATGGCCCGCAGGGCGTGCGCTTTGTGATGCGCGAACCCCTGACCGCGCTACTGCTTGACGATGCACGAGTGATCCATGAAACGACGCCGATCTTTCCCGACCATGCTGCGGGCGAACAGGGTTTTAGAGATACGCTGGTGTTGACTTATCGGGCGGGTGGCTTTCAAGCCAAGCCATAGAACCCCAAGCCGGTTCACTGAGATTGACTTTCTGCCTCCTGAGGGAACCCTGCGCCAGGGGGCTGGCGTAGCCAGGCCTTGTTTATTGCTTGAAAAAATACCGCTTGACGAATTTAGTTTACACCTAAACAATTAAGGCTCAATTAATCTACTCGTCCAACGCGGAGCACTTTTTTCATGCGCATTCTTTGTCTGGGCGGCGGCCCTGCCGGTTTGTACTTTGCGTTGCTAATGAAGCTGCAAAACCCTGCGCATGTGGTGACCGTGGTGGAGCGCAACCGCCCGTTTGACACCTTCGGCTGGGGCGTGGTGCTGTCAGACCAGACGCTGGGCAACCTGCGCGCGGCTGACCCAGTCAGCGCACAACTGATTGGCGATGCGTTCAACCATTGGGACGATGTGGAGATGTTTTTCAAAGGCCGCAGCGTGCGTTCAGGCGGCCATGGTTTTTGCGGCATCGGGCGCAAAAAGCTGCTGAACATCTTGCAAGAACGCTGTATCGCCCTGGGTGTAGACCTGGTGTTTGAGGCCGATGTGCAGGACGACCAGGCACTGGCCAAACAGTACAACGCAGACTTGCTGATTGCCTGCGACGGCCTGAACAGTCGGGTGCGCGCCCGCTATGCCGACACCTTCAAGCCCGATGTGGAACTGCGGCAATGCCGCTTTGTCTGGCTGGGCACAAAGAAAACCTTTGACGCCTTTACCTTTGCGTTTGAGCAAACCGAGCATGGCTGGTTTGCGGTGCACGCCTACAAGTTTGACGCCGACACCTCCACCTTCATTGTTGAAACACCCGAAGCCGTTTGGAAGGCGCACGGCCTTGACCAGATGAGCCAGGAAGACGGCATTGCGTTTTGCGAGCGCCTGTTTGCCAAGTATCTGGACGGCAACCCGCTGATGAACAACGCCAGCCATGTGCGAGGCTCAGCGATCTGGATACGCTTTCCACGCGTGGTGTGTGCACACTGGGTACACCTGGAGCAGGTGGACGGCAAGCCGGTGCCGATTGTGCTGATGGGTGACGCAGCGCACACCGCGCATTTTTCGATTGGAAGCGGCACCAAACTGGCGCTGGAAGATGCGATCGAGCTGACGCGCTGCTTTGCCAAAACCAGCGATGTGACGCAGGCACTGCAAGCTTACGAAGCGGTGCGTTCAGTTGAAGTGCTGAAGATTCAAAACGCAGCGCGTAATTCGACCGAATGGTTTGAAAACGTGGCGCGTTACAGCGGCCTGGAGGCGGAGCAGTTTTTCTACTCCATGATGACGCGCTCGCAGCGCATCAGCCACGAAAACCTGCGCGTGCGTGATGCGGACTGGCTGGCAGGGTATGAGCAGTGGCTGGCCAAATCATCGGGTTCAAAATTTCCGCCAGCGCCCATGTTGCTGCCCCTGAAGGTTCGCGGTATTGAGCTCAAGAACCGCATCGTTGTGTCGCCTATGGCCACCTACAGCGCGGTCGATGGGCTGGTTCAAGACTTTCATTTGGTTCATTTAGGCGCTCGTGCCCTCGGCGGTGCGGGGTTGGTCTTTGTGGAAATGACATCGCCTTGCCCGCAAGGCCGCATCACACCCGGCTGCCCTGGGCTGTACAACAACGCACACATGCTGGCTTTCAAACGCATTGTTGATTTTGCCCACGCATCCGGCAACGGTGCAAAGATGGGCCTGCAGCTGGGTCACAGCGGCCCCAAAGGCTCAACCCAGGTCGGCTGGGAGCAGACCGACGAGCCTTTGACAGCCGGCAACTGGCCACTGATAGCCGCCAGCGCTGTGGCGTTTGGCCCGACCAACCAGACACCTGCCGCCATGACGCGGGCTGACATGGACAGAGTCACCGCCGAGTTTGTGCAGTCAACGCGCTACGCCATTGGCGCGGGCTTTGACTGGCTGGAACTGCACTGCGCGCACGGCTATTTGCTGTCCAGCTTCATCACGCCACTGACCAATGTGCGCACCGACGACTATGGCGGCAGCCTGGACAACCGCTGTCGTTACCCGCTGGAAGTCTTCAAAGCCATGCGCAGCGTATGGCCCGCACACTTGCCGATGAGTGTGCGTATTTCGGCCCATGACTGGGCTCCTGGCGGCAACACCGACGATGACGCGGTGCAAATCGCCCGGCTGTTCAAAGCCGCAGGCTGCGACGTGATCGACGTCTCATCGGGCCAGACCACACGCGCTGCCAAACCGGTGTATGGCCGCATGTACCAGACACCGTTTGCTGACCGTATTCGCAACGAGGTAGGCATTCAAACCATGGCGGTGGGTGCGATATCGGAAAGTGACCAGGTCAACAGCATCATTGCCGCGGGCCGTGCGGACCTGTGCGCCATTGCCCGCCCCCATCTGGCCGACCCGGCCTGGACGCTGCATGAGGCCGCCAAACTGCAAAGCCGCCACGTGAGCTGGCCTCTGCCTTACTTGAGTGGCCGGGACCAGCTGTACCGTGAAATTAGCAAACAAAAAAGCCTCTAGGCCAATGAATAAATAGGCAATATGCTATTTATTTGATAGTAAAAAGGAGATGCCATGGACATGGAAGCACAAAGCCACAGCGAGCATCCAGAAGCCCTGCGGCTCTGGCTGCGCCTGCTGACGTGTACCCAGCTGGTCGAAAAGCAGGTGCGCAACCACCTGCGCGAGCAATTTGACACCACGCTGCCACGCTTTGACTTGATGGCGCAGTTGCAGCGCAACCCGGACGGCCTGAAGATGAACGAGCTGTCACGCCGCATGATGGTCACCGGCGGCAACGTGACAGGCATCACCGACCAACTGGTGGCCGAAGGCCTGGTCGAGCGGCTGGAAGTCGACGGCGACCGCCGTGCTTACCGTGTGCGGCTGACGGCGCAGGGACGTGAAACATTTGACGACATGGCCAAACAGCACGAGGACTGGATCGTCTCAAGCTTTGACGTCTTGACTGGCAGGGAAATGGACGCCCTCTACAAGCTGCTGGGCAAAGTCAAGGCACATCATCACGCAAAAATGCTGGAAGTTTTATGAAGCACTTCATCACCCCCACGAATCCAATGCGCCCGCAGTTTGATGCGCTGGCCAGCTACAGCGCAAAGCACTTCTCATATGCATTCGATGCTGGCGTGGCAACCCTGATGCTGAACCGCCCCGAGCGCAAAAACCCACTGACCTTTGACTCATACAACGAACTACGTCACCTGTTCGCAGCGTTGAACCACGCCACGGATGTAAAGGCAGTGGTGCTGACCGGTGAGGGCGGCAACTTTTGCTCAGGCGGTGATGTCCACGAAATCATTGGCCCCTTGACGAAAATGAGCATGACCGAGATGCTGGCGTTCACCCGCATGACGGGCGACCTGGTCAAGCAAATGCGTTTGTGCCCCCAGCCCATCATTGCCGCGATTGACGGAATCTGCGCTGGTGCTGGGGCCATGATGGCCCTGGCCTGTGATATGCGGCTGGGCACGCCGCAAGCTAAAACTGCATTCTTGTTCACCCGCGTTGGTCTGGCCGGTGCCGACATGGGCGCATGTGCGCTGCTGCCGCGCATGATTGGCCAAGGCCGCGCATCGGAGTTGCTGTTCACGGGCCGCGCGATGACGGCGCAAGAAGGTTTGCAGTGGGGGTTTTTTAATGCGCTGCATGAGGCGGCAGACTTGCTGCCAGCTGCCCAAAAACTGGCGCACGAGCTGGCCAGCGGGCCGACCTTTGCACACGGCATGACCAAAACCATGCTGCACCAAGAATGGGCCATGACGCTGGACCAAGCCATCGAGGCCGAAGCACAGGCGCAGGCCATTTGCATGCAGACACAAGACTTCACGCGGGCTTATGAGGCATTTTCAGCCAAGCAAAAACCCGTCTTTGAGGGCAATTAGGTGTTGATGTTAATGACCTCCAATACCCAGCACCTGGCATTGCCTTTTTTTGATGATGTGCATCGCGCGCTTGGCGCTGGCCTCGTGGACTGGGCAGCCACGCAGCAGGTCGATGAAACCGACGACCGTGCGGCCTGCCGTGAATGGGTGCAGCGCCTGGGCGACGCTGGCTGGCTGCGCTACTGTGTGCCTGCCGGTATGAATGGCGAGTTGGGCGGTGCCCTTCCCAGGCTGGATTCGCGTGCGCTGGTCATCTTGCGGGAAACCCTGGCCTTTCATTCGCCGCTGGCTGACTTTGCCTTTGCCATGCAGGGCCTGGGCAGCGGCGCGATCACGCTGGCGGGCACGCCCGCACAGCAGGCTGCTTATCTGCCGCAGGTGGCCAGCGGCAAAAAGATTGCCGCTTTTGCATTGAGCGAAGCCGAGGCAGGCTCTGATGCAGGAGCCATGACCACCAGCGCTGTACCCCATCACAACGACTGGGTCATCAATGGCAGCAAGACCTGGATCAGCAACGGCGGTATAGCTGATTTTTATGTGACCTTTGTGAAGACCGATGCTGACGCGGGAACGCGCGGCATCACGCCGTTCATCGTGGATGCGACCACGCCAGGACTGGACGCCAGCGAACACATTGCGGTGATGGCGCCACACCCGCTGGCCACGCTTGCTTTCAGCAACTGCGTTGTGCCTGCGGGCAGCCAACTGGGCACCCTCAACGAGGGCTTCAAACTGGCCATGCAAACACTGGATATTTTTCGCGCTTCAGTGGCGGCAGCTGCACTGGGCATGGCTCGGCGGGCCTTGGCTGAGGCCGTGAGCTATTCGAAACAGCGCAGCATGTTTGGCGGCAAACTGGCCGACTTTCAGCTCACCCAGGCCAAGCTGGGAGAAATGGCCGCGCTGGTGGATGCCGCAGCGCTACTGACTTACCGCGCCGCCTGGCTGCGCGACGAGGGCGAGCGCACCGGCCGGGCCGCGCGCGTGACGGCAGAAGCTGCGATGGCAAAGATGACCGCCACAGAAAACGCCCAGCGCGTGATTGACATGGCACTGCAATTGCACGGCGGACTGGGCGTGAAGGTGGGCACCAAGGTGGAAAGCCTTTACCGGGACATTCGATCGCTGCGCATTTACGAAGGCGCAACCGAAGTGCAGCAGCTGATTATTGGCAAGGCCCTGATCAAAGCCTGATCGAAGTTCACATCATGAGCGACACCATGACACAGTCCAACTCGGCGCAACCAGACCAGTTTGTTCACGATCGCTTGCCTCCTCTTGGGCAGCGTCCACACATGCGCTATGACTTGCCAAGCCTGCACGTTGCAGACCAGGCCAATCTGGTGGATGTGTTGCTGGCCCAAGTTCAAGCCCAGGGCCTGATGGACAAACCGTTTTTACGTTCTGACCGGATCACACTGAGCTATGCCGATGCGAGTCAGCGCATCAACCGGATTGCGCAGGTATTGACAGAAAACTATGGCCTGTTGCCTGGCAACCGCGTGCTGCTGCGCGGCGGCAACTCCATCGGCATGGCACTGGCCTGGCTGGCTGTGGTCAAGGCCGGGTTGATCGCGGTGGCCACCATGCCACTGCTTCGCGCCAAAGAGCTGGGCGAGGTGATTGAAAAAGCGCACATCCACTTCGCGCTGTGTGATGCCGCATTGCTGGATGAATTGAAGATGGCCAAGTCTCAGTCAGCCACCTTGGCAACCATCGTACCGTTCAACCTGATGAACGAGCCCGGATCGCTGGCCGCGTTGTCATCGCAAAAAGATGGGCACTTCAAGCCGTGTTTAACAGCCGCAGACGATGTGGCGCTGATGGCTTTTACATCGGGCACCACCGGCAAACCCAAGGCTGTGGTGCACACCCACCGCGACGTGCTGGCAGCCTGCGGCGCTTGGCCACTGCATATTCTTCAGGCCACGCCTGACGACATCGTGATGGGTTCCCCGCCGCTGGCTTTTACCTTCGGGCTGGGCGGCCTGCTGCTGTTTCCGTTCGCTGCGGGTGCCTCCATTTACTTCCCGTCCGTCCCATACACGCCGCAAGCGATGGTCAAGTTGATCCATGAAACCGGGGCCACGATTGTCTACACGGCACCGACTTTTTACCGGCAGATGGCGGTGTTTGCAAGACAGTTGGCTATGCCAACACTTCGTATTTGCGTGAGCGCGGGCGAGGCATTGCCTGACGCCACGCGCCAGCTCTGGAAGGAAGCCACCGGCATTGAGCTGCTGGACGGTATTGGCGCCACCGAAATGTTTCACATTTTTATCTCCAGCAAGCCCGCTGATGTGCGGCGCGGGGCCATTGGGAAAGTCGTGCCCGGCTACACCGCTAAAGTGGTGAATGATGAAGGCATTGAAGTACCGCTGGGCAGCATCGGCAAACTGGCCGTCGTGGGGCCGACAGGCTGCAAATACCTGGACGACGCCCGGCAAGGCCAGTATGTCAAGAACGGCTGGAACTACCCAGGCGATGCCTTCACGCAGGACGCGGACGGCTACTTTTTTTACCAGGCGCGAGACGACGACATGATCATCACGTCGGGCTACAACGTCGGCGGCCCGGAGGTTGAGGATGCACTGATGCTGCACCCGGCAGTGGCCGAATGCGGCGTGATTGGCCTGCCAGACGAGGAACGCGGCATGATCGTGAAAGCTTTTGTGGTGCTCAAGGCTGGTGTTGACGCAAACAACGCCTGCGTGAAGCTGCTGCAAGACCATGCCAAGGCGACGCTTGCACCCTTCAAATACCCGCGCCAGATTGAGTTTGTGGACAGCCTTCCGCGAACCGAGACCGGCAAATTGCAGCGCTTTCGTCTGCGTACCGAGCAACAGGCTAGCAAAAAGATATGAGAAAACTTCAACCCCCTGACTGGGCAGAACCCAAAGGCTATGCCAACGGCATCATGGCAAGCGGCGCGCTGATTTTTGTCGGTGGGCAGATTGGCTGGAACGCCGCCCAGCAGTTTGAAAGCGATGACTTCATTGCGCAAACGAAGCAGGCCCTGATCAATATCGCTGCGGTGCTTAAAGCGGGTGGCGCTGGCCCGGAGCACATGGTTCGCATGACCTGGTACGTGACAGACCGTCTTGAATACACCGCCCGCTTAAAAGAGCTGGGTGCAGCCTACCGTGAGGTGATGGGTAGAAACTTCCCGGCCATGACCTGTGTGGAAGTCTCGGGCCTGGTCGAAGACCGGGCACGAATTGAGATTGAAGTGACCGCGGTTTTACCAGACTGACCGTCATCAGCTGTTGTCAGGCCGACCCGTTTACCCCAAGGAGCCCGCCAGGCGATTTGCAGGTGTTTTTCAACCCGGTTTTTGCATGCCGCGAGACGGCTTCTTTGCCAAGCTGAAGATGAAAAGAGCAGTTAGCTTCAGGTACAAAACCCGACAGGAAGCTCGCGAGGATCTCATGGACGAATTCAAGAGGTTTGACAACATCATGCGTGGGTATTCAACGCTCAATGGATGGAGCCCGGTTGCGTTTAAAATCCGCAACGCAGACTTGAGGGTGCGTCCGTGATGTTGGGAACATCTCACCATTGAAACCCAGAAAAAACGACCGTTGATGGAGTTCAGGTCGCGCTGCTGTTGACCTGTTTTTCTTGACCCGCGACCCTGCGGTGAGGCGGGCTTGGGCGTTCTGATCAGCACAAGTTTTGAAACGCACAAGTTTTGAAACGCACATTAAGCAAAAAACAGTATGCAGACCTCTTTGACGATGACAAAATCCTGGCGACAAACAGTGACTCTGCTGGTGGCAGGTTTTCTGACGGTGCTTTGGGCGGCGGTCGTTTGGAACTACCAGCGCAGCGAAAACCTTCGGATCAAAGATAGCCACCAAGAAACCGCCTTTTTGGCCTCGCTGTACGCCAAGCACGCGGCCACCAGGTTCAACGAAATTGACCGTGCGCTGCAGGACCTGCGCAAAACCTGGCTAACCCGTCCGCTTGATATGGAGGCTGATACCAAGGTATGGGGTGATTCTCTGGGAACAGCGGTGCTCCAAATGGCCATCATCAATGCCGACGGATTCTTGGCTTTCAGCACACTTGGACTGGGTGATCAACCGGTGAATCTGACCGACCGGGAGCATTTCAAAGTTCATCTGGCAACTACAGCGGACAAGCTGTTTGTCAGTCGCCCCGTCAAGGGGCGGAGGTCTGAAAAATGGTCTATCCAGATGACCCGCCCCATTTTTAACAAAGAAAAGTTCGTCGGCGTGATCGTGCTGTCGGTAGACCCCCATTATTTTGCCGACTTCTACCAAGAGGGAAATCTGCAAAAAGGGGGCAGGGCAACCATCGTTCGCGACACGGGCGAGCGCATGGTCACGAACTCCGAGTTTGAGCAGTACATCGGCACGAGCCTTGACGCCTCGCGCTATACCGCCCCCGGCGCTCCCCTGCGTGGCAGCTTTCGGTCTTTTTCCCAACTAAATGGCCTGGAGTATCTTTACAGCTATGTCCGCTTGCCGGCCTTCGGACTGACTGTGGTCATTGGCTACAACCTGGCAGAAACGCTTGCCCCCGTGCGTAGCGATCAGCTCCGAATACTGGTGGCTGCCAGCTTTGTGACACTGCTCATGCTGCTTCTGGCATTGCAATTTCTGCGCGCACTCAAAAACCAGGAAGCCGCGCAAGAGGCACTGCTTCAAAGCCAACTTCGCCTGCAGGCCAGAGATACCCTTTTGGAAGATCTCTCTGAAAATGTGCCGGGCATCATCTACCAGTACCAATGGTTTCCTGATGGGCGCACAAGCTACCCGTTTGTCAGCAAGGGCAGTCAGGCACTTTTTGACTTGACACCAGCACAGGTGTACGACGATCCCAGCTCGGTTTTTGCCCGCGTGCATCCGGACGATCGCGAGGCGATGGCGGCCTCCATTGGCGGGTCAGCGCGCACGCTGCAGCCTTGGAAGCTGGAATTTCGGGTCATGAAAGAGCAAGAGCTACGCTGGGTGGCAGGCCTGGCACAACCTAAAAAACTCGCTGACGGCACCATCGTCTGGAACGGATTCGCGACCGATGTCACCGCCAGCAAAAAAACCACGGTCGCTTTGCAGAGGGCCAACGAGGAGCTCCAAACGTTTTCGTATTCGGTATCGCATGACCTGCGGTCGCCACTGAGCACCATTGGCGGCTTTAGCGCGTTGCTGGGCAAAAAGCTGACGGGCAGCGACAACGAAAAAGCGCGGCACTACCTGTCGCGCATTCAGCTCGCGGTGACGCACATGGATCGCCTGATTGGCGACCTTCTAACGTTGGCGCAGGTCGCGCGCTCGACCCTGAAGCTCGAACTGGTCGACCTGTCGGCCTTGGCCAGCCAAGTTGCAAACAACCTGCAGACGCGCCAGCCTGAACGACAGGTGGCGCTGCACATTGAAATGGGCCTGAAGGTCCGGGGCGACTCGAGCCTGCTCCGGGCAGTGCTGGAAAACCTGCTGGGCAACGCCTGGAAGTACAGCGCAAAGCAAGCAGAGACCGAAATTCACGTCGGCCAACAAGCCGATGCGGCAGGAAACCCGGTGTTTTTCGTGCGAGATAACGGGGTCGGCTTTGACATGGCTTACTCGGGCAAGCTATTCCAGGCATTCGAACGCCTGCACACGCCGGCCGAATTTGCTGGGAACGGCGTTGGGCTAGCCACGGTCAGCCGCATCATCGGGCGGCACGGCGGCCGTATCTGGGCCGAGTCAGCACCCGGCCAGGGCGCGACTTTCTTTTTTACACTGAGTTGAGGGTGGGGTGAGGGTGAGGGCGAAAGCTTGATGGTGCGCAAAAACCACGCTATTGTCCAGACTGACAAGATGTCAACGAGAGGTCGAAGATAGTCATCTCATTGAAGTTAAGCCGATGCGAAGTCAACACTCAGGGATTTGATGAACAGTAAATCATTCATTAAAGATTCCGTAGACCGTCCCCGAGTTTCGGAGTCAAAAAATGCACCTACCTAACTGAATCCGAATCATCCTAGAAAAAGCAGTTGGATGCGCCCGAGTGTGCCGCGCCCGGCGTGTCCAGCAAGGCGAGACAACGAAGCGGGCTACTGCCCGCCAGGCGGAGCAACGCAGCTGGGCGCGCTGGGAGCGGTGCAATCGGGCGCATAGCGCCGTCACCCAAGAGGCCAAAGCCAGCGAAGCGCAAAACCTGAGTGTTCATGCGGTCTGTGAGTTGTTTACCAGCGGTCAACTGCTTTTTTAGGATACTAGCTGTACTTCTTTTCAAGTCCGTCAAAGTAGGGCTTGTTCACCATGCGCTGGCGCTCAAGGAATGTCACCACTACTGAAGGGTCTTCGTCGAGGCGGCCCTTTTGTTTGAGTTGACCTAAAGATTTTTGCATGCCTAATGCGGCACCTTGAAGCGCTGCGTTTGCATAGAGCACCACACCAAAACCCAAATCGGCTAATTCGGCTTGATCAAGGGCCGGGGTCTTGCCGCCAATCACAATGTTGATGAGCTGGGGCCTATCTAATAATTTGGTGAGCGCCCTCACTTCGTCCATGCTCTGGGTGGCTTCGACAAACAAAATGTCAGCACCGGCTTCTGTGAATTGCACGGCACGCTCAATGGCCGCTTCAAAGCCATAGTTGGCCCGCGCATCTGTCCGCGCAATGATCTGAAAGTTCTGATCATGCCTGGCGTCAACAGCGGCCTTGATTTTAGAAATCATCTCCTCAACCGGTGCAACATCTTTGCCAGAAAAATGGCCGCAGCGCTTGGGAAATGTCTGGTCTTCAATTTGAACAGCATCAGCTCCTGCGCGTTCCAGTGCACGAACCGTTTGACGCACATTCAAGGCGTTGCCGAAGCCAGTATCGATATCCACGATCAAGGGAATGTCGACTGCATCGCGAATGGCGCTGGTGTGCTCCACCACGTCACGCAAACTGATGAACGCCAAGTCAGGCAGCCCGTAGTACATGTTGGTGAGGCCTGCGCCGCTGAGGTAAACCGCCTCAAAACCCATATCTGCAATCATGCGCGCGCTCAACGCATTGAAGGCGCCGGGTACCAGCAAGCCATTGCGTTGATTGACACGATCGCGAAGGATAGCTTTTGAATTTTTGCCCATAATTTTTTAGCTCAGTAGGATAAAAATGGAGTGGCTTTATTTTTCAGGTCTAACCATCTCGAACATCTTGCCCAATTCGACGTAATCTCCCTTGTAGCCTGCACGCAAAATAGGTTGCGCAGACTTGATGTTGAAAAGACCGTCTTCCAGAAACTCTTGCCGTATGTGAACGCCAACCACTTGGCCAATGGCAATCCAGTTGTTAATGGGTCGGCCCTCCAGATCATCTAAGCGCAGAATCTGAAGGAGCTTGCATTCAAAGGCTGCAGGCGATTCCCCCACTCGGGGTGATTTGACATGGCGACCCTGAATTTGGGTTAAGCCAGCCAGCTCAAATTCATTGACTTCAGCTGCAACGGATGCTGAACTTCGGTTCATCGCTTCGGCCAAGGCGCGACTTGTGAGGTTCCAGGTGAACTCCCCGGTTTCCTCAATATTTCGGACGCTGTCTTTATAGCCATCGCTCGAAAAAGCAATGACCTTGGGATTGTCCGAAAATCCGCCGAAAAAACTATACGGTGCTAAATTGGCGCGTCCATCAGTGTTGCAGGTCGAGATCCAGCCAATCACTCTCGGCGCCAATATGGCTTTAAAGGGATCGTGCGGTAGACCATGCTCACCTCGCGGGTCATAAAAATAAGTGTCTTCAGTCATCTCAGTTGGCCTGGGCAATTCAATCTGGCGGCTATCAGGCTGCCTTGAGCAAGGCACTGAGTTTGGCAACGGGTAAATCAACAGATCCGTTCAACAGGACATCGATGATGTCTCTTTGTGTTGAAGATTGGAATCGGCCAGCTGTGTTAGCCATGAATTTAGCTTGAATATCTTCCACGCTTGCCGGTCTGTCTGCGCTGCCCTTGACCTGGTCAATGCGCATTGATGAGCGTTCGTCGTCACTGTGGTGTACACAAATTTCTGCTTGAAATTTGCTGGGGAAATCGGCGTCTTCCATGGGCACCCAGCTGATCTTTTGTGCAAAGTCAATGGCTTGAGTATCAACATGCTCTGCCAGGAAATGCTCCGCTGTGATGGGAATATCGAGGAATGCAAGTGCCATGCAATAAGGCAAGCTGTACTTGGCTTCATTCAAAATGCTGGGCGATTGCTTGCGCTCCCAAGGCTCACAAACGATGGCCGCAGCGCCTTGCGGCACTTTGCATTCAATCCATGAGATGTTCTGTACAGATAAGTGCTGGGCGCGCAATTGTTCGACGCATTCCAAAAATGGATGGATGTAGTGGCAGCAAGGAAAGAGCTTGAAGGCAGCCTCACGCAGGGACCAATACTGGCCCAAACTGTCCAGAGCTTTGCCCAGAGACTGTGCCGCACCTGGCTCGTCGGTGTAGGTTTTGTACAAGCCAAAACGGCCTTCATAGACCGTGGATGGCCCAGTCAAACCAGCGCTGGCCAGCGTGGCTGCCAAGCTGCCAGCGTGCGCAGCCCATCCTGGGTGCATGGCTTTGACGGTGGCACCTTCGCTTAAAAATTCAAAAATACCGGAGGCTTGGCTGCCAGCAATGCCCTGAGCCGAGATCAATTCACTGCGCGAAGCACGCGCCGCCAGTCCGGACAGAAGTGCGCTCACCAAAGCACCGCCTACCGATGTCACTTGAAAGCCACGACGTTGAAACGCACCAGGCGCAGCCAAGCCAATCCGAACCAAAACTTCCCAGCCTATGGTGATCAAGCGTGTCAGTTCACCCAAACTCAACTGATGCTCTTCTGCGGCAGCCAGTGCGGCGGGCACAAGCACAGAGCTGCCATGCACGATGGACGCCATGTGCGTATCGTCATATTCCGACGCATGGATAAAGCTGCCATTGAGGAGAGCTGCATTGGCACTGTGTGTGGCTGTGCTGTAGCCCAGTACTGTGCAAGCGCCATGGGACTGGTTTTTTAAAAGGCTGTGCGCCATGCGTTGCTGCACAGAACCGCTCGATGCGGCAATGCCAACACCCAATGCGTCCAGAGTGTGCAAGCGTGCCAGCAACGCAACATCGGACGGAATGTCGCTTTGACTCAACGAGAGTGCAAAGTCAGCGATTTGCTCGCTGTGCGTCATGCCTCGGGTCCCTTGAGTGTCGATGCGTCTTTGAGTTCTTGTGTGGCTGCTTTGCCACTCAAATAACCCAAGCCAATGGCAGTCAAAAGCCCATTGCCTGAGGCATAGCCCATGGCGCCTGTTTGCCCGCTGATGCCGCCTGCAGCACCACCGCCCGCAAACAAATTGGGGATGGGCGTTCCATCTTTCTTAAGCACGCGTCCGCTGGTGTCAATGGCCAAGCCGCCCTGCGTGTGGAACAAACCAGGCGTGACACGGCAAATCCAGTAGTTGGGCTGAAGGGGAGCAAATGCAAATTTGCTCCGGCCAAAGCCGTCTGCCGTCTTGCCTTGTGCGGCTTCGTTGTAGGCGTTAAGGGTTTGTGACAGGGTGTTGGCCGGTAACTTGAAGAGTGCGGCCAGGTCATCCATATTGGACGCCGACTTGATGCCGCCCAGATCGACCAATTCGCGGAACTCATCTTCCTTATCGGCAACGGCTTTGATCCGATCATCGAAAATAGCGAACACTTCGGTTTGTTGGCCCAGTACCATGCGCGCATAACCCGAGTAGCCAATGTCTTCGTTGCCAAATCGCTCACCTCGTGAGTTGATCAAGATGCCGCCTTTTTCCAAGGTAGTCCATGACAATAAGGAGCCATGCGGATACGCCACCGCAGCATAGCCTTGGTAAGCGCCCATGTTGGCAAGGCCAGCGCCCAGTTCGCGCCCCCATTGAACCGCTTCACCTTGACTGCCCAACGCGCCAAAGTATTCAGCGCCCGCGATTTCGGGGCAAAACTCTTTTACCAAGTCGCGGTTGGCTGCAAATCCATTGCAGGCCAAGATCACCTTGCCAGCCTTGATGCGGGTGGTTTCAACGCCTTTGCCACCAATGACCACCCCAATCACTTCGCCCTGGTCTGATGTGATCAGCGACTGAACAGGATTGCCGACGGCAAGCGGAATGTCGCGTTGATGAACTCCGGCCAACAAGTCGTCCATCAAATCTTGGCCACGGCGGGATGCAGGCGCGTGCAAACGCGGCACGGTGTGTCCCACATGGCAATAGTCGGTGATCAGGCTCATGCGCGCTGGCACGCGATCGACCAGCCACTCGCACAGTTCTGCAGAAATGCGAGAAAGCTTGTCGCTCACATCGCTCAATTCGTGTCGGCCTGCAATGCGCTCCAGGTCAGCGATCAAGACTTCTGGTGAATCCACAATGTTGGCGTCTTTTTGAAATCGACTGCCTGCGCCAGGAATGGAGCCAGTACTGAGTGCGGTGTTGCCACCGGCTTGGTCGCGCTTCTCAACAATGGCCACGTCGGCACCATCGTCATACGCGGCAATGGCGGCACTCAAGCCGCAGCCGCCTGCACCAATGATCAGGACATCTACTTGCATGTCGTGGTTGTCAATCGCGCTCATTGATTTCTTTCAAAGTACTGATTCAGCAAGGGGTTGGAACATCTGATCGACCACTGAATGCCATGTGTTGGCCCATTCAGTGTCATTGACGCACTTTGCACACAACGCATGAAGTGCTTGCATGGCGCGTGTAAGGCCAGGGGTAGACGTGCGAGACAGGGCTTCGATTTTTTGCCAAAGCTCATCGTCTGAGAAGGGTCGATCGGGGCCACCACGCGCACTCAAACATGTCGCGCTGTAGCGCTGTCCAGCTTCCGTCACCAAAGTTACGAAAGCGGGTCTGTCATTGGGCCAGGCCAATTCCTCATCGACCAAGCGCATGGCCACACTTTGGCGCATGCGCGCAACGCGTTTGTCTTGCATCGACTGCGTGCTAAAAGCCTCTGCACCGCCATGCCCGTAAACAAGCGATGCGGCCAGCGCATGCGGCATGGAGAACTTGGCACCCAAAGTGGTCACAGGTTGCGTGTCATTCAGGGTCATGCCCAGCGGGTGCGTTTGCAGTTCAATTTGAACAACGCCCGTGCCACCTAGAAGCTCGGGATGCTTGTCCAAAATTTCGCGCATGGCCTCAATGGACGAATGTGCATATTGGCAGCAAGCATTGATTTTGTGATACCCCGAACTGACTGCCCAATCGGTGCCTAGATCTTTGGTGAGTTCCTCAATGTGAGCCTCACTGTGCAAGGTCTCGTGATACACATCATGAGGGGTTTCAGACAAACTCGTCACGCCGGCCTTCGCCCAATCAATGGCCTGCAAGCCATTGAAGATGCCAGCAGCCGCCCAGGCGTTTCGTATCAAAGCGCCGCGCACGGCTTGGCTGTATGGGCCCACCACACCCAATGTGCTGGCATTGCAAATGGCTTGGCGCATTTGCGTTGAAGGCAGTCTGCGCAAAAAGCCAACTGCTGCCGCTGCACCTACGGCATTGAAAAGGGCGTGCGGATGAATTGCGAGAGAACTGAACTTCCATGTTCTGGCGAATCGCGCAGTCACTTCGTAAGCCAATGTGCTGGCGCGCAGCACTTCGCTAACTGGAATTTTTTCGCTTTCAGCGATGGCCAGCAAAATCGGCAGCGTGTACAAGCCTGCATGGCATACGGCCTTGCGATAGCCTTCGTCCAGCTCGTTCCAACTGGCCGCCAAGGCATTGGCCAGTGCCGCTTGTAGGGGCGCCAGTTTGGCGCGGTCGCATCGAAAAACAGAAGCCTGACCTTCTGATCCATTGGCAATCAGCATAGCTTGGGAAGCGGCAACTTGGGGCTCGTTTTCAGCCGAGAGCATGGCCGCCAAATCGTCGGCAATGACCATGACGGTTTGTTGACGGACTTCAATGGGAATGTCGCTCAGTTCTTGCTGGACAGCCCAGTCGATCAAGTTTTGAACGCCACGTCCGGCAGATTCGCGCAAAGTAGGCTGGCTCATAGGGTTTAAAAGAGGTGGGTTAGAACAAGTGCCAAAGGCTTTTTTCTTCCAGCAATGTTTTGCTGGCGCCATCAAAAATCACACGGCCTGATTTGAGAACAATGGCGCGGTCAACTTGCTTCAAGGTAGCCTGCACATTTTGCTCAACAATCAGTACCGTGCTGCCTTCTTTTTGGTTGATGTCGCGAATGGATGTCAGCACATCTCGCACAATGATGGGGGCCAGGCCCGTTGTGGGTTCGTCGAGTAATAAAAGCCGAGGCCGTGTCATGATCGACATACCAAGGGCCAGCATCTGTTGCTGACCACCGCTCAAGGAGCCAGCCAACTGCAATTTGCGTTCTTGCAGGATGGGGAATATTTCGCAAACTGTTTGAGCGTAGGCGGGGTCGTGCATTAAACCAGCAATGCGCAAGTTTTGCTCAACAGAAAGCTCCTTGAATACATTGTTTCCTTGAGGAACAAAGCCAATGCCATGGCGAACATTCAAGTGGACTTGGCCAGCCAAAACAACGTGATTTTGATAATGAATCTGACCTTCGACTTGTGCAAGATCGCCTACCAGGCATTTCAGTAACGTGGTTTTACCTGCCCCGTTGTGGCCAAAGATTCCCACACGTTCGCCGTCCTGAATGGTCAGTGAGACGTCATGCAGAACCTGCAGTTTTCCGTAATAGGCGTTGACGTGATCGACTTGAAGCACCTGAGCCTCTCCTTCTGGTTGATCGCCGCTTACGCGCCGAAATACAAATCTGCCAAAGTTTTGCTCGCCAGCAGCGAGTCAACACTTCCACGTTCAAGAATCTTGCCACTGGCCATGAAAACGGCACTGTTGCAGAGGTCCTTGATAAAAGACACGTTGTGTTCTACGACACACACTGCTCGACCTGATGACGCTTCTTCACGCACAATACTTTTCATGGTCTCGTAGGCATTACCCTCAACCCCCGCCATCGGTTCATCCAACAAAAGACATTCGCCGTCGTTCATCAAGGCGCGGGCCAGGCCCACCAATTTTTGTTGGCCAAAAGTGATATCGTTTACGTTGCTACGTGCAGTCGACTCAAGGTGCATGCGCTTCAATATGCCCATCGCTCGCTCACGCATAGCGTGGTCTGTAGCTGCTGTTTGTTTTGGTTTGAAAACAATGTTGCCTATTTTTTCTCCGGGGTAGTCGCGGGGCGCCACCAAAAGATTTTCTAAAACACTCATGCTGGCAAACAAGCGCATGTGCTGCCATGTTCGCGCCACACCCAAGCGAGCGCGCTGATGTAAATTCAATCCGTCCAATGACTGGCCAGACACCGCGATGGTGCCGGAGTCTGCTGGATAGACACCAGAAATCAAGTTAAAGAGTGAGGTCTTCCCGGCGCCATTGGGACCAATGAGACCCAATATTTCGCCCCGCTGGATGTCAATCGAAATGCGCTCGGCCACCACAATGCCGCCAAAGCTTTTACACACATCGCGGAGTGAAATCAAGGCGCTCATGTCACGCATCCTTTGCCGACTGGCGCTGAGTGGGGGCAATCAAACCTTGTGGACGCCAGAACAAAAAGACAAGAACAAGTGTTGTGAAAATGACGCCTTGCAGGGGGGCCATGATGCTGGGAGGCAAGTTTAAAAAGCTAATGGCTTGGGGCAATAGAAGTAGCAATACAGCACCGACCACTGGGCCCCATTGAGAACCCATACCACCTACCACCACCATGGTTAAGAGCATGGCCGATTGCAGAATTTCAAATTGATCGGGGCTGATGTATTGGAAGTAGTAAGCGTATATGCCGCCCGCAATACCGGCAAATCCTGAGCCAATCGCAAACAAACTGAGCTTGATCATCATGGCATTTCGCCCAAGGGCTGAGAATGCCAATTCATCATCGCGCATGGCTGCAATCACCCGCCCATAGGGACCCGTCAGCAGCCATCGAATCATCCAAACGACGACAGCGGCGATCGAACACGAAACGACAGCAAATACCGCGCTCCTAGAAGAGCCATCAACAACATTGGGGATATTGCCTAAGCCACTAGCGCCGCCTGTCACCCCAAGGTGTTTGATGACCTCCAATAAACCCAATTGAAATCCAATGCTGGTGATCAACAGGTAATCGCCGGAAATTCGAAGAGAGGGTAGAGAAAGCATCATGGAAGATAGAAATGCCACGCCACCACCAGCTAACACAGCCAACACTGGATGCGTTTGAAAATGAATCGCTAGCAGACCTGTGGTGTAGGCGCCCAAGGCAAAGAAAATGGGATGCGCAATGCTGACCAATCCGCCGAAGCCAATGATCAGGTTAAAGCTTGAACTGAGGGTGATGTATATCCCCACCAATACCGCCAAAGAGATGAAGTACTCCATATTCAGATACCTTTGTTCATTGAGCGGCTGATGCTTTTTTCGACAGGCTGAGCAGTTGCTTGAACTTTTGCAAACTGACGCCTTGAGGGAAAAACAAAATGGTGATGAAAAGAAACACGTAAAGAATGAGACCTTGCCACTCCGACGGAATGACAAAAATGCTCAAGCCTTGAATGAGTGACAGGCCAATAGCCGCCACAGCCGCCCCAAAAATACGACCCATGCCGCCCAAGAGCGTGGCAATGACTGCAAACAACATCATTTGCAAAGGCGTGTTGGGGATGATGGAAGCCCGGGTTCCAAACAAATACATGCCTGCCGTGATAAGCAGACCAGTGATGACGAAAGTGATGACATATGCACGGGTCACGTTGATGCCGTAGAAGCGCGAAAGTCCGGGGTTGTCGGCGACAGCGGCCATGAACTGGCCATCATGTGTTTTGTTCATGAAGAAGTAAAGTGCAATGAGCAAAGCGCCAGTGACACAGACGGCCTCAATGTCCCAGTTGCTAATCACAATACCGTTAACAATGTTGACGCCTGACATGATGTTGGCTTTCAAAGAGACTGGCTCGGTACCAAAAACCATTGCCAAAAAATAAGCCAGAAATTCGGATACCACCAGGGTGAAAATGAAAAAGGTCAGGTCGGGTGACTTTCTGTTGCGCAGGGTCTGAAGGCCATACCTGTCCATGAACACATTGGCACCAATGGTGGCCACCAAACCAATACCAACAGAGAGCAGCAGGGGAATGCCAAGTTTTTGATGCGCAGCGTACATGACATAAAACGAAAGCGCCATGATGCCGGCCTGCGCAAAGTTCCAAACCTTGACGACTTTGACCACCAGCGAGAATGCCACCGCAAACAAGACGGCGTATGTGGACGCAGCAAAACCCGTCCAAATAATCTGCAGCAAAATAGAAATATCAATCACACCGATCCTTTAGTTGACGCAGAGGCCACACCCAAAGACAAAAGTCATAGGCTGTGGCCAAGTCATTACCGCTTTATTTGATCGTGGCCAAAGGAACGAACTGACCTTTGTCTACAGTCAACAGATAAACTGGTTTGTTCACGCGGTGGTCCTCACCCACAGACAAGCCACCCGTCATGGGCAGTTCAAAGTTTTTGGCAGTGATCAATGCTTTACGCATGTTTTCACCGGTGGCGCTCAGCTTGTTTTTCTCAATCCATTTGTACAGTTCAGCGACCAAGTAAGGGCCGTCATACAAGTACTGGGTGTAAGGCAGGCCATTGGGTACGCGCTTCTCGGTATCTTTCCAGCGGTTGATGAAAGGCCCAACGTTCGGGTTGTCTGTCACACCTGGCGCTAATGAGGTCACGATCAGGCCCTCTGCGGCGGCGCCCAGTTGCTCAATCACTTTGGGGTTGTAGCCTGCAGAGTAGGTAGAGACGCGCTGCTGCAATCCGAGTTGTCGCATTTGTGCAATCACCTGGGGTAAGTCTGCCACCAGGCCCTGAATGTGGATGATTTCTGCATTAGATGCCTTCACCTTGAGCAACGCACCGGTGAATTCGGTGGCTTTGGCGTCATAAGCTTCATAGGCGACAACTTTGCCGCCAGCTTTTTCAAACACGCTCTTGTAAATAGCAGCACCCTCGACACCGCTGTCGTTGTTGATGTACATCACGGCAGCTGTTTTCTTGCCTAGTGTGGTGAAGGTGTACTTGGCCAGGCTACTTACGTCCACTTCAGCCAAAGGGAAGGTGGTGTAGACGTAATCACCCAGTTTGGCAATGTCGGGGGAGTTGGCGCCGACGCTCAATTCCAAGACTTTGTCTCGGTTGGCGATAGGAGCCACGGCTTTCACCACAGAACTCCATGCCGTGATGAAAACGGGCACTTTGTCAACGCTGGTCAGGCGTTTGACTGCATTGATTCCCATCTGAGGGTCCGCTTGCGTGTCCACCACAATCATTTCCAGTTGCTTGCCATTGACGCCACCTTTGGCGTTGATGTCTGCAACCGCCCATTGAGCGGCTTTCACCTGGTCGGCACCATACAGGGCTTGCGAGCCAGAAAGTGGCATGGCAAGTCCAAATTTCAGAGCCTCCTTGCCTTGCGCCAACGCAGCGCCTGTGAACGCTGCGCCACTCATGATCAGCGCTGACAGCGCCAACATACGACGTCGATTTGAAAGTTTCATTTTCTCTCCAGGTTGGTGGAACAAACATTGGCCAAAATGGCCCTACTCTTTGGGGAACTCAAATGGGGAAACTCAAATTGTTCTCAAGGTTTCCAATACTTCTTGTGTTGGTGCGACGTCAGCATACTTCTCTGACATATCAAACAAATTCACCGCGTGCGAGACATGGCTCCGGTCGTAGACGGCATCTTCTGGCACCAAGACTTTGAAGTTCAGGGAAAAAGCATCAACCACGCTGGAGCGCACGCAGCCACTGGTGCTGCAGCCCGTCACGATCAAGGTGTCTGCTTGCAAATCAATGAGGTGGCTGGTCAGAGCAGTTGCAAAAAATGCACTCGGGTGCTTCTTGGGCAGCAGCACGTCGCCAGGGTGCGGCTCAATGTCTTTCACAAAATGGTAGCCATTGGCCGCAATGTTCATGATGGCCGGCACTTTGTCTGCCAAACGGCCGCCTTCATTTTGCACCTTGGGTGCAACGTGAGGGTACAAAACGGGCCAACCCCGCTTGCGAAACTCGTCGGCCAATAACTTGATGTTGCCCACAGCCTTCCAGGCCACTTCGCCACAACTGGTGGGGAACTCTTTGATGGCTTCAAAAAAAGGCATCGGCGTTGTGCCTGTGGTTCGATATTGGACATCGATGATCAGCATCGCAGGGCGCTTGCCAATTCCGGTGGGGCGTCCAAAGCCAGCTGCACGATAGGCGCGTTGCTCTTCTTCGCTGATGATGTCGTGCCACGGTTTCATGAATGTGCGCCTTCTTTGGGTTCCGCCAGCGAGCGAAAAATGTAGCGGCCAAAACCTGGCTGTCCAAGAATCTTTCCGTTTGACATGACCGTCGTGCCGCGCACAATGGTTTGAACAGGCCAGCCTTTGAGGTTCTGCCCCTCGTACAAGCTGTAGTCCGAGTAGGAACCCAATTCGGCTGGATTGACAACACGACTCAGGTTCAAATCGACCAAGGTGATGTCCGCATCTGCACCAATGGCCAAGCTGCCTTTGCGCGGTGCTACGTTGAAAATTTTGGCCGGTGCTTGCGTCAGCACTTCGGCGATGCGTCGCAGGCTTAAGCGGCCTTTGTGATAACCCTCGTGCAGCAACACCGGCAAGATGGTGGCCGTGCCAGGAAAACCCTGCGATGCCAGCCAGAGCGGTTTTTCCTTGGTGGCGCGTTTGCGCGGGCAATGGTCGGAAGCCACCACATCGATGGTGCCGTCTTGCAAACCTTCCCACATGGCCGCTACATCATCTGCGCTTCTAAACGGTGGATTGGCTTTACCCATGCCCAGCAGGTCTGAGTCTTCTGTGTGGGTGAGGTAATGCGGACAGGTTTCAACAAAGACTTTGTCGTAGCGGCCGCGCCATTTGCGCACCTCATCAAGCGCCATGCGGGTGCTGATGTGCGGAATGTAAATTTGTGCACCCAAATGTTCGGCAAAGTACATCGCACGCACTGAACTTTCAGCTTCTGTGAAAGCGGGCTTGGCCCGAGACCAGTCTTTGAGGGTGGAGCCACCACTGGCTTGAATGCGGGTACGAATACGATTCACGATTTCAATATTCTCTGTATGGCAAACCACCTTGACATCGCCAATGCTGGCGGCTTTGCTCAAGAGGTCAAACAAATAGCCATCGTCGGTGCCGTCCAGGCCCAGGTAGCGGCCTTCTTCGCCCTTGAAATTCATGAAGTATTTGAAGGAAGTCACGCCATAGGTTTTGACGTAATCTGCCAATTCTTGAATGTGCTCTTCGTTTGCGGTGCTGAAGTGAAACGCGTAGTCCACGTAGGCGCGTGTTCTGGCGTACTCTTGTTCGCGTTTGAAAACATCAGCATAGGCTTCATTGTTTAGAAAGTAGCCCAGCACCGTGGTGAAGCCACCTTGTGCGGCATAGATGGTCTCAGTTTCGTACTCGGTAATTTTTTCGCCAAAGCCAAAGTGGATGTGAGCATCGATCAGGCCTGCAAAGATGTGCAAGCCTTTGGCCGACTGCAGGGGAATGGATGCATCAACTGGCGTGCCTGGGGCTAAGTGAGCGGCAATTTTGCCTTCTCGAATGAGCAAATCCATGGGTGTGCCGTCTGTGCCGGCATCGACCATGGTGCCACCGCGCAACACAAATTCTGGGGTGTTCATGTTTGTCTCTTTCAAAACAGTCATTCAAAAACAGTCGTTGACAAACATTCATCCAACTCTTCTAGAGTGCGTGGTCGACAAACAGAGTCCGTAAGAGTCAGGGCTTTGAGACTGGCTTGAAGCCATTTGGCGTCCAGATTTTGTCCAATGCAAACGATTCGGCCGCGCGGATCAGCGTCGGGCCACGTTTGCAGGCAGGAGGGCGAGTGAAAAACTTTGCCAACGCCTTGAATGAGCACAAAGGGTTTGACATCGTTCACTCTTAGCAAACCCTTGCACCTGAGGAGTTGACGGCCAAACTTCAGAGTGATCAAGTGCCACCATGCGGCAATGCCAGCCCAAGTGGGACAAATGTCGGTGTAGACGCTCCAACTACCAATGTCGGCACCATGTGAGGGTTCTGCCAGTTGATCATTCAATGGCCGGGGCAACAACTTGAAAGAATTTTTGTTCAGATCAGTCGTAAAGACATTCGCTGCAGCTTGTCCGGCTACCGACTCAGTGATTTGCGCATATGGATTGAGCTGAAGCAACCGCTGCTTCAATTCAATCAATGCCTGGGGCTGAGTCATGTCGATTTTGGTGATCACCAAATGCTCTGCCACGCAGGCCTGTTTGCGGGATTCAAGGTGCGCTTGCAGCTGTTGTAGACCCTGCACCGCATCCACCGTGGCGATGACTTGCCCAAGTCGAAAGTGCCGCATGAGGGACTTGTCGCCCAGCAACGCATGCATGACGGGCAGCGGGTCGGCCAAGCCAGTGGTCTCAATGACGACGCGCTTCAAGGCGGGACGGCCCAGACGGTGAGTAAGGTCTTTGATTTCTAAAAGTGTTTCACGCAGTGAGTGCGTCACGGTGCAGCACAAACAACCGTTGTCTAGTAGATAGACATCTTCAGAAAGTTCTTTGTATTGAAGTTGATCCAGACCAATAGCACCAAATTCATTGACGATGACAGCCGTGTCTTGCCCTGTTTCGGTTCGCAGGAATGCATTCAGGAGGGTGGTTTTGCCGCTTCCTAAAAACCCGGTGAGCAGATCAAAAGCAATCATTATTGAGATTTGGGTGCATGTGAGTTTGGACTTATGTTGCTTTCATTAAAGCATAGTTTTACGCCAGGCAATATCTTATTTCGCCTGATGAACGTATCATAAGCATGACAATATGCTTCAGGACGAGACAAAAGCATGCCAATCAAACCCTCGAAGCTTCCCTCTGGCGGCGTGAAAACAAGCCCAACCAAGGCAGAAGCGCGCAAGACCAACTCGGTGGAGGCGGTCAAAGTGGCGATGCGTTTGCTCAATGAGATGGCCTTGGCCAGGCGCGCCATGCGCATCACTGAGCTGGCCGATTTGATGGGCGAAACCAAACCCCGCATTCACCGCCACTTGGCCACTCTCAAAGAGATGGGCCTGGTGGAGCAGGAGCATTCCACAGAGCGTTATCGACTGGGTTGGCGCTTGTTTCAGCTAGGTGAGGCGGCAGGGGCGCAATTTGATTTGCGTTACCGGGCCGAACCGTATTTAGTCAAGTTGCGCGATGAACTGAGGCAGACGGCCGTGCTGGCCATCCCCATTAATGGGCAACCCATGGTGATTGCCACCTCCGACAACATCTACGCCCGCATTTGCATCTCGGTCAAGCCTGGCAACAGGCCCTTGACCCATTGCTCTGCCTTCGGACGCCTGATGTTGGCTTATGCGCCCGAACAGGCTCAAAGTGCCATCCTGGCCGAGTCTTTGGTAGCAGAAACCGATCAATCGGTGGTGGACCCACAAACTGTGTTGGACCGGCTGCCCCTCATTCGAGAGCGTTTCTATGATTACGCTGCGGGTGAAATGTTGTTGGGTATCAACACCATTGCCGTACCTATTTTCAGGGACGACGAAATCCTGGCGGGGGCCATTGGTATCGTTGGCTCGATTCAAGAAATTCCAGACCCCCCTCCTGCATCGCAAATTGATTTGTTGCGCCAGTACGCCGATGAGTTGTCTGTGCAACTGAAAAGCAATGCATATCGACGTATTCGACCGACCAAATGACAAGTCGGTCAATGCAAGACCATGACTTTTGTCGTGACCTGCCGCGTGGCTAGAATCGCGCTTTTTATTGTCCCGTAGGAGAACCTCCATGACCCAAGCCAGCGCCAGCGCCATCGTCTTCGACGCTCCGAGCACCCTGTCGGTGAAGACTTTGGAACTCAAGCCCTTCGAGGCTGACGATCTGGAAGTTGAGGTCAGCGCCAGCGGTATCAGCACGGGCACCGAGCGGCTGCTGTGGGACGGCACGATGCCGCCCTTTCCCGGTCTGGGTTACCCGCTGGTGCCGGGCTATGAGACGGTGGGCACGGTGGTGCGTGTCGGCGCTAGCGGCGACATCCGGGTCGGCGATACGGTCTTTGTTCCTGGTTCGTACAGCTTCTTGGGCGTGCGCAATATCTTTGGCGGCGCCGGCTCGCGCCTGATCGTCGCACACGACCGCGTGGTGCGCGTTGCGCCCGAGCTCGGCCACAAGGCCGTGTTGCTGGCGCTGGCTGCCACCTGCTATCACGCCGTGGCTTTCGGTGGTTTGCGCCAGCCGATGGTGCCACCCGATCTGATCGTTGGCCACGGTGTGATGGGACGGCTGCTGGCGCGCATCTGCCTGGCCCAAGGCTGGCCAGCGCCGACCGTCTGGGAGACGCAGTCGGCGCGGCGCGGCGGCGAGAGTTCCGACAGAGGCTACCCGTGCATTCACCCGGACGAGGACACGCGTAAGAACTACACGTCGATCGTCGATGTCAGCGGCGACGCCAGTATCCTCAACGGCCTGATCTCGCGCTTGGCGCCGGGCGGTGAGGTGGTGCTGGCCGGGTTCTACAAGCAGGACTTGGGCTTTGCCTTCGCGCCGGCCTTCATGCGCGAGGCAACGTTGCGCATTGCCGCCCAATGGAAAAAGCACGACTTGCTGGCAGTCACGGCGCTCGTCGAGAGCGGCGCGCTGTCCCTTGAAGGCCTGATCACCCACACCTTCGACCCTGGCCGCGCACGCGAGGCCTACGAGGTGGCGTTCGGCGACCCGCAGTGCCTGAAGATGATGATTAATTGGCAGGCCTGATGCAGCGCCGCGTCTTCGTCATCGGGGCCACCGGTACCATCGGCCAGGCCACGGTACGAGCGCTGCTGCGCCAAGGTCACGAGGTGGTGTGCTTCGTGCGGCCGCGCGCTGGCGTCGGCGGCCAGCTGTCGTTAGGCGACAGCAAACAACTCTTGCGCGGTGCCACCGTGCGCGTGGGCAACGTGTGCGACAGCGCTTCGCTGGCCAGAGACGGTTTCTGCGGCGAGCGCTTTGACGTGCTTTTGTCGTGCCTGGCCTCCCGCACCGGCACACCCAAAGACGCCTGGGCCATCGACCACCGGGCGCATGTGCTGGCGCTGGAGGCAGCCAAAGCGGCCGGTGTGACACAAATCGTGTTGCTGTCAGCCATCTGTGTGCAAAAGCCCCTGCTGGCTTTCCAGCATGCCAAGCTGGCCTTCGAAAAGACATTGGTCGAATCGGGAATCAGCTACTCGATCGTGCGCGCCACGGCCTTTTTCAAGTCCTTGTCCGGCCAAATCGAACGCGTCAGGGCCGGCAAGCCCTTTCTGGTCTTTGGCGATGGCACGCTCACGGCTTGCAAACCGATCAGCGACGATGACCTCGGCGACTACCTGGCAGGTTGCGTGGACGACCCGGAACGCTGCGATCAGGTGTTGCCGATTGGAGGGCCAGGCGAGGCCATCACGCCGCGCGAGCAAGGCGAGCGGCTCTTTGCCCTGCTAGGGAAGCCGGTGCGCTTCAAGCAGGTGCCGGTGGCACTGCTAGACGCCATCATCGCTGTGCTCGGACTGCTCGGACGGGTGTTGCCGCCGCTGGCCGACAAGGCCGAACTGGCGCGCATCGGCCGCTACTACGCCACCGAATCGATGCTGGTGTGGGACGCAGCGGCCAGCCGCTACGACGCCGCGGCCACGCCCTCGGCCGGCCACGAGACGCTGCTTGACTACTATGGCCGCCTGGTGCGCAGCCAGACCGTGGCGGAGCGCGGGGACCACGCGGTGTTCTGATGGAGCTGCGGCGGCACGAACTGAACATTGAGCCCGCAACGGGTGTCGAAAGCTCGAATTTGGAGGCGTGAAGTTTCTGCAACAGGTTGATGTTTCCCCAAAGTCAGTAAACAACTGCTGCCTGACTTGAAGTCATGGCTTTCCCAAAATTCGAAGCGGCTAAATCTCTATCCCTTTCATCGACCTCGACGTTGTTCCCACTGAGCCTTGCTGAAAAAGAGTTGCGCAGCGTGCGTGCACTGATGCAACTGGAGCAAAAGGAAGACCTGGCGCAATTCAAACTCAAAAATGCCAAGGGGAGCATTCAGGAGCGCCAAAAGCGTGGCGTCAACGCTATCCGCATGGGCAGCCCCAGCCGCGTGTCGGAACTACTCCTGAAGCAC
Source organism: Polaromonas sp. (assembly GCA_046303055.1). Lineage (GTDB taxonomy): Bacteria > Pseudomonadota > Gammaproteobacteria > Burkholderiales > Burkholderiaceae_C > Polaromonas. The sequence continues at coordinate 33,034 of JBKCGU010000115.1, forward strand.
ACCCTGGATGCCCACGTGATGGCCCATCCGAGCTATAGCAAGATGCGCTTGATGCGCCAAACCGCTGATCAGTATCGCGAAACCGCCAGCGAACATGTCCGCCATTTTGGCTTTGAGGAGCGGCGGCAGCGGCATCGATTGAGGTTCGGAGCCCACCTCGGTCACTCGAATTCAGGATGTAGTTGTCCTGGTGTTCACGACTTCCCCGTATGTTGAATTCCACCCGGAATTGATCCACCGGAAGTCTTTTTGAGTTTGGATTTTCAGACTATGTCTGACGTCTTGAATTTGGAAACGTGAAAGCGCTCAGTCCTTCAGGGACTTCAGCACCCGGTCAACCATCACGCCAGCCTGACCAAGGTTGTTCATTGGGTCGCAGAAACCTTGCAGCTGCTCGCGGGTGACGTGTTTGTTAATCTCGGGGTGCTCAGCCAACAGCTCAATCAATTGGCGCTTTTGTTTGAGTGCTTCGCGGCAGATGTCATAGACCAAGTCGTGTGCGTATTCACGGCCGATGTAGGGGCCCATGCCCATCATCACCGCTTCAGACATCACCAGACCATGGGTCATGTCGATGTTGCTGCGCATCTGGGCGGCGTCCACTTCCAGGCCGGCGAGGATGAACTTGGTTTGTTTTAGCGCACCGGACATCAGGCAGAAAATCTCGGGCATGGCCACCCATTCAATTTCCCAGGGGCCGGTGGAGCGTTCGTGGTCAGCCACCATGGCGTCCATCAAAGACGCGGCCAGTTGGCGCACCACCGAGATGTTGGCGTGGATGTAGAGGCAGGAAATGGGGTTGCGCTTTTGCGGCATGGTGGACGACGAGCCGCGGCCGGGGGCATAGGGCTCGAACACTTCGGCCACTTCGGTTTGCATGAGCAGCTTCACGTCCATGGCGATCTTGCCCAGTGAACCGCCCACGATACCGAGGAAGGCACCCACTTCAGCAAAGTTGTCACGCACGGTGTGCCAGGAGATCAGCGGTTGGCCCAGGCCCAGTTCCTTCATCAGGCCGGCCTGGGTTTCCATCGCGCCGGTTTCCAGCGAGGACAAGGTACCCGAGGCGCCTCCGAACTCACCGACCAATACGCGGGGCTTGAGCTGTTGCAAGCGCTCGCGATGACGTTCAATACCCGCGAGGATGCTGGCCATCTTGTAGCCGAAGGTGATGGGGGTGGCTTGTTGCAGGTTGCTGCGGCCGATGATGGGGGTGTCCCGGTGCGCCTTGGCCAGCTTGGCCAAAGAACTGGAGATGTCTTTGAGGTCAGCTTCGACCAAGGCCAACGCTTCACGGATCTGCAGCACAGCCGCTGTGTCCGTGATGTCTTGGGTGGTGGCACCCCAGTGGCAGTATTCGCCCAGCTTGTCGCGGCAGTTGGCGTTGATCTGGTTGACCACCGCAATGATGGGGTAGCCGATCTGCTCGGTTTTGGCTTTGAGCTTGACCCAGTCGATCTGGCTGGGTTCGCAGTTCTTCACGATTTCGTCAGCAGCTTCTTTGGGGATGATGCCCAACTCGCCTTGCACTTTGGCCAGCGCGCGCTCAATGTCGAGGTACTTCGCAGTGCGGTTCTCGTCCGACCAGACTTGACGCATGGCGGCATCACTGAACATGTCGCTAAAGATTTTGGAGTCGATGATGGTGGAAGACATGTTTTATTCCTTCTGTTAAAACGTGTTGATCGGGAGGCGGCGGCTCAGGCAGCCGCTTGTGAAAACTGATGGAGATCGAGCAGGCGCAAGGCGCGCAGGTAGACAGGCTTGTCCACCATCTTTCCCTGAACCTGGAGCGCTCCGGCAGGAGCCTGAGTTGCATGGGCCGCATCCCATGCAGTGATGACTTCACGAGCCCAATCGACCTCGGCAGGCAACGGTACCAAAGCACGGCGCACGCCGGACAGTTGGGCGGGGTGGATACACATCTTGGCGCCGAAGCCCATGCGCAGGGCGTCCTGCATGTCGGCCTGGCTGTGCTCGGCCAGAACCGAGGGCGTGACGCCCGCAACCGGTGCTGCAAGCCCTGCGGCCCGCGAAGCCAACACCAGCTGCGAAGCGGCCAGCGTTAGGGTGGGACTGTCGGCAGGAATGTTCAGGTCTACCATCAAATCCAAGGCACCCAACGCGAGCCGGGTGACTGCCGTGTGGCTGGCGATGGTGTGGCAAGCGGCGATGCCCGCAGCGGTTTCTAGCAAAGCCAGTAGTTCGCTACCGGCTTGCATGGCGTTTCGCACGGTTTGCAGGTCCGTGGCAGTTTCTGCTTTAGCCAGCATCACGCCGCAAGCCGGCAGTGTGCGCAGCAGGGCCAGGTCGTCTGCAAAGGCATCACTGCGTGCGTCATTGATACGCACCATCAAGCGCTGCGGTAGGTGTTTTTTGGCTGAGGCGTGCATCCAGTCGTGAATGACTTTGCGCGCACCGGCTTTGTCGGCGGGCGCAACCGCATCTTCCAGATCCAGGATGACGCGCTCCGCCTCGCTCGCTGAAGCCTTGGCAAAGCGCTCGGGCCGGTTGCCCGGAACGAAGAGGTAGGTGTAAGGAGCCGTCATCCGCATGACTGCACTCAGACTGCGCCTTCGCTGGACAGAGCGTCTATCTGTGCTGCGCTGTAGCCCAGGCTGTCGAGAATGGCCGCGGTGTGCTGGCCCAGTGCCGGCACCGGGTCCATGCGGGCAGCACCGTGCTGCCAACTGCCGGGTGGTATCAAGGCAGGGACTGTGCCTTTGGCGGTTTCTACAGTGGTCCAGCGCTGGCGGGCTTTGAGCTGCGGGTGCTCCCAGACCTCTGCCATGGTGTTGACCTGTGCATTGGCGATGCCGGCTTCTTCCAATCTCTGCGCCACATCGGCAGCCGTGAGGCTGGAGAAGGCTTTCAGAATCAGGTCCGACAGCTCTGCGCGTTGCGCGCTGCGCTTGGCGTTGCTGGAGAAGCGTTCTTCGCTGGCGAGTTGGGGTTGAAGCAGCACCTTGTCGCAGAAAATCTTCCATTCCCGCTCGTTTTGCAAACCCAGCATGACGGTTTTGCCATCGCCGGCGGCAAAAGGGCCATAGGGGTAAATGGTGGCGTGGCTGGCGCCGGTGCGCGCCGGGGGTGCTGCACCTTCAAAGGCGTAGTACATGGGGTAGTTCATCCACTCGCCCAGGGCTTCGAGCATCGAGATATCGATGCGCTGCCCCTGGCCGGTTTGCTGCCGGTGCATCAATGCCGCCAGGATGTTGGTATAGGCATACATGCCTGCGGCAATGTCGGCAATCGACGGACCTGCCTTGGAGGGCGTGTCGGGCGTGCCAGTGACGGAGACGAAACCGGCTTCGCTCTGGATCAACAGGTCATAGGCTTTTTTGTCGCGGTAGGGGCCATCGCTGCCGTAGCCGGAGATATCGCAAACGATGATGCCGGGCTTGACCTTGGACAGTGCTTCGTATGACAAGCCCAGCCGGGAGGCGGCGCCAGGAGCCAGGTTTTGCACGACCACGTCGGCTTCTTCGACGATGAGTCGCATCAGGATCTTTTGCGCTTCGGCGTGTTTGACATCCAGGGTCAGACTCTCCTTTGAGCGATTGGTCCAGACAAAGTGCGAGGCCAGGCCACGCACGCGCTCGTCGTAACCCCGGGCAAAGTCGCCTGTGCCGGGGCGTTCAATCTTGATGACGCGGGCACCCATGTCTGCCAGCTGGCGGGTGGCAAAAGGAGCTGCAATGGCGTGTTCCAGCGTGACAACGGTAATGCCTTGGAGTGGTTGCATGGCGATGAGGTAGGGGAAGCAGGTTTTCAGGCAATCGTGGCGGTGGCATCCATGGTCAGAAAACCCTCATGGTCTCTGCCCCAGAGCCGAACCGTTTTGCCGTCGGCTGACGGCTCTCCGTGGACGGAGAAGAAATGGATGTCAAACGTCGGCCGTATCGCCTTGAACTCGAAATGGCTCACTACCGCATCGGGCTTGTTGCTGCGCAACAGGTCCATCAGCAAGGTAGCGATCAGCGGGCCATGCACGATGAGGCCTGGGTAGCCTTCCACTTCAGTGACGTACTTGCGGTCATAGTGAATGCGGTGGCCATTAAAGGTCAGCGCCGAATATCGGAACAGGAGCACATCGTCAGGCACGATACGGCGCTGCCATGCAGAGCTTGCCGGGGCCGGTGTGGGGGCGGGCACCATGTCATCCGGCCTGGGGGCATCGCGATAAACGATGTTGTGATGTTCGGTGAGGGCTGGGTGGCTTGCACCGTTGCGGCTGATCTTGTGGCGCACTTTCACGAAGATCAGGTTGCCGGTGCGACCGGATTTTTCCTTCACGTCCACAATGGTGGATGTGCGGCGTAGTGCATCACCTACCAACAATGGTGTGTGAAAGGTGAAGTCACTTGCGGCCCACATCCGGCGGGGTAGGGGCACGGGTGGCAAAAACCCGCCACGTTTGGCATGTCCGTCTGCGCCGATTTCTGACTGTGCGTACATCGGCAGGAAGTACAGCCAGTGCCAAAGGTGGGGCAGCGGCGTGCCTTGTGCGGGGCGTTTTCCTGCCAGGTGTGCGGGCCAGTCCAGCGTGGCCGACAGCGCTGCGTAGGGCGTCGCCGTGACGATGTCGTCAACGGTTTCGCTACGGTTGATCCAGTCTTGTAAGTTCATCTCGACTACCTCTGACTCAGTCGATTTGAATCTTGGCAGCGGTGATGACCGCCTTCCAGTGCGTAGCCTCTTTTTTGACAAAAGCTTTGAGCTGATCCGGCGTTCCGGTTTCGACTTCGGCGCCTTGGTCTTCTATCTTTTTCTCGGTGGCTTTGTCGTTCAAGACGGCGTTCATTTCCTTGTTCAGCTTGTCGATGATGGCCTTGGGGGTCTTGGCGGGTGCGAACATGGCGTACCACTGCGACATGTTGACATTGGCAATTCCCTGCTCTGCAAGCGTAGGTAGCTCGGGCATGACGACGGAACGCTTTTCGCCGGCGATTCCCAAGGCACGTAATTTGCCGCCCTTGACCTGTGGGTAAGCGGTAAACATGCTGGGGAACATGAGCTGGGTGCTACCTGCAATGGTGTCCACTACAGCCGGTGCAGACCCCTTGTAGGGAACACCCTGGATATCCAAACCGGCTGACATGCGGAACAGCTCGCCGGCAATATGCGGGGCCGTGCCATTGCCAGCGCTGGCGTAGTTGAAGGTGTTCGGCTTGGACTTGATAAGTTGAACCAACTCCTTGGCGTTTTTGGCAGGAATGGCATTGTTGACCACCAGGACAGTCGGAGAAGCGGCAATCATCCCGATCGGCTCAAAGTCGGTGACTGGGTCGTACTTGAGCTTTTGCAGGGCCGGATTGATACCGTGTGTGGCGATGTAGCCGAACATGATGGTGTAGCCGTCTGGTGCAGAACGCGCTACAAAATCGGAAGCAATAGCACCGCCCGCACCGGCTTTATTGTCAATGATGACGGACCGTCCAAGCCGCGCGCTCAGGCCTTGGCCGATGATGCGGGCGATGGCGTCATTGGCCCCGCCTGCTGCCGTGGGAACCACGATCGTGATCGTCTTTTCCGGCCATGCTTGGGCAAGTGCCTGGGTCAGCGGGATAAACAGCGCGCCAAGGGCAACCGTAGCGGTGAGCAAATTCTTCATGGGCATAGCCTTGTCTCCAGATTGTTATGGGACGTATGTTGCGCTTTGCTTGTCGTTTTGTGAATTGCAACTTTTGGTAGTATTGATGCATGGCACGCATCAATTTCGACTTGCAGCAACTACAGGCTTTTGTGGCTGTGGCAGAACGAGGCAGCTTTCGCTCAGCCGCTGAAGAGATTCATTTGTCGTCTCCGGCCTTGAGTCGGCGCATCGAGAGGCTGGAGTCCATATTGGGTGCCAGACTGTTTAATCGCACCACCCGCGATGTGAAGTTAACACCACTGGGACGCACTTTCCTCGAGCGCGCCCGTGCGGCATTGGACGACCTGGAAGCGGCCATGCTAGGCATCTCTGACATAGCAGGAAGCCGCATAGGTCGGGTGACAGTGGCTTGTGTACCTTCGGCGGCTCTGCACTTTTTGCCTTCAGTGGTCAGCTCCTTCAGTGACAAGTTTCCAAAGATCCGCATCCGCTTGATGGATGAGGCTGCCGGCCAGGTGATCGCGAGTGTGCTGGCTGGCGAGTGCGACTTCGGCATCGGTTTCATGGGCAACCAGGTGCCGGGGGTGGACTTCCTCCCGATTCATGATGACGAGTTTGTGCTGGCCATGCCCCGCGGGCATGCCATGACCAAGCGCCGTTTCGTCGCGTGGGCTGATTTGGCCGATGAAAAGCTGATTGCCGTCGCGCGCAGCAGTGGCAACCGCCAGCTGCTCGATGACGCCTTGGCCCGGGCCGGCTGTCATCCTTCTTATCGCTTTGAGGTCAGCCACATCGCCACCTTGCTGGGCATGGTGGAGGCGGGTTTGGGTATGGCGGCAGTGCCGCGGCTGGCACTGCCCGCAAACCATCCCACCCTGGTGGGTGTGTCTTTACGGCAGCCCGCAGTGTCGCGACAACTGGGCCTCACCACTTTGCGAGGTGCCACCCTGAGCGCGCCCTCACAGGTGTTTTACGAGCATCTGCGCGCAGCACTCCAGGCCAAGAAAAAGCTAAAAGCTTAAGGGCGGTCGTTGCAGCGTCGGTTCAGTCGCTGACTTTGCACAACGATCGGTAAAGAGCAACTGATTTTTTCAAAATCAAAGAAAGACGGCGCCTTCAATCAGGGGCGTGACGTTGCCGCCGACCCAGAAAGTGTCAGTCACTCGTTCTACATGCACTCGGCTATTGCTTGCGAGCGCATCGCCCTGCGCCGCACTGCTGAACAACCACATCGGAATCTTTTGGGCCTCCACCTGCTGCCAACCACGCGCACGCGCTGACGAGGCAAGGGCAAGCCGGAATGTGTCTCCAATGTCTTGTCCTCGGCCCTTTCTTTCCGGACGCGCTCGTTTGCTCCACCAGCGTGCTGGTTCGCATTCAATGTCTCACAAGCAACGAAACTGTTTTCGCCATTCTGTCGGTGCAACGCCGAATTGGCGTCGGAAGTGCAATCGAAGTGACTCTGGTGATCCGAATCCGGCTCGTTCAGCGACGACATCTATTGATCCACTGGTTGACTCCAAAAGACGCTGGGAATAGGCCAAACGCTCCGCCAGCAACCAAGACACAACGCCCATCCCCGTGAGCTGCTTGAATTGGCGGGTAAAGGTGCGCCTGCTCATCAATGCTCGCTCAGCCAGCGAATCCACAGTGTGCGTTAATTGAAGGTTTTCACGAATCCAGTCAAATAGCCCTGACAAACGAGAATCCGCAGGCGTTTGCGGTATCGGCTGCTCAATGAATTGAACCTGCCCACCCTGTCGGTGCGGCGGAACAACCAAGCGTCGCGCCACACTATTGGCCACTTGCGAGCCGTACATTTGGCGCAGTAGATAAAGACAACAGTCGATTCCAGCCGCCGTTCCGGCGGAGGTGACGATGTCGTCAGCTTCAACATAGAGCACATCGGCATCAAGTCTGACTTGCGGGTAGCGTTCGCCAAAGTCACGCGCGTAGGCCCAGTGCGTCGTCGCATCTCGCCCATCGAGCAAACCAGCCTCGGCGAGTACATAAGCACCCAAACAAAGGCCAACGATCTTCGCGCCACGTGCGTGTGCATTGTTCAGGGCTCTGAGCAAAGCCTTCGGAGGTTTTTCCGCTGTGTCGCGCCAACTGGGAACAATGATGATGTCAGCCTGCTTGAGTGCCGACAGGCCGTCACGCACAGCAACGTCAAACCCGGCGGACGTACGAAGCCTACCGGACTCAGCAGCACATACTTTGAAGTCGAACGCCGGACATCCAGGGTGGTTCTCGCCAAACACAACGCAGGGCACGGCCAAGTGAAATGGACTGATTCGATCAAACGCAATGACCGCGATAGACGCAGGCGACGATCTCTGTGTAGGCATATTGGCTCAATCTTACCGAATAATGGCGTATGCGCCACTTACCAGTTAGATCAACGACCGACAAACTATCGGCTTCAGAACCAACCAAATGGGTGCCCCGTGACTAATGCGCTAACGATTTATCCAACGCTTCCCCTTGTAGAGAAAATCCTGCTGCCGTGGCGGGAGCGCATTGGTGTTGATTTCGACGGATATAAAAATCACGTCTATCGCATGCTGCACTGCTGCTTTGCATTGACCCCATGCAGCGAGCAAGACCGGGACAAACTCATGATTGCAGCCTGCCACCATGACATCGGCCTATGGTCCGACCATACGGTTGATTACTTGCCTCCTTCGATACGGGAGGCGGTAGCGTACCTAGATGCCCACCAGTTGAGTGCGTGGGCCGAAGAGATAACGTTACTCATTGACCTTCACCATAAACTACGAAAAATCACGGGGGACGTAGCTGAAAAATATCCCCTTCTGGAGATTTTCAGGCGGGCTGATCTGGCTGACTTTTCACTCGGGCTAATCCTGGGCAGCGTACCGAGGAAGTTCTTTGGGAGTGTGAAGCGTCAATTTCCAAATGCCGGCTTCCACAAGATGCTGCTGAAAGGAGCAGGCGGATGGTTCGCGAAGCATCCCCTATCACCACCACCATTCATGAGATGGTGATTCAGGCAACCGAGTTTGTAGCAAATTGCTACTGAAGCCCGTTGTGGACATGACCGCCATCATGAGACTCCATCGCCCCGGGGCGATTGATCCTCATCCTCCAAAGCCAAGATACGGAGCTGCCAGATTTCATCTTTTGAAGTCAACACAGCGAAGTCAACACTGCCTTGCCTGACCGTGAGGACGCGGTCTTGGCCAATCAGGTGCCGAGTGATTTTCTGAACCGGCAAATCTCCAAACCGCTCAGCGAACTGCTCCACAGTTGCACGAAAGCTCGATATTGCTCGCTCAACGCCCCGCACCTTGCCAGCTTCAACCGCTTGTCTTGCCCATAGCCCCCAAAAACCTCAAGCAACCGCTTGCCTTCAGGTTTGCCACTTTTCAGAGACTTTTTGTACTCATGGCCCAGCACGCTGCGAAGCTCTACAGGCGCCCTGCGGCGAAATTGAAAGAGGCCCGACAGGCTGAGTACCGGCATAGCCATAAAACGGTATCGACCGGCTATTTGGGGACCCGTTTTTCGAGGCGCCAAGTGGTCACGGTGTACTTACTTGGTGTATCAAACCAGGGGCTTAGCGACATTCCAGAAGTGAAAAAGCCCCTGAATCCGTTAAGAATCAAGGGCTTTCATATTGGTGGCTGGGGCGGAATC
>JBKCGU010000116.1:0-7549 GCA_046303055.1 Polaromonas sp.
ATGCAAACACCCCTTTGATGGCCTTGGTTGACTGGAGCACGGCATTGACTAGCTGCGCCTCATAACCAAGCGCGCCATTGACGATGTGGGTTTTTTGGGCAACGGCAAAAGGGTTCATCCCCCATTGCGTGGCCTGCATGACCACAGCCAAGCAGTCGGCGGGGTTCTTTTGCAAGTGCTTTGGCACGGTGGCAATGCCGCAAGCCATCATTTCCGCAAACTTGAACATTTGCGTCATGTGAGATTCGTTCAGGATGACGGCAAAGGTTTGGGCTGATGGTGCAGCCTCTGGTACGGCTAGAACAGTAGATAGATTGGATTCGTCCATGGTTTTCTTTCAAGTGGTTAAGCGTTACGAAACACCCAGATGGCAAGCATCAGGGCAGAGAAAACGACCAGCACCCAAGCAAGCGGTGTTGGCGTGTAGCTGACTTTGGTGCGCTCAATCTCAAAGTCGAGCTGAAAAGTCTTTGGGCGCTTCATGGCAGCACCAAAGGCAAGAAAATTGAAGCGACCACGCAAAGCGCGACCAGCAAAACGGCGGCACCGAACAGGCCAACGGCCACCGCCGCAGGAATGTTTTCCAAGTCGTCATCGTGGTTCACAGTGATGCCCTCCGTGTGCCAGTGCGGACCGTGCAGTCCAAGTGCCCCTCAACGGTCCAGCGCGCTTCGCTGTTGGGACCGCGCTCCTGCCAGCACAGTTTTTGCGCAGCAGCCTCGCGGCGCGCCGTGCCAGCTTCGGTGGCCTGAAGTTCTTTCAGGGCTTGGGACTGGTCCCATTCGGCTTGCATGTCGTCAGGGCCATCCATGAGGGCAGGGGCGGCGGCCAGAGCCAGGGCAATAACGATGGCTGCAAGCCATGTGGCGGCGGTGCTCATGCTGCCCACCACCCTTCAACCGTCTGCTGAGGTTGATTGATTTGCAGCTTTAGCGCATGCGCATCATTGGCCTTGTGAAAAGCCACTGCATCAGGGTCAAGGGGGAAGTCGGGCCCAGCGAAGGCTGCTGCCAGGGCGCGGTCTTTGTCTGTGAGCGGCATGAACGGGCGCAAGGCCTGTTGCATGATGGGGTGAAGTGTTGAGTTCAATGTTTACTCCATACAGTCCGGGATTGGGCTGGTGGAGTGATTATCACGATTGTGATTTATGTTGTCAACACGTTTGTGATGAATATTTTTTCAGGCGTAAAAAAACCGCCTCAAGGGCGGTTTGTTTGGGGGTGTGGGACGGCCTAATACTGCATTGGCGTCTGGACTGGCGGGAGCCTGTCAGAAATTTTGTGTGTGAGGCATACCATTCCCGCAAAGGAGACTTATGCCCCGCAATACAACGAAGTCCGCCATCAGCGGCAAATCGACACAGCCGCAAATTTCAGCCATGCTACTTGAAGAGCTAATTCCCGGCCCCGTCACCAAGGAAGAGTTCGAGGACATCTTCCAGAGTTTCAAGAAAGCGTTTATCGAGCGAGCCCTGAACGCCGAGATGAGCCACCACCTGGGCTTTGGCCCGGGTCAAGCCAAACCAGAAGGCACCACCAACCACCGCAATGGCAGTAGTGCCAAGACGGTGATCACCGATACCGGCTCCCTACGCATTGAAGTACCCCGCGAGCGAGAGGGCAACTTTGAGCCCCAACTCATTGGCAAGCATGAACGTCGCCTCACTGGTTTTGACGACAAGATCATTGCCATGTACGCCCGTGGCATGACAGTGCGCGAGATACAGGGCTTCATGGCCGAGATGTACGCCGTGGATGTCTCCCCTGACCTCATCAGCAGCGTCACCGATGCGGTTTTGAGCGAGGTCACCACATGGCAGGCGCGCCCCTTGGAGGCGATGTACCCGGTGGTCTTCTTTGATGCCCTGCGCGTGAAGATCCGCCAAGACGGCGTGGTGCGCAACAAAGCGGTCTACCTGGCGCTGGGAATGCTGCCCGACGGCACCCGCGACATTCTGGGCATTTGGATCGAGAACACCGAGGGTGCCAAGTTCTGGATGAAGGTGTTTAACGACATGAAGACCCGAGGCTGCAACGACGTGCTCATTGCCGTCACAGACGGCCTCAAAGGCATGGGTGAGGCCTTGGCAGTGGTGTACCCGTGCGCGACGCTGCAAACCTGCATCGTGCACCTGATTCGCAACAGCCTGGACTTTGCATCATGGAAGGATCGCAAGCCATTGGCAGCGGCCATCAAGCCGATCTACACCGCACCCAGTGCAGAGGCCGCATTGGCCGAGCTGGATGCGTTTGAGCAAGGGCCATGGGGCGTCAAATTCCCCACGGTGGTGGGTGCATGGCGCAGGGTCTGGGACAAGGTGATTCCGTTCTTTGCATTCCCGCCCGAAGTGCGCCGGGTGATCTACACGACCAATGCGATTGAAAGCGTCAATGCACGCCTGCGCAAGATACTCAAAACGCGGGGGCACTTCCCCAGTGACGAGGCCGCCACTAAACTGATTTGGCTCGCATTGCGAAACATCACCGCCAACTGGGCACGGGCCTCACCGCATTGGAAGGCGGCGATGAATCAGTTTGCCATTCTGTACAAGGAGCGTTTCACCCAGACCGCATAGTCTGAAAGAGTTCGCTGCCAGAAAACAGGGGGGGGTGCCTCCGGCGGCCTGGCAGGGGCCTCTTTGAAAAGATCAAATCCAAAAAGCCCTCAAACCTCAGCTACCATCCAATCCGCTTCACACACAGAAATACTGACACTCCCATAATTGAAACAATTGCGGCCTCCGTCGAGCCCAAAAGGTCGCCGTCGCTCAGTTGTCTGACGGCAAATGCTGTAAATCCGGCCTTGCGTGCGATCTCATCATTTTGGACGCGCTCAATCAGAAGTTGACGAATCAAATCAACCTTTTTGCCGCCAGACATGAAATTAAGAATACCCATGCTAAGGGTAAGTCGCGTCTGGCGCGCATGATGATGCCGCAAAAAACATCGGTTTCATCGTTTTCTCCTGTATTTGCGGTGTTCCACCATCACGCCGACGATGCTCATAAGCCGCTCGTCTGAGCGCATCGTTTCAAAGTCCGGGTTGATGGGCACAAGCTCGAAAATGACGTTACCGGCCTGATCTGTGCCGCGAACGCGGTATTTCTTGAACGTCGCTTCTTCGTCACCGTTTTTGGCCACCACAAAGTCGCCCGCTTGCGGCTGCACGTTCGGGTCGATGATGACCCGATCACCCATTGCAAAGTCGGGCTGCATGGATTCGCCTTTGATTTGCAGAGCAAAGGCTGAGCTTGATAAGTCAAGGTCGGTGAGTAACCAGTCTTCTGCATCGCCAGGCTGAAAGCTGTCAGTTACAGCGGTCCACACGCCCGCCTGCACGTAGTCAATCAGGGGTATGCGCCGCGCGCCAATTTGGGCGGTGGCTACGTTGGAGTCAGTTAAAGCGCGGGGGCCCTTGCCACTCTTCAGCCATTCCGCGTTGACCTTGGTGGCCTTGGCAATAGCCATAAGCTCGCGGGGGTTTTTCCGCATGCCGCTTTCCACATTGGCAATCGTGCCCTGACTCACGCCCGCCCTTGTTGCAAGTTGCTCTTGGGTAAGTCCAGCCGCCTCTCTGGCGTCTTTAAGTCGTTCGGCAATAGTAATCACATCAGTGATTAAGCTCGAAAAATTAATCACATTGGTGGTTGCATTGTTATCACGAACGTGATTTAATTGCGAAATGGATGCACTAAATCGAGCCATCGTGATAGCCGGAAGTCAGAAATCGCTCGCTGACAAAACTGGGGTTGTTCAATCTGCGGTTGCCAATTGGCTGCGCCGGGGGAGTGTCCCGGCTGAGCACTGCTTGGCCATTGAAATTGCCACCGATGGCCAGGTAACGCGGCAGCAATTGCGACCAAATGACCATCAAAAGATTTGGGGAGACACAACCACCGATGGGCCACCTTTTGGGCGTCGAAGTCAAAGCAGCCCCAACAAACGCTCCATCGGCAAGAGCGAACACGCAGTTTTGCTGGCCGCTAAAAAAGCAAGGGTTTTTTAAATGAAGCAACGTAATTGCCGTGAGTGCGGCTCTTGTATTAACCAGCGAGATGGCCGCGCAATCCTGTGCTTTTCTTGTCTTGCGAATTGGGGGAGGCGTGTCGGTGCGATGCGCGCCTACAAATCGGTCAGCGCTGCGGTTCGCGCTGGTGTGTTGCCCAACGCCAAAACATTGCAATGCGTGGATTGGGATCACCGTGATTACAACAAGCCGCTGGAGGTCGCTCCTGTGTGCCGTAGCTGCAATAAATTGCGCGGCCGTGCTAAGGCGTTGATCTGCGCGGCTACCGACAAACAGGAGAACTAAACCATGCGAAACGATGACGTAGGTTTCTCCCGAACCGCTGAAACCAAGGAGCTTCGAGGAGACGCGCCGACCGATCTGGTCGTGGCCCTTGATGCACTCGCGCTGGCCCGCGACATGACGCGCAATGCGTATGTTGTGGACGTGTTGGGAAAGCATGTGTTGAAGGAACTTCATAGACACAGTGTCGAGGCGAACGCTCTGCGAGGCAATCCGATGATGTCGGCAATGGTGCGGACTCGCGCGGATGCGTGCGCGCCTACAGGAAAGGAACTACATGACCACCGTTGAAAAAGGCCACTGGTATCGCTTTCCTGACGGAAAGGTAGTCGAGGTGCTGCACGTCACCCAGGTGCGCGCACGCAAGGAAAAAGGAGACACAGAACCGCGCTACGTCTATGAAGCCAAGGTCAGCGTGCTGGACAGCGAGGGAGCCATGACGAACGTCAAATTTCACTTCAACACGGCCTTTTTAACCAAATACACGGAGCGGGTGCGCGTCGCTGCACCGATTGCGGTATGAGCAAAACACCTTCTGCATTCGACTGGCGCGACCAGCCAGCCACCAGCTGCTCGGCCCGGCCTGGGACTGGCAGGAGTGCGAGTGTATGAAAACCGCCGTCGCGTCCACCAGCCGCGAGGCTTACCAAGCCCACAAGGCAAACGGCTTTGCAGGCCAGCACGGCATTATTTTGGCCGTGATGCGCCCCGGCAAGCTGTACAGCCGCAGACAGATCGCCAAGGCCAGCAGGCTGGAGACAAGCACGGTGGCAGCCCGCTGCAATGAAATGTTGGCCGCTGGCCAGATTGAGGTTTGCGGGCGCTTGAAGTGCCCCGTAACCGGAATTTTAGTCGAGGCCGTCAAGCTGGTGGCTGAGCAGATGGAGCTTGCATGACCATCCAAGAGCTTGAGCAGCACATAAAGGAATCAGGTTCATTGATGGCCACTGCATTGATGCAATTTGAGCTAACTGGCTGCTTTGCAGACCGTGGCAAAGCTGACGCTTATCGGCTGCGCATGGAGCAGGCTATTGCAGAGCGGTTGGCCGCTGAAAAGACTTATAAATGAAGCACTACCCGCACCATATCAGCGACTTCAACAACGCAACGCGCCACCTGACACGGGTAGAGCGAAGCCTGTACCGCGACCTGATAGAGCTGTATTACGAAACAGAGCATCCGCTGCCGTTGGATCTCAGTCAAGTGTGTCGGCGAATCATCGCCAACGAACTATCAACGGACGTTGAACGGATGCTCAACGAGTTTTTTGTTCAAACGCCGCAAGGTTGGTATCACGTTCGCTGCGACGAGGAAATTACCAAGTACCAAGGCAACAACAGCCAGCGCGCACAAGCTGGTAAGGCTTCAGCAGCTAAAAAAGCCTTGAAAAAGCAACAAGCGTTGAACGGCAAGTCAACGACCGTTGAAATTCCGTTTAACGAGAACCCAACGGAAATACATAACCAATCAACCAATCAACCAATCAACCAAGAACCAAAAGAAAGAGGGGAGCGCGCTAAAGCGCTTTCACGCCCGGATGACGTTGGCGAACAGGTTTGGGGGGATTGGGTGCAACTGCGAAAAGCCAAAAAGGCCACGGTCACGCAGACGGTTGTCGATCACGCCCGAGGGCAGGCGGCAATTGCGGAAATGACGCTGGAGAAGTTTTTGTCGGTTTGGTGCGCAAGGGGTAGCCAAGGGCTTGAGGCTGAGTGGCTGAAGCCGCATGAACGGGCTGGCCCGCAGGCCAACACTCACAAATACGCAGGAGCCGCAAAAGCCATCTGGGGTAGTAACGACGAATCAAGGATCATCAATGCTTAAACTCATTTCAACACGACTGGAAGACTTCAAACCCGAGCCACCAGCCGAGCCCAAGGACACAGCCAACAATGTGTTCAAGGTATTTCACGGCTTTTACGGCAACCTGTTTTTATCGAAGTTTGCCAATGGTCAAACGGGTGCAGATGGGGTCGATCAAGGCGTAGTCAGCGCCCGCGCTATCTGGTCGCACGGCTTGCGTGACTTTGACCTGTCAACCGTCAAAACCGCCCTTGCGCGCACGATGGACGCGCACCCCGAATACCCGCCTACGCTGCCGCAGTTTGTGGCACTGTGCAAGGCTTGCGCGCCGCGTCAGGTCTACCAGCAACCAGCGCCTTCAATCGCCATGAGCGCAGAGCTACGCGCCCAAAAATCAAAGGCGGCGCGTGATGCGGCATTGAAGGCTGTCACCGCAGCGCCTGAAAAACAAAAGCAGTCGACTGGCTTGCCACTTTTGAAACTACTGGTCGCCCAGGCTATCGGCGCTGCCGGCGGTGACGAAGCCCAAGCGCTGACGCGCCTTGATCGTGACTTTGCTGGAGCGGCCGCATGAACCACATAAAAAACGCCATTGAAATCGTGGCCGATGCACCGATCACGGCTGACGACTTTGCAAACTGCTACACGCAGTTGCCGCGCGAGTTTTGCTTGTTTTTGCTGGAATCGCTGACTGCTGCGAAGGTGCTGCGATTTACGGATGGGGTTTATTTGATCTGAGTATCCAATTAAGATGAATTGCGAAAATTTTGAACAGCTAATTGGCATGCGCTGCAACCCTGTTGGTGACGCGGTTGGAGTGGTATCGACCTTGTTAGGTGTTGCAGCATGGGAAAGAGAGCAAGCAGGCATCTCGCAAGATGCATCGTGGCTTGTTGATGAGGTAGCCATGTACATGAAGCAATGGAAGCCGCATGACCAATGACCTGCCAAACCTGCCAGCAATGGCAACTGAAAAAATCACCCCTAGCCCGCCACCAGTTTGCCCCGTGCGCGCTTATGCCGACCTGGGAATTTATGCCAAGCATGGGCAACTGCGAGAAGCACAAGCCAGCACCGACAGCAGTTCAGGAAGCGCGGATAGCGTGGTTTGCGAAGACGGTGAAGCCACTGGAGAGCAAGCCCAATGAGCGCCGCCAGCAGAAATAAAGGAGCCCGCGGCGAACGCGAAGCCCTTAAAGCCTTGGGCGCAGAGCTGGGTGAGCTGCTACAGCGCAACCTGACACAAACGCGGGGCGGCGGTGCCGACTGCATGATGGTCAAAGGCTTTGCCATCGAAATCAAGCGAGTTGAATCACTGAGCCGCCCGGCCTGGTGGAAGCAAGCCTGCAAGCAAGCCGCTGACGCTGGCGTAGAGCCGCTGCTGCTGTACCGGCGCAACGGTGAGAAATGGCAGGCATTTATCCACACGACCGAGGGC
>JBKCGU010000117.1:0-3277 GCA_046303055.1 Polaromonas sp.
GAAACCCACCACATCGTTCAGTTGCGCGTGCTGCCGGTTGGCGATGGGCGCCCCCACAGCCAGGTCCGTCTGGCCGCTGTAGCGCGACAGCAGCACTTGCAAGGCGCCGAGCAAACCCATGAACAGGGTCAGGCCACGCGCCTGGCAAAAGCGCTCCAGCACGCCCTTCAAGGCCACTGGCACGCGCACCTGGCACACACCCCCACGGCCGCTTGCGCTGGCTTTGCGCGGACGGTCTGTCGGCAGTTCCAGCATGGGCGGCAGCCCTTGCAACTGGCCTTGCCAGTACGACAGTAGGCCCTGCAGCACTTCCTGACGCTGGAGCCTGTCGCGCTCCCAGGCCGCATGGTCCCCGTGCTGCACGCTCAGGCGCGGCAGATCGGCCTGCACACCCTGGGTTTCCTGGGCATACAGCCTCGCCAGGTCGCGCATCAGCACGCCGATCGACCAGGCGTCCACGATGATGTGGTGAAACACCATCCTCAGCTTCACACCCCAGTCATGCCGGACTACCGCCACACGCCACAGCGGCGCCCGCGTCAGATCAAAGGGCTGGGCCACTAAAGCTTCCAAACTCCGCCGCGCACCAGGATCCCGTCCGTCCAGCCACTGCAGCGGAACGATGGCACTGGGATCCACCTCTTGCACCAGCTCCCCCTCCTGCATTCGCAGGCCCGTGCGCAGGCTTTCGTGCCGCCGCATGAGGCCCTGCAGCACCTCTTGCAAGACCGCCTCGTTCACCTCCCCCCGCAGCTCGACGCTCAAAGGCACGTGGTACACCGCATGCTCCGGCATCATCTGCTCGATGAACCATAAGCGCTGCTGGGCGTAGGATGCCGGCAACGGACCAGGCCGCTTCAGGACCGGAATGCGAACCTGCTCCTCCTGCGCGCTTTGGCTTTCGGCCTGAACCAGGTGCAGGCTCAGACCCGCCACCGTGGGCGATTCGAACAGGCTCCTGAGGGGCAGCGACACACCACTGTCCTGGCGCAAGCGCGCAATAACCTGCGTGGCCAGCAGAGAGTGCCCTCCCAGCTCGAAGAAATCGTCGTGACGCCCCACCCGATCCACCTTCAGCACCTGCGACCACAGCGCAGCCATGCGCTCTTCCTGCTCCGTGCAGGGTGCCTCGTACACCCGCGCCACTCCCGCCGAGGCGCCCGGCTCGGGCAAACTCTTGCGATCCACCTTTCCGTTCGGGCTCAACGGCAACGCCTGCATCACCACCAAGTGCGAGGGCACCATGTACCCAGGCAAACGCCCCAACAAAACTTGCCTGAGCACATGCGGCTCCACTGCTGCGCCCGCTGACCCCACGTAGCCCACCAGTTGCTGCTGCGCACCTTCTCCGCGCGCCACCACCACCGCCTCTCGCACGCCTTCGCAGCCCAGCAGCGCCGACTCCACCTCTCCCAGCTCAATGCGGAACCCTCTCACCTTGACCTGGTGATCCAACCGGCCCAGGTATTCGATCTGACCGTCGCGCCGGTACCTTGCCAGGTCTCCCGTGCGGTACAGCCTGCCGCCCTCCTCGCCTGCAAACGGGTCCGGCACAAACCTCTCCGCCGTCAGCCTCGCACGCCTCAGATACCCCCTCGCCAGACCCACCCCACCTATGTACAACTCACCCGCCACCCCCACAGGCACAGGCTCCATACATCCATCCAAAATGTATAACCGCGTGTTGTCAATCGGTCGGCCTATCGGAACCACGGAATCGCCGAGGCTGCATGTCCACGCGGACACATCGATCGACGCTTCGGTGGGTCCGTAAAGATTGTGAAGCTGGCACCCCAATTGTTTTATGGCGGCATGCGCTACCTGGGCGCCAAGCGCTTCGCCACTGCAGATGATTTGCTTCAAGCGGGGCACCCGCCGATGCTGAGCGGCTGTGAGGAAGGGCCCAAGCATGGATGGCACGAAGTGCGCCACCGTAACGCCCGTTTCGGCGAAAACTTCGCACAGGTGGTCAGGGTCCCTGTGCCCGTCGGGTCGGACGATGACCAAACGAGCACCGAACATGAGCGGCATGAACAGCTCCCACACCGACACGTCGAAACTGAAAGGAGTTTTTTGAACGAAGACGTCGACTGACGTGAAGCCGTACCGCCGCCACATCCAATGGAGCCTGTTCACCACGCCGCGGTGATTCAAGGTGGCACCCTTCGGTAAGCCTGTCGAACCGGAGGTGTACAGCACATAAGCGAGCTGGCCCGGTGAGCAACGCGGGCGAACGGGAGGCTGGCCTTCAGGGGGGGGTGCTGCCGACAGCGCGTCCATGCACAGCCAGTCCACTCCGACCACGGTATCGGGCCTCGCGGTTCCTTCATGGCACATGACAACCCGTGCACCGCTGTCCCGCAGCATGAGGGCAACCCGTTCCCTGGGCAGATCCGGCTCAATCGGAAGGTAGGCGCCACCAGCCTTCAGCACGGCCAGGAGGGACACCAGCATGTGTTCATGCCGGTGCAGGCAGACCCCCACAAGCGTATCCGCGCGGACACCCATGCCGACCAGGCGATCCGCCCAAGCCTGGGCCTGTTCGTTGAGCGCACCGTAGCTCACATGGCGACCTTCGATCGTCAGCGCAATCGCGTCGGGTTGTCGCAGCGCCTGCTCCTCGATCGCTTCATGCAGGCAGACGTCGGGGAAGGAGCGAGCCGTGTCGTTGAAGCTGTGGATCAGTCGTGTCCACTCGTCTTGAGAAACGATGAAATGAGAACCGACCGGCGCGTCGGGTTGGTTCAGCAGGTCACGCGACAGCGCAACATAGCGCCCCACGAGGTCGGTGGTAGTTTTTTGATCGAATCGGGACGCGTCGTACTCGGCTACACCCTGCAGTCCCCCGTCGCGCATCTCCAGCGACAAGGTGAAGTCGAACTTGCTCGTCAGCGTATCGACGCGATGAGTCGTCACTTGAACGCCCGGTATCGTCCATTGCGCCTCAGGCGTATTCTGAAAGGAGAACATCAACTGGAAGAGAGGAGTTCGTCCCGCACCACGCCGCGGGCTGAGCGCCTCCACCAGCTTGCCGAAAGGCAGTTCTTGGTGTTCGTAGTCGTCCAGGGTGTGCTTAAAGACCTGCTTGACCAACGATCGAAAGGTCTGGCCACCGGTAACTTCTGTGCGCATCGCCAGGGTGTTGACGAAGAAGCCGACCAGGGGCTCGATGTCGGTCCGGTTGCGGTTGGCGATGGGCGTGCCGATGCACAGGTCGTTCTGCCCGCTGTAGCGCGCCAGCAGCACGTACAGGGCGGCCAGGGACACCATGAACGGC
>JBKCGU010000118.1:0-3317 GCA_046303055.1 Polaromonas sp.
CAAGCAAACCTTTGGCTTTTTTAACCAGAACCTGGTCATGGAATACGGCCACCAGCAGGCCGTGGCCGATGGCGTTAACGTCAACTACGACGTGTACCGCATCCGCACTCAGGTCAGTGAACAAGGCAGCCAGATTGAGGCGGGCTATTCCGTCGGCTACCGCGACCGCCTGACCCGCAAAACCCGCTGGCAAGAGCTCGACGAAGACATGGCCTACGACGCCGACGCCCTTGACCGCGCCGTGCAAACGCCCGACCAGATTCGTACCATCGTCCGCACCTTCAAGGACAAGCTGCCGCTAGAAATATTTCCCGGCCGCACCGAGGTACCCAAAACCCTGGTGTTTGCCAAAGACGACAACCACGCCGAAAAGATTGTCGAAATCTTGCGTGAAGAGTTTGGCAAGGGCAACGACTTTGCGCAAAAGATCACTTACCGCACGACAGGCGACAAGCCTGAGAACCTGATCAACGCCTTTCGCAACAGCTACAACCCCCGCATTGCCGTCACGGTAGACATGATCGCCACCGGCACCGACATCAAGCCGGTTGAAATTGTGATGTTCATGCGTTCGGTTAAAAGCCGCAACTTTTTTGAGCAAATGAAAGGCCGTGGCGTGCGCATCTGCGACCCCAACGACCTGCAGGCTGTGACGCCAGACGCCACCGTCAAAGACCACCTCGTCATCGTTGACTGCGTGGGCGTGTGCGAGCAAGACAAAACTGACTCCGCCCCCATGGACGCCAAAAAATCGGTGCCTTTTGACAAACTGCTGCAAGCCGTGGCGCTGGGCAATGTACAGCCCGAGGTGCTGAGCAGCGTCGCCGCCCGCCTGGCCCGGCTAGACCGCGAGCTGACCGACCCTGACAGGCAGCGCATTGCCAATGCGTCAGGCGGCTACAGCCTCAAAGACCTGGCGCGCGGCATCGTCGAGGCACTAGACCCTGACCTTGCGGCCACTCACCCCGAGCTGGTCGAAGGGCGCACGCTAGCGGCCGTCAAACCCCTGTGCGACCCAGCCCTGCGCAACCTGCTGATTGACCTGAAAAAGAAGGCCGAGCAAGTCATCGACACCGTCACGCAAGACCAATTGCTGGAAGCCGACTTTTCAGAAGCTGCCCGCGACCGAGCCAAAGGCACGGTCGAAAGCTTTGAGAAATTCATCGCCGACCACAAAGACGAAATCACTGCGCTACAAATTTTGTACCAGCAGCCGCAGCGTTTAAAAGGGCTGCAGGCTGAAACACTGACATTTGAAGCCCTCAAGGCCCTGGCAGACACCCTGCAAGCCCCACCGCATTTATGGACAGAAGGCCAGCTCTGGCAAGCCTACGCCGCGCTAGACAAAACCAAGGTCAAAGGCGACAACCGCAAACGCATATTGACTGATCTGGTCAGCCTGGTGCGCTTTGCCATGCACCAAAGCAACGAGCTGGTGCCCTTCCCCGAGCGCGTCAACGCCAACTTCAAAGCCTGGCTGGCGCAGCAAACGCAGGCAGGCACCCTATTTACCCCCGAGCAACTCCATTGGCTAGACATGATCCGCGAACACATAGCAGGCAACCTGACGATAGTGCCCGACGACTTTGAATATTCCCCCTTCGCGCAAGAAGGCGGCATGGGCCGCGTTTACCAGCTGTTTGGGGCGGAGTTGCCCAAGGTGCTTGAGGCTATGAATCGGGAGCTGGCAGCGTGATTGAAATTGAAGATGCCGTGGATGCCGCAGACGAACTTGCTCCGCTCACTGATGCGATTGCCGCCGCTCTGCCGTCTGGGTGGAAGCTAGAAACTCTGGGCTCGTTATGCGAAAAATCCCAGTACGGGTGGACCACCAAGGCCGATAAGGATGGCCAGGGCGTAAAGTTTTTGCGCACTACTGACATCACCCCTGGCGTTGTGGATTGGGAGCGCGTTCCCTTCTGCGTCGAGGCGCCGCCCGATTTAGAAAAGTACCTGATCCGCGAGGGTGATTTGCTGATCTCTCGCACTGGCTCAATCGGCGTCAATTACTTGGTGAGCAACCCCGAGCCTGCTGTTTTTGCTTCGTACTTGATTCGTTTCCGGCCGAAGAAAAGCATATCCACCAAGTACCTTCGCCACTACCTTCAAAGCCCGACGTACTGGCGTGCTATCGCTGCCGGAAAAAAAGGCATTGCAGTACAAAACGTAAATGCGACGATGCTTTCAAAGATTCCGGTGCCGGTGGCACCTGACAGCGAGCAGACGGAAATCGTCGCCGAAATTGAAAAGCAATTCTCCCGCCTCGACCAAGCCGTCGCCAACCTCCAACGCGTCATGGCCAATCTCAAACGCTACAAAGACAGCGTCTATGCGGAAGTTTTTGGCAACAAACCGAACTGCACGCTTGGCGATCTGATTGATGAAGGTCCACAAAACGGTCTTTACCTGCCGAAGGAAATGTATGGTGAGGGCGTTCCGATTCTTCGGATCGACGACTATCAAACAGCATGGATTCGCCCCTTGGCTGAACTGCGGCGCGTAAAAGCCACGCAAGATCAAATTGCTACATGGGCGCTGCGTGAAGATGATTTAGTCATCAACCGCGTCAACAGCATGACCCATTTAGGTAAATGCGCGCTCGTACCAGCGCCGCTCGCCGGTACTGTTTTTGAGTCGAACATGATGCGTATGCGATTGAAAACAGAGGTGTCGCCCAAGTACGTCGAACACTATCTATCTTCCCGACTTGGCAAGACGCGCCTCACCGAAAACGCCAAATGGGCAGTGAATCAGGCAAGCATTAATCAAAAGGATGTCCGGGCTACACCGATCTTCATCCCTGACTTGTTCACTCAACAGCAGATAGTGGCCGACATCGACCGCCGCCTTTCAATCATCAAAGGGACCGAGGTTGAAGTTCAAGCAAATATCAAGCGCGCGCAGGCGTTGCGGCAGTCCACTCTCAACAAAGTTTTTGGGGCAGCATGAAACCACCGATGTTTTTGAAACTGTTTGATAAATCAGTTGCGGCCATTACTTCTGCCGTTGAGATTTACAACAAGCCGGGTTTCCAATACCGGGATGAAACGTTCGCGTTACTAGCGCTTAACGCCTGGGAACTTATGCTCAAGGCGCGTGTTGTGCAAGTGGACGCAGGTAAGCAGAAGGCGATCTACGTCTATCAGAAAAAATTGACCAAGGCTGGCGTGCCGAGCACGAAGGAGTATCTGGAGCGCGGACGTTCGGGCAATCCTAAAACTATCGGAATTCGTCAGGCCATTGCAAAACTGGACTCCCACGTACCATCACGTTTGCCTGAAGCGGTTAAGAACAACATCGAAGCCCTAATGGAGGTG
>JBKCGU010000119.1:0-11916 GCA_046303055.1 Polaromonas sp.
CGAGCTCCTTCATGCGGGTCATCATGGAGGTGTCCATGCCGCCGAACTTGGCGCGCCACTTGTAGAACGTTGCGCTGCTGATACCAAGCTCACGGCACATCTCCGGCACCGGCAGACCGGCCTCAACACGCTTTAAGGCAGTCATGATCTGGCTGTCAGTAAATCTTGACTTCTTCACGTAGAACTTCCTTCTTGGAAAAATTCTACTTCTGGGACCTTTGGTTTATCGGGGGGATTACCGAACCACTCAAAGGTCAAAAAATCCCCTTTTGACCCGATTTTAGGTAACTTTCAGGCCTCTAGCTCAATGAATACGGGCGTAGTAAGCTATATAAATCATAGCGCTTGGCAAGTCATCACCTCAAGAATCCAGCGCCACCCGAATCTCTGCGAGGAAGTCGTGCGCCACGCCTGCCACCTTGTCTCGTGGTGCGTTTTCAATCAGCTGAATGATCTTGCTGCCAATCACCACCGCATCGGCGACCTCGCCAACCACCTTGGCCGTTGCCGCATCACGTATGCCAAAGCCTACGCCGACCGGAATGCTGACGTGCTGGCGGATGCGGGGCAGCATGGCTTCGACTGCGCCTGTGTCCAGGTTGCCTGCGCCGGTGACGCCTTTGAGCGAGACGTAGTACACGTAGCCGCTGGCCACGCGGGCGACCTGGGCCATGCGCTCGGATGTAGAGGTGGGAGCCAGCAAAAAAATCAGGTCCATGCTGTGGGCGCGCAGGCTGGCGGCAAAGGCTTCGCATTCTTCGGGCGGGTAGTCGACGATCAGCATGCCGTCTACGCCTGCGGCAGACGCGTTTTTGATAAAGCTGCCTGCGCCGTTTTTAATCTCGTAGCGCTCGACCGGATTGGCATAGCCCATCAGCACGACGGGGGTGTTTTTATCTTGCGCCCTAAAAGCGGTGACCATGTCCAGCACCTTGGCCAGGCCAATGCCCAAGGCCAGTGCTTTTTCGCCGGCTTTTTGAATCACTGGGCCGTCGGCGCTGGGGTCTGAGAAGGGGACGCCAAGTTCAATCACATCCGCCCCGGCGCTGACCATGCCGTGCATCAGTTCGGGGGTGACGTCGGCATACGGAAAGCCAGCCATCACGTACGGGATCAGCGCAGTTTTGTTTTGCGCTTTGAGCTTTGAGAGAGTGGTTTGAATGCGGGTCATGGTGCCGCTCATTTCGCGAATTCAATGACTTGGCTTTGCGCCTGTTCGCCGCCTTTGACAGACTGGCCTTTGCAGCTTGGGCGGCAAAAGAAATCGGCGTTGCTCAAGTCAGCCACGGTGCCGATGTCTTTGTCGCCCCGGCCTGACATGTTGACAAGAATCGACTGGTCAGCGCGCATGGTTTTAGCCAGTTTCATGGCGTAAGCCACGGCGTGTGCAGATTCAAGCGCCGGGATGATGCCTTCAGTGCGGCAGGTGTAATGAAAGGCGTCGAGTGCTTCTTTATCGGTGATGCCGACGTATTCGGCGCGGCCAATGTCTTTTAAAAATGCATGTTCGGGGCCAACGCCGGGGTAGTCCAGGCCGGCGCTGATACTGTGGGTTTCAGTCACCTGGCCGTCGTCGTCTTGTAGCACGTAAGTGCGGTTGCCGTGCAGCACGCCGGGCAGGCCGCGCTGCAATGATGCAGAATGTTTGCCGCTGTCCATGCCCTCGCCAGCTGCCTCAACGCCAATCAGGCGGGTATTTTCGTAGGCAATGTAAGGATGAAAAATACCCATCGCGTTGCTGCCACCACCAACGCAGGCGATCACTGCATCGGGCTGTTTGCCGCCCGTCACCTGATTGGTGAGTGACGCGAGCATCTCGGGCATCTGCGCAATGCATTCGTTGCCAATCACGCTTTGAAAGTCTCGTACCATCATTGGGTAAGGGTGCGGCCCGGCCACAGTGCCAATGATGTAGAAGGTGTTGTCTACGTTGGCAACCCAGTCGCGCATGGCTTCGTTCAGCGCGTCTTTCAACGTTTTGCTGCCCGACGCCACCGGCACGACCGTCGCGCCCAGCAGCTTCATGCGGTACACGTTGGGGCTTTGGCGCTTGACGTCTTCACTGCCCATGTACACCACGCATTCCAGCCCATAGCGGGCGCAAATGGTGGCGGTGGCCACCCCATGCTGGCCCGCGCCAGTCTCGGCAATCACGCGTGGTTTGCCCATACGCTTGGCCAGCATGGCCTGGCCAATGGTGTTGTTGATTTTGTGGGCGCCGGTGTGGTTCAGGTCTTCGCGCTTGAAGTAAATTTGCGCGCCACCCTGTTCGCGGCTGGTGCGGGCGGCATGGTAAATCGGCGATGGGCGACCGACAAAGTGCGCCAGCTCGTAGTGGAACTCTTTTAAAAATTCAGGCTCGTGCTGGTACTTTGCGTAGGCCTCTTTGAGCTCGGTCAGCGCGTGGGTCAGCGTTTCAGATACAAAACTGCCGCCATAAACGCCGAAGTGACCTTTGAGGTCAGGTTGTTGGTACTCGTACATGATTGAAGGCTTTCTCTGCAAGTTGGTCGTCTGCAGCGCGAACGGCTGCGACAAATTGACGGATCAGCTCGGGGCTTTTGATTCCCTTGGAAATCTCGACGCCCGAGCTCACATCGACAGCCAGCGTTTTACCGCGGGGCCGGACTTGCGATATGCCGTCGCCCACGTTTGCAGGTGTGAGTCCACCAGACAAAACGAGGTGAGCATTGACGCTTGGAGGAAGGAGTGACCAATTGAATGTTTTTCCGCTGCCGCCAAAACCTTCGACATGTGCGTCTAAAAGAATGGCTTGGGCGGATTTGAAATCGTCAGCGTATTTTACGAGATCGAAATGTAGTCGTGCGTTTGGGGTTTCTTGATGCAGCGGGATGCGCGCCGCTTTCATGAACGGCCGGGCGCTATTTTGGGATATGTGCAGGCACTCATCGGGCGTTTCATCACCATGAAATTGCACCAAAGCGCCCTGGATACGGTGGCAAGCAGCTATTATTTCAGTAGCGGATGCATTGACGAAAAGCAGCACGGGCGTCACGAACGGCGCCAGCCGGGCTGCCAGCTCAGCAGCGCGTGCCGGGCTGACGTAACGGGCGCTAGGCTCGTAAAGCACAAAGCCAATCGCATCGACCCCTGCGGCTACCGCGGCATCAACGTCCTGTTCACGGGTCAGGCCGCAGATTTTGATTCGGGTTCTTGCTTGATTCATGGCAACCAATCATAAGACGCAGACCTGGTTGGCAGCCCGAACCTTTCTTCATAAATCGGTCCCAAAAAGTACAAACCATCTGGTGAAAAGGTGGGCGCTGCGGCATCACGCCTTTTGGCAGCCATGACTTCGGCCATCCACTCAGGCTCGCGCAAGCCCTGGCCTACCGCTACCAGGCAGCCCATGATGTTGCGAATCATGTGGTGCAAAAAGGCGTTGGCTTGAAATTCAAAGCGCCAGTACGGCGAGCCTTGCCTTTGTGTGATGTCGATTTTTTGGATGTTTTTGATGGGTGATTTGGCCTGGCACTGAGCCGCTCGAAATGAACTGAAGTCGTGTTCGCCCAGCAAATAGCGTGCTGCCTGCCGCATTTTTTCACCGTCCAGCGCGCGATAAACCCAACCGACGCGGCCAGCCTCTACGCTTGGCCGCACCGCAGACTCGAGCACCACGTACGCATAGCGCCGGGCAATCGCGCTGCCGCGTGAGTGAAATTCATCGGGCATCACACGCGCCCACTGCACCGCGATGTCTGTGGGTAAAAAGGCGTTGGTGCCGCGCACCCAGGAGCCAGTTTCGCGTTCAAGTGGGGTGTCAAAATGCACGACCTGCATCAGGCCGTGCACGCCTGCGTCGGTGCGTCCAGCGCAATTGACGCGGATGGGCCGAGCTGCAAATTGGGCCAGAGCGCCTTCGAGTTTGTCCTGCACGGTGTTGCCCGAGAGCTGGCTTTGCCAGCCCTCATAGGCGTTGCCGTTGTAACTGATGCCCAGAGCCAGTCTCAAAGTCAAACCAGCCTCAAAGGCAGCTCATGACAAGGTGTTCAGAAACGCTTGTGCTTTGGTTTTCAGGTCGCCCTGTGCCTGGGCCACGACTTCACTGGCAAGTGAACGGGCACCTTCGGCGTCGCCAAGAGCACGAAATTCTTCGGCCAGCGCAAACTTGGTTTGTAGCGGGCCTTCAACGGGCAGCGACACAGGCGCAGGCGCTGCGCCGGGTTCAATGGCAGGTGCATCCAGGTCGAGCGATAGGGACCCCATGTCAAATTCCAGCATGCCGTTGTCAGAGGGTACGTGAACCCCGGCTGCGGCGGGTAGCGGATCAGCACTAAAACTCAAGCTATCGCGGCTGGGCGGTGGCGCTATGGTCACCGGCTGATCGACGCTGAAATCCATTTCCAGGCCTGCAAACATCGTATCGTCAGCCACTCCGGTGACAACTGTTGGCTCGGGTGCGTCTACCGGTACGGGTGGTCTGACAGGTGGTTCCGCCGAGGCGGGCCCATCATCCGCCGAAACCTCCAGGTCCAGGTCAAAGTCAACCGCCGGGTCAGCAAAGCCTGGCGAAGCAGCCATCATCTGCGGCATGGTGTCTGCGCTAAAGGATAGGACTGCTGCCGGCATCATGGCAGCAGCCACGCCTTCACTTTTTTGAGGCTGGCTAGCGGGCTGGTAGATCGGATTGCTGGGGTCTAGGTCATGGCCCAGCTCGCAGATGTAAGCCCATTGCGGGCCAGTGCCGTTCGTGATGGAGAACGCTTGCGCAGCAGTTATCTCAAAGGCTTTCAAGTCCCGCCGTTTGGCGTAAATTTCTATCAGCTTGGCATGAACCGCGACACTCGAGGGGTTGGTGCGCAGGGCCTCCTTCAGGATTTCCTCGGCCTGCAATTCGCGGCCATAGGCCAGGTAGACATCGGCTTCGGCGACCGGGTCTACATCGCCCGCTGTATCCAGCGGGCTGGTTGAATACACCATCAATGGGCCGGCAGTATTGCCTGCTTCGCTGGTGTCGATGCGCTGACCACCGCTGGCACCAAAAAAAGAGTCGGGTTGCAGGCGGCTTTCCAGAAAAGAGCTGTCAACAGCGGCTTGGTCGTTGCGCTTTTTGAAGCGGTAAAAGCCCAAACCAGCCAGCAGAGCCAAAAGCGCACCCAGACCAGGCAAGACCAGCGAGTTGCCGGTCAGTTCATCGATCAGGCTGGGTTCAGGTGGTGGCTGTGTAGCTACAACGGGCTTTTCAACGGCCACTGGGGTGCTTGCAATGGGGGCGCTGGAGGCGTCAGGCGGTGCCACTGATGCGGCAGTGGTCGTTGCGGCTGATGCGCTGGAAGCCGCTGGCGATGAAGCGGCTGCGGTCGCTGCCGCCACTGTGGTGCTCGCCACGGGTGTGCTGGCAGCCGCGCCGGGTGCCGCAGGCGTAACACCCGCTATTTTGTTGAGGTCGCCGATGTTCTTGGCCAGTTCAGCCACCCGGTTGGACGCCTCTTTGGCTTGCATATCTCTGGCTATCTTGTCTTCAGCGGCCGCATTGCCCTGCAAGACGCCTTTTGACAGCGTTAACTTGTCCGATACTGCCGCTGCCGGGGCGCGGTCGTCTACTTTGGCCTGAACTTTGCCAGCTGACTGGCGGCTGGCGCTTTCAACTTGCGCACCCGGCACTGCGCCGGCCAATTTTTGCCTGAAGCTGTTGAAGTCTTTGGACTGCGCAACGATGGTTCGGGATGCTTCGGAACGAGACATTGCCGCTGCGTCTTCAGCGGCCGGTATGTCTAGCACGGCGCCTGATTTCAGGCGGTTGACGTTGTCATTGATGAAGGCGTCCGGGTTGCTTTTGAGTAGTGCTACCAGCATCTGGTCAAGAGAAATACTGGCGAGTTTGTTTTGCTCAGCAATCTTGCCCGCGGTATCGCCCGCCTTGACCGTGACCTGCTTCCCAACTTTGGGCGCAGTGGCGCGGAGTGCGGGCTGCGCCGTGCGGGCTGAAGTGGGGTTGGACGGTGCGCTGGGCGGCGACATGATGGGCGCAGTGGGCGCAACAGCAGCCGATACCGGCGCCTGCCGCAGATTAGGTGGGTCAAACAGCATGATGTAGTCACGCACCACACGGCCGGACGACCAGCTTGCCTCAAGCATGAGGTCTACAAAAGGCTCTGTTACTGGTCTGGAACTGCTCAGGCTGAGGAAAGACCGCCCGTCAGCACGCTTTTGCAGAATGATCTGAATACCCGCCACGGCGGGGCTGTAGTCGAGTCCAGCAGCCTTGAAGGTAGCCGCCGTAGCGACGCCCACACGCAGGCTGGAGGCTTCGTCAGCGCTGATTTCAGGC
This sequence comes from Polaromonas sp., assembly GCA_046303055.1. Taxonomy (GTDB): domain Bacteria; phylum Pseudomonadota; class Gammaproteobacteria; order Burkholderiales; family Burkholderiaceae_C; genus Polaromonas. Next base: position 6,293 of record JBKCGU010000119.1, read on the forward strand.
ACCTCAATTTCAGCTCTCAACGCCTCACCCAGGGCTGATTGAACCGTGATGCGGCCCAGCCCGAGAGCATGAGCCGGGTTGATGCAAAGGCTGCCCAGCAGCGCCATCGCGCCGCCCAAGCCTGCCAAGCGCCAGCTTGAGCGTTGTGTCATGGAATTTTGAGCTCCGAGTGCCCGATTTGCGTGTAGTTTTATTTTGCTTGAGCGCACAAAAACCTCTATGCGAATTTCCAAAAAAACTAGATTAGCATCAAGGTTTTACGCTGACAAGTTAAGACTCCACTTAAGTTTTGATCCGCCCTGCGAGGGCGGGCTCAAACGCATTAGTTGTGGTCTATTGGCAACGTGAAGTGACAAGTGCTGACGTTTTGACCTTTGTCGGCGCATTCCTGCAAGCGGTCACCAAGCAGCCCGGTTTTCTTGAAGCGATCGCGACATCGTCGTTCAAGCATCAATCTTCCAGCAGGACACGCAGCATGCGGCGCAATGGTTCCGCAGCGCCCCAAAGCAGTTGGTCACCCACAGTAAACGCACCCAGGTAATCTGACCCCATGGCCAGCTTGCGCAGGCGTCCCACCGGGATCGTCATCGTGCCCGTCACGGCCACGGGTGTCAGGTCTTTGATGGTGGCCTCCCGCGTGTTGGGCACCACTTTGACCCAGGCGTTGTCTGCGGCAATCATGGCCTCTATGTCGGCCAGCGGTACGTCTTTTTTCAGCTTGAAGGTCAGCGCCTGGCTGTGGCAGCGCATCGCGCCTACACGCACGCAAAAGCCATCGACCGGTACAGCGGGCACGCCAAAGCCCGCGCCTTGGCCCAGAATTTTGTTGGTCTCAGCGCCAGCTTTCCATTCTTCTTTGCTCGAACCATCACCCAAGTCTTTGTCAATCCAGGGAATCAGCGACCCGCCCAGCGGCACGCCAAAGTTGGCGGTCTCAACGGCTGACAGATTGTGCTGCCTGGCAAGGACGCGGCGGTCGATTTCTAAAATCGCTGATGTGGGGTCGTCCAGCAGGGCTTTAACCTCACCGTTCAAGGTACCAAATTGCGTGAGCAACTCGCGCATGTGCTGCGCGCCGCCGCCCGATGCCGCCTGGTAGGTCATGGATGTCATCCACTCGACCAGACCGGCCTTGTACAGCGCGCCCACACCCATCAGCATGCAGCTGACGGTGCAGTTGCCGCCAATCCAGTTGTTGCCCCCTTTGGCCAAGGCGTTTTTGATGACGGGCAAATTCACCGGGTCCAAAATGATGACCGCATCGTCCTTCATGCGCAGCGTCGATGCTGCGTCAATCCAGTGGCCCGTCCAGCCCGCAGCGCGCAGTTTTGGGTAGACCTCAGCTGTGTAGTCACCGCCTTGCGCGGTGATGATGATGTCGCACTTTTTCAACGCGGCAAGGTCCATCGCGTCTTTGAGCGTGGTTTCGTTCTTGGCCTGTGCCGGGGCTTTTCCGCCGGCGTTGGATGTGGAAAAGAAAATCGGCTCGATCAGCGCGAAGTCGTTTTCCGCGATCATGCGGTCCATCAGCACCGAGCCGACCATGCCGCGCCAGCCGACGAGGCCGACCGTGTTTTGAGAGTTTTTCATTTGCGTTGCCCTTTTCAAAAAATCAAGATTTTTGACCCGGCTCATCGAACCGGCGGGCACGACGAGGCGGGCTTGCTAGCCTTTGGTACCTGTCGTTTTAATGGAGTTCATCTGCGTATTGTAATCACGACAAAGCTTTAACCACTGCATCGCCCATTTGTGCAGTACCTACTTTGGTCATGCCGTCGCTGTAAACATCCGGCGTGCGCAATCCTTGCGTCAACACCGCATCGACGGCTCTTTCAATCCGCGCAGCCGCTTCTGGCTGGTTCAGGCTAAAGCGCAGCATCATGGCGGCGCTCAAAATCGTGGCCAGTGGATTGGCCACGCCTTTACCGGCAATGTCAGGCGCACTGCCGTGGCTGGGCTCATACAGGCCCTGGTTTTTGGCGTTCAGGCTGGCTGAGGGCAGCATGCCGATGGAGCCGGTCAGCATGGCAGCGGCGTCAGACAAGATGTCGCCAAACATGTTGCCCGTGACCACCACGTCAAATTTTTTAGGTGCTTTGACGAGCTGCATGGCCGCGTTGTCCACGTACATGTGGTCCAGCGCCACGTCGGGGTATTGCAGGCCAATCTCGGTCACCACGTCTTTCCAGAGCTGAAAGGTTTCCAGGACGTTGGCCTTGTCAACGCTGGTGACGCGCCCGGGGCCCTGGTCAGGGCCACGTTCTGTAGCACGTTTGCGGGCCGCCTGAAACGCCACATGCGCAATGCGTTCGATCTCGGGGCGCGAGTAGCGCATGGTGTCAAAGGCTTCTTCGCTGCCGGGGAAGTGACCGTCAACCGCCACACGCCTGCCGCGCGGCTGGCCAAAGTAAATGTCGCCTGTCAGCTCGCGGATGATGAGAATGTCCAGCCCGCTGACCAATTCGCGCTTCAAGCTCGACGCATCAACCAGCTGCGGGTAGCAGATCGCGGGGCGAAAGTTGGCAAACAGGCCGAGGTTTTTACGCAGGCCCAAAATGGCTTGCTCCGGGCGCAGCGGGCGGTCGAGCGTGTCGTATTTCCAGTCGCCTACGGCACCGAAGAGCACCGCATCGGCTTCTTTGGCAAGCTTCAAGGTCGCGTCAGGCAGCGGATGGCCAAAAGCCTCGTAAGCGGCACCACCGACGAGCGCGCTCTCGGTTTCAAACTTCAGGTCCAAAACCTTCAACACCTTGACCGCTTCAGCGACGATTTCAGTGCCGATGCCGTCACCGGGGAGGATTGCGATTTTCATGAGGTCAATATCTTTACTATTAGTTTTATAGCGGCTAGCCCATGAATCTATTGGGCTAGCCGCTATTTTTCAGGTAAAAGGGTTAAGCGGCAGGCGAATCAGGCTGCAACCGTATGGTTCAGCCACGGCTTGGTCGCCAAGCGCTCGGCTTCAAAGGACTTGATTTTGTCACTGTGCCGCAGGGTCAAACCAATGTCGTCCAGCCCGTTGATCAGGCAGTATTTGCGAAACTCTTCAACGTTGAAAGGAATCTCTTCACCCTGCGGTTTCACAATCATCTGGCGTGCCAGGTCAATTGTCAGCTGGTAGCCGGGGAAGGCCAGCGCCTCTGCAAATAAAGCCGCCACCTGCGCCTCAGGCAGCACGATGGGCAGCAGGCCATTTTTAAAACTGTTGTTGAAAAAGATGTCGGCATAGCTAGGCGCAATGATGGCGCGAAAGCCATACTGGTCAAGCGCCCAGGGTGCGTGTTCACGTGACGAGCCGCAGCCAAAATTTTTGCGCGCCAGCAGCACCGATGCGCCTTTGTACCTGGGCTGGTTCAGCACAAAGTCAGGGTTGGGCTTGCGGCTTGCCGGGTCCTGGCCGGGCTCGCCTGGGTCCAGGTAGCGCCAGGCGTCAAACAGGTTGGGGCCAAAACCGGTTTTGCGGATCGACTTTAAAAACTGCTTCGGGATGATCGCGTCGGTGTCAACGTTCTCGCGGTCCATGGGAGCAACCAAGCCAGTGTGGAGGGTGAATTTTTGCATGACGATCTCTTAAACGAATCTGCGCACATCGACAAAGTGGCCGTGCACGGCCGCCGCCGCCGCCATCGCCGGGCTGACCAGATGGGTTCTGCCGCCCGCGCCCTGCCGGCCTTCAAAGTTGCGGTTGCTGGTGGATGCACAGCGCTCGCCAGGCTCCAGCTTGTCGGCGTTCATGGCCAGGCACATGCTGCAGCCGGGCTCGCGCCATTCAAAGCCTGCGGCTTTGAAGATCACGTCCAGCCCTTCGCGCTCGGCCTGCTCCTTGACCAAGCCTGAGCCCGGCACAACGAGTGCTAGCTTGATGTTTTTGGCGACCTTCTGGCCAATCTTTTTCACCACAGCGGCGGCCTCGCGCATGTCTTCAATCCGGCTGTTGGTGCAGCTGCCAATGAAGACCTTGTCCACGTACAAATCATTCAGGGCCTTGCCCGGCACCAGGTTCATGTACTTCAGGGCGCGCTCAATCGCATCGCGCTTGTTGGCGTCTTTTTCCTTGTCGGGGTCGGGCACGATGTCGTTGATGGACAGCACCATCTCTGGCGAGGTGCCCCAGGTCACTTGCGGCAGGATCTGACTGGCGTCTAGCTCAACTACTTTGTCAAACACCGCGTTGGCATCTGACTGCAGGGTTGACCAGTAGCGCACCGCCATGTCCCATTCCACCCCCGTGGGTGACAACAAACGGCCTTTACAGTAATCCATTGTCTTTTGGTCCACTGCCACCAGGCCAGCGCGTGCACCCGCTTCAATCGCCATGTTGCAGACCGTCATGCGGCCTTCCATACTGAGTGCCCGAATGGCAGCGCCCGCAAACTCAATCGTGTAGCCCGTGCCGCCCGCCGTGCCAATTTTGCCGATGATGGCCAGCACGATGTCTTTGCCAGTGCAACCTTTTGGCAGCGTACCTTCGACCTTGATGAGCAGGTTTTTGGCTTTTTTGGCCAGCAGCGTGTTGGTGGCCAGCACGTGCTCCACCTCGCTGGTGCCAATGCCGTGAGCCAGTGCGCCAAAGGCGCCGTGGGTTGACGTGTGCGAATCGCCACAAACCACCGTCATGCCTGGCAGCGTCGCACCGTTTTCAGGGCCCATCACATGCACGATGCCCTGGCGTTTTGACAGGAAGGGGAAGAACGCCGCAGCACCGTGCTCCTTGATGTTCGCGTCGAGTGTGGTGATCTGCTCTTTGCTCACCAGGTCGGTGATGCCGTCGTAGCCCAGCTCCCATCCGGTGGTGGGGGTGTTGTGGTCGGCCGTCGCGACGATGGAGCTGATGCGCCAGACTTTGCGTTTGGCTTCACGCAGGCCTTCGAAGGCTTGCGGGCTGGTGACTTCATGCACCAGGTGGCGGTCAATGTAAAGGATGGAGGTGCCGTCGTCCTCGGTGTGGATGACGTGCTCGTCCCAGATTTTGTCGTAGAGTGTTTTTGCCATTTTTTCTTTCGGGAATGTCTGATTTTAAGCGTCCTGGTCTGCGCTCAGGTGCCCAATCAGGAGTCGAGCCGTGACCGGCAGGGTTGAAAAATCCCGCGCTACCAGATGGCTGTGCCTCAATGCCCAGTCGTCCAGCAGTTCCATCAACGCCAGCTCGCCCACGCCATTCATCAGTTCAAAGGCGCGTTGCGGCATCTCACCGACACCGCGCGGGTGGCGGCAGAGCATGGCCGTGCCCAAAGTCGCCTCCAGGTCGCTCAGCCGTTTGCTGACCGCCGACACCGCAATGAATTCCCGCTGGGCAGTCTTGCCAATGCTGCCCAGCGCAAACAGCGCTACAAAGAGCTGAAGCGAGGTCCGGTCCATGCGGCGGGCAAGGTTGCGTTCTGAGCTTTTTTTGAGGGGGCATGGTCTGCTGGAATACATGTGCGAGTAGCTTCTGAATGAATAGCATTTCGCATCATCCTAAAAAAAGCAGTTGACCGCTAGTCAACAACTCACAGACCGCATGAACACTCAGGTTTTGCGCTTCGCTGGCTTTGGCCTCTTGGGTGACGGCGCTATGCGCCCGCCTGCGACGGGCACATGCAAAACGAAAGGAGTGACTGATTTTGTTTTCATGACCCTACTCT
>JBKCGU010000120.1:0-2599 GCA_046303055.1 Polaromonas sp.
AGCACACCCGTGAAGGCAACGCTTGTGAATTGGCTGCCCTGGTCACTGTTGAACACCTCGGGCTTGCCATGCTCACGCAAGGCGTCTTCCAGGCAGTCCACGCAAAACGCCGCCTCCATGCTGTTGCTGATTCGCCAGCTCGCTTGGTCAAGGTGCTCTTGCCCGAACCGGAGCGCCCCACAATACCAATCACCTCGCCAGCGGCAATATCCACCGACACGCTTTTGAGCACTTCAGGCCCGTCAGGCCGGTAGCGAAACACCACCTCATCGAGGGTGATGCGCCCAGCCAGCGGCGGCAGCGCACTCTTGTTGCCTGCAACCTCGGTGCGGGTGTTCAAGATGTCGCCCAGCCGCTGCACCGAAATCCCCGTTTGCTGAAAATCCGTCCACAACTGCGCCAATCGCATCACCGGTTGCGCCACTTGCCCGGCCAGCATGTTGAAGGCAATCAACTGGCCTACGGTGAGCTGGTTGTCGATGACCAGCCGTGCGCCCACGTACATGGTGGCCACCGTCACCAGTTTTGAAATCAGCGTCACGCCGCTGTTGGCAAAGGTGCCGACCGTGGCGGTTTTGAAGCTGGACGACACATAGGCTGCCAATTGGTTGTCCCACTTGCGCGTCCAGTGCGGTTCCACCGCCATCGCTTTGACAGTGTCGATGCCGCTGATGGTTTCCACCAGAAAGGCCTGGTTTTCCGCGCCGCGATTGAACTTCTCGTGCAGGCGGGCACGCAGCAAAGGCGTAAACGCGGCCGACAAGATCACATAGCACGGCAGCGAAATCACCACGATCAGGGTCAACCAGCCGCTGTAGTACAGCATCACGGCAATGAATACCACCGAGAACAGCAAGTCCAGCACCAGCGTGATGGCGTTGCCGGTCAAGAAGGAGCGGATGTTTTCCAGTTCGCGCACCCGCGCCACCGAATCCCCCACACGCCGCGCCTGAAAATACGCCAGCGGCAGCGTCAGCAGATGCCGGAATAGCCTCGCACCCAGCTCAACATCGATGCGACTGGTGGTGTGCGCGAACACAAAGCTGCGCAAGGCGGTGAGCGAGACCTCGAACAGCACCACCACTGTCAAGCCGACGGCGATCACATCCAGCGTGGTGAAACCACGATGCACCAACACTTTATCCATCACCACCTGGAAGAACAGCGGCGTGATGAGGGCAAAAAACTGCAACAGAAAGCTGACCAGCAAGACTTCCAGCAGCAGCTTGCGGTACTTGACGATGGCCGGGATGAACCAGGTGAAGTCGAACTTGGTCAGCTCGCCCGCTACCGATGCGCGGGAAGTGAATAAGATCAGCTCACCCTTCCAGCGCGCTTGTAGTTCGATCAGCGTCAGCGTCTCAGGGCGACCGACGGCAGGCGACTGGATCAATACTTGATCGCCATCCACGCGCGCCAGAATAAAGAAGTCCGCCGATCCGTCTTCGCCCTGTCCCACGGCCACGGCGGGCAGGGGCGTCTTGGCCAGTCGCGCCATATCCACTTTCACGGCCTTGGCTTGCAACTCCAGGCGCTTGGCAGCCAGCAACAGATCGGTAGTCCCCAAAGGACGCCCAGCCACCGCCGCCTCGTGCGCCAGTTGGTCGGCATCGGCAGCCACCCCGTGCAAACGCGCCATCATGACCAAGCACGCCAAGCCGGTGTCGATCTTGGGCGGTGGTGAACCAGGTGGCTCCTGTTCTGTTGTTGAGCCGACGACCGTCAGCCCTATGTGGGGCAGATGGGGCAGGTCGTCGCGGGGTGCTTGTGTCATCAAACGCTGTTCTCTTGATCCATAGGAAAAGCCCCCAAGCCCGGGCGACATCCATCAAATGGACCCTGGGCTATGGGGGCAAGGCCGAAGCCTTGGGGCTGGCGGCTTACTTCCAGTTCGCGGCAATCACCGGGTTCAGTGCCGTCTGATAGTCCGCCGGGAGGGTCGTCTGACCTGCAGCAGGCGGCGCGAAGGCTGCCATTGCAGAGACCAGAACGTCTACCTGGCCGTCGAGCAGCATCTTGCCGTCAGAAGTCTTGAACTGCTCGACGTGGTAAGCACTGCCGGAGTACCAATTGCTGATGGTGCTCTTGTCGGTGCCACCGATGATGCTCACCTCAAGGTCAGAGCCAACGCGGCGGAACCACATTTGGTTGGCCGCAACACCGGCACCGATCGACAACAAGTCCGTGTTCCCTACGGTTGTGTCGTACTCGTTGATGACGTCGGCACCTGAACCTCGGCCAAACAGATAGGTGTCGTTGCCTGCACCTCCGTTGAGCGTGTCGTTGCCCGTGCCGCCGTCCAGCGTGTCGGCTCCGTTCTCGCCGTACAGGGTGTCGTTGTCCGCGCCACCGTTCAGGCTGTCGTTGCCGTCACGCCCGTACAGCACGTCGGCTCCGGCGGCACCACTGATGGTGTCGGCAGCAGATGTCCCGGTGATGGTGTCGGCTGTGGTGGTGCCAGCGAAGAGCTTGGCTTGGATCGCAGCCAGGTTCCAAGTCGTGCCGTCGGCGAACTTGATCTGCTGCAGCGAGTTGTAGCTGTTGGCTGGATCGTTGTTGTAGAAGAAGCCGTTGAGCGTGATCTTGTCGGTGGTGCCTG
>JBKCGU010000121.1:0-8500 GCA_046303055.1 Polaromonas sp.
CTGACGATTTTGAAAGCACTGGCCGCCAACGTTGACCAGTTGATCGTGGGCGGCGGCATTGCCAACACCTTCATGTTGGCCGCGGGATTGAACATCGGCAAAAGCTTGGCTGAAAAAGATTTACTGCCTGAAGCCGTAGCCGTGATTGCGGCCATGAAAGCCCGTGGAGCAGCCGTGCCGATTCCCGTCGATGTCGTCACCGCCAAAACATTCGCGGCAGACGCGCCAGCCACCACCAAAGCCGCAACTGAGGTGGCGGATGATGATTTGATCCTCGACATTGGCCCCCAAACCACCGCCATCCTGGCCGCGCAGCTCATGGCCGCTGGCACGATTGTGTGGAACGGCCCGGTCGGCGTGTTTGAGTTTGAAGCCTTCTCGCACGGCACTGAAGGCATCGCCAAAGCCATCGCTGCAAGCAGTGCGTTTTCAATCGCAGGCGGCGGCGACACCGTGGCCGCCATTGCCAAGTACGGTATTGAAAACCAGGTCGATTACATCTCGACAGGCGGCGGTGCGTTCCTGGAAGTGCTGGAAGGCAAGACGCTGCCCGCGTTTGAGATATTGCAGAAGCGGGCTGCGGGTTGACTGTCAAAGCTCCAGACCGTCTGTTGCCCCCTGTTCTTGCTCTACACGCCATAAAGATTAACTATACTACCAAAAATTTAAAGGTAGTATATGCCTCTCCATCAAGAATTCACCGCCGCCGCACAAACCGCTTTTGCCGGGGTTGATGACGCTGCGCGCCAAGCGGACCTCAAGCGCAGCGTTGCCGACCTGCCAGGAGGTTTTGCAAAAAAAATGGTGTCTGGCCGTGCCTACTGGTACTACCAGGTCAAGACGCCGGACGGCGCGTTGCGGCAATCGTATGTGGGGCCAGACGACGCAACGACCCAATCGTTGATCCAGCGCCATGCCGACCCAGCGGCAAAATTGGCCCAACAGCACATGCTGCAAATGACCCGAGCCGCCATTGAACTGGGTTGTGCAGACATTCCGCCCAAACATGCGCGGGTGATAGAACGCCTTGCAGATAGTGGGCTGTTTTCTGCCGGGGCCATTCTGGTGGGTACGCATGCTTTTCTGGCCTATCAAAACATTCTGGGGGTTCGCTGGAGCGCGGGTACAGCCACGCTGGACCTGGATTTTGCTCACGCCGGGCGCAATGTTTCTTTGGCGTTGCCTGAAAACCTGAAACTCGACACAACAGCCACCATCGAGTCGCTGGAGATGGGCTTCATCCCCAACCAAAAACACACGTCTTTTAAAAAGGAAGACGAGCCTGACTTCGACCTCGATTTCTTGACGTCACGAGGCCGCACCAAGGATGCACCGGTCACGGTGACGCGCCTGAATCTGACCCTACAACCTTTGCGCTTCATGGAGCTGTCGCTGCAAGACCCCATGCGCAGCACGCTGATTGCGCGCAGCGGACCGATTGTGGTCAACCTGCCGCGACCGCAGCGTTACGCGCTGCACAAACTGCTGGTCTACGGCGAGCGACCCCAAATCCAGAGGACCAAGGCGCGCAAGGACTTGGCTCAGGCTGCGGCCTTGATCGACTACCTACTTGTTCACGACAGCGCAGAGATCGCCGCGATGTGGGTGGACGTACACGCCCGAGGGCCAGGCTGGCGAACGCGCTTGAGTCAAGGATTCAAGATGATGACTGAGCTGTACCCGGATTGCGATTTTCAGGGGCGGATTGATGCAGCAGTTGCGCAAGTCTAGCGGCTGCGTTTGTTGCTTGAGAGCACAGTGGTTCAACCATATCAGCTCCTATTTCAGGAGCTGCTAGCCCAGGTATTCATTGGTAAAAACATCGTTTTGATACCCTGAAAGGCATCAAAACCTGCCTGTTGAAGCGCGCGACAGCCCAATCAGCCCGGTTGGTAACTGCTTTGTTCCCCTGGTTATGTAACCATGTGAAAATCAGAAACCAAACAACATCGGAGACTCTGCATGCCACGTCGCGCCACCAAAATCGTTGCCACTCTGGGCCCTGCGTCCAACACGCCCGCCATGCTGGAGGCCATGATCACTGCGGGTGTCAATGTGGTGCGGCTGAACTTCAGTCACGGCAAGGCGCAGGACCATATCAATTTGGCCAAAGTGGTGCGAGATGCTGCTGCCAAGGCCGGGCGCGAAGTGGCCATCATGGCCGACCTGCAAGGTCCCAAAATTCGGGTTGGCAAGTTTGCTGAAGGCAAGGTTCAGCTAGCCTCGGGTGAAAAGTTTGTGCTCGACGCCTCGCGCGACGAGCTGGGCGACATCAAGGGCGTGGGGCTGGACTACAAAGAGTTGCCCCGCGACGTAAAAGCCGGCGATGTGCTGCTGCTCAACGACGGGCTGATTGTGCTCACCGTGGACCGCGTGATCGGCGAGGCAGTCCACACCACCGTCAAGCTTGGCGGCGAGCTGTCAAATAACAAGGGCATCAACAAGCAAGGTGGCGGCTTGACCGCCCCCGCATTGACGGCCAAGGACATGGAAGACATCAAAACCGCGATGAGCTTTCAGGCTGACTATGTGGCGGTGAGCTTCCCGAAAAACGCGACGGATATGGAAATGGCGCGCCAGCTCTGCAACGTGGCCGCCGCGCATTACAAACACAAGCCGGGGCTGATTGCCAAAATCGAGCGCGCCGAGGCGGTTCCCAATTTGGCCGAGATTCTTCGCGTCAGCGACGGCATCATGGTGGCACGCGGCGACCTGGCCGTTGAGGTCGGCAATGCGGCCGTGCCAGCCCTGCAAAAGCGCATGATCAAAATGGCGCGCGCGCAAGACAAGGTGGTGATCACCGCCACGCAAATGATGGAAAGCATGATCTTGAACCCGGTGCCCACCAGGGCCGAAGTGAGCGACGTGGCCAACGCCGTGCTGGACGGCACCGACGCGGTGATGCTGAGCGCAGAGACCGCCGCTGGCAAGTTCCCGCTAGAGACGATTGTCGAGATGGCCAACATTTGCCTGGAGGCTGAAAAAGCCGAGTACAAGGAAATTGACTCGGACTTCAGCGGCAAAACCTTTGCGCGGATTGACCAGGCGATTGCCATGGGCGCGCTGTTTACTGCCGGGCATTTGGGCGCCAAAGCGATTGTGGCCATGACCGACAGCGGCTCGACCGCGCTGTGGATGAGCCGCCACGACATTCGCGTGCCGATTTATGCGCTCACGCCGCGCGTCAGCACCCAGCGCAAGATGACGCTGTTTCGCAATGTGCGGCCGCTGCTGATGGACACCAGCGCCGACCGCGACACCGCACTCAGCCAGGCCGAGCGGCACTTGCTGGACCGCAAAATTGTGCAAAGCGGCGACGTGTATGCCATCACCTGCGGCGAGCCGATGGGCGCGCCTGGCGGCACCAATATGCTGAAGATTTGCCGTGTCGCCTAGCGCAGGCTAAACGCTTTGTCTGACATGGGGTTCCGTCGTTAACTGAATCTGGCGGGTTGATTTGTGGGTAAATTCGATACCACCATGCACCTGTTGAATTCAAAATTGCCCAGACGCTCACTGATTTACGCCATCGGCGCCATGCTGCCTGCGCTGCTGACAGCCTGTTCTGCCCTGGATGTGCTCAATGCCACCGTGCCCAGTGACACTTACCGCAACCTGGCCAACGTGCCTTACGGCGACCTGCCGCGCCAAAAGCTCGATGTGTATTTGCCCCCGCAGCCGGTGGCCGACAAGGCGCTGGCCGCTGGCGGTACGCCTTTGGTGGTGTTCTTTTATGGCGGCAGCTGGTCGTCGGGCAACCGGGCTGATTACCGCTTCGTGGGCGAAGCACTGGCGTCGCGCGGCATTGTCACGCTGGTCGCCGACTATCGGTTGAGCCCTGAAGTGCGCTACCCGGTGTTTTTGCAAGACAGCGCGCTGGCCATGCGCTGGGCGGTAGACAACGCACAAAAATACGGCGCCGATCCCTTGCGCATTTTTGTCATGGGCCACAGCGCAGGGGCCTACAACGCCGCCATGCTGGCGCTCGACAAGCGCTGGCTGGGCGGGGTAGGCCTGAGCCCTGCCAGACTGGCCGGCTGGATAGGCCTGGCCGGGCCCTATGACTTTTTGCCCATTGGTGACCGCCTGACGCAAGTCGCTTTTGACTGGCCCAACACGCGGCCCGACAGCCAGGCACTGTTTCACGCGTCCAGCGCATCGCCACCTGCGCTGCTGCTGGCCCCTGAACACGACAGTTTGGTCAACACCCAGCGCAGCACGGTGGGCATGGCACAGCGCCTGAAAAGCAGCGGTGTGCGCGTCCAGTCAGAGCTGTACGACACCGTTAGCCATGTCACGATCGTGGCCGCCATGGCTTCAGTGCTCAGAAGCCGCGCGCCCGTGCTGGAGCGGGTGGCCGCTTTTGTGCAGGCAAATCAGGCTAAACGGTAGAATCCAAGGCTTGAGTCATCGCTTGAGTTACGGGGCAGTTACCAGGCCCCGAATCGTTGTCAAGTCTTTCCAAACCCAACATTTTCAGGATTTCATCATGGCACTCGTATCAATGCGCGAGCTGCTGGACCATGCGGCAGTCAACACCTATGGCATTCCAGCGTTCAACGTCAACAACCTGGAGCAGGTACAAGCCGTGATGCAAGCCGCCGACGAGGTCGGTGCGCCAGTGATTTTGCAAGCCAGCGCAGGCGCCCGCAAGTACGCCGGCGAGTCGTTTATCAAGCACCTGATCGCCGCCGCGATTGAAGCCTACCCGCACATTCCGCTGGTCATGCACCAGGACCACGGCCAAAGCCCTGATGTGTGCCAGGGCGCCATCAACCTGGGCTTCAGCTCGGTGATGATGGACGGCAGCTTGATGGCCGACGGCAAAACCATTGCCGACTACGACTACAACGTGGACGTGACCCGCAAGGTGGTGGACATGGCGCACGTCAAGGGCGTGACGGTGGAAGGCGAACTGGGTTGTCTGGGCAGCCTGGAGACCATGAAGGGCGACAAAGAAGACGGCCACGGCACCGACGCCACCATGACCATGGACCAGCTGCTGACCGACCCCGAGCAAGCAGCAGATTTCGTCAAGCGCACCCAAATTGACGCACTGGCCATTGCCATCGGCACCAGCCACGGCGCCTACAAGTTCACCCGCAAGCCCACCGGCGACATACTTGCAATCACGCGTATCCAGCAGATCAACCGCCGCATCCCCAACACACATCTGGTCATGCACGGCTCGTCCAGCGTGCCGCAAGACCTGCTGGCCATCATTCGGCAATACGGCGGCGACATGAAAGAAACCTACGGCGTGCCCGTCGAAGAGATTCAAAAAGCCATCCAATTTGGCGTGCGCAAAATCAACATCGACACCGACATCCGCCTGGCCATGACCGCCGCCGTGCGCAAGTTTTTGCATGAAAATCCAGCCAAATTTGACGCTCGCGAGTGGCTCAAGCCCGCCATGCTAGCTGCCAAAGCGATTTGCAAAGAGCGTTATTTGCAATTCGGCTGCGAAGGCCAGGGCGCAAAGATCAAAGGCGAGACGCTGCAAGTGGTGGCTGGCAAGTACGCCAAGGGTGAGCTAGCGCAAGTGGTGCATTGAGCAGCCATTGAAGCGGGGGTTGAATCCGGCTTGCTCGGTGGCATAATTGTTATACACATCCAAGGTGTATGACCATGAACACACGAACCAATATTGTTTTAGACGACGAGCTGATCGCCCAGGCCATGACGCTGGCGCGAGTCACGACCAAGAAGGCAGCGGTTGAGGCAGCTCTCAGGGCCTATGTGCGCAAGCCGGATTATTCAAGCCTTCTAGCCATGCAGGGCGAAAACTTGATAGACCCCGACTACGACCCAAGGGGGCCTTATGGCTTGACGCAGGCTGCGCTCGAGCGGCGGGGCTGGCATACGTTTGAAGAAGCTCGATTGGCGCATGAAAAGCAATTCGATGAGCGTCACAAAAAACCAGTAAACCCTGTGCAGCCCAAGTCAAAGCGCGGGAGTTCTGCGCGAGCTGCATCGTGATTCTTGACACGTCAGCCTGGATTGAGTTTTTGCGTGTTACCGGTTCACGGGCTGATCTGGAGCTCAGGCGAGCATTCAAAAATGCCAGTCCTGTGTGGGTCCCTGAAGTGGTTTACCGCGAGGTGTTGCAAGGCGCAAGCAATGCGCAACATTTCATGCGATTGCAGACAGCGCTCGATGAGCTTTCCCTTTATGCAAGCCCCGACCCGTTTGAATTGGCCCGCAGCGCATCGTTGCTCTATGCCAGGTGCCGCTGGCAAGGCATCACGATTCGCAGCCCCAACGACTGCCTGATAGCCGCCTGTGCCATCGAAGCCGATGTGCCGCTGCTACAGGCTGACCGCGATTTTTTAATCTTGGCGCTGGTTGACAAGCGCTTAAAGCTACTTTGACTTTTATGACCACCGTTCACACATCCTCCATCACCTCACTGTCCCTGCTGGCCCGAGGCAAAGTCCGCGACAACTACGCGGTGGGCAAAGACCGGCTGCTGATGGTGGCCAGCGACCGCATCAGCGCGTTTGACGTGATTTTGGGCGAACCCATCCCCGGCAAGGGCGCGCTGCTCACGCAAATGGCGCTGTTCTGGTTTGCCAAGCTGGGCCATATTTGCCCCAACCATTTGACAGGCGACGCACCCGAAAGCGTGGTGCTGGCAGCCGAACTACCGCAGGTCACCCAGCGCTCCATGCTGGTCAAGCGCCTCAAACCGATTCCGGTCGAGGCCGTGGTGCGCGGCTACCTGGCCGGGAGCGGCTGGGCTGAATACCAGGCCACGCAATCCGTTTGTAGCGTCGCGCTGCCAGCAGGCCTGCAAAACGCCAGCAAGCTGCCCGAGCCGATCTTTACCCCCGCAGCCAAAGCCGCGCAGGGCGAGCATGACGAAAACATCAGCTATGAGCAGGTCGTGGCGGTAGTGGGCGCTGACTTGGCAGAAAAAATCAAGCGCATCAGCATCGAGATTTACCAAACCGCCGCCGCCTTTGCGCTGACCAAAGGCATCATCATTGCCGACACCAAGTTCGAGTTTGGCCTGAGCGAAGACGGCACGCTGACCCTGATGGACGAGGTGCTGACGCCCGACTCGTCCCGCTACTGGCCGATTGAAGGCTACCAAGCGGCGTTTGCCGCCGGCCTGAACCCGCCCAGCTACGACAAACAGTTTGTCCGCGACTGGCTGGAAACCGTGCGTATCAACGGCAAACCCTGGGACAAAACCCCACCCGCCCCGCGCCTGCCCGATGAGGTGATTGCCAAGACGGCGGCCAAGTACCAGGAAGCGTTGACGCGGCTGATGGCTTGAGGGCGCTGAATCGGTATTGCGGACTTGATCCGCAATCCGTACAGCGCCTCATGGCGCAGGTGACTCCACATGAGCCGCCAAATCCATACTGTCATGTAAAACGCGAAGCACAGTCAAGATGTCCTCGTCTACCCGGAAGACAAAGAAATGCCGAGGTTTCGCTACAACTTCCCTGGTTGGTTTTCTGCGACTGAAACGCAAGTGATACACAAAGACACCTTGGGGCATGGCAGGATGATGCCGCACACCCAAGCGTGTTGGCTCGGCCAGCAGATCAGCGAGCGCGGCCTCCATCAACCGGTCATATCGCAGGCTGGTTAACTCGCCAAACTTGGTTGACGTCCAGTCTTGTATCGCTGCCACATCTTGCAGCGCCATGGCAGTAAATTTGGGGCTAAGCAACGTTTTCATTCCGTTTTCAGATCATTCGTGAACGCGAAGGCGAAGCGACGACAGTACAGACGTACGGCTAGCGAAGCCGACAAAGTGCACGGATGATCTGGAAATGGAATCAGGCTGCGGCTCTGCCAGCCCGCAGTGCCTTCAAATGCGCTCCAAATTGCTTAGCTGAACTGAAGCTCACCACGCGCCCAGCTTCAAAATCATCCATCCCAAGCTGCACCGCACCCAACAAAGCCTTGAGCCGGGTGTCTTCTTGCTTGAGCTTTTCTTCATGCAAACGCAAGCTGTCGCGAATGACTTCGCTGACATTGTTATAGCGGCCTGATGCAACCAGGTGCTTGGTGTAGCTCTCAAAATAGGGGGTAAGGGCGACGCTGGTGGGCATGTTTTGGCTCCGATCAAGTCTGTTATTGTTAAACTTTAACATATGCAATCTTGTTCGCGCATCAACGGCAAACCCTGGGACAAAACCCCAACCGCCCCGCGCCCGCCCGATGAGGTGATTGCCAAGACGGCGGCGAAGTACTAAGAGGCTTTGACCCAGTTAATGGCGTGAGAATGCTCCGGTTTGGCTTAAAAAGCCAGATTCAGGCCATTTTTAGGCTTAATCGGAGGCTTAATCGGGGCTTAATCGGGGTCAGATTCACTACTGTCCATGTGGTGGTCAACCTGGCAGAGTCGTGTACCCCGCTGAACGTGGGGTAGCTAGAACGAGGCTGAGGTACGTACTTCAGCCCTCAATGGTGCACGTGTCAGGCTTGATGCGCCAGCGAAGCAGTGACTCGGTTGCTTCGACAATCTTTTCCGCGATCTCCG
>JBKCGU010000122.1:0-2695 GCA_046303055.1 Polaromonas sp.
ATCAATAGCACAACAATCGGCGCAGTCAGTAGCGCTCCGATCGCGGAAAATGAGGACGAATAACCAGCCTGTGTCGCAGTGAACCCCAGCCAGGCCTGTTGCCATTGCGGGACGATCACGAAGCCAGCAAAATATCCTCCGAAACTAATGGCGAGGACGACCAGACTGATACTTAACCCCCGGTTTCGCAAGACGCGCAGATCGACCATGGGATTGTCATCGGTGAGTTCCCAGATAACAAATATCAGAAAGGCGATGGCCGAGGTGACTGCCAAGGCAACGATCAGCGGATCGCTGAACCAGTCGTGGTTGCGGCCAATGTCCAAAATGATCTGAAGGCAACCAACCCAGATCACCAGCAATATCAACCCGACATAGTCAATCGGCAATGACTGACGCTCCGTTTCAATCGGGCGCAAAAGAACGGCAGAGCCTAAGGTCGCTATCACCGCAATCGGCACGTTGATGAGGAATATCCAATGCCAGGACCAGTTGTCGGTGAGCCAGCCGCCAATGATCGGCCCTAGCGCCGGACCCAGGAGCAGCGTCATCGCCCACATACCCATCCCAAGGTTCTGTTGCTCTGGGGGGAACACCCGCAGCAACAAGGTTTGCGACATGGGCATCAGAAATGCGCCGAAAATGCCTTGGCCAATGCGACAGATGACGAGCATCTCTATTGAAACCGAAAGCCCGCAGAGCATCGAGAAAACACCGAAGCCCACCATACTGAACAAGAAGGTCCGCACCGATCCGAATCGTAACGCGATCCATCCGGTCAAAGGCACGCAGATTGCCTCGGCAATCGCGTAGGACGTGATGACCCACGCGCCCTGTTCCAGTGAAACACCGAGGCTGGCGGCGATATGGGGGATCGAAACATTGGCAATCGTCAGGTCAAGGATCACCATGAAGTTTGCAAATGCCAAGGTGAGTCCGGCAACGAGCCTGAGCGAAGGCGGAATACCCTTCAAACCTTGTGTTGCGGCAGTCATCGCGCTCAGTCGCCCGACACGTCAATTTCGACTTCCATCGACAGACCGACCCGTAACGGATGCCGCTTCAGATCGGCGGGATCGAGTTCGATCCGCACCGGCAATCGCTGGATGACCTTGATCCAGTTGCCAGTCGCGTTTTGCGCAGGGATCACGGCCATTGACGATCCGGTGCCGCCGGAAAAACCAACCACCGTCCCCCGATAGGTCACGTTCGCCCCGTAAAGGTCGGCCTTCAACGTCGCAGGCATACCAATCCGCACACGCTGCAACTGGTTCTCTTTGAAGTTGGCTTCGACATGAACATTGGCCAGCGGCACAATTGTCATGATGGTCTGTCCGGGATTAAGCCGTTGACCGATCTGGACCTGAAGTCTGCTGATAACACCGTCGATGGGCGCACGAATTTCTGTGCGGTCCAGATTGAGCTGTGCAGCATCCCGACGCGCCTTTGCCGCGAGAACGGCGGGGTCAGTGTTTTCGGTCAAGCCACTTACCAACGCGGTATTTGCCGCAAGTTGACCTTGCGCAGCACGCCTCGACGAACTGAACTCGCTTATCGAACCCTGCGCTACATCGAGCGTCGCACGGGACGTGGCATAGGCGCTGCGAGCCTGGGTAAGTTCCTCACCGGAAATCGCGCCGCTCGCAGCAACGCTTTCCCTGCGCTGCAAGTCAATGCGGGCTTTGTCGTGTTCGGCGCGAGCTGCGCGCAATCGTGCCTGCGCCTGAACCATCGCGTCACCTGATCCGTCGACCTTGGCAGCCAGTGCAATATTGTTCGCAACCGTCTGGCGGAAACCTCGACGTGTCGCCGCCAGATCGGCTTCGGCCTGTGCTAAGGCTATTCGTGCGTCAGCCTGGTCCAACCGCACAAGCACATCCCCGGCCTTGACCTGCTGGGTATCGCGCACCAGCAGTTCGCTTGCAGACCCCGCGACCAGCGGGGTAATCTGTGCCATCTGCGCGTTGACATAGGCATTGTCAGTGCTGACGAAATTCCGGGCGACCAACAGATACCAGATGCCCCAGGCGAGCCCGATTACCACCAAGACCGCTGCCAGCCGCGTAAGCCATCGCTTGCGCGTAACCTTACGGGACTCGGACAAGGCCGGGTCAACCGCAGGAGTTTCAGGCAGTGCTTCTGTCATGGTGTTATCAATTCCGTTGAAGGTTGAAATGCAGTCACGAATCCGCCTCCGAGCGCCCTGATCAGGGCCAGGGTCGCGCCGCGTTCGTAGGTTTCGAGGCCAACTACAGCGCGCCGTAGGTTGTGAACCGCACTTTCACTGGCCAGCACGTCCAGTTGGCTCGCCAAGCCTGCCGCAAATCGGTTGCGGACAAGTCCGGTGGCTTCCTCGCTTGCGATCAAAGCGGAGCGCGCTGCTGCCAGTCGTTTATCAGCCGCATCGCGCTGCGTCACCGCATCGGCTACCTGCTGATAAGCGGAAATAACCATCTGGTTATAGCTGGCTACAGCTTCTGCATATTCGGCATTGGCCCGGCCATATTGCGCCTTGAGTGCACCTCCTTGAAAAATCGGAAGGCTGATGGCTGGACCGGCTGTTCCAAAGACCGATCCCGAATCGACGAGATTGCCAAGGCCGATTGCCTGTAATCCAACGAGCGCCCTGAGGCTGACCGACGGAAAAAATCCGGCGCGCGCGACCTTGATCCGGCTTGCAGCGGCTTCGACTCGT
>JBKCGU010000123.1:0-15201 GCA_046303055.1 Polaromonas sp.
AACGGGCAGCGCCGGGTGCACTTGTCGCCCATGATCATGAAAGTGGCGGTGCCCTTGCCAAAACATTCTCCGATATTGGGGCAGCTGGCTTCCTCGCACACCGTGTTGAGCTTGTTCTCGCGCAGAATCTGCTTGATCTCGTAAAACCGCGTGCTGGGCGAGCCCGCCTTGACGCGGATCCACTCAGGCTTCTTTAAAAGCGGCGCTTGCTCGACCTTGACCGGAATGCGCGACAGCTTGGCCGCCGCCTTTTGCTTGGCCAGCGGGTTGTAGTCGGCTTGGCTTTGAATGTCTCTGACAACGTCCTGTGTGCTCATGGTGGGTCTTTACGGTGCGAGGTAGCTGACAAGCTTTTGGCTCAATACGTCAGCGGCCTCTTGCCAGTCCACTGAGACACCGATTGTACGAAGGTCAACGGTTTGCAAACCCGCATAGCCGCAAGGGTTGATGCGTGAAAACGGCTCCAGGTCCATCGCCACATTCAACGCCACGCCGTGGTAAGCGCAGTGGCGGGTGACCTTGATGCCGAGTGCGGCGATTTTGCCCAGACCGACAAACGAGGTGTCCGCTTTATCCCGCACCGCATGGCTGAACGGGTCGTCCAGCCGCACATAAATCCCTGGCGCACCGGCGACCCGATGCCCGGTCACGCCAACATGCGCCAAAGTGCGAATCACCGCCTCTTCAACCCGGTAAACGTATTCCTTGACGTAATAGCCTGCCGCCTTGAGGTCGATCAACGGATAAGCCACCACCTGCCCCGGCCCATGAAAGGTCACCTGACCGCCCCGGTCAGTTTGCACCACGGGGATGTTGCCGGGGTTTAAAACATGCTCAACCTTGCCCGCCAGCCCCTGGGTGTAGACCGGCGGGTGCTCACATATCCATAGCTGATCGCGCATGTTTTCATTGTGCTGGAGGCTGATTTGAGGGGTGATTTGGGCTGCTGTCGAAATTCTGGCAGCTGATCTGTTGGCCGTGAATGCCTGCATGGCGGCAAAAGTAGGCAAATACTCGACCAGGCCGAGCTGGCGAACTTCCATGGCTACAGCACCACCTTCACCATCGGGTGCGTGCTCAGCGTGCGGTACAGCTCGTCGAGTTGTTCGCGGCTGGTGGCGGTAACGGTCACTGTGACACCCAGGTATTTGCCGCCCTTGCTTTCGCGCAGCTCGATGGTTGATGCGTCAAAGGCGGGGTCGAACTGATGCGCAACGTGGGTGATGGCGGCAACCAGGCCATCGGCCTTCAGGCCCATGACCTTGATCGGGAACTGGGACGGGTACTCGATCAGGGATGGCTGCGTGGGAGCTTGCGGGACGGTGTCAGGCAACTTCGGGGTGCTCATGCGGTGTGGTCTTCGGTTTGCTGCTTTGCGCTCTGGTAGGCGGCGTACAGCTTGGCGTACACCGGGCCGGGTTGTCCGATGTTTGAGCCATGGCCTACCTTGTTGCCGTCCAGCAGGGTGACAGGCAGCACCTCCTTCGTGGCAGATGACAGCAGCAGTTCGTCAGCGTCAAGCACTTCGGCCCGCGTGATGCGGCGCAGCTCAAAAGCAATCCCCTGGGCGCGGCACAGCGCTTCAAACAGGCCGTAACGAATGCCCTCAAGCACCAGGTTGTCGCGCAAGGGGCCGATGACTTTGCCGCCTTTGACCACCCACACGTTGCTGGCGGCCGCTTCGCTCAAATAGTCGCCCCTGAACATGATGGTTTCTAAGGCACCCTCGTCAGCGCTGATCTGGCGCGAAAACACCGCGCCCAGCAAGCTGGTGCTTTTGATGTGGGCTTTCTCCCAGCGAAAGTCGTTGGCCGTGACGCAGGCCACGCCTTCACTGCGTTGCTTGGGGCTGGGCAGCTTCATGGCGTTGACCATCACAAACACGGTGGGCTTCAAGCCGGGGGGCATGACGTGGTCGCGCATGGCCACGCCCCGGCTGACCTGGATGTAGATGAGCTGGTCGGGCTGCGCGGCGTTTTGGGGCGCTGTTACCCCATCGTTTGGTGCGGCAGCGCTTATCTGATGGGCGCGAGCAGCTATTAACTGCATAGCAATCCCGCGCCAACCGGCAGCCGTCAAAGGGTTGGGTATGCGCAGCTCTGCCAGGCTGCGGTCAAGCCGGGCCATGTGCTGTGCAAAACGGAAAAGCTGACCCGCGTAGGCGGGAACAACCTCGTACACGCCATCGCCAAAGATGAACCCGCGATCCATGACGCTGATCTTGGCGTCTTTGAGCGGTGTGTAGTCACCATTGAGATAGCAAAGCGTGTCGGGTAAGGCGTTGTTCATGAGAAATTTGAAGTTGGGTTCAGGGTTGGCGGGTGGATCGCCTGTCAATTTGCCGGGTCTGGCCAATGGCCATTAAAAAAAAGTCATCGCCGCTGATGTTAGCTGCCAGGCGCGCAGCTGCCAGGTCTTTGGGCGGTTGGTCCAGCGGTTCGTCGGTCAGGGCAAATGTGCCCCAGTGCACGCCAACGCTGCGTTTGGCCTTGAGATCCAGGTGAATTTGCACGGCTTCGGCCGGGTTGATGTGTTGCTCTTTCATGAACCAGCGCGGCTCGTAAGCGCCGACGGCCAGCAGCGCGATGTCAAAACCGCCGCCTTGGTCGGGTGTCTGGCGGCTGGCAAAACGCCTTTGGGTGTCCACAAAGTCCTGGCTGTAGCCGGTGTCACCGCTGAAGTACCAGTGAATGTCAGTGCCAAACACCGCCCAGCCTCCCCACAGCGTCTGGCTGCGGTCGCCAAAGCCGCGCGCTGACCAGTGCTGCACCGGGGTGAAATGAAACTCCACCCCTTTGACACGCACACTTTCCCACCAGTCCAGCTCTTTGACGTGGGTGATGCCGGCGTCCAGAAACCAGTTTTTAACCCCTAGCGGCACGATGAACAGCGTTGCGCCTTGCGATTGTCTGGACAGCTCAACGACCGTGTTTTTGTCGAGATGGTCGTAGTGGTTATGCGAAATCAACACCACATCAATCGGCGGCAGCTGGGCTAGCGCCAGGCCAGGCGGCTGCGCGCGTTTGGGGCCCGCAAACTGCACCGGTGAGGCGCGATCAGAAAACACCGGGTCGGTCAGCACATTCAAGCCGCTGGCTTGCACCAGCATGGTCGCATGGCCCACCCAGGTCATGGCGGGCCGCATGCCTTGCGCGTTGGCGTTGGCCTGAATAAACGCCAGGTCGGGTGCAGTGGTGGCGGTGGGCGTTTGGGGTGGCTTGGGCAGGCCGTCGCGCGTGCGCTCGACCTGCCAGCGTGCAAAGTCACCCAGCGACCTGGTCACTTTTGCGTTGTGGTTGTTTTGAAAGCCTTGCGCCGTGTGGTGCGGCTTGGCGGGGTCGAAGTGGGGGTTCATGCTGTTGCATCCGGTCAAAACAAGCGTTGCCAGTGCCATTGCGGCAATCATTTTCATGCGACCCAATACATCGCTGCTAACCCAGAGCTTCATTCGCCAGAAGCTCGATGCGGGTTTGAAAATGGCCGCAAAACGGGTTAAAACAGTTGCTAGCGCAGCAAGCGCACTGAAATGATCGCCAGCCAGCCCAGCGCAAAGTCAAGCAGCGTCATCTTGTGTATCAAGTCGCCCGCTTTGGCGGCCAGCGGCCATTGACCCGCCGCGATGGCGCGCTTGTACTTTTTAAAACCAGCAAAAAAGATGTGGCCAAACACCAGCATCATCGTGATGCCGAGCACCAGCATCACGTTCCACCCCAGCGGCACGCTGCCACTGCCAGTGGCTAGCCGCGCTGCGCGAAAGGTGCTTGTGTACAAGTGCGTCCCCGTGCCAAACAGCACCACCACCGACACCAGAACCCAGACATAAAAGCGCTGCCAAACCTGGCCCATCAGCACGGCTCTAGGCTGCGCCTCCATGCTGGCCATAGCCGCTGGCCGCAGGGCAAACAGCATCAGCGTCATGCCGCCCATCCAGACAATGCCTGCCATTAGGTGAAGGAGTTTTGCGTAGTCGTACATGGTGTGAATTGCCCGATTGGAAATCAACGATTGTGGCCGCGCTTTTTGCACGCCGCCAGACCTGAAAATGCCCCCAAAAGTCGCCAGGGATTCAAAACTGTTCTGGTTCGCCGGGTTTCTACGTATAATCAGAGGCTGCGGATAAAATGCTTTTTGTACCCCGCCTGTAAACTGCGATGCGCAAAATCCACAATACTTCCGCAAACGACGCTTGGGATCAAACCGCTGGTGACGATGTCGTCAAGCCCTTGACCCGAGAAGAGGCGAAGGTTCTCAGGCAGCAAAACCCGGCAATTTCTCCCTGGATGGTGTTGGCGGGCCAGACCGCATGCGGTGTTTTGTCTGCTCTCGCAGCGTGGTGGATGTCAGGCAAGTCCGCTGTGGGCTGGTCGGTGATGTATGGAGCGATGGCGGTGGTCATTCCTGGCGCATTGTTTGCGCGGGGCTTGTTGAGCAAAGTGTCGACTATCAATCCGGCCACTGCGGTGACTGGATTTTTTTTGTGGGAAATGGTGAAGATCGGTCTGGTATTGGCGATGTTGTATGTCGCACCAAGGCTGGTCACGGATTTGAGCTGGCCCGCCATGTTGGTGGGGCTGGTGGTGACGATGAAGGTGGTTTGGTTGGTGCTTTGGCTTGAGGCCAGGGCGCGGCGCAAATCGAACAAGCCAAGCGCCGCGTAACAGCGTCGCCCAATAAAGAGATTTGAGATGAGCGCATCTTCTGGAACTGCTTTAACCGCTGGTGATTACATTGGTCATCATCTGGTGCATCTGCAAAATAAAAAGCAGACGACGCTGATTGATTTTGGTGTTGTCAACCTTGACACGATTTTCTGGTCTGTCAGCCTTGGCATGATTGGCCTGTTTGTGATGTGGCGGGTGGCCAAAAGTATCCATTCTGGCGTGCCTGGTCGTATGCAGGCGGCGGTCGAAATGCTGCTTGAAATGGTCGACAGCCAAGCCAAGGGCATTGTCAAAAATGCGGAGTCCCGTAAAGTCGTTGGCCCCCTGGCTCTGACGGTGTTTGTCTGGATCTTCCTGATGAACTCGATGGACTTTTTGCCAGTCGATTTATTTCACACGATTTTCAAATACACCGGGCTTGAGCACAACATCGAATACTTCCGTGTGGTGCCCACTGCCGACTTGTCTGCCACGCTCGGCATGTCCTGCGGCGTGTTGCTGGTCTGTCTGTTCTACAACATCAAGATCAAGGGCTTGGGCGGCTGGGTACATGAGCTTTTTTCGGCGCCGTTTGGCGACAAGTGGTTTTTGTATCCGGTCAATTTTCTGATGCAGATGATTGAGTTTGCTGCCAAGACGGTCTCTCATGGCCTGCGACTCTTTGGCAACATGTATGCAGGGGAGTTGTTGTTCATGCTGATTGCGCTGATGGGTGCGGTTGGTTTTGGCTCTGCTACAGGAGTATTTCTCTTTATCGGCCACATTTTGGCGGGTACGGGCTGGGCCATCTTCCACATCCTGATTGTGGCCCTACAGGCTTTTATTTTCATGATGTTGACGCTGGTGTACGTGGGTCAGGCCCATGACCACCATTGATTGACGGGTGACTGGTTTCGGTATTTTGGTTTTTTTCTTGGTTAGTTTGTTTGTTAATTTGTAGGAGCTTTAAATGGAAAACGTACTTGGATTAGTCGCATTGGCCGCAGGCCTGATCATTGGTCTGGGCGCACTCGGCGCTTGTATCGGTATCGGCATCATGGGTAGCAAATACCTCGAAGCAGCTGCACGCCAGCCGGAGCTGATGAACGAACTGCAAACCAAAATGTTCTTGTTGGCTGGTTTGATCGACGCGGCTTTCCTGATCGGCGTGGGTATTGCCATGTTGTTTGCATTCGCCAACCCCTTCGTTCTGAAGTAATGCCGAAGTAATCAAGCTTCTCAGATATCCAACTAAAGAGGTGCTGCTGTGAGTATCAACTCCACATTTTTTGCGCAGCTCATCGTGTTTGCGATTCTGGTGCTTTTCACGATGAAATTCGTGTGGCCCCCGATCGCATCCGCGCTGGATGAACGCGCTAGCAAGATCGCTGCTGGCCTCGCCGCTGCCGACAAGGCCAAAGCCGAACTCACAAACGCCAACAAGCGTGTCGAGGAAGAGCTGGCCAAGTCAAAGGGCGAGTCCGCCGTACGACTGGCTGAGGCCGAGCGCCGTGCGCAAGCCATGATTGAAGAGGCTAAAGCCAAAGCCACCGAGGAGGGCGGCAAGATCATTGCTGCCGCCAAGGTGGAGGCTGAGCAGCAAACCGTCAAGGCCCGTGAGACGCTGCGCGAGCAGGTCGCCGCACTGGCGGTCAAGGGTGCTGAGCAGATTCTGCGCAAGGAAGTCAATGCCTCTGTGCATGCCGACTTGCTGGGTCGCCTGAAAACTGAACTTTGATCGTCAAGACAAGAGTACAAATATGGCCGAATTAGCCACCATTGCACGTCCTTACGCTGAGGCGCTCTTCAAGACCTCGGGCGCCGATCTGGGCGGCACGTCAGCTTGGCTTGACGAGCTGGCCGCGATTGCGTCGAATGTCCAGTTGCAGCAGTACGCGGGAAATCCAAGCGTCACCTCTGCACAAACGTTTGACGTGATGACGGGTGTTGCCAAAACCGCATTGCCTGAGGCTGCCAAAAACTTTCTCAAGGCCGTGATTGACAACGGACGCATCAGCGTCCTGCCGGAAATCGCCAGCCAGTTCCGTTCGTTGAAAAACGCAAAAAGCGGTTCTTCTGACGCCGTGGTCTTCAGTGCTTTTGCACTTGACGCGCCAGCGCTGGCTGACTTGTCGGCCACACTTGAAAAGCGCTTTGGGAAAAAGCTCAACATCAAAGTTGAGCTCGAGCCGGACCTGATAGGCGGCGTACGTGTCGTGGTGGGTGACGAGGTGCTGGACACTTCGGTCAAAGCCCGTTTAGAGCAAATGAAAGTGGCACTGGTTTCCTGAGCGGCATTTACCGTCAGGAAACACAGTCCAACAACCTAGAAAGAAGGAAAGAGTCATGCAACTCAATCCAGCAGAAATTTCTGAACTGATCAAGAGCCGCATTGAAGGCTTGACCGCGTCGAGCGACATCCGTAACCAGGGCACCATCGTGTCGGTGACTGACGGTATCGTGCGCATCCACGGCTTGTCGGACGTGATGCAAGGCGAGATGCTGGAGTTCCCGGCTACCGCTGATGGCACCCCCACCTACGGTCTGGCGCTGAACCTCGAGCGTGACTCGGTCGGCTCCGTGATTTTGGGCGAGTACGAGCACCTCGCCGAAGGCAATATTGTCAAATGCACGGGCCGTATTCTTGAAGTACCAGTGGGACCCGAGCTCCTGGGCCGCGTGGTCAATGCGCTGGGTCAGCCAATTGACGGCAAAGGCCCGGTCAATGCCAAGATGACCGACGTGATTGAAAAAGTTGCCCCTGGCGTGATTGCCCGCAAGTCGGTCGACCAGCCCCTGCAAACTGGCCTGAAGTCCATTGACTCCATGGTGCCAGTTGGTCGTGGCCAGCGCGAACTGATCATTGGCGACCGCCAGACCGGCAAAACCGCTGTCGCAATTGATGCCATCATCAACCAAAAAGGCAACGGCGTGAAATGCGTTTACGTTGCGATTGGCCAAAAAGCATCGTCGATCAAAAACGTGGTTCGCTCGCTTGAGCAGGCTGGCGCGATGGAATACACCATTGTTGTGGCTGCTTCGGCTTCCGAGTCAGCAGCTATGCAATATGTGAGTGCATACTCTGGCTGCACGATGGGCGAGTACTTCCGCGATCGTGGTGAAGACGCACTGATTGTGTATGACGACTTGTCAAAACAGGCCGTGGCTTACCGCCAGGTGTCCTTGCTGCTGCGCCGCCCACCCGGCCGTGAGGCTTACCCAGGCGACGTGTTTTATCTGCACAGCCGCTTGCTCGAGCGCGCAGCCCGCGTGAATGAAAAGTATGTTGAAGACTTCACCAAAGGTGCGGTCAAAGGCAAAACCGGTTCATTGACGGCTTTGCCGATCATTGAAACCCAGGCAGGTGACGTGTCAGCATTTGTGCCAACCAATGTGATCTCGATCACGGACGGCCAGATCTTTTTGGAAACATCGTTGTTCAACGCCGGCATCCGTCCTGCGATCAACGCTGGTATTTCGGTGTCCCGCGTCGGTGGTGCTGCCCAGACCAAGCTGATCAAAAACCTGTCTGGCGGTATCCGTACCGACTTGGCCCAGTACCGCGAGCTGGCGGCGTTTGCGCAGTTTGCCTCTGACCTCGATGAGGCCACCCGCAAGCAGCTGGACCGCGGCGCCCGCGTGACCGAGCTGCTCAAGCAGGCTCAGTACGCACCCCTGACCATCTCCAATATGGCAGCCACACTGTTCGCAGTGAACAAAGGTTTCATGGACGATGTGGACGTGAAAAAGGTGTTGGCTTTTGAGTCGGGCTTTCACGCTTACCTTAAAGACAAGCATGCTGCGCTAATGGCCAAGCTGGAAGCCGCCAAGGCGATGGACAAAGAAGCCGAAGCTGAATTGAGTGCGGCGGCTGCTGCGTTCAAGAAGTCTTTCGCTTAGGTCAACCTGAAACCAAAGCGTTCTAGAAACCATTAGGAACAGACATGGCTGCAGGCAAGGAAATTCGAGGCAAGATCAAATCGGTGGAAAACACCAAAAAGATCACCAAGGCCATGGAAATGGTGGCCGCCTCCAAAATGCGTAAAGCGCAGGAGCGGATGCGCGCCGCCCGTCCTTACAGCGACAAGATCCGTAACATCACGGCCAACCTGTCCAAGGCCAACCCTGAGTACACGCATGCTTTCATGCAGGCCAACGAGGCCAAGGCAACCGGGTTCATCGTGGTCACGACCGACAAAGGCTTGTGCGGTGGCTTGAACACCAACGTGCTGCGCGCCGTGACGGTCAAGCTCAAGGAGTTGCAGGCTGCGGGTCATGACACGCAAGCGGTGGCCATTGGCAACAAGGGCTTGGGCTTTTTGAACCGTGTGGGCGTCAAAGTGGTCTCACATGCAACACAGTTGGGCGACAAGCCGCACCTAGACAAGCTGATTGGCCCGGTCAAGGTGCTGCTCGATGCGTACGCTGAAGGCAAGATCAAAACCGTTTACCTGTGCTACACAAAGTTCATCAACACCATGCGCCAGGAATCCGTGGTCGAGCAGTTGCTGCCGCTCACGGCTGACCGCTTGCAGGCTGACAAAGACCAGCACGGCTGGGATTACATCTATGAGCCCGATGCGCAGACCGTGATTGATGACCTGCTGGTTCGCTATGTTGAGGCGCTGGTGTTTCAAGCCGTTGCCGAAAACATGGCCTCCGAGCAGTCAGCCCGCATGGTCGCCATGAAGGCGGCAACTGACAACGCTGGCAGCGTGATTGGTGAGCTCAAGCTGGTGTACAACAAAACACGTCAGGCGGCGATCACGAAAGAACTTTCGGAAATCGTCAGCGGTGCGGCTGCGGTTTAAAGGCTTAAACCCCGAAGCAGCCCACCCGAACACAGATTTAAAGATTAAAGAACCCAATAGGACTTCATCATGGCTCAAGCTCAAGGCAAGATTGTTCAGTGTATCGGCGCAGTGGTTGACGTGGAGTTTGCACGTGACCAGATGCCGCGTATTTATGACGCGCTCAAAATGGACGGCTCAGCGCTGACGCTTGAAGTACAGCAGCAGCTCGGTGACGGCGTGGTGCGCACGATTGCACTGGGCACGTCTGATGGTATGCGTCGTGGCAACATCGTTTACAACACGGGCGCGAACATCACCGTCCCGGTTGGCAAGGCAACACTGGGCCGCATCATGGACGTGCTGGGCGCACCGATTGACGAGCGTGGCCCGGTTGACCAGACCTTGACCGCACCGATTCACCGCAAAGCCCCGGCCTATGACGAACTCAGCCCATCGCAAGAGCTGCTGGAAACAGGTATCAAGGTGATTGACTTGGTGTGCCCGTTTGCCAAGGGTGGCAAAGTGGGCCTGTTTGGCGGCGCTGGCGTCGGCAAGACCGTGAACATGATGGAGTTGATCAACAACATTGCCAAGGCACATTCGGGCTTGTCCGTGTTCGCCGGTGTGGGCGAGCGTACCCGTGAAGGCAATGACTTCTACCACGAGATGGCTGACTCTGGCGTGGTGAATCTTGAGAACCTGGGCGAGTCCAAAGTGGCCATGGTGTACGGTCAGATGAACGAGCCACCAGGCAACCGTTTGCGCGTGGCGCTGACCGGCCTGACGATTGCCGAGTCCTTCCGTGACGAAGGCCGTGACGTTCTGTTTTTTGTCGACAACATTTACCGCTACACCCTGGCGGGCACCGAAGTGTCCGCGCTGCTGGGCCGTATGCCATCGGCTGTGGGCTACCAGCCAACGCTGGCCGAAGAAATGGGCCGCTTGCAAGAGCGCATCACGTCGACCAAAGTGGGTTCGATCACTTCCATCCAGGCCGTTTACGTGCCCGCCGATGACTTGACCGACCCGTCACCTGCCACCACCTTTGCTCACCTTGACTCCACGGTGGTGCTGTCCCGCGACATCGCCTCGCTGGGCATCTATCCTGCGGTTGACCCGCTCGATTCGACCAGCCGTCAGCTTGACCCGAACGTGGTCGGTGAAGACCACTACGCCACAGCTCGCGCTGTTCAGGGCACCCTCCAGCGCTACAAAGAGCTGCGCGACATCATTGCGATTTTGGGCATGGACGAACTGGCGCCAGAAGACAAGCTGGCTGTGGCACGCGCCCGCAAGATCCAGCGCTTCCTGAGCCAACCCTTTCACGTGGCTGAAGTGTTTACCGGCTCACCAGGCAAGTACGTCAGTCTGGCTGAAACCATTCGCGGCTTCAAGATGATTGTTGCTGGCGAGTGCGATCATCTGCCAGAACAGGCTTTTTACATGGTCGGCACGATAGACGAGGCTTTCGAGAAAGCCAAGAAGGTTTAATGAGACAGCTTGTGGCAAGCGCCGCGAAAGAACCCCCATGTCAACCATTCATGTAGACGTCGTTTCGGCAGAAGAATCCATCTTCTCAGGTGAAGCCAAATTTGTGGCTTTGCCTGGCGAGGCGGGAGAGTTGGGAATTTACCCACGTCACACCCCGTTGATCACCCGCATCAAACCCGGTGCGGTGCGTATTGTTAAGGCTGACGACAGCGAAGAGTTTGTGTTTGTGGCGGGCGGCTTGCTTGAGGTACAGCCCCATTCGGTGACGGTTTTGAGTGACACCGCGATTCGCGGCAAAGACCTCGATGAAGCGAAGGCGACGTCAGCCAGAGCCGCTGCCGAAGAAGCCCTGAAAAATGCAAAAGGCGACATCGATATCGCCATGGCACAGTCCGAGCTTGCTGTGATGGCTGCTCAAATTGCCGCGCTTCGCAAGTATCGCCAGAAAAAATAGGTCGCCATATCGAGCCTGGGTTCGTGCCAGCGATCACAGGCGGCAGCGCCATCAGCTCCCCGGGTTGCTGAGTCTTTCTCAAGTGCCAGCGCGCCACCACTATTTTCGATTTGGAACAAGGGTACCCGGCGCGACAGGCGCATGCCAGCCATGCCGTTCTGGCAGGGCACACCCAGCCGGCGGTGCGCTTGCAGGGCCCCGCGCGTGACCGCCTGAGGCTGTCCTGCTTTGTATTTGAAGACCGCAGCGCCATATTGCCAGCATTTGGCGAGTTCACCGCCGGCTATACCGTCACGCCGCAGCCGGGCCCGCTGTTGTTTGCCGCAGGCGGGCAATCGGTTTGGCAAGTGCCATCCACCCGTGGCCTAATGGCAGCATCTACAGACTTGGCGCAGCGCTGATCAAGCCTGCCCCATCACCACTATGCGCAAATCCAAAACCGTCCCTTTCGATGCCAGCAGTCCCGACGACATCGAGACCATGTTTTACGAAGCGCTGCAAAGCGGCGACATTGACAAGCTGATGGCCTGCTGGGCTGACGAAGACGAGATCGTGTGCGTGCACCCTGGCGGCGCGCGGCTGCTTGGCGCCGGTGCGATTCGTGCGGCATTCGACATGATGTTCAGCAACGGCAGCATTCAGGTCAGGGCTGAAAAAGTGCACCGGGTCGAGTCGCTCGGCGCCAGCGTGCACAGCGTGCTGGAGCGCATCGAGGTGCTGACCGACGCCGGTTCGCGCCACGCCTATGTGATTGCCACCAATGTGTACCAAAAAACACCGCAGGGCTGGCGCATGGTGGCGCATCACGCCAGCCCCGGTACGCCGAGCGAGATGCTGGAAGTCCACGAAAGCCCGCAAGTCCTTCATTAATGAGCGTTAACAGCTATGAAATATGAAGCGCCCTGGTGGCTGCCTGGCGGCAACCTGCAAACCATTTGGGCCGCGCTGCGTGCCGAGCGTTATGTCGGCAACGCGCCAACGTTTCGGCGCGAACGCTGGGTGACGCCAGACCACGACTTTGTCGATGTTGATTTTTTGGTGGATGCCCAGCAGCCATTTTCCGACGCGCCGCCCCTAGAAAAATTAGACCCCTCGGGCGGCAGCGCATCACACGAAGTAAAAAGTGTGGAGGCAAAACCGCTGCTGGTGATTTTTCATGGTCTTGAAGGCTCGTCGGGCAGCCACTACGCCCAGGCCTTGGCCGATGCTGCACGCGCCCGTGGCTGGGCTTGCGCCGTGCCGCACTTCAGGGGCTGTTCGGGGGAGTTGAACTACGCGCCGCGCGCCTACCATTCAGGTGATTTTCAAGAGATTGACTGGATCCTGCGCCGCCTGCAATCTGGCCATGCCGGGCCGCTGGTGGCGGTGGGCATCTCACTGGGCGGCAATGCGCTGATGCGCTGGGCCAGTGAGCTGGGTGCCAGCGCCGCGCACGTGGTTCGTGCCGTGGCCAGCGTGTGTTCGCCGCTTGATTTGGCTGCTAGCGGCTGGGAGATTGGGCGCGGCTTTAACCGGCTGGTTTACACGCGCATGTTTTTACGCAGCATGGTGCCCAAGGCGCTGCAAAAGCTCGACCAGCATCCCGGTTTGTTCAGCCGCAGTGACCTGCTGGCCGCGCGTGACCTGTATGCGTTTGACAACATCGTCACCGCACCACTGCATGGTTTTAAAGACACCGACGACTACTGGAAGCGCGCCTCTGCCAAGCCGCACATGGGCTGTATTGTTGTGCCTGCCCTGGCGCTCAATGCCACCAACGACCCCTTCATTCCCGCCTGGAGCCTGCCCCAGCCAGCAGACGTGAGCGGCAGCGTCACCCTCTGGCAGCCAGCACAGGGCGGCCACGTCGGCTTTCCATCGGGGCCTTTTCCTGCGAATGTGCGGGCCATGCCGCAAGCCGTAACAGCGTTTTTGGCGACACACGTTTAGACTGCTCTCAGGAAGGATTCACGCATGGATGACATCGTCAGGGCCGCTATCGCCAAATGGCCGAATGTGCCGCACTGCTACGGCTGGCTGGGGCTTGATGCGCGCGGCAACTGGTACATGCGCGACGATCGGGCACAGGCGGCGGGGCCGTTTTGTGCACCGTCAACCGAGCCCGGCCGACAGCTGGCCAGCAAGGGCTCGCTGCTCAAACACGACAAACTGATTGACTTCATCCAGCGCAACTATGCCTGTGACGCCGAGGGCCAGTGGTTTTTTCAAAACGGCCCGCAGCGCGTGTATGTCGAACTCGAAGCCACGCCGTTTGTATGGCGTGTGGGTGGTGCGCCTGATTTTGAAGTGACGAGCCATACCCAGCAGATGGCCATTGTCCAACGCTGCTTTCTCGATGAGCATGGGCGCGTTTACCTCGAGACGGCACTTGGCTTTGGCTTGGTGCATACCCTGGACATGCTGCAGGTCGCTGATGCCACTGAGTTGGGCTTGTGGGTGTTTCAGGAGGAGCTGGCCCGGCAGCTGCCTTTGCGTTTTGGCTATGTGCGCAGTCCTGAGGCTGCGCAGCAAGCATTGAGGGCGCTATAAATTCAGGAGCTGCTAATCCAGGTATTTATTGGCCTGGAGCCCTAAAACGCCGCTGAACAAATATTCAAGACGCAGCTTAACGTGCACAGCGCACTGTGTCAGCATCAGCAGCGCCGCAGAACGAGACGGCCGTGCTGACAAGCGTCAGCAGATTTGCAAAATTTCGCGGCTTCTAAAAGCCGGCCATCTCAAGGAACGGCGCTTCTTCTGACAGACCAGCGCGGTCGTGGCTTGTCCCAGACTTGCTCGGGGCGGGCTAAGGTTAACCATTCGACGTCTGGGCTGCGCGCCCTCCAACTTTTCCAACCCGCCAGGCAAAAAAGCGTTGTTCAAGCGTGATCGAACCGCTTTTGCTGCCGAACCAAGGACACCCCATGAAAATTTTGATGGTTCTCACCTCTCACGACCAGCTCGGTAATACCGGCAAGAAAACCGGCTTCTGGCTGGAGGAGTTCGCCGCTCCTTATTATGTTTTCAAGGACGCTGGCGCTGACATCACCGTGGTCTCGCCCAAGGGCGGTCAACCGCCGCTGGACCCGGCCAGTGATGCGCCCGACGCACAGACCGACGACACGCGCCGGTTCAAGTCAGACAGCGCTGCACAGGCGCTATTGGCCAGTACGGGCAAGCTGGCTTCGGTGTCTGGCAAGAACTTTGACGCGGTGTTTTACCCCGGCGGTCATGGCCCCTTGTGGGACCTCGCAGAAGACGCTGACTCGATCAAACTGATCGAATCCATGGCGGCAGCGGGCAAAACAGTCGCTGCTGTTTGCCACGCGCCGGGCGTGCTGCGCCACGCCAAGGCCGCCGACGGCTCGCCGCTGGTCAAGGGTAAAAAGGTCACCGGCTTTACCAACACCGAAGAAGCCGCCGTTCAGCTCACCGACATCGTGCCCTTTTTGGTGGAAGACATGCTGGTCAAAAACGGCGGGCTTTACAGCAAGGGCGCTGACTGGCAATCCTATGTGCTGACCGATGGCAAGCTCATCACGGGGCAAAACCCGGCTTCATCTGCGGCAGCAGCGCATGCCGTGTTAGAGCAACTGAAAAACGGCTAATGCCAAGCGCCTTATCGTGACAGAAGCCTTGGCCGACCAATTTTTGGAGAAATTCAAGACCGCGCTGGGCCAGCTCGTTCCCGGCGACCCGATGGACAAAGTGACGGCGCTATGCGCCCGATTGCACCGCTCCCAACGCGCCCAGCTGCGTTGCTCCGCCTGGCGGGCAGTAGCCCGCTTCGTTGTCTCGCCTTGCTGGACACGCCGGGCGCGGCACACTCGGGCGCATCCAACTG
>JBKCGU010000124.1:0-15147 GCA_046303055.1 Polaromonas sp.
GCTGAGTTCTTTTTGAAGCGCAAATACCGATTGCGGCCTGGACTGCGGGTCCAGCGCCATGCACCACTCGACGACTTCAATCAAGTTGTCAGAGTACACGCCTTTGTGGCGCGACAGGGCCAGCGACAAACGGTCTTTTTCAAGCCTCTGGGGCGCGTCGTTTGGCGGGTAGCCCTGCATGCTGGCGTAAATGCAGGCACCAATCGCATAAATATCTGTCCACGGGCCCATCGGCGAGTCGCGCCGGTACATTTCTGGCGCAGCAAAGCCGGGGGTGTACATGGGGCGGATGAAGTTGCCTTCCTTGCTCAGTACCTCGCGCGCAGCGCCAAAGTCAATCAATACCGCACGGTCGTCGTCGGTGACAAAAATGTTGGCCGGTTTGATGTCCAGGTGCAGCATCTTGTGCTGGTGCACGATGCGCAAACCGCGCAGGATTTCGTCGAATAACGAACGGATCGTTGATTCGCGAAAAACTTTCTGTTTTTTCAGCTCACGCGCGGTGACGATGAATTCTTGCAGTGTGCCGCCTTCCAGGTAGTTCATCACCATGTAGACGGTTTCGTTTTCGCGGAAGAAGTTCAGCACACTGACCACTGAGCCGTGTGAAATCTGGGCCAGCGAGCGGCCTTCTTCGAAAAAGCTCTTCAGCCCCAGCCGGTAAAACGATAACTTCTCGGGCTGCACCTGCGGCAACAATTCGCCCGGTTGGCGGCCTGCCAAAGATGCGGGCAAGTATTCCTTGATGGCAACCTGCTGGCCTTCGTTGTCAACTGCCAAGTAAACTAACCCAAACCCGCCTGCAGACAACTTACGCACAACCCGATAGCCACCGATCACGGTGTCGGGCGGCAGTGGTGCTGGTTTGACCTTTGACATAATTTGAAGGTAAGCAGAAGTTAAAAGCCTCCCAATACTGCTCTTGAAACCCTGTTTTTACGGAAAGCTTGAACACTCAATGTCAGTTTACAGCATGACCGGCTACGCAGCCGTCCAGTCAAGCGGCCATACCGCAGGCGCGCAGGACGAGCCAAACCAGCAGG
Organism: Polaromonas sp.; assembly: GCA_046303055.1. Taxonomy (GTDB): domain Bacteria; phylum Pseudomonadota; class Gammaproteobacteria; order Burkholderiales; family Burkholderiaceae_C; genus Polaromonas. The sequence continues at coordinate 1,044 of JBKCGU010000124.1, forward strand.
TTAATGTGCTGTTGGGCGTGGAAATTCGCTCGGTTAACAGCCGTTTCCTGGACCTGGCCTTTCGTTTGCCAGACGAGCTGCGCCAGCTTGAGCCTGCCCTGCGTGAGCTGCTCACGGCAAAGCTCAAGCGCGGCAAAATTGAGCTGCGTGTGGCACTCAGCGCCGGTTCTGCCAGCAGCTTGCAGCCCCCCTTACCGGCCACCCTACAGCGCTTGGGTTCGCTGCAGGACACCGTGAAGTCCTGGCTACCGCAAGCCGCCCCGCTCAGTGTGGCCGATGTGTTGCGCATCGCCACCAATGAAGACAAAAGGCCGCACGACAACACTGATGAGTTGCTCAAACTGGCTAAAAAGGCCCTGAAAGAGCTGATGGCAGCCCGCCAGCGCGAAGGCGGCCGCCTCAAGGACATGCTGACAGACCGCACGGCCCAATTGCGTGCCCTGTCGCTTCAGGTCGCGCCGCTGGTGCCCAGGCTGGTAGAACAGCAAAAGGCCAAATTTCTGGAACGCTTCAAGGAGGCTATGGCCCTGGCAGCTGGCGCTGTGATGCCAGAGTCAGCCCATGACCGGGCCTTGAACGAGGCGACCAGCTTTGCGATTCGCATTGATGTGGCCGAAGAAGTCACGCGCCTGGCTTCGCATCTTGACGAGATTGACCGTCTGCTCGAAGGTGGAGGCGAGCTGGGCAAACGGCTAGATTTTCTGATTCAGGAGCTGCACCGTGAGGCCAATACCCTTGGCTCGAAATCGGCGTCGCTCGAACTGACGCGAATTTCGGTCGACATGAAGGTGCTGATTGAGCAGATTCGTGAACAAGTACAAAACATTGAGTGACGCCGCCAAGAAGCGATAAAACATGGACTATCCAGGTAACCTATTTGTTGTAGCAGCGCCCAGCGGGGCGGGCAAGTCTAGCCTGGTCAAGGCACTGATGGAGATAGACGCGCGCGTCCAGCCTGCGGTGTCGCACACGACCAGAGCCCCACGCGGCCAGGAAAAGCACGGACGAGAATATTTTTTCATCTCCCCGGACGAATTTGATGCCATGGTTCTGCGCAACTCGTTTCTGGAATGGGCGCATGTGCACGGCCAGCGCTACGGCACGTCGCGCCAGACCATCGAGGAGCGAATGACCCATGGCGCAGATGTGATTTTAGAGATTGACTTTCAGGGCGCGATCAATATCAAGCGCATTTTTGCCAATGCGGTACTGATTTTTATCCTGCCGCCCAGCTGGGAAGAACTGCGCTCGCGCCTGCAGCGACGTGGCGAAGACGCGGTAGACATCATCGAGTTGCGACTGAAAAACGCCGCCAACGAGATGGCGCAGGCCCGGGAATTCGACTTCGTTATAATTAACGAGCTGTTTGAACGTGCTGTTTTCGACCTGAAAACCATCGTGCACGCCCAGCGGCTGAAGTTTTCAGCCCAGCGCATCGCAAGAGCCGAAACTTTTAAAGCCCTGCATATTGTTTGAACATCCTTGAATTTTGACCCCACACGGAGAACTCCATGGCCCGCATCACTGTTGAAGACTGCCTCGCAAAAATCCCGAACCGCTTTCAGCTGGTCTTGGCGGCGACCTACCGCGCGCGCATGCTGAGCCAAGGCCACACCGCCAAAATTGACAGCAAAAACAAGCCTGGCGTCACCGCCCTTCGCGAAATTGCCGAAGGCAAGATTGGCCTGGAAATGCTGAAAAAAGTCCCCGGCTGATTCATATCACAGCCGCCTGAAAAAGCACTGCTTGGCGGTGCTTTTTTGCTTTCAGGGCACACCGTTGGCGCAGCGCAAAGGCCATTGGCTTTGTGTTGTAAGCGCCCCGCGATACATTTGAGGTATGAGCGCACTGCCTCCAACCACGCCCTTGGCCACATCAGCCAAGCAGGCCCGGCCTGCCAAGCCAGCTGTCAACAAGACCACGCCTGCCGCCGCCAACGCCGCTGCCGCCAGCTTTGCCGCGCTAACGGCGAAGCTGGACTACATGAGCTCTCTGGATGTTGACAACATCCGCCGGGCCTACCGTTTTGCTGACGAAGCACATCTGGGCCAGCTGCGCAACAGCGGCGAGCCATACATTACCCACCCGATCGCAGTGGCCCAGCAATGCGCCGAATGGAAGCTCGACGCACAAGCCCTGATGGCCGCCCTGCTGCATGATGCGATTGAAGACTGTGGCGTGACCAAGCCTGAACTGATCGAGCGCTTTGGCGCTTCAGTTGCCGAGCTGGTTGATGGGCTGACCAAGCTGGAAAAGCTGGAGTTCAACACCAGAGAAGAAAACCAGGCCGAGTCTTTCAGAAAAATGCTGCTGGCCATGGCGCGCGATGTGCGGGTAATTTTGATCAAGCTGGCCGATCGCACCCACAACATGCGCACGCTTGGCGATGCACCGCGTGAAAAATGGGCGCGCATTTCACGCGAAACGCTGGACATTTACGCACCTATCGCCCACCGCCTGGGCCTGAACACCACCTATCGCGAACTGCAAGAGTTGTCGTTTCAACACCTGCACCCCTGGCGTTACGCTACCTTGAGCAAAGCGCTGCTCAAGGCCCGTGGCCGCAGGCGGGACGTTATCAAGCGGGTGCGTGCAGAAGTCGAATCAGCTTTTGCAAGCGAAAACATAGAGGTACAAATCTCTGGCCGCGAAAAAACGCTGTACTCCATCTACCGCAAGATGGACGAAAAACACTTGTCCTTTGCGCAGGTGACCGACATTTACGGGTTTCGCGTCATTGTTGACCGGCTAAACGCCTGCTACACCGCCATGGGCGTGCTGCATCAGCATTACAAGCCGTTGCCGGGCAAGTTCAAGGACTACATTGCCATCCCGAAAATCAATGGCTACCAGTCACTGCACACCACGCTTGTCGGGCCGTTTGGCACCAATATTGAGTTTCAGATGCGCACCGAGGCCATGCATGTCGTGGCTGAATCTGGCGTGGCTGCCCATTGGCTATACAAGGCCAAAGACCCAACCAGTGACGCGTCCCAGCGGCTTGGGTCGCAGTGGTTGCAGTCGCTGCTGGACATTCAGCACGAAACGCGCGATGCCGCCGAGTTTTGGGACCATGTCAAGATTGATCTCTTCCCGGATGCGGTGTATGTGCTCACGCCCAAGAGCCAGATCATGGCGATGCCGCGCGGCGCAACGATTGTGGATTTTGCCTACGCCATTCACAGCGATATTGGCCACCGCGCAGTAGCCGCCAAAGTCAATGGCGAACAGGTGCCACTGCGGTCTGAGCTGCGCAACGGCGACGTGCTTGAAATCATCACTAGCGACGTGGCCAGCCCCAACCCCGGCTGGCTAAGTTTTATCAGGACGGGCAAAGCCCGGTCCAAGATTCGTCATCACATGAAAACCATGGCGCTGGTGGAGTCGCAAGACCTGGGCGAGAAAATGCTGAGCCAGTCACTGCGCGCAGAAGGCATTGAGCGCCTGCCCGACGACAGCGCACCGAACCGCTTGCTGTGGGAAAAAATCTTGCGCTTCAGCGGCAACCGGTCGCGCGCAGATTTGCTGACAGACATTGGCCTGGGCAAACGAATTGCCAGCATGGTGGCCAAGCGCATTGTGGTGCTACTGGCTGAAAAAGGCGAAAAGCCAGACGCCCTGCTACTGAGCCGCGAACGCTACACCGCGCATGAATCGGTGTCGCAGGGCTCACTGGTACTGGACGGCAGCGAAGGTGCATCAGTGCAGTTTGCCGATTGCTGCAAGCCGATACCGGGCGACGGTATTTTGGGCTATCTGGGGCGGGGTGAAGCCCTGGTCGTGCATGCCGACGATTGCGTCGTGGCCAAGCGTCTACAGCACCGCGACAGCGAACGCTTTATCGCCGTCGACTGGTCAGACGAGCCCGTGCGGCTGTTTGAAACCGAGCTGCTCATCACCGTTACCAATGGCAAAGGCGTGCTGGCCCGGGTGGCGGCAGCGCTAGCCACTGCAGAGGCCGACATCACCCACGTCAACATGGGCCAGGAACGCGCCCAGGACGCCACCGAACTGCGCTTTGGCATCGCCGTGCGCGACAGGGCGCATCTGGCCACCGTAATGAGAAACGTCAAGCGAACCTCGTCTGTGCTGCGGGTGCAGCGCATGCGGCCTGGCAGTTAGCTTGAGGCTGGTCTTGAGCCAGGTTCGGGGTAGTCAACTCGCAGCACACTCAACACCCGCACGCCATCCGGTGTTGGCAAGCTGACTTCATCACCCACTCGCGCCTTGAGCAATGCCCTGGCCACGGGAGACACCCAACTCACCTGACCCGCCAGGGTGTCTGCCTCGTCAATGCCCAAAATGGTGACGCTGCGTTCAGTGCCCTCATCGTCCTCATAGGCCACCGTGCAGCCAAAAAACACTTGGTCTTTGCCATGGTGAACGGACGGATCGGTGATGTCGGCGATCTCCAGCCGCTGGGTTAAAAAACGGATGCGCCGGTCAATCTCCCGAAGACGCTTTTTGCCATACAGGTAGTCACCGTTTTCAGACCGGTCGCCATTGCTGGCCGCCCAGTGCACCACATCCACGATCTTGGGCCGTTCCACATCCATCAGGTCAAGCAGCTCATCGCGCAAGCGCGCATAACCGGCCGGCGTGATGTAGTTTTTGCCGCCCGCAGGCAGCGCCGGCAAGACCAGTTCGTCGTCATCAGAATCAGACTCTTTGGTGAAGGCTTTGCTCATGGTGCATTGTAGGGATCAAGTCACTATAAATTTAGGAGCTACTTGCCCATATAAACAGGCGCTTTTGGCTACTTTTAGACCCTAAGTTGGCTTGTTTTCAGGCATTTTCGGCCTTGTATAGCCTTCTTTTGCGCTGTTTTAAGCCGTTTTCAGGTGTCTTTTAGTGCTCAAGACCAATGGATACATGCGCGAGCAGCTACTATTTTGATAGTAAACGACTTCATGTATCTGGCTTTCAGCACCCCCCGAAATTGGCAATCAACCGAAAGCACAAAGAAAAATAGCCTAGAGGGGTAAGCCTCTAAGCTATTGTTCTAGAACCTAAATTCTGGTGCGGCTGGCAGGAATTGAACCCACTACCCCTTGGTTCGTAGTCAATACAAACTGCGTTCCAAAAGAAACAACCGCATCCGTGATATTTATTTTATTCATTACAAATCAACTACTTACGAACATTTAGCATCCTAATTCAACCCAAGATGTACAATGACAGCTAGCGAGAAACGGCAACCGAACGGCAACCAGCCGGGAGAAACGGCAACCGAACGGCAACTGGAAAGCAGGTCATGGGAATCATCACAGACAAAGAAATGGGGTCAAAGCCGAACGGCGCTGACCAGTGGTTTACAGACCCGGCACCGCGCGGCGCTGGCCGGTTCTTGGGCAGGATCACACCGGGTGGTGAGCGATCATTCTATTTCCGTTACACCACCAGTACCGGCCAGCGCGACACCCTCGCGGTGGGTGCCTACGACCCCAAAGGGCGTGAAGGCTATCTGACCCTGGCGGCAGCCCGCGAAAAGGCGGCGGGCTGGTCCAAGCAGTACAAAGACGGTGCCCGCGACCTGCGCCAGCACTTTGCCAAGCTTGAGGCCGAACGCTTGCAAGCCAGCGAAGACGCGCGCCAGCAGGCCGACAAAGACAAACGCGCTGCGGCCACGGCTGAGCAACAAGCCGAACTGGACCGGCAGCGGCGGCTGACCGTCAAACAGGTTTTCGAGCGTTGGGCCGCTACCGAGCTGGCTCCCCACATCGGCGGCGACGGCAAGCGCATCGGGCGCAAAGACGGCGGGCAGTATGTGCGCGAGCAGTTTGAGCGGCGGGTGTTTGACACGTTGGGCGACATCGCCGTCATCGACGTGCGCAAGGCCGACATTCTCGCCATTCTGGATGCCGTCAAAGCCGAGGGCAAGCTGCGCACCGCCAACATGCTGCTGGCCGACCTCAAGCAAATGTTTCGCTTCGCCGCTGAGCGTGAAATCATCGAACACAGCCCGATTGAGTTGATCAGCAAGCGCAAGGTCGGCGGCAAAGACATCAAGCGCGACCGGGTGCTGTCAAACGACGAGCTGGCCGCGCTGGTGAAGCAACTGTCCACCGCCAATCTCAGCAGGCGCACCGTTCTTGGGTTGTGGCTGATTCTGGCCACCGGCTGCCGCATCGGTGAGCTGATGGGCGCAGTGTGGGCCGATGCCAAGCCCCAGCAGCAGGCATTACAGGCCACGGTAGACGCGCACAACACGGCGCAAAAGTCTGGCGCAGTGCAACTCGGCTTTGTTGATCTGCAAGCCCGCACCTGGTACTTGCCCACCACCAAGAACCAACGCGATCACCTGATCCACTTGAGCGACTTCGCCGTGCAGCAGTTCACCGAGTTGGCCACCCTGCGCGAAGCGGATCGCGTCACCAGCAAGCCAGTGGCCTGGGTCTTCCCCGATAGCCGGGCCACTGGGCCGGTGTGCGTCAAGTCATTTGGCAAACAACTGGCCGACCGCCAAAGCAGCGAAAGCGCGCGCCTGCAAAACAGAACCAAGGCCGTTGACGCGCTGATGCTGGAAGGTGGCCGCTGGACCGCGCACGACCTGCGCCGTACCGCGTCTACCCTGATGAGTCAACTGGGCATCTCCAACGACGTGATCAACGAATGCGAGAACCATATCAAGCAGGGCATGAGTGGCGTCTACATCCAAGACCGGCGCCAGGCTGAACAGGTCAAGGCGTTTGATGCCCTAGGCCAAAGGCTGGCCAGCTTGCTGGCGTAATCGACCGCCGTAACAACCGCTAAAGGAGGGGGGCAATTTGTCCCTCCCCCTTGGCTATTCCCCATCCTGCGCCGCCACCATCCAGACCCGCTTCAGCGGCAGTTCTGCCTTCAAGTCCTCGGCCAGGTGGTCGTAGTGGGCAAAGAGTTGTTCGAGCAGTTCTTTTTGGGTCCATAGCCGCACCTTGAAAAAACTGGCGGCAAGTTCCTTTTGAACATTGCTCTTGAATCCGCTCCATGAGACAAACAAGCCCTCGTCCGCACCAAACTTGGAAACCGCGCCCAGCAGCTTGTCGACTGTCGGGCGGTCAATGGGGCTGCTTTCGGACTTAACTTCCACACACAAGCGCGGCGCACCGAATCCGAGCGGGCCAGCGCCCGCCAGAATGTCCGCGCCGCCGTCCGCACCCTCCGGGCTGCGGTAGGTGGTGTACCCCTGCGCTTTCAGGATCGCCTCCACCAGCCGCGTCAAGCCATGGCCCTTGAAGCGGGCGGAAATGAGCTGGGCAATTTGATCGTGGGCCAAGTCTTCCAGATTGGTGTCTTCCGCCCCCTCATCCGTTACCGGTGCAGTGGCCGTGGCCTTAGTCACCGTTGAAATGGTTTCGGGCTTCCAGCCGTTGGCGCGCATAGCTGCAATGCGCTGCTCGGCATTGTTGCGCTGCACCCGGCAGATCGTCATGAACGCGCCGAAGGTAAACAGCAAATCCTTGCCGAAGTTGGCACGCGGCACGGCTTCGCCAATCCACTTGACTGGCCGCCAGTGAAAGTAAGGGTCTGGCCCGCCAGATTCAAAGTGGTAATCGCCCGTGACCTCGCCAATCTGAATCGCAGGCTGCGACTTGAGCGGCAATATCACCAAGTCCCCCTTCTTGATGCCATGTGCAAACGGCCACACCTGGCTGACCCAATTCAAGATCGCCTTGGGCTTGGTGTCGGGGTTGCGCTGTGTCATTGCGGTGACCAGCTCCGCACGCTCGGCCAGTTTGATCAAGTTCACATCAAGCCCGTCCCATGTCACATAGACCCGGTTTTCTTGAATGAACTTTTGCTCGTATTCGCCGTGTGAACCGGCGCGAATTAACCAGATTGCCATTCGTTTCCTCCAAGATAACTCAATCCTCTACTGGCTCGTCATTTCGAAAAAATTCTTCGAGCCGTTCTTCATAATTTCTGAGTACTGCTTCGAGGATTCCGTATTCGTCACACTCGTCGAGGTATTCACCGTCTACCCTAGGAGCATTTGCGTAAAACGCACTAGAGGCAACCAGTGCCAAATAGTGATCAAGCTCCTCTCTGGATGTAACCGTCTCGCGAATACGATCATCATCACGATCAAAAAGCGTAATCTGTCGGTTTGCCTCATCCCAGTCAGCCCGCTCCAGAGCGTTCTCAACGGCTTCGCGCGCGGCACGGCCCCACAAGGATTCTTCTATAGGCTCCTGCCACTCCCAACGCGCTAGATAACGGTCTAGAAGTTGATCAAGCAGCGGTCGCGCGGTGAGATAGTTCTCCTCCACCTTCTTCGATGGCCTGCGGCTGTGAGCACAGCAATTTCGCATGGCTTCAATGGCTTCCATACGCTCCTTGAGGCCAGCCAGCAACACAGCATCGTCTTCATCTTCGACCGGAGCGCGGGCAAGCTCCTCACGGAAGCCCTCATAAGCTTCCTGTTCGCGCACCAAGGCGAGCAGGTCAGGGAGCTTGAACTCCGGACGGCGATTCAAATGAACGTACTGGCCAAACGTCAAATGGAAGAACTGGTTCTCGGCGCGGTCTTGCATTTCCTGGGCTTTTGGCCGCTCGCTTTTCATCGGTTGAACGCTTTCCTCACGCAACAATTCGTAAGGGTCACCGTCCTGATAGGCGTGAAGATAGACGAACGAAAGCACCCGCCGCAGCTTCATTTCTAGGGCGTAGATTTCATCACCCCATCTGGCCAGATCGGCACGAATCAAGGGGTCATCAAATTTAACGAGATGCACGACCGGAGCTGTGTTAAGAGCCTCTGCAAATTCATCCACCACGAGGCGCAGGGACTCAGCCTCTTCAGGCAGATCAAGTGCAAAACCTAATAGCACTCGATGGTAATGATTGCCATCCGCTGCTATGGCAGTACCACCCAATCGTTCTACTCGAGGGATGATCATCCGCTGAACCGCCTCATCATCGAATTGGTTCAGGTTGTCTTCCATTACTTTGACGAGACAGTCACGAATGATGCTCAATATCTCCGTGTCAGCTGCGCGGTGAAAGGTAATCAGGAATTCGATAATCATCTTTGCACCGGCCCTAGCAGCTGTTCCTCGAACCATGTTTTTGCGGCCTGCCAGCCTGAATCAGCCTCAGTACGCAGGCGGCGGGCTTCATCGCGGCGGCGGCGAGCTTCGGCAGCGACGGCTTCTTGGACGACAGGCTTTGGCACCGGAATGACCAAGTTCACAACATCGTCGTTGGTAAGGCGCGGATGGGTATTGCCCGTCATCATGTGCCGAGTTTGGGCAAGGGTAAGGCGACTGCGAAGTATTGCGGCGAGGTAATCAGGCCGAAGTATTTCGTTGTTCTTGCTTCTTAGAACGTGAAACTCTGGCGAGCAGCACCCATCGATCTCAGTTGCATGAACCTTGTTGAGATATGGCCGTAGGCGCGCAAACAGCACGTCGCCATGCTGGAATACGGAACATGCCCCAGTTACGTTTTCATCCGTTGCTAAAAGTGCGCCAGTGTTGCTTTGCACGTTGGCCAAGCTGAGATAGTTGGGACCTGGCGTCTTGATCTGGTCGCGAATGAAATCTACGACCTGCTCCAGCCGAGAACAATTAAGTTTTTGTGTATTGGCTGCAAGTGCGCGAATTGACAAAATACGTTCCGGGTGGAAATAGTCGGCATTGAGTCTCGCTTGAGCGCCAAGGTCAGCCAATGAAACTGCAAAAACCTTGCGCTCATCCGTGGGTGGCGGAGCTAGGCCAAGGGTGGCGAGGAGATAGTCATCGAGACCAGCTAGCAGAGTTTCGGCCTCCGCAAGCTTGTTCAGTCGCGCTGCTTGCGCCGCGTCAATCGCGGTAACCAAATCATTCTGCAACTTAGCCGTCGCAGGTATAGGTATGAGCACGTTCTCTAATTCATCCTCGGTGATCGCCGGATAGTTTCCCCCGCTGCTCCGCATGAGCAGTTGGTCTAACCCTATGGACGATCGCAGCACAGCCATGAGGTATTTTTTCGACAGTCGTCTATCTTTGAGATCGCGCAGAACGCAAAATCCGGTGGATGCAATCGCACCATCATCTACTCCACGAATACCTGCGATTGCACCTCTATGTGGGCGGGTTAGCGAAACCAATATATCGTCAGCACGAACTACTTGACGTGCACGGCTTGGAGCCTTGCTTGTCTCAACCATTGATACTGCATATTCGTCGTTGCCCAAGCCAACCGCCGATATTTCAATGTAGGGAAATTCGGTCCGAAATCGCCCATCTTTTTGATCCCACAGTTCACCAGATCGACCTATCAAGCTCCCAAGTCTTGAAGCACCAAGCTTCTCTAATCTGTGCAATAGGTTGCTAAATCGGGGGCGATGAAAATGGGGATCAAGGCGCCATTTGGCTTCGCCCCGTTGCAGCGCGAACCATTCCGGTTCGCCATCCGCGACGGGGCTTAGACGAAAAAAGGTGTCGGATCCTTTTGGAAAGCTCTCCACTGCGCAACAAGTCCCGTATCCGGAATAATTTCCCGGCTGCGCTCGCTCCACCCCGGCTTCTTCGGGTTGGTAGTGCTCCATTCATAGGTAACTTCGTAATCAAATAGGTCGCTGCTCAGGATTTCTTTTTTTTCCTTTTCTGGGGTTTCGCTAACAGGCGTAACTACGAAGGAATTTCGGCCAGTAGCGTCGTAACCTATGTTTTCGGCCAACGCCATGAAAATAGGTGCGTCGGCAGGAACGATTTCGCCATCCGCCAGACGGCGCATAAAAACGATACTGGCCTTTACCCCAGCGTCGTAGTGAGAGAAGGCGAACTGCGGAAGGGAAACCACGGCCAATAGTTGAAAGTGCGCCAGCAGCCAGTCGCGCACGCCTTGCAGCGAAGAGTTGGTGAGGATGCCGTCGGGAAGTACGATAGCGACGCGCCCCGTACCGGGCTTGAGGAAGGAGTGCACCCGCTCCAGAAACAGAATTTCGGTCTTGATGCTGGCGCGGTCTTTCACGGATTTGGCGCCTCGCTTGGCGTCCTGCTCGCCTTGGTTCGATTCGTCGGCGTCGCTACCGGTGATGCCTTTGGAGAGGAAGTTTCGTAGCTCGAATTGCTCCAGATAGCCTTCTGCTTTTTCAGTGCGTTTGATCACGGAACCGAAAGGCGGATTGGTGAAAACGAGGTCAAAGCTTCCAGGCTTTAGGCCTTTGTTCCTGTCGAGAATGTATTCACGGTTCGGCCCCAGCGGCTTGCCCTCGGCGGACATGGGCCGCTCGAAAAAATCCAGCGCGTCGTGGCCGACGATATTGGTGTGACCGTCGTCGTGGATGATCATGTTCATCTTGGCGACGCGCGCGAGTTCTTCATTGATTTCCATGCCGAACAAGTTCTTTTCGGCGAAGTCGTGCCAGAACCGGAAGTGTTCAACAGTGCCCGGCTTTTTCTTGCGATTTGCCTCGCGGCGCACATGATCGAGGGCGTAAAGCAGGAAACCGCCTGAGCCACAAGCTGGGTCGAGCGTCATATCTTTGCGATCGGGGTTGAGCACCTCAATCGCGAAGGCAATTAACTCGCGTGGGGTGAAGAACTGGCCGAAGTCACCTTTAAAGAAGCCGCCCATGAATTCTTCGAACGCGACGCCTTTGGTGTCCAGTTCGGTGCGATCGAGGGAAATGCCTTCCAAGTGCTCAACGCACTGTGCGAGGATAGGCGGATCGATGTTGATCTTGCCTTCGAATACTGTCGGGTCGGCGCTTTTCTCTGTGTCGTATAGCTTGTGAATACGGGCCGCCAGTTCCTCAGGCGTTTCGTCTTCTCGCGACTGAAATGCGTAGGGCTCACCGTCGCTGCGGTCGGGGTTCTTTTCGTCACGGTGCTTGACGAAGATGAGCTTGCAGAATTCGCCGAATGCGGCGATGGGACTGCGCCGACCACCTTCCCACAAAGTTTGATGGCATTTGCGAATGGCAGAGCGGAGCTCTTCGCGCGGAATCGCTGGCAGATCAGATGCGGGAACGTGAGCACCCTTCTCAATGCGGAAGCCTCCTTTGAAGAAACGCCAGGCCGGCGGCTTGCCATAGCGCAAGGGGATGTCAGCAATACGGTTCTTGTCGCGCTCGCCCGCCGGAAACTTGTCGAAGCGCAATAGACGTCGGGTCAGTCCGGCGATGGTGCCGGCGTAGGTTGCACCCAAACTGGCACGGTTGCCGCAGGACTGCTCGATGGCCTGGGAAAACTCAGCGTCGCTTACGTCAGCGCGCTTACATTCAAAAACAAACCAAGGTGACTTGAGTTCGTCGTCCTTTGCCCCGTAGATCACGATGTCAGCGAGATCATGCGGTGTGCGGCGCGGCACTTTGACCTCAAAACGGATGCGCTCTGGCTTGTACTCATACTTGTAGATCAGTTCGGCCCAGAATTCCGCCCGGACTTTCTCCTCGGGATCGGAATACCGCTCGGAGTGACTTGCCTGGATGTAGTGAATCCGTTGGGCCTTACCGTCGCCGACTATTTTGGCGTGACCGTCTTCGATGGCCCGTTCGAGGTAGGTTTGGGTTGTCATGTTTTTTCTTTCGTGCTCTCTGAATTCATTTGTGCGGTCAAGCAGCAATGCGACCTACTTTTTTGGCCTGGCTGGCTTCTTCCGATTGACCAACTCGCCCGGTTCGGTGATCTCGACACCCACCCGCCCGCAATAGTCCCGAATCATGATTTCAATCATGTTGGCAATGCTGCGGTGTTCCAGCTCAGCGGCGGCGCGCACTGCTTCTTTCAGCCCCGGCTCAATTCGAAAAGTCAGTGTGGTGGTTTTGGTGGTGGCCATGGTGTTACCCCATACAGCATATGTACTGTGGATATACTGCACTGTACAACAATGCTCAGAGGCGTCCGATGGCGTTGGCTCAACGCTGATTCACCTTTTCAGCAGGGAGACAACATGACCCGTAATTACTCGACCAGAGCCTTTTTTCGGCAAATGCCCAACGCGCTGTTAGCCCGCTACTTTGCTGGGCGCGCCGTGTTTGGCGAGTTCGACTTTTCCGCCATGTCCGAGACCCGGCACGACGAGTTGTTCGCCGCTTGGCTGGCCTTGCCCGAAGTCCAGCGCAATCCGATGGATGCGGAGTTTCGGGACATCTTTGAGCTGAGCTGCGAGAAAGGTTGTCGCGCCATTGTGGACGAGGCCCAATGGCATCTGGCCCACGACGCCGACCCCAACGCCGCCAATGCCTTCACTGAAAAGCTGGCCGCTATGGCCAACCACTTTGAGCGCGCCATGGTCACGTATCTGGACCACAACCTGTTTTGGCGTGGTGCCATGCATTTCTACCATGCCGACACCCTGTCGCACTGGCGCAAGCGCAAGAACCTGCCGCACAGCGCCGCTCAAGTGGATGCCGCCAGCATCCAGAAGCTGGCCAACAGCATCCGCACCTACTTTCACCACACCGAGGGCCGGGGCAACAACTGCGCGGTGGAGCCCTTTCGCCGGGGTGAGCGCGATTACTTCTTTGCTTACCCTGAAGACTATTCACAGCAAAGCCCCGAGTGGGTGAGTGGGCAGTTTGCCATTCGTCCGCACAACCCGGCCTTCGAGATTGTCTTTGTCTACTCGCAGTCTGAAGGTTCGTTGGACCTGAACTTTCGCGGTTCCTACAAGGCCATAGAGCCGCTGCAAGCCATGTTTGCCGCTGCCATTCTGCAATTGCCTCAACTGCCGCCCGACCCCAAAGACTTGCGGGTGTATGACCTGGGGCCGTTGATGCAGCGTAATTTTGATTTCACCTACGACCTGGGCAGCGGCATTGAGAGCGTTGTCGTTAAGAAGCTGCGCCTGTCGTCACGGGCCACCAGAGGCGAACGCATCTCGCTGGAAGCCGACACCAGCAAAGACCCGCAAGCCGTTTACGCTTTGTTGGATCGCATCCAAACCGCCATGCCAATGGCCCAGTACAGCGTCACCCAGGTAGACCTCGCTGTGTGCATGGTGGTAGAGGCCGACCGGCCACCCAAGACGGTGAACATCCATATCACCTACCCCAATTCCTGCTCGCTCAAGTACGACGAGCTGGGCCTGAAGCTGCGCGACATGCTCAGCGCCTCGGGCATCGAACCCCGCGAACCCGCTGACCTGGCCACCACAGACGCCGCCACGCCTGTGGCACCTGCACTGGTGGAATGAC
>JBKCGU010000125.1:0-8632 GCA_046303055.1 Polaromonas sp.
AAAGATTATGGTGAACGACGTTTTCGGGTACCGGGCTGCATTAACGGGCGGTTGCATGCCGCTGTATCTACGCCCCGCGCTGACAAGCTTCACGTGATCAGTTTGCGCAAGGCCAACTCAAGAGAGGTGAAAATTTATGAAAAAACGCTTGAATCCTGAATTGCCAGACAACGATAACCCTGAATGGAATAAGCAGGACATCAGCAGTGCCCGGCCAGCGAGCGAAGTGCTGCCAGAGCTGTTTGGCGTGCAAGCCGCCAAAGCAATGCTCAAGCCGCGCGGCAGACCACCGGCAGAGGTCGTGAAAGACCGCATCACCATCCGCCTGTCACCCGAAGTGACGGCTGCATTCAGAGCCAGCGGCGACGGCTGGCAGACTCGGATTGATGCTGCACTGAAAGACTGGCTGCGTACGCATTCGGTGGTTTGAGTTTTTCTACGTTTACGCAACTAGGTATTTTTGGATGAGTCAGATTTACTCTTGCTAAAAAAAGACATTTTTTCAAAGAACGATTCAAAGGGAGACGAAGCTTCGTTTTTTGCAGACTCGTAATAGTGAGTCGGATTCTCGCCAAAAGATCGAATAGCGAACGCCAACAGTTGTTGTTTAAGTTCGTCACTGCCAGCTTCCGCCACCGTTTGCCTGTAGCTTTCATATGCCAGTGCTGCGGCTGATTTATATTCGTAGTCACTAAAAACGCGATTCAATGCGTTCAGTTTCTTAGAGGTTATCCATGCAATCCAAATACCGGGTGCAGCTAGCGACAACATTTTGAGCATACGAATGCCAAATTCTTCTAGAGTTGTTTTTGGAAAACCGAAATAAACTTCGATCCCCACTCCAAACATTGCTATCAAGATCAGATAAACCAAGGCTCCTTCAAATCGGTTTTGTTCAACCTTGATTACAGTTCGCGTATCTTCTTTCATTCGAGTGAAAGACCCAGCCAAACCTTCCATTTGAGCGTTTTGCAACGCTTTTGTGAGTCTCTTTTGCGTTAGTTCTTGCTGCCCAATTGCAGTGTTCAG
Source organism: Polaromonas sp. (assembly GCA_046303055.1). Classification (GTDB taxonomy): domain Bacteria; phylum Pseudomonadota; class Gammaproteobacteria; order Burkholderiales; family Burkholderiaceae_C; genus Polaromonas. The sequence continues at coordinate 1,030 of JBKCGU010000125.1, forward strand.
CGCGGTCGTAGAGTTTTCTAAATCAGTTTTCGTTTTCGCCGCTGTTGATTGCGTTTCACTACGAATTTTCTGTGCTTCTACATGTATTTTTTGTGCCTCTGCAAGCGCCTCATTCGCTCCTTTTAACGTTTCATTAAAAATAGCTGTTGCAATCTCAATTTCTTGACTGCTTGTTGTCGCAATTTCGTCTGTGCTTTCTTGGCTAGCTACTATTTTTTCTTTTACGCTCTTCGCTGAGGATGCGAGCTCATTGAGTGTTTCCAGCACCGACTTTTCAGCGTCATCAATCTTCGCAATTTTGGTATTTAGGTCCGGCCATTCGTGACTAAATCTTTCCGCTTGATCGGCCGCTGTTTGCAGCGTATTGATATCTTGCGACATTCGCGATTTGGCAGCATCGGTAATCGCGTCTAATTCCCGTGCTGAGTCAAGGGATAGTTCTCGAATCAAATTTATGGAACCTGCGTACAGCACCCCGAAATTTCTATTTGTACACATCCAATCTACGCTATTTCCCGCGTGATCTAAGGCTTTACTCATTCCTCCTAAACTGACAGAGAGAGCCGTAAGCAGCGGCTGTGAAATGGTTCTGGACACGCGCGGCCTGTTTGAAAGTCCAGCCAAGGTGGACACCCATCGCGCCAATTCGTCAGTAACAGATTTATATGTGACCGCGCCTCCAAGATGAGACTGCAATTGCCCTTCCTCACCTGGGCGCTGCGACACAACGTTCGTAGTCCATTTTGTTTGGATTGTTTTCGCGATGCTTAATACATCTTTCACTGTCATGATCCAGTCCCATTAAAAAAACCCGCAGGCTTTCGCGCTGCGGGTTAGATTGATCAGGTGTTTACACCTTGCATAAGTTAGTGCAAAAAACTGATTCAAGCAAGCATTACATATCCATGCCGCCCATACCACCCATGCCGCCCATGCCGCCACCACCCATGCCGCCAGCTGGGGCGTCATCTTTTGGTGCTTCTGCAATCATGCACTCGGTCGTCAGCATCAGGCTGGCAACAGAAGCTGCGTTTTGCAGTGCGGTGCGGGTCACTTTGGTGGGGTCCAGAATACCCATTTCAATCATGTCGCCGTAGGTCTCGTTGGCTGCGTTGTAGCCGTAGTTGCCTTTGCCAGCCATCACAGCGGCCACCACCACAGAGGCTTCGCCGCCGCCGTTGAACACGATTTCGCGCAGAGGCGCTTCAATCGCTTTGAGCACCAGCTTGATGCCGGCTTCCTGGTCAGCGTTGTCGCCTTTGATGACGCCAGCAGTTTGCTTGGCGCGCAACAGTGCAACACCGCCGCCGGCCACAATGCCTTCTTCCACAGCAGCGCGGGTAGCGTGCAATGCGTCTTCCACGCGGGCTTTCTTCTCTTTCATCTCGACTTCGGTGGCAGCGCCAACCTTGATCACGGCAACACCGCCAGCCAGCTTGGCCACGCGCTCTTGCAGTTTTTCACGGTCGTAGTCGCTGGTCGCTTCTTCGATCTGAACACGCACTTGCTTGACACGGGCTTCGATGTCAGCAGCAGCACCAGCACCGTCGATGATGATGGTGTTTTCTTTGCCGACTTCAATGCGTTTGGCCTGGCCGAGGTCAGCCAGCGTGGCTTTTTCAAGCGACATGCCCACTTCTTCAGCGATGACCTTGCCGCCGGTCAGGCAGGCGATGTCTTCCAGCATGGCCTTGCGGCGATCGCCAAAGCCGGGGGCCTTGACAGCCACCACTTTCAAAATGCCGCGCAGGGTGTTGACCACCAGCGTAGCCAGTGCTTCGCCATCGACTTCTTCAGCGATGATGAGCAATGGACGGCCAGCCTTGGCGACTTGTTCCAGCGTAGGGAGCAGGTCACGGATGTTGCTGATTTTCTTGTCGTAGAGCAGCACAAACGGGTTGTCCAGAATGGCGGACTGCTTTTCTGGGTTGTTGATGAAGTAAGGCGACAGGTAGCCACGGTCAAACTGCATGCCTTCAACCACGTCGAGCTCGGACTCAAGCGATTTGCCGTCTTCAACGGTGATCACGCCTTCTTTGCCGACTTTGTCCATCGCATCAGCAATGATTTTGCCGATGGTTTCGTCAGAGTTGGCGGAGATGGAGCCAACTTGTGCGATTTCTTTGGACGTGGTGGTGGCTTTTGACGCTTTTTTCAGCTCTTCCACCAAAGCCGTCACAGCCTTGTCGATGCCGCGCTTCAGGTCCATCGGGTTCATGCCAGCGGCAACGTACTTCATGCCTTCGCGGACGATGGCTTGTGCCAGCACGGTAGCAGTCGTGGTGCCGTCACCAGCGATGTCAGACGTCTTGGAAGCGACTTCCTTGACCATCTGCGCGCCCATGTTTTGCAACTTGTCTTTCAGTTCAATTTCTTTGGCGACGGACACACCGTCTTTGGTCACGGTAGGGGCGCCGAATGAGCGCTCCAGCACCACGTTACGGCCTTTAGGGCCCAGGGTGACTTTGACGGCGTTGGCGAGAATATTCACACCTTCGACCATACGTGCGCGGGCTTCGCCGCCGAAAACTACATCTTTTGCTGCCATGTGTGGCTCCTAAATAGGGTTAAAAATTCAAATACGGGGATGGATCAGTTTGGGGATAGAGCGAACAGGCCTAATTTGTGAAAATGGGGCGCGTGGTTCGGTCAGTCCCACAAAGTTTTCGGGTTTACTTGCTGAGAAAATTACTTCTCAACGACAGCAAACAAATCTTCTTCTTTCATGACCAGCAACTCATCGCCGTCAACTTTGACCGTCTGACCGCTGTACTTGCCGAACAAAACGCGGTCGCCAACTTTGACGCCAACAGGCTGAACTTCGCCCTTGTCGTTTTTCTTGCCTGGGCCAACAGCCAGGATTTCGCCTTGATCAGGCTTTTCAGCGGCACTGTCAGGAATGACGATGCCAGAGGCGGTTTTGGTTTCGTTTTCCACGCGTTTGACGATCACGCGGTCGTGCAGAGGGCGAAGTTTCATGGGTTCTCCAGTTATAAAACAGTAGGTTTGTAGATTCAAAGACGCCAGCCACAAGTAGCTGACACCAGCGAGACTGCGGCATGAAGCTGTTGTTAGCACTCATTACCGTCGAGTGCTAATGATAGGGGCAATCTATGTCGGTTTCAAGTCTGAGGCGGTCAAAAACCGAAATATTCTTACAGGGCATCCCGATCCGTTTGGATGAAAATAACACCGACCCACATCAATTACCCGGAAATCCACCATGCTGAAGTACCTCGGAACCTACCTTGCCATCTTTTTAACCATGTTCATCATTGACATGGTTTGGCTAGGCGTGATTGCCAAGTCGATGTACGCCAACGCGATGGGCTCCTTGCTCAGCCCTAACCCCAATTTATGGGCAGCAGCGGCTTTTTACCTGATGTTTCCGGCGGGGTTGCTGATATTCGCAGTGCTGCCGCAAGCTGACAGCCCGGTGTGGAAGGCCGCTTTGATGGGGGCGTTGTTTGGATTGTTCGCCTATTCGACCTATGACTTGACCAACCTGGCCGTCATCAAAGACTGGCCGCTGGGGCTGACGTTTATTGACATGGCCTGGGGCACGATGGTCAGTGGTATTGCAGCGACGGCTGGCAAGCTGGCTTTGAACTATCTCAACAGATAAGGCGTAAAAAAACCACCCGAGGGTGGTTTTTTGGGTCCTGGTTTGACTTACAGGCCGGCAGCAGCCCGAAGGGCAGCAGCTTTATCTGTGCGTTCCCAGGTGAATTCTGGCTCGTCACGGCCAAAGTGGCCATATGCTGCCGTCTTCTCGTAAATCGGACGCAGCAGGTCGAGCATTTGAATGATGCCTTTGGGGCGCAGGTCAAAGTGTTCTTGCACCAGCGCTGACAGTTTTTCGTCACTCATCACGCCAGTGCCTTCGGTGTAGACCGTGACGTTCATTGGCTTGGCCACGCCAATCGCGTAAGCCACTTGAATCTGGCACTGCCTGGCCAGGCCGGCAGCGACGATGTTTTTAGCGACATAGCGGGCGGCGTAGGCGGCTGAACGGTCTACTTTGGAGGGGTCTTTGCCGCTGAAGGCACCGCCGCCGTGGGGGCACGCGCCGCCGTAGGTGTCCACAATGATTTTGCGACCCGTCAAACCGCAATCGCCCTGCGGACCGCCAATGACAAAACGGCCTGTCGGGTTGATCAGGTACTTGGTGTTGGCGGTCAACATGCCTTTTGGCAGCACGGGTTTGATCAGCTCTTCAATGATGGCTTCATTGAAGGAGGCCTTCATTTTGTGGGCGGTCTCGCTCTGGTCCGGGCTGTGCTGGGTTGACAGCACCACGGTGTCAATGCTGTGCGGCTTGCCGTCCACGTAGCGCATCGTCACCTGGCTTTTGGCGTCTGGGCGCAAAAAGGGCAGCTTGCCGCTTTTGCGCAACTGGGCCTGGCGCTCCACCAATCGGTGAGCGTAGTAAATCGGTGCGGGCATCAGCTCTGGGGTTTCGTCGCAGGCGTAGCCAAACATCAGGCCCTGATCGCCAGCACCGGTGTTCAGGTGGTCGTCGCTGGCGTGGTCAACGCCCTGGGCGATGTCGTTGCTCTGCTTGTCATAGCAGACCATCACCGCGCAGCCTTTGTAGTCAATGCCGTACTCGGTGTTGTCGTAGCCGATGCGCTTGATGGTGTCGCGCGCGACCTGAATGTAGTCCACGTGGGCGTTGGTGGTGATCTCACCGGCCAGCACGACCAGACCGGTGTTGGTCAATGTTTCAGCGGCTACGCGGCTGAGAGGGTCTTGCTTGAAGATGGCATCCAAGATGGCATCAGAGATCTGGTCGGCTACCTTGTCCGGGTGGCCTTCGGAAACAGATTCAGAAGTAAATAAAAAGTCGTTCGCCATGAAAGTACACTCCATAAAGTTGCTGGGCGCGTTGCCAGCGGAATGCTTTGGCGAACGCTTTAGCAGGTTGGTTTAACGTCGCTCTGCAAGTTGTTCAGATAACTCAGCGACAACGGGATTATACGACGCGACCTTGCGTCCCGGATTTTTGGCATGTGCCTTCATTGATGCTCACCTTGTTCCGTTTTTTTGCCCTTTGGCCCTTGTCTGCGCTGCATGCGCTGGGCGGGGCGCTGGGCTGGCTGGTGTGGGCTTTGAGCCCCGCCTATCGCCAGCGCTTTCGCGCCCATGTTGGGCAGGCGGGCTTGCCTTTCGAAGTCGCCAAGCCTGCCATTGCCGAGGCAGGGCGTTTTGTGGCGGAGTTGCCCAAGCTGTGGCTGCGGCCTTATCACCAATCGTGTCTGGATCACGTCCAGATGCAGGTCGAAATGCAGGGGCAGGACATCGCCAAAGACGCTTTTGCGCAAGGCAGGGGCGTGATTTTTTTCGGTCCGCACTGCGGCAGCTTTGAGCTGGGCCCGCAAGCTCTGGCTGAAATCTACGGGCCCATCACCGCCATTTACCGCCCCGCCCGCCAGCCGTGGCTGGCCGCCATTGAACTGGCCGTCCGCCAGCGCCCGCAAATGAAAGTGTTGCCCGCATCCCTGCGTGCCATCAAGGCCATGCACAAAGCCCTCAAGGCCAACCAGGCGGTGGCGCTGCTGACTGACCAGGTGCCGCCCGAGGGCTTGGGGCTGTGGGCTCCTTTTTTCGGCAAACCCGCTTACACCATGACACTGGCGGCGCGCCTGGCTTTGCAAACCGGCGCCGTGTTGCTGCCTGTCAGTTGCGAGCGCTTGCCAAAAGGGCGCGGCTACATCGTTAAAATCCGCCCCGCTGTCAACCTGACCGTCCAAGCCGACCTTTTGAGTGCCGTGACCCACATCAATCAAGCGATTGAAACAATTGTGCTGAGCCAGCCGGGTCAGTACTTGTGGGGTTATGGGCGCTATAAAACGCCCAGGCAAGACGCTGCAAAAAAGGATTCAGTTTGAGAACACCGCGCCAATGGGCGAGTTATCTTTTCACCCGCAGCGGTATTTTGTTCATGCGCTTGCTGGCCATGCTGCCCCTTGGCGTGGTGCGCGCCATGGGCAAGCTGCTGGGCTGGGTGTTGTATGTGTTGGTGGCTTCGCGGCGACGCGTTGTGACCATCAATTTATCGCTCTGCTTTCCAGGGCACTCCCCTGACGAGATACGCGACCTGACGCGCCAAACCTTTGTTTATTTTGCGCAGGCCTGGCTGGACAGAAGCTGGGTTTGGCACGCGCCCAAAAGCTGGATTTTGCGGCGCGTCACACTGACCGGCGCGATCGAAGAACTGGCTGGCACCGAGCCGACGGTGGTCTTTGTGCCGCATTTTGTTGGCATGGACGCCGCCTGGGGTGGCGTAACGCTGCGTATCCCGCGCCAATCGACCACCATTTACACCGACCAGTCGAACAAGCTGGTGGACCGCTGGATTCTGCTCGGCCGCAGGCGCTGGGGAAACATGCGGTTGTTTGGCCGTGTCGAAGGCGTTAAACCGATTGTGGCGGCCATTCGCGGCGGTCAGCCGCTGTACCTGTTGCCCGACATGGACTTTGGCCCGCAAGAATCTATTTTTGTGCCGTTTTTTGGCGTACCGACCGCGACCGTGCCGTCGCTGTCACGCTTTGCCCGGCTGGGCCGCGCCAAGGTGGTGACAGTCGTTGTCAGCATGACGGCCACCGGCTACCAGGTCAATGTGCTGCCCGCGTGGGAGAACTTTCCGACCGATGACGTGGTGGCCGACACGGCGTTGATGAACCAGAAGCTCGAAGGCTACATCCGCAGCCAGCCAGCGCAGTACTTCTGGGTTCACAAACGCTTTAAAACCCGGCCCGAAGGCGTGCAAGGGATCTACTGACCTACAGGCCCACGTGTTTCTGGCCATGCAGCGATTGAAAAAATAGCGTCAGCTGGACAAAAACCGCGCCAGACGCTGGGCTACCAGCATCGGTTGTTCGTGGATGATCCAGTGGCTCGCGCCTTCGACACGCTCCAGTTCCATGCGCGGCACGTACTCGGCCAGGCCATCCAGCAGCCCGGGCGGCAGGGCAATGTCGGCCATGCCCCACACGACCAGCGTGCGCAGATGCACGACCAGCAGCTCGCGCGGAATCACCAAATTTGCGACATCCGGCCCTGGCCGCAGCGGCGATGCGCGGTAAAAATTGAGCGGCCCAGTCAAACCGTGCTGCCAGACGTCGCGGTACCGCGACTTCACAGCGTCAGTCAGCCACCTGCTTGCGTTGGCTGGCGTGCTGATGTCGCCAAAAAATCGCCACAGTCTTTTGTAATCGTCCTCGGCCAGCAGCTTTTCAGCATCTGGGCGGATCAAAAAATTCATGTAAGCGCTGGCCGCCTGCTGGCTGGGGGAATGCTGCAATTCGCGCAAAAACGTGCCGGGATGGGGTGAATTGATGATGGCCAGTTTTTTGATGAGCTGCGGCTGGCTGGCTGCCAGGTTCCAGGCCACGGCACCGCCCCAGTCGTGGGCTACAAGACAATCAATGGGGCCGCCCTCAAGCGCTATCAAGGCCGCTATGTCCTGCACCAGATGCTTGGCTCGGTAGGCGCTCACATCCGTCGGGGCGCTGGATTGTTCAAAGCCGCGCAGGTTGGGCGCAATGCAGCGGTAGCCGCCGTTTTCAGGCTGGGAAAAATGCGCCAGCAAGCCGTCCCA
>JBKCGU010000126.1:0-6670 GCA_046303055.1 Polaromonas sp.
AAACCAGCACTGGGATGTTGGCGGCTTGCACCGATGTCAGTAGCGTAGCGCCCGCTGCCGCATGGAGACCACCGCGCCCAGCCACAGCGCCCCTGCGGAAAACATCAAGCCGCGCTGCAATCCTTGCAGGTCGTTGCCGGCTGTCATTTTTCGGCATAAAGGAGCCAGCTGTTTTCGGCATATAGGAGCCAGCTGCAAGCGCTCAAACTGACATCTTTCGGGTTTGGATTTTGCCCTTATTTGGCGTCTTTTTGTGGGGTTGAATTCTTGCTTTTTGTCACCGCCGTGGTCGGCATCTGGCGCGGCGTTCTGTACGACTGCCCATCCAGCGTCAGGCAGTACGCGTTGTGCCTGAGCCGGTCCAACGTGGCCGAGGCCAGCAGCGGGTTGCTCGGAAAGGCCTGATCCCACTCGCTGAAGTCCAGATTGCTGGTGATGATGGTGGCCGTGCGCTCGTAGCGCTCGGCAATCAGCTCGTGCAAGTCCTCATCCGCCGGTGACCTCAGGGGCTTGAGTCCAAAGTCATCAATGATCAGCACCGGGATGCGGCTGAGCGATTGCAGTTTGCGCTCATAGGCGTTGGTCGCCCGCGCCGCGTGCAGCGTCTGCGTCAGGGCCGAGCAGCTGGTGAACAGCACATCCGTGCCCTGGCGCACCGCGCAGTGACCCAGGGCCTGAGCCAAGTGGCTTTTGCCGGTGCCGCTGGGCCCTACGATCAGCACGGGCGAGCACTCGCGCACGTAGCGCCCGGTGGCCAGATCGTGCACCAAGGCGCGGTTGAGCTGGGGCAGCCGCTCAAAGTCAAACTGCTCCAGCGTCTTGGTGGACCTGAATTGGGCTTTGCGCAAGCGCATGCCAAAGCTGTTTTGCTCACGGCGGGCGACCTCATCGCCCATCAAGATGGCCAAGAACTCGGTGTAGGCCAGTTTGGATTCAATTGCTTGGCGGTTCCTGGCCTCCAGCGAGTCCAGGATGCCAGACAGGCGCAGCTGCTTCAAATGGGGAACCAATTCGGGGATAGGGTTCATGGGATGCTCTCCTTTGGGGGTTAATGCAGCAGGTCTTGCTGCGGGTGGTGGGGATGGGTGCGGGAATGGGTACGGGCATCAGGGTCGGCAAACAGGCTGGCGGCATCGCGCACAAACCGGGTCTTGGTGTAGACCGCATCGGTGCTGGTCTGGGGCATCGGCAGCTGATCGGCGTTGGTGCTCAGGATGGTCTTGACGGTGCGGTAATAAGGACTGCCGTGGGCCATGGCGCGGTGGCAGGCCGCCTCCAATCGGCCGCTCCCATAGGTCTTGGCCAAGCCGATGACGCCTTGTGCGGCGCGCAAGCGCTCCACAATCTTGTCGCTGAGCAACCAGTCGATGACCTGCTGGCAGTGGGGCCCGACCTCGCTGGCTTGCTCGTCCAGCCACTGGCGGTCACGGGCAAAGAACCACTGCGCCTGGGGTGGCAAGTGGTCGGGGGTGGTCACGCGCTGGCCCTTGCGCTGTCCGCGCGGGTGGGTGGCCACCAGCACATGACCCTCATACAGGGCCACACAGCCGTCGGTGGCGCGCAGCCACAGCGCCTTGCCAACCAGGGCAAAGGGCGCGGAGTAAAGCACATGCTCGAACTTGACGTGGCAGTCCCGGTGCGGGGTGACGGGGTGCCAAACCCCCAAGTCCGGCACTTGCGCAGGCAGGGGTTTCAAAAACGGCAGCTCCAGCGTAAACAGCGCCAGGGGCTGCTGGCGTGTGGTGCCGTGGGTACGCAGGCCCGCCTCGTGCAGCACCCAGCTCTTGGCCTGGGCGTTCAGCTCGGCCAGGTCGCGGAACTCGCGGGTGGCCAGGAAGTTGCCTTTGACGTATTTGACGCCGGACTCCACGATGCCTTTCTTTTGCGGGTCATGGGGCGGGCACGGGTCAATCTTGAAGTCATAGCCTTCGGCGCACTCGGCATACGAGCGCTGGACCCGGGGGTCAAAGCGGCAGGCTTTGATGATGGCGCACTTGGCGTTGTCGATGATGACGCGCTCGGGCACGCCGTTGAACCACTCAAAGGCGCGGCGGTGGCAGCCCAGCCAAGTGGACACGGTCTGATCCCAGACGAACTCCAAGTACTGGTGGCGGGAGTGGCACAGCGTCATGACGAAGGCCCAAGTGCGGCGCATTTGGCCATCGGGGTGCCTCAGGAATGGGCCAGCGCCAAAGTCGACCTGGGCGGCCTCGCCGGGCTTGAAGGACAGGCGCACGGTCAAATCGGTGCGGGGCAGCTCCTGCTGGATGTCCCGTATGAGGCGATAGACGGACGAGTAGCTGCCTTGGAACTGGTGCTCGCGCACGAGGGCGGCGTGGATGGCCTTGCCCTCAACGCCAGCGGCCATCCAGCGGGTGACCGCCTCGCGCCAGGGCTGGGCTTTGGAGACGGTGCTGGCGGCGCGCTTGGACTTTGTGGTCAGGCTTTGGGCGATGGTGGGCACATCGGGCAGTGGCGCGTTGGGCTCAAGCCAGCCCTGGCTTAAAGCCAGAACGCGAAACTGGGCGACTTTGACGCGGCCCATGAGGCCCAGGCGGGCAACCTCGCGGTCACGGTCGCCTGCGCGCAGGCGTATGAGGACGTTTCGGTATTCATGCATCTCGATCTTTCTGCGGCCCATCCATTGCTCCTGAACAAAAGGTTCAGAAGGTAACGATGGGCCGGGTTCGAGATGTCAGTTGAGCGCCAGCGGCTGGCTCCTATGTGCCGAAAACGCACTGGCTCCTATGTGCCGAAAACGAATTGGACTCTATATGGTGAAAAGTGACATGTCTAAAGTGTATTTTCTTTGTTTCTTAAAGTCAGCCTCTTTTTTGTCTATTTGTGTCAAAGTAAAATCCTCAATGTTTACGCCGACTTAAGTCAATTTAAGCCGAAAATCAAAGCTTTTACATAAAAGCTTTGATTATGTATTTATCGTAACTTTGTGGCTTTTTTGCGATTTTTGACAAAGCTTGCGTACAAGCCCTATACGCTGTAGTTAGCTAGCTCAGCTACCAAAGCTTAGCTCAGCTTGTTTTAAGCGTTTGTAGCTTGTTTAATTCATTCAGCTAGTTTCTTTAGCTGTAGTCTAGCTCTGTAGTTTTTACAGTTCTGACTGTTTCAGTGTCAGCTTTAAGTGTTTACTTAATTTTAAGCATGACAAAGATCTACGCACTCCTAACGTGCGTAGTTATGTAAGTACTTAAAGTAACTTCAGTCTGCTTTAAGTGCGCTGTGCGGAAGCCAACAGTTGCCTACATCCCAAATGCTGTCTGTATCCCACGTGCGTCTAGGTTGTTGCTGTGCTTCTTTAAGCGTGTAGCCAACCCAATCTCTTTCGTCATAAGCCATAACCTTAACGTCGTCTTTTTGTTTTGCCTTATCGTGCCATACGTGCCTAAATAATGTCTCAATGTCTTCTGTTGTAAGTGCTTTTGGTAGGTTGCCTAATGCTATGTTTACGTGAATAGTTTGCGCTCTATCTGTCGTTTCCGTTGCGCCTTCAATCGTTACAAACGCTAATGGCTTGTATAAATCTGGCATACGTACAACTTTATTAGTTGCGTTTGGATAGAGTAGCTTGTTAAAGCAATTGAGTGCGTAACGTGTATCTTTACTCGTTTCAACTAGCTTTTGCTTTAAGTAACTATCAGCTCGCACATGCTTAAAACGCCCTACGTTTGTATTAGCAACGTATGGACGGTGATTAGTGTGCGCGACAATAACATGACTGACATGCTGTTTATAGCTGTCAAACATGTCTTTAATATCGTGTGCTGTGTAGTTTCGCATATATGTATTTATGCGAAACCAAAGGAAACAAGATATTTTCTTCGTGGTTGCTCTTAACAAACTCTGAAGTTACATTAAAAGTTCACTTAACAAAAGGAGTTTTACTATGTCAGTAATTGCTAAATTGAAGCTTGTAGCTAGCAAGCGTGAACGTTTTTTAAGCCCAACTGTTGCTCGTCGTCAAAAGCTAGCAGATAAGTTAGAAGAACAGCTTGCGCTTTGTACAGCACAAAAGAATGGCGAGATTTACGCACCCAAGCGTATTAAAACTGTAACTAACGCTGACGGTGAACGTGTGCGTGTAGAAGCCGTTAAGCGTGTTAAAGAGTGGTTTTGGACAACAAGTAGCGGTAAGATTAACTTAGCTGTGCGTTATGGTAGTAAAACATTGACACTAAACAGCAAGGGAGCTAACTGTATTGAATTGAATACTGGTGACGAGCTTATCAGTACTTTAGCTTTGCTTAAAGACGCTGTAATTGCTGGCGAATTGGACGATGCTATTGCCAATGCTAGCGATAAGTTACGTGCTGGCTTTGGCAAGTAAGTGACTTAAGGACTGGCTTAAATTGCCAGTCCAATCTTCTATTCTTAGCTAAATATATAAGAATAGGAGATTGGTATGCGAATTAACGAGATAACAGACGCACAAGGACAGTTGGAGTTATTACGCACAGTAATTGACAACACTTGGACAGCTATAGCACAGCAAGCAGAACAAGAGAAACGTGCTGAAGCAGAACGTAAGGCACAAGCCAAGCTTAAGCCACGTAGCCATAAAGCTGTTAAAGCCCCCTACGCTAGTCCACCACCCCCTCTAAAAAAGCCCAAGCCCCTAACAGCTAATAAGCCAACCCCCAACCCAACCCAAGCCAACCCTAACGCTGATAACATTATTAAGCCCATACGTAGCACAGTTAAGCCTACGCCTAGCCTACACCCTAGCCAAACCCAAGCAATGCCTCAAAATGCGCTTAATATGCCAAAAGACGGGTATTTAGATAAGAATATAGACGCTGTACAAAACGATGAGCGTGGTGACGACAGGCATAGCAAAAATGGTATTGCTACCCACAAAAAAATGTTACGCAATTTCTAAGCACCAAGTACTTACGCTTTTGGGGTGGTGATTTTAACTCGGTACCCACACGCATATACACGTACGGCATTTGAAAATAGTGCGCCTTCATAAACCTTAATGCTTTCTTTTAATTATGAAAGCATTTTCTAATTTTTCGAAACCAACTTTAGGGTAGTAGTCCATTGCTTTTGGAGCCGACAGCAAAATAAGCGCAACTTCTTCACCAATAGCCTCTTTCGTAATTTCTATCATTGCTTTACCAATTCCTTGTTTTTGATATTGAGCGTCAACAGCTAAATCACTCAGGTAACAACAATAACTAAAATCAGTCAGTGCCCTACAAACACCTATGAGTTTTTCTTTATGCCAAGCACTAACAACTATGTCCGCGCTATCAAACATTTTTTTAATGCGTGAATAATTTGTAGTTGGACGCACAATTTTCGAAGCATTAAAGACTCTAATTACATCTTCAATGTTTAGCTGAATATCTTTTTTGTATTCAATCATTTTTACTCCTTGTTTCTTAATATCTATTCACAACATCACACAAATAAAGTATTTCAGATGCCCATATCTAAGCTACTTGCCTTTCCCTAAGCTGTAACTATTGGAACAAGCAAACCATCTTTGTATTCATAGTCAGCTAACGCATTGCTAATCATTTTCGCTTCTGTTGTATGGTAGTACGTCTTTTCAATTTGTGTAATGCTAGTGCCACACATTTCAGCTACGCTTGCTATTGGTAATCCACTATTAACTCGCTTAGTTATGAACGTGTGCCTAAAGCTATACGGCACAATGTTACGAGTTTTAACGTTTATTATTTTCGCTTGTTTTAAGACTTTATCAAAGTGAAATAGAATTGCTCGTGGTGTTAACGCTGTCTCACCATTAGCTGTAAACAACAAGTCATCCAACACAAGTTCTCTTGCTTTAGCTTCTCTAACTTTATCATCTTTTCTTTTAGCCTGTAGCATTAACAGTCCTAAAAAGTATCCATAGTCTTTAACTACAAACTTTCTAGTGTTTCCAACTTTGCTAGTCTCACCACGCACAGTTATCTTAACTAATTCAACTTTTCTTGTTCTGCTTTCCTTAACTTCCATTTCATAAACATCATTCCAAGTTAGCTGTAACTGTTCGCCTCGTCTTAAGCCAGTAATCATTGCCACGCCTAAAAAGTAACCGCACAATGCTTTGGTTAAGTTAGTTGAGTGATTGATATTGGCTTCAGCTTCCTTAATGTATTCCCATAATGTCTTGTCTATAGCTACAATTTCGTCGTCTTCAAACAAGCTACGCCTATTGCTTTCCTTACCCTTGTCTTGTGTCTTAAGTTTTGGAAAGTCAATTGTTCTTATGTTTGTTAATTCTCTGCTGTGTAGCCACTTAACCATAGCGTTAATTGTGCTTTGTTCGTTTTCTACTGTAGTCTGGTTAGCACCCTTTTCTCTGCTCTTAGTTCGCTCGTGATAGTAATCATCACCGTCTGTTATCGCCATTTCTTTTAGCTTTTTATCTTTGCCAATAAACTTAAGCCAATGCTCTAAATGCGTGTTTATTGTGCCAAATCTACCTTCTTTAATCTTGTTACCAATTTGCTTTTTCTTCCACTCCAAATACAACTCAACACCCGCTTTGGTTGTAATAGAGTAATAGCTTTTACCAGACAGTTGGTCTGCCATTATTTGATGATAATTTTTCTTAGCTAAGTCTATTGCTGTACTTTTACTTGTGGTTTTTAGACTTAATCGAGCGTACTTGTGTTCCTTAGTAAGCCACATACGGAAT
>JBKCGU010000127.1:0-13310 GCA_046303055.1 Polaromonas sp.
GAACTTACTGCAAAGGCAGATACTGGAGGCCAGGACAATGGAAATGCAATACAGCAACTGGATCAGCCAAGCGCGGGAACATTGGGCGGAGCACCTGCCCAAGAAGTTCGCTCGCCTGAAGAAAAGCGGGACGCTGGAGAAGGCCTTGATCGAAGCGGCACAGGCAACATCGTCGGAAATGCAAAGCCTGCAAATGAAGGGGGCGACTTGGCAGGAAGCGTGGGAGCAGACGCGGGAACTGTACCTGTTTCCGCCCGAGGAACCCGAGCAAACGCCAAAGATGCCAAAAAGCCAAGGGTATCTCGCAATGGTGGAATACAACCGAGCCCTGGCCTCTTTGGGGATGCCGAAGGAGGATTAACGCCGGACACGGGCGCAAACCCTGCGCCGAATGCGCCGCTAATCGCCGCGCCGCAGCCAGCGGCTGAAGACTTCACCATCACTGACGAGTTGTCGTTGGGCGAGGGTGGGCAAAAGACCAAGTTCAAAAACAACATTGCCGCCATCAAGCTGGTGCGTGAGCTGGAAAGCACGGGCCGCATGGCCACCCCGGACGAGCAAAAGGTGTTGGCCAAGTATGTTGGCTGGGGCGGCATTCCGCAGGCGTTTGACGCTAACAATGCCGACTGGTCAAAAGAATACACCGAAATCACATCACTGATGTCGGATGACGAGCTGGCCAGCGCCCGCCAGTCAACCCGGTACGCGCACTACACGAGTAAGGAAATAATCCAGGATGGCATTTACGCCGCCATGCGCCAATTTGGCTTCGCGGGTGGTAAGACCCTGGAGGCCGGAGCGGGCGCAGGCAACTTCATAGGCATGATGCCTGCCGACATGCGCAGTGCAGGCCGATTTACTGCCATTGAGCGCGAACCGTTTTCAAGCGCCATTGCTCGCCAGTTGTACCCACAGCAGAACGTGCAGCGCGCCGACTTCACCGAATTTAAGGGCACTGACGGGTACTTTGACGCTGCCGTGGGCAACCCGCCATTTGCCAGCGACCCGCAAACTGACCGCAGCGGGCGCAAGCACCTTTCAGGCCTGAGCCTGCACAACTACTTCTTTGCCAAGAACATCGACATGCTGCGAGAAGGCGGCATCATGGCCCAGGTTGTGACCAACGCCTTCATGGACGCCAATACTGACAAAGCACGCAAGTACATCAGCGACCGCGCCGAACTGCTGGGCGCCATTCGTCTGCCTAATAGCGCGTTTGCCAAGAACGCCAACACAGAAGTAACGACTGACATCATCTTCTTTAAAAAACGACCAGACGGCGAAGTGGGCGGTAAAGCCGCACGCGCCGACGCCAAGCGCTGGCTGGACACTGGCACTTTCACCGACAAAAAAGGCAAGCAGGTAGCACTGAACCAGTATTTCATAGACAACCCGAGCATGATGCTGGGCGACTTTGGGGCGCATGGCTCTATGTATGGGCCTGACTTCCCGGCGCTTATCGCTAAGCCTGGACAGGACACGCTGGCGCTGCTGAAAGAGGCGGTAGGCAAGCTGCCCGCAGGCATTTACAAGAGCATTGCTGACACCGGTACTGACAGCCAGGTTAACGCCGCCGTGGTGGCATTGAAAAACCCGAGCGTCAAAGAAGGCGGCTATTTTGTCGAAGGCGACAAGCTGATGCAGCGCTTGCCCGACATTGCAGGCGAAGCGCGGGGCGTTGAAATTACCCCTGAAACCCAGTGGACTGAGAAAACGAAACTGGGTGAGCCTGGCTTTGAACGCATCAAGTCGCTGGCGGCCATGCGCACCACTGTGCGGGGACTACTGGCTGCTGAAATGTCAGACGACGCCAAAGCCATGACGGCATTGCGCAAAACACTGAACGAGCAGTACGACACCTACCGCGACACGCATGCCTTAATCAATGACCCGAGCACTCTGCGCGTGTTTGACGATGACCCGGACTTCCCGCTGCTGGCTTCGCTGGAGCACGGCTACACGCCCGGCATTGGCCCGGCTGCGGCCAAGCGCCTGGGTGTCAAACCAACCGTATCAACCGCCAAGAAGGGGCCGATTTTCAGCCAGCGCGTCGTGGCAGCCCGTCAGGCGGTGCAAAAGGTGGAAACCCCTGCCGATGCCCTAGCGGTATCTATGGCCGAGCGCGGCAAGCTGGACGCCGCCTACATCGGTACGCTGCTGGGCATGGAGCCCGAGGCTGTATTGAAGGAATTGAGTACGGGCGACAAGCCGCTACTGTTCCGCGACCCGGCCACTGACGAATACGTGTTGCGCGATGCCTACCTGTCAGGCAACGTGCGCGCCAAGCTGGCGCAAGCTAAGCAGGCTGGCATGTTCACCAACATCAACGCACTGGAGGCGGTGCAGCCAGAGGATGTGGGCAGCCATGAAATCACTGCGCGCCTGGGCTCGCCATGGGTGCCGACTTCAGTTTACAAAGAGTTCGCCCAAACGCTGTACGGCGAAGAATCAAAAGCGTATGTAACGTACCTGCCCGTCAACAGCACATTTCAAGTGGCGGTGACGGGGGCCAGCGAGGTGGCTCTGAACAACACTTGGGGAACGCCTGATTATTCTGGAAGCGAGATGCTGCAAGCCTTGATGAACAACCGCTCGATCAAGGTGACGTACAAGGATAGCGATGGCAAAACTCATACCAACGTAAAAGCTACTGAGGATGCCAATACAAAGGCGCAAGAGATCAAGGAAAAGTTCAGCGACTGGCTTTTCAGTGACCCCGAGCGCTCTGAACTGCTGACCAAGGCGTACAACGAAACCAACAACAACTACGTGACGCGGGTGTACGACGGTTCAAACATGAACTTTCCCGGCAAAGTGCCGGACAGCATCATCAAGTTCCGCCGCCACCAGAGAAACGCCATTGCGCGCATTGTGCAAGACCGCACCGCGTTACTGGATCACGTTGTCGGGGCCGGCAAGACGTTTACCGTCATTTCTGGCGCGATGGAGCTAAAGCGCACCGGACTGGCGCGCAAGCCCATGGTGGCCGTACCGAATCACCTAGTCAAACAGTGGGCGGCTGATTTTTACCGCCTTTACCCTGGCGCGAATGTGCTGACGGCCACCAAAAAGGACTTTGAAAAAGCCAATCGCCGCAAATTCTTGGCTCGGATTGCCACGGGTGACTGGGACGCGGTGGTGATTGCACACAGCAGCTACGGGTTTATCAAGCCGTCGCCTGAGTTTGAGGCTGAGTTCCACCAGCGCGAAATCAACAAGATCATGGCCACAATTAAAAATGTGGAATCAGAGGACGGCGAAAAGCAGACCAAGCGCCGGACGGTTAAGCAGATGGAGGGCATGAAGGAGCGACTGGAAAACCGCATTAAAGCTCTGCGCGACAAGCCAATGGACGACTTGCTGGACTTTGAGCAAATCGGCGTTGATCAGCTTTTCGTTGACGAGGCGCACATGTTCAAGAACCTGATGTACACCACCAAAATGCAGGGTGTTGCAGGCCTGAATGACCCGACTGGCTCGCAGCGCGCCTACGACATGTACGTCAAAACCAATCAGGTGATGGAGAAAAACGGGCGCGGCCAGGGCGTGGTATTTGCCACCGGTACGCCTGTAAGCAACTCGCTGGCCGAGATGTACCACATGATGCGATACCTGATGCCCGCGCAAATGAAGGAGCTGGGCTTTGAATCGTTCGACGCCTGGGCCAACACCTATGCCAGCGTTGAGCAAGTTTGGATGCAAGCGCCAAGCGGTGACGGCTTTAAAGCCCAAAACCGCATGAGCAACTTCGTGAACACGCCAGAATTGCTCAAGATGTTCGACCAGGTGAGCGACACCGTGACGATGGACGACATTAAAACGGCGTACAGCGAAGAAAACAACGGGGACGAGTTCCCGCTGCCAAAACTCAAGGGCGGACGACGCGCGCCGGTGTCGCTGGAGAAGTCAGTCGGCCAAAACGCCTACATGGACACCATTGCCGAGCGTGCCAAGGCGATTGAAAAGCGCAAAGGCCCACCGCAAAAAGGCGACGACAACATTCTGGTTGTCATGAGCGATGCGCGCAAAGCCGCCATGGACATCCGCCTGGTTAATCCCGACATCACCGAGCGAGAGCCCGGCGGTCGTATTGACCGCTCAACCGACGAAGTTGTGGCGCGCTACAAACAATACGACGCAGTGAAGGGAACACAGCTGGTGTTCTCTGACCTTGGCACACCCCTGAAGAACGCACAAAAGGAACTCAAGGAATACGAGGCACTGCAAGTGCGCATTGATGCCGGCAATGAGGATGTTGCTACTTCGGCAACCTTGGGCAATGAGGCGGCCATGAGTATCATGGAGGATGCCGAAGCCGCCCAGGTCGAACTTGATGCGATGGGGCCGGACTGGCTGAGTGCCGTCAAGTCTGCCATGCGCGGATTCAGCATTTACGACGACTTCAAGGCTGCTTTGATTGAAAAGGGTGTGCCCGAAGCGGAAATCGCCTTTATCCATGACGCCAACACTGACGACCAAAAAGCAGCACTGTTCCGCAAGGTCAACGCCGGGCAGATCCGGGTATTGCTGGGTTCGACCGCCAAAATGGGCGCAGGCACCAATGTACAAGACCGACTGGTGGCATTGCACCACCTGGATGTGCCATGGCGCCCGTCTGACGTGGAGCAGCGCGAAGGCCGCATCGAGCGGCAGGGCAACCTGTTGGCCACACCACCCACCAAGGACAAGGCAAACCCGCACCATATCCCAGGCTTTGAGATTGAGATTCTGGCTTATGTCACGCGCGACACCCTGGACATGCGCATGTGGCAGGTGCAGGAAACCAAGCTGAAGATGATTAACCAGTTGCGCACCCGCAAGATCGGCCGCGAGATTGACAACGCCTTTGAAGATATGGAGTTGTCAGCCGGTGAAATGCAAGCAGCCGCGACGGGTGACGTCAACCTGCTCAAAGAAATCCAGCTGCGCAACGACGTTAAAAAGCTGGAGCAGCGCCGCCGGTCATTTGATGGCCAGCGCAACGACTTGATTGCACGCAAGCGCCGCAATGCCGAGCAACTGCGTGATCTGCCAAAACAGATGCAGGCCGCAGAGATTGAAGCCAAGTTTGCCGAGCAGTACAAGAGCGACCTGTACGCCAAAGCGCCGCCGTTCAAAATGAACATCGACGGCAAGGACTACGCCGACGCCAAGGAGGCGCGGGAGTATTTGCGCGTCAAAGACGAAGCCACCGTAGAAAGCACGGACCCGGCAGGTGAAGTGACCACCAAAAAAGCGCCTCTGTCAGTGACAATTGATGGCGAGCCGATCAAAAACCGCGCCATTATGGCCGAGCTGTTTGCCAATGCAAGGGGCGACATAGAGCCGATCATGTGGGCTATGAACGGCGAAACCTACCGTCGCCGCACGGTGCTGGCCAACGCCATGCGCCAGAACGTGATCAATGCGTTGGCCGACGAGAATGTGCAGCAAGTCGGCACGATTGGGGCATATTCAGTGGCCGTGGAGGGTAGTGCCGACAAAAGCGGTGCAGGCCTGCTGGAAGTCACCATGCGCCGGGATGGTGATGTCAAATTGTCCAACCAGATCACCATTGGCGAATCAAACGCCGCGCCAGCGCGCGTGATTGCCCAAGTTGAAAATCTGATGCGAAGCGCTATCAGCGAGGCCAACTACTTGGAGCGAGCCTTGCAGCGGGCGCAAAAAGACGCAGCCGAACTGGGGAAAACCGAAGTGGCCGGCGACTGGCCAGAACAATCCAAGCTTGACGCCGCGCGCGCCGCACACAAGGATTTGCTGGCCAAGCTGAAGCAGAAAGATGCAGCCAAGGCCCCCGCTGCTGATGACGCGGCGTTTTCCCGCAGCACGCCCGAGGAAACGAGCGCGCTGAAAGCCTTGAGCGAGAACGACGAACTGTTTTCACTGGCGAAGTCGGACAGCAAGACGGTTGAAGGCATCGTGGCCGACGCATCTGAAGGCATCACGGTCAAAAAGGAAAAAGACGCTGTTGGCCGGACGGTTTACACCCTCACCATGCCAGACGGCAAGACGGCCACCTTGTCGATGCGCCCGTTCAACCCTTACGCAACTGAAGAAGCGCCTACTCTGTACGGCTACACCCTCAAAGACGGGGAAATGACCGGGCTGGCCATTGAGCGGCCAGGCACCAACCCCGAGGACGCGGGCGAGCTTGATGATGTCTGGGTTGACGTTTCAAGTCTGAAAACTGGCGGTGGTGGCGCGATTCTGTACAACATCGCGCAGACCTACGCCCACAACACCGGGCGCATCTTCATTGGCGATCCGGCTGGCCTGACTGATGACGCATTGCGCCGCCGCACCGAGCAAATGCTGTCGTCAGCTCTAAAATTCGGCACAACCCGGCACTTGGCACCGCACCCGCGCCAGGTTGAAGGCGATGACGCATTGGGGATTCCACCTTTAAAGTGGACTTATGGCGATGATTTGAGTAACATCAGATCTCTAATCGAAACCTCACTGGCAAACTACACCGATGTCAACCCTCTTACCTTCGAGCCAAGCACTGGGCGATACCTTGATTCAGAGGGTAATGAGCTTGATCGAAGTGCCATTTCACTTATTGCACAGGACGGACCGGGACGAGAGAAGGGAGCTGGGCGCACGACGCTGCAAAGAGTGGCTATTCTCGAATCCCTGGTACGCGAAGAAAGCGGCCCAGGCGGCACTGCAAGGCCGGGAGCCGGAGTACTGGAAAGACTCCTGGCAACAGCATTGCAATATGGTGCATCCACCCGTGACATCTTCTACAGCCGAAGCGCTGACTCAGTAGCATCCGCGCAGTCCACCCAAGCGGTGGAAAAAATCGTCCAAGGCATCACCTCCCGCTGGGCCAATGCGCCCGAGGTGGTGGTGGTGTCAAGCATGCAAGACGCGCAAATTCCGGCCAGGGTGCGTGCACAAGACCTCAAGCAGCGCAGCGGTGGTGCAAAGGGCGAGCCCGAAGGCTTCTTTTTGGGCGGCAAGGCCTACATCGTGGCGTCACAGGTCAGCAGCCCAAAGGACGTTGCCCGCGTTTTGTTCCATGAATCGCTTGGCCACTTTGGCTTGCGCGGTGTGTTTGGTGACCAACTCAAACCTATCCTGATGCAACTGTCTGGCCTGCGCCGGGCAGAGGTGGCCGCCAAGGCCAAGCAGTACGGCCTGGACATGAAGATTGAATCCGAGCGCCTGCAGGCCGCCGAGGAAGTGCTGGCCGAAATGGCGCAAACCCGGCCAGAAATGGGCTTTGTCAAGCGCGCCATTGCCATCATTCGCAGCTGGTTGCGCCGCAATGTGCCGGGCTTCAAGAACCTGGCGCTGACGGATGCTGACATAGTGGCCAACTACATCCTGCCAGCGCGCGGATGGGTGGAGCGTGGGCAGCAGGTGGATATGCGGGGGGCGGTGCCAGCGTTCAACCGTGGTACAAATGATGTTATGGCGAATGAGGATGTCGTCGGCAACCAAGGCGGGCGCTCTGCCGATGACAGTACTCCGGGCGTCGTCAAACGACTACAAGACCAACTTGCAAAAATTGAGTCCGCGTACGAACCACTGCGCAAGCGAAAAGCATTCGGGGCAGAGTGGAGTGATGTAGAGGCAAGGGCAAGCGCGGTAATGGGTCAGTTGTCGGCGTTGACGGGAGACCCCTACGGCAAAAAAACGGTGAAATTGCAAACGCCATCGGACGACGCCTTAAATGCAGAGTATTCATCCCCTAAAGATGTGCCTCAAGATGTGCGTGCATGGGTACAAAAGAATTCAAGTATCTTGACCAGCGATGCAACCGATGCCGTGCGATGGGGAAGAATTGCCGACACCCTGAAGGATGACCGTTACCCGTCTGGAGACTTAACCATTTACCGGGCTGTTGCTGACGGCGATGAAATCCGAGCTGGCGACTGGGTAACAACTGAGCGCAGATATGCAGAAATGCACCTCAGCAAATACCTGAGCGGCAAAGGCCAAATCCTTGAGGAAACTGTAAACGGCCGTGATGTACTGGTATCGCCAACCGGGGACAATGAAGAAGCAATTTACGCACCGCGTAGCTTGTCTGGACCTGTTGAGAATGAACCCACCGCGCCGGATAGTGGCGGCGCACCCATTGCACAGACCGACACGCCAGCATTCAAAAAATGGTTCGGTGATTCCAAAGTCGTTGACGCTGACGGCAAGCCACTGGTGGTTTATCACGGGACAGGAAATACCTTCACCAGCTTTAACCTGGATCAATCGCCTACAAACCCAAGCACTTTTCTTGAGGGTGCATATTTTGCAAATAAAGACAGTCAAGCATTTGGCAAAACGTCAATGCCGGTTTATCTAAAAATTGAAAACCCATTTGTTTTAGATTTAAATCGAAGTCGCTTTGATAGCGTTTCATGGCAAGAAGCAGTTGACGCGGCTGTGCGTGGCGACACTGAATATTTAATAGAAGACCTGGTTGAGTATGGTGAGTTAAGCCGCGAGGATGCTGAAGAGGTTGCCAATAAAGTACAAAACAAGGAGCACGACGGATTCATTATCCAAAACGTCGCCTACACCAACCACACGGTTGAGTATTTAATACCCTCCAGCTTTGCTTCAAATGCCTCCAGGCCAACTCAAATCAAATCCGCCACCGAAAACAACGGAAACTTCGACGCCAGCAACCCAGACATCCGTTTCAGCCGAACCCTAACCGGTGCCCTGAACAACGCCCAAGACCTGAAACTGCCAGCAGGCTACATCGTCAATGACTTCTTCAAGGGCGACGGCAAACTGAGCTGGTGGCATAAAACCGTGGGCACCCAGTACAACCTTGCGCAGCGCAGCCCGGAGTTCAAAAGGGTGTTTGACGGCACGCAGGACTTTATCAACGACGTGTCAAAGTACGCCACCGAGGCGGCTGACCTGGCCCCGTCAATCTTGCCCAAGCTGGATTCGATGAAGGACTTGCTCAAGTCACCCATGACGGCAGCCGACAACAAAGCCATTGCCGCGCCGATTTTTGAGGGCACGCTGGTATGGATGCGCGACGGTGCGGGGAAACCCATCAAGGCTAGTGTGATGGAAGAAGCCGCGGCAAAAATGGGCGTGGAAGAAAAGGCGCAGCGCTTGTTCCGCGAGAACAAGGTGACTGAGGGCTTGCTCAAAATGTGGCAGGGGTTGCCCATTGCTCAGTACGAAGCGCTGATTGAAGGCAAGTACGGCCGCGAGTTCTTGAAGCCGGGCATTGTCTTCACGCCGGCAGAGCTTAAAAGCCTGTTTAATCTGACTGGCAAGAAGTTGGAAAACGGTAAATATGACGGCCAGATTGGCCTGTACCAAGAGTTCCGTGAGGCAACCGACAAGAGCCTAACCAGCTTGGCGCTGGCCGACATGATCCGCTTTGGCGGTAAAGAGGTTGAGCCTATTCGTGACATTGTTTTAGCATCAAAGACGCCAAACGAAGCTGCTGAAACCATTGCGCAATACCTTCGGTCAGTAGCTGATCTAAACCCAAAGCGCCGCAATGTGATTCTTGATACAGCAGAAAAAATGATCACCAAGGGCGACCAGATAACCGACCTGATGGACCGGGGTTACGCGCCCCTGTCCCGCTTTGGCAGCTACTCCCTGGACGTGGTGGACGAGAACGGTGCACGGGTGTACTTTGGCCTGTTTGAATCCAAGGCCGAAGCCAACAAAATGGCCCGGCAGATGCGCGCCAACTTCCCGAATGGCACTATCAGCCAAGGCACCATGAGCGACGAGGAATACAAGCTGTTTGCAGGCGTGAGCCCTGAAACGCTTGAACTGTTCGGGGAAATGCTGGGCCTGGAAGCGAACGGCAATGATGCCAGCCACCAAGCCTTCCAGCAGTA
Source organism: Polaromonas sp. (assembly GCA_046303055.1). Taxonomy (GTDB): domain Bacteria; phylum Pseudomonadota; class Gammaproteobacteria; order Burkholderiales; family Burkholderiaceae_C; genus Polaromonas. The sequence continues at coordinate 9,831 of JBKCGU010000127.1, forward strand.
CCTAAAGCTGGCCAAGGCCAACCGTTCGGCCATGAAGCGGCTGATTGAGCGCAAGGGTATCGCCGGTTTCAGCGAAGACCCAGGCCGGGTGCTGGCAGGCTTTGTGTACTCAAACGCCCGTCAAACGTCCGCAGGCCTGCACATGGGCGACATCACCCAGGCGGTGCAGGACATACCCAAAGGGCAGGGCGAGCTCAAAGACTCAGCCATGAAACTGTTTGAGTACGTCAAGAACCCGCAGGAAGAAGCCCAAAAGATTCGCGGGCTGCTGTTTGCGCAGTACCTGGGCGGCTCGATTGCGTCAGCCATGATCAACTTGATGCAGCCGCTGAACGTGTCTTTCCCGTGGCTCAGCCAGTACGGCGGCGCGGTCAAGGCCGCTGGCCAGATGAAAAATGCTTTGGTCGATGCCATGAAAGCCAGCACGGGCGACACGGCGCTGGACGCGGCTCTGAAAAAAGCAGCCGATGACGGGATTGTGTCGCCCCAAGAGGTGTTCCAGCTGATGGCGCAGGCGCAGGGCAAGGCAACCCTCAAGCCGGGCGACGGCACATTAACCGGCGATGCGATGGCCAAGGGCAGCAATGCCCTGTCCAAATTGTCACTGGCGTGGGGCAAGGTGTTTGGCTTGGCCGAGCAGTTCAACCGCCGCACGACCTTTATTGCCGCGTACCGGACCGCCATAGAGCAAAAGTTGGGCAACCCGGCCGCGTTTGCTGAAAAGGCTGTGAACGAAACCCAGTTTGTCTACAACAAGGGCGCAAAGCCGCGCTGGGCGCGCGGTGCGGTGGGCGGCGTGCTGTTCACCTTCAAGAGCTACAGCATCAACTATGTTGAGTTGCTGTCCCGCATGGCCAACAGTGGCCCCGAGGGCAAGAAGGCCGCATTGCTGGCGCTGGGTGTGCTGTTCTTGATGTCGGGTGCTGGCGGCCTGCCGTTTGCCGAAGACATTGACGACCTGATCGACGGCGTGATGCAGCGCTTGGGCTACAACTTCAGCAGCAAGCAAGCCAAGCAGGCGTTCTTGACTGGCATGCTTGGCCGCGACGGTGCGCAATTTGTTGAAAAGGGCATATCCGGCTTGGCCGGGGTGCCGATTGACGTGTCTGGCCGCTTGGGCATGGGCAACTTGATCCCCGGCACGGGACTGCTGACCAAAAAGCAGAACTACGGGCGCGATATTCTGGAACTGGCTGGACCGGCAGGCGATTTGGCAAAACGCAGCTTGGAAGCGGTGGGCAAAGTGGTGGACGGCAACATCACCGGGCGCACCGGTGCCCTGGTCACAATGTCGCCAACGGCAACCCGCAATGTGATCCAGGCGGTTGACATGGCCAACATGGGCATGTACCGTGATGCGACCGGCAAAAAGGTGATTGACACCGATGGTTATGATGCTTTCGCAAAGGCCATTGGCTTTCAGCCCAACGACGTTGCCCGTGTGCAGGACGCTACTCGCCAAGTGCAGAACATGATCGGCCAGAACAAGATGCGTGAAAGCGAGATAGCCAACCAGTGGGCCCAAGGTCTGTTTGAAAAAGACGCGGGCAAAGTGCAAGACGCGCGCGATGCGCTCAAGCGCTGGAATGAGGATAACCCGTCGGCACCCATCCGAATCGCCATGCCGCAGATCATCAAGCGGGTCAAAGCCATGCGCGAGGACAAAGCAACCCGGATGACCAAAACCGCACCTAAAGAGATCCGGGCGACCGTGCGCCGCGAACTGGCAGACGCCGAATGAACTGGGCCGCGATAAGCGTTGCTGTTGGCCTGGCCATTGTTGCATTCATGGTTTCACCGTGGGCCGGCGTGGCGGCGCTGGTCTTAGCGGCGTACTTTGTATGGCGGTGATTGAACGGCTGCAAGCCTACCGCCAGCGCCTGCTGAAAGCCGGGAAGCTGCTGGAGGCTAGGGCGGTGGCGCACTGTATTGCCATTGCTCAATTGAAAAAATAGCGAATTGCAACCTTCACCTTGGGCTTTTACGTGGTTTCCCAACGGTGCGGGGAAGTGGCCTTATGACCGAGGTGCAATGAGGGTCACGGGTCAGCTGGGAGGCTGGCTACAATCAATAAAAAAAATTGGGGGTTTGTGGGGTTGTTTGATATTCGGTGGAGGAATCAAGTCGAACCGCCTTGCAAATTTCCCCCAATTGTCCAAAAAAGTCAATGTTTATGCGGGTGTCGATTCCGGTCTCGGGCACCAAATGGCTAACAATGTTTGAGAAAGTAATTGAGCTGAACCGGTACGCCGTTGGCGATATTGACAACGCGCATGAGTGCGCGGGTTCGATTCCGGTACTGGGCACCAAATGGCTAACGATGTTTGAGAAAGTAATTGAGCTGAACCGGTACGCCGTTGGCGATATTGACAACGCGCATGAATGCACGGGTTCAATTCCGGTACTGGGCTTCAGGACATCAGCAGGCAACAGTTGTTTTGACATCAATCCGTAAGTGGTTAAGATATTTTCATGTCCAGCAGCAACACCCCTTTTGAAATTCACGTTCATGGCGAGGTGCCATTGCGTGATGACGTGACGTTTGAGCAGTTGCAGGATGCCCTGAAACCCCTGTGGAAGTACTCGGGTGCAAAGTCCTTGGCGGCTGCCTCTGAAAGCGCTTACGAGGAAGAACCCGGCATTCGCTTTGATGCAAACAAGCACTTGCTGCAAATGTGCTGGACTGTGTCAGGCGACGAAGACTTTCGCCAGGCGCTTGACGAAATGTGTATGGGCCTGAACGATCTGGCTGAAGCGGGCGCGCCGATTGAAGTCACGTTTTACGATGCTGACTTTGACGACGAAGAGGAAGACAACGACGACGAAGCGCGTGATGACTTTGCCATGTACTTCGTCGGCCCCACGCCCGCAGCCATCATGCAGGTGCAGCGTGACCTGCTCGTGCAGGACGCGATAGGTCTGATGGAGCGTCACTTCGATGGCTCAGAGCTGGGCGAAGTGGTCGAAGCGATTGATCGTCTGTTTGAGCGCCGTTTTGACGACCTGGTCAGCTCCATGCAGCTGGGCAAGCCGCCGCGCGGCTCAGGGGGCTCATCCGGCGGTTCTGGCCACGGCGGTGGCCGCAAGCCGCGTCATTTGCATTGAAGGTCACTCCTGGCTGCGTTCTGATGCCCTCAACTCTGGGGTTTTCAAAAAAATAGACCTGAGCAGCCAGGCTTGATATCTTTTGCTATTTATTTAATAGCATTTAGTCCATGTATTCATTGGCCTGGCGCTGATTAATCTAAAAAGACGGGCCATACCAGGCTTGCCGGACAAAAAATCACAGCGTCCCTGTTGCGCTTAACAGGCTGTTACACACAGATTTAAGGGAATACCCACTACTGTCCGGAGATGCGTTCGCATTTAGCCTGCAAGCCTTTGATTTGATTGTCTATTTTGGCAACTGTCGTACAAATCTACTTGAACTTGATTTTCTTTTAGGCACCACACTTGGCCCATTTGCCGAGGTGTGGTCAT
>JBKCGU010000128.1:0-58182 GCA_046303055.1 Polaromonas sp.
CTGCTTGAACAGGTTGGCCATGCCAAAGGTGCGTGCCTCGTCGGCCACGATGGGCACTATTTTGGGGCCCAACTCCGCATCCTTGAGCAGCCCGCCCAGCATGCGCACAAAGGCCATGGTGGTGCTCATTTCTTTGCCGTCGGCCTGCAACGCAAAGCTGGCATATGAAGGCAGGGCGGGGATGTTGACCTGATCTGCTTTTGTATCGCGCTTGGGCAGGTAACCACCCAATGCAGCGCGCCTGGCGTGCAGGTACTGCATCTCGGGGCTGCTGGCTTCGGGCTTGTAAAAATCAATCCGCGTGGCCTGCTCGTCAGTGAGCGGCAGGTTAAAGCGGTTTCTAAAGCCAATCAAATCGGTTTCGTCAAACTTCTTTTGCGAATGGGTGGTCATCTTGCCTTGACCCGCGCTACCCATGCCGTAACCTTTTTTGGTGTGCGCCAAAATCACGGTGGGCTGGCCGGTGTACGCTGCTGCGGCAGCATAGGCGGCGTGGATTTTGACCAGGTCATGACCACCGCGTTTGAGGCGGTCAATCTGCTCGTCTGTCATGCCCTGGGCCAGCCGTGCCAGCTCGTCGTTCTGGCCGAAAAAGGTGTCGCGGTTGAAGCGGCCGTCTTTTGCGGCAAAGGTTTGCATCTGGCCATCGACCGTGTTGGCAAAAGCCCGTGCCAGCGCGCCTGTGGTGTCGCGCGCAAACAGGCCATCCCAGTCGCTGCCCCACACCAGCTTGATGACGTTCCAGCCTGCGCCTGCAAAGAGCTTTTCCAGCTCGTCAATGATGCGGCCATTACCACGCACCGGGCCGTCCAGCCGCTGCAAATTGCAGTTGACGACCCAGACCAGGTTGTCAAGATTTTCGCGTGCGGCCAGCGTCAGTGCGCTCATCGATTCAGGCTCGTCCATCTCGCCGTCACCAAACACGCCCCAGACTTTGCGGGTGTTGCAGTCGAGCAAACGCCGGTGCGTGAGGTAGCGCATAAACCGCGCGTGGTAAATCGAGCTGATCGGCCCAATGCCCATCGAGCCGGTGGGGAACTGCCAGAAGTCGGGCATCAGGTACGGGTGCGGGTAGCTGCACAGGCCTTGGGCAGTGCCTGCCGTCAACTCCTGGCGGTAAAAGCGCAAGTCGTCTTCGGTCAATCGGCCCTCAAGGTAAGCGCGCGCATAAACGCCCGGCGCGCTGTGGGGCTGAAAAAACACCAGGTCGCCCCGGTGCTGGCCTTCGTTCAGGCCCGCGCGGGCCTTGAAAAAGTGGTTGAACCCGGTCTCAAACAAATCTGCCGCGCTGGCGTAGCTGGCAATGTGCCCGCCCAGCTCGCCAGATCGGCCGCTTTTGTCGCCGGGCCGCCCCAAGTCAAAAGGCGCCCCCTCGGGGGGCAGCAAAGCGTGGGGGTCATGATTGGCCTTGACCACCATGGCCAGCGCGTTCCAGCGCATCAGTGCGGCCAGCCGCTCTTCAATCGCCAGGTCACCGGGGAAGACAGGCTGCTCGTTGACATGAATGCTGTTGACATACGGCGTGCACAGCTCGGGCTGCCAGCCAATGCGGTGGGCCCGTGCCGTGCGGCTCAAGTCGTCCAGAATTTGCCGGCCCCGTGCCGGGCCTTGAGCCGCGATGAGCGACTCAAACGCTTCACGCCATTCGGCTGTTTCTTGCGGGTCTGGGTCCAGACTGAGCTGTGTGTGGTCTATGTTCATGGCATCTGACTGTACGCAACAAGACGCCAAAGGTGCTGCTTAAAAATCAGGTCAATCTGCTGAAGACGGCACAATATGCTGCTTTCAAAACAATTTAAAACCAATGCAGCTTGATAACCTCGATTTAAAGATTCTTGACGAATTGCAACGCGATGGCTCTTTGTCCAACGTCGAGCTCGCCCGGCGCGTGCATTTGAGCCCCTCGCCCTGCCTGGCGCGTGTCAAGGCGCTGGAGGCCGCCAAGGTGATTGACCGCTATGTGGCCATTGCCAACGCGGCAGCGCTCGGCCTGGGTTTGAGCGTCTTTATCTCCATCAGCCTGCGCAGCCAAAGCAAAGATGCCCTGAGCGAGTTTGAATGCCGCATCGTCGAGCACGACGAGGTGATGGAATGCTATTTGATGACCGGCGACAGCGATTACTTGATACGCGTGGCAGTGGCCGACATAGGCGCGCTGGAAGAATTCATTTTGAACCAGCTCACGCCGATACCTGGGATTGAAAAAATCCGCTCCAGCTTTGCATTGAAGCAGGTGCGGTACAAGACGGCGTTGCCGCTGCCACAGCCTTGAGATGCTATCTGCTATTTAAATAATAGCTGCTAGCCCTTGTATCTATTGGTCTGGCGGCCTAAATGAAACCTTGAAGTAAAAAATGGCCTGACAGCAGGCGTTTTGCCTTGCTGTGGCTTCATCTACTTTGGCTCAACTTACTGTGGCTCAATCTTCGCAGCAGCAATCGCTTTGGCCCATTTGGCGGTTTCCAGCTTGCTGCGCTGGGCCAGGGCTTCTGGCGTGCCGGGTTCAACCGCAAAGCCGATGCCTGCAAATTTCTCCTGAATGTCTTTGCTTTGCGCCGCAGCGTTGATGGCCTGGTTGAGCTTGGCAATGATGTCTGGCGGCGTGCCTGCCGGGGCAAACATTGCAAAGTAGGCGATCAGCTCATAGTCTTTCAAACCCAGCGCTTCATTGACGGTGGGCAGCTCGGGAATCGCAGCGGAACGCTTGGTTGAGGTGACCGCCAGACCGCGTACCTTGCCGCCCTTGACTTGCGGCAACATCACGCCAAAGTCAGCGGTGAACATCATCACCTGGCCACCAATCAGGTCGGTCATGGCCGCAGGGCCGCTTTTGTAGGGCACGCTGGTCACGTCCATGCCGGTCATGCCTGCCAGCATTTCAGACGACACCAGTTGCGAGGTGCTGGCGCTGGCAACGGTCAGCAGGCCGGGCTTGGTTTTGCCCAGGGCGATCAGCTCTTTGAGGGTTTTAACCGGCACCTCGTTGTTGACCGCCACGATCAGCGGCACCGAGCCCATGTAGCCCAGCGGCGCAAAAGCGGTGTCTTGGTCGTAAGGCAGCTTTTTCATCAGGCTTTTGAGCGCTGCATTGGTGCTGTTGGTGCCAATCAAAATCGTGTAGCCGTCGGCGGGCGACTTGGCCACCGCATCGGCGCCCAGCATGCCGTTCACGCCGGCCCGGTTTTCAACCACGATGGTCTGGCCCAGCGTCTCGCTCATTTTGGCGGCAAAGGCGCGGCCGATCTGGTCGGTCGAGCTGCCCGCGGCAAACGGGACGATGGCCTTGATGGATTTGTTGGGGTAGGCCTGGCCAAAGGCAGCGCAAGACACGCTGACCAAGGTTGCCAACATCAGGGATTTGAATGTCATGGTTTTCTCCAGTTAAGAATCGTTGATGGACCCGCGTTCAGGGCAGCTCAAGGGCCAGGCTCAGGATGGCAGAACCCAGACACTTGCCATGCGCGTCCAGGCACAGCGAACGTGTCACGCCACCGCCCAGTGCGTCGTGCAGCACGAAGTTTAAGGCCCCGAGCTGAGGCAGCATATAGCGCTCGACTTTTCCAGTGGCGATGCCAGACAGATGCTGCTTGACACGCTCGGCCGTCACCAGCCGTTCGATGGCGGGGAAGTCCTTGATGTTGTACGCAATCACCGACAGGGTGGAGCGGTTTCCCTTGTCTCCGGCGCGCGCATAGGCGATGTCTCTGAGCAGTACCTTGTTTGACATTCAAACCTCCAGCAAAGTCACGGATGTTGGTGCCCACTCACGCGGAATCAGGGTGGACGCGGCCGCAATCACCTCGCGCACCGATTGCGTCACGCCGCCCCCGCTGGCCGGGCCGTTGATGTACAGGGCCTCGACTTCGTGGGCCACCCGCTCGGCCTCAGCGCGCGTAGCCACGCGCATGGCCGCGCGCGCACGAACTTCATACGGCGCATAACCCTGTGCCAAACCCTGTGCCAAACCCTGGCCATGTATCGCGTTCACGCCGATCAGCTCAAAGCGGCTGTCCAGCGCTTTGACATCGGCCAGCCGCAGCTTGAGCACATCCAGCGCTAACTGACCGCGCGCCTGCGCGCCCAGGCCAGCGTAAGAGATTTGCCCTTCGCCGATAAAGCCGTCGCGCTGACCCACCGTCACCTTCAGCCGGTCGGGTCGTTGCCTGCCTGTGGCGCCACCGACCTGCACCCGGTCTGGGCCGATGTGGGTCAGCATGACGTTTGAAAAGTCGGCCACCACATCTGGCTGCAGGTAGGCGGCGGGATTTTCAATTTCATACAGCAGTTGCGACGCGCAGGTTTGTACCGTGACGCAGCCGCCAGAACCAGCCACTTTGGTGATCACCGCGCTGCCGTCGCTGGCGACTTCTGCCAGCGGAAAGCCGAGCCTGGCCAAATCAGGCACATCGCGCCAGCCCGGGTCTGCAAAATAGCCGCCGGTGACCTGGCCCGAGCATTCCAGCAAATGCCCGACCAGCACGCCTTTGCCCAGCTTGTCCCAGTCATCCATCGCCCAGCCAAATTCATGGATCAGCGGGGCTAAAAACAGGGCAGGGTCTGCCACGCGCCCCGTGATGACCACATCGGCGCCCTGGGCCAGCGCAGTCACAATCTCGCCAGCGCCGAGGTAGGCATTGGCGGAGATGCTGGTCGTGCCGAGCGAGGCGAACGTCTGGTCACTGTCCATCAGCGGTAAATGTTGGCTGTCGGGCTGGCCTCCCGCTTGACGCTGCATGGTTGCCAGAACATCGTCGCCCAGCACCACCGCGACGGTCAGTTTTTCAATGCCCAGCTCGCGCGCCACCCGAATCACTTCCTGGCCAGCGGCCAAGGGATTGGCTGCGCCCATATTGCTGATGATCTTCACCCCCTGAGCCACGCAGGCTGGCAGCACGGCCTGCATGCGCGCGGCCAGCATCGCGTCAAAGCCTAGATGGGCGTGTTGGCTGCGCTGCAGCTGCGCCAGCGCTATCGTGCGCTCGGCCAGGCATTCAAACACCAGGTAGTCCAGCGCGCCCTTTTCGGCCAGCTCAACGGCCGGGGGAATCCGGTCACCGGCGTAGCCTGCACCCGCGCCTATGCGCAAAAATTGCCGGGAGGGTTTTGTGAGATGCATTGTATTTGCTATGTTTTCAGGAGCTGCTAGTCTATGTATTGTCAAGGCTTAAGCCTTAAAAGGCCATCAAAAGGGTGCGATGGCACGGTTGACTGCTGGCACGCTGCCTCTTTCAGCTACCGCTGTACGGCGTTGTCCGGCAGGCGCGCGCGCAGGCCGGGCAGCGCTTCAAGGGCATCAATTTTGGTCATCAGTTCGTCGCGGCGCAGCCCGGATCCATCCTGCTGTTGCAGGCCGATGTCACGGGTGTTTTTCGACAACAAGCGTCACATTTTGGACTGAAAAACCAGTCCCGCGTGTTCACGCAAGGCATGAAACCTGATCTTTGGCCATTGCTGCTCCACCGCCCGCAGCGTGGCGCTGTGGTCTACCAGCAGCGTCGGGGCATCTACCGCATCAAGTGCCACGCGGTGTGCGTTGGCGTCCATGAATTTTTTCAACTCGTTGGGGTCTTCGCTCGTCACCCAGCGGGCCAGGTTGAAGTTGCTGGGCATGATGCGCGCCCTGACGCCGTATTCATGCTCCAGCCGGTGCGCCACCACCTCAAACTGCAACTGACCCACCGCACCGAGCAGTAGCAACGAGCCCGCAATCGGCCTGAACACCTGAATCGCGCCTTCTTCGCCCAACTGCGTCAAACCTGCGCGCAATTGCTTGGTCCGCAGTGGATCAGCCACCTCCACGGCGCGGAACATTTCGGGGGCAAAAAACGGCAGGCCGGTAAACTGAAGCGCTTCGCCTTCGGTCAGCGTGTCGCCCAGCTGCAGCACGCCGTGGTTGGGGATGCCGATGATGTCGCCCGCAAAAGCGGTGTCGAGCAGCTCGCGACGCTGGCTCATAAAGCTCACCACCGTGTTGGGGCGCAGCTCTTTGCCGCTGCGCACCACCTTCAGCCGCATGCCGCGCGTGAACTCGCCACTGGCCACGCGCAAAAACGCAATCCGGTCGCGGTGGGCGGGGTCCATATTGGCCTGGATCTTGAAGACCACACCTGAGAATTTTTTCTCTTCTGGATGAACCACCCGCTGCATCGCGGTGCGGTCTGCCGGGGCAGGGGCCAAATCGACCAGTGCATCGAGCACCTCTTGCACACCAAAGTTGTTGATCGCCGAGCCAAAGAACATCGGCGTTTGCTTGCCTGCCAAAAACAGGTCGCGGTCGAACTCGGGCGTGGCACCGGCCACCAGTTCAATCTCGTCTTGCGCCTGCTTGTATTCAGCACCAAAGCGTTTGGCCGCTTCGGCATTGTGCAAGCCGGACAAGATTTCATCGTCACCGCCGGCTTTGTCGTCACCGGGACTAAAAACGCGCATCCGGTCTTCACGGCGGTCGTACACACCGTGGAAAAGTTTGCCCATGCCCACTGGCCAGGTAAACGGCACGACGGCCATGCCCAGCTCGCGTTCGATCTCGTCCATCACCGTCATCGGGTCTTGCACCTCACGGTCCATCTTGTTGACGAAGGTCAAAATCGGCGTGCCGCGTGCCCGGCAGACTTGCAGCAGGCGGCGGGTTTGCGGCTCGACGCCGTTGGCTGCGTCAATCACCATCAATGCCGCATCAACCGCCGTTAAAACGCGGTAGGTGTCTTCCGAAAAGTCCTGGTGGCCCGGCGTGTCCAGCAAGTTAATCACGCAATCGCGGTACTCCATCTGCATGACCGATGACGCCACTGAAATGCCGCGCTGCTTTTCAATTTCCATCCAGTCTGACGTCGCGTGGCGCGCGGCCTTGCGGGCTTTGACGCTGCCGGCAATTTGAATCGCGCCCGAGAACAGCAGCAGCTTTTCAGTCAGCGTGGTTTTACCTGCGTCGGGGTGAGAGATGATGGCAAACGTGCGGCGGCGCTTGACCTGTTTTTCTATTTCAGTGAATTCGTGAGGTGAGGACATAGCCCACGATTATCGGTGACACAGCATGGCTCCCACGCTCTTTACTGCGTGTCATGCGCTGCCCCCCCCGAGGGGGCCGCTGCGCCTGCAGCCCGGCAAAGCCGGTTCTGCGGCCCCGGCTGGCAGGCAAGGGATCTTTAATGGGCTTCATCAGCTTGCCGGGTGGGTTGAAGCTGGAAGCGTGCCTGCCGCACGCCGTCAATCACCACGTCTTCGTTGAACATCGCCGCAGGCCGCACCCACAGGCCGTGCTCGCCATACAGGGCGCGGTAAAGCGTCATCGGGCTTAAATCTTCACTATGGCGCACCGTGCCGATTACTTCATACAGCATGCCTTTGTAATGTTTGTAGACACCCGGCGGGGTGGTGATTAAAGGCGGGAGTTGTTCTGACATAGGGCATGAATGGGACAATGGGGGTTATGCATCCTAAAGCCCTTCTCGACAGTTGCTCCGATTTACTCAAGCACGTTCTTAAATTTGACCAGCCCGCCGACATGATGTTGTCGAAGTATTTCCGCGAGTTCCGGCTCGGGCCGCGCGAGCGTGCCACGCTGGCTGAAACCGTTTACGCGGTGCTGCGCAAGAAGAACCTCTTTACCTACCTGGCTCAGCATGGCCATGGTGCGCCCGAGCGGCGGCTGGCGATTCTTGGCTTTGCTGCCGACCGCGCGTTTTTGATGGCGGCGCTGACGGATCAGGAAATCGACTGGCTCAAACGCTGCGACCAGGTCAAAGCCGAAGACCTGATGGAACTGCACCGCCACAACCTGCCCAATTGGCTGGTCGAGCCGCTCAAAACGCAACTGGGCAACGATTTTTGGCCGCTTGTAGACAGCCTGAATGCGCCAGCCGGCCTGGACCTGCGTGTCAATACCTTAAAAGACAAGCGCGCCGACATTCAAAAAGAACTCAGCAAGGCTGGGCTGAAGACAGAGGTTACGCCCTATTCGCCCTGGGGCTTGCGGCTGGCGGATAAATCTCAGCTCGGCAAACTTGACGCTTTTACGCGAGGCGCGATCGAGGTGCAGGACGAAGGCTCGCAGTTGCTGGCTCTGTTGGTCGAGGCCAAACGCGGCGAGATGGTGGTGGACTTTTGCGCGGGCGCGGGCGGTAAAACACTGGCGATCGGGGCGACCATGCGCAGCACCGGGCGCTTGTATGCATTTGACACATCGGGCCATCGGCTGGCGGCGCTCAAGCCGAGGCTGGCGCGCAGCGGCTTGTCGAATGTGCACCCCGTGGCCATTGCCCATGAGCGCGACGACCGCATCAAGCGCCTGGCAGGCAAGATTGACCGGGTTCTGGTCGATTCACCTTGCTCTGGCCTGGGCACTTTGCGCCGCAACCCTGATTTGAAGTGGCGCCAAACCCCCAAAGCCATTGAAGAACTGGTGGCCAAGCAAACCGCTATCTTGCAAAGTGCCGCACGCCTGTTAAAGCCGGGCGGTCGCCTGGTGTATGCCACCTGCAGTGTTTTGCGGGAAGAAAACGAGGCCATTGCCGAGGCATTTACAAGCGCTAACAAAGACTTTAACGTCCTTGAAGTAGCCCCTTTGTTGACCCATGCGGGTGTTGAAAATGCAGCAAAACTGTGCAGTGGCCCCTATCTGCGCTTATGGCCTTACCTGCATCAGACCGACGGTTTCTTTGCGGCGGTGTGGCAAAGATCGTGATGTTTTAATAAACAATAACAGCAAATAGAAAAAACTTAACGGTTTTTAGGTGAATTTTGGCCTTTTGTCCCCAGCTGGCAATCTGCGGGACCAAGTTAGGCGTTATGCACTGATCGGCATAGAATGGGCGTTGTGATCAAGCTTGGTTTGAAGCGCCGTGAATGCGACTTCATGGCGAGCCCGCTTGTTTGTGTATTGATGGAATGTTTAAAGGATTTTTATGATCTTGTTTGATGCCGCACTGGACTGGCTGGCGCACGGACTGTTGGCCGCGAGCTGGTGGCAAATTGTGTTGTATGCGCTGGTGACGACCCACATCACCATCGCCAGTGTGACCATTTATCTGCACCGTCACCAGGCGCATCGCGCCATGGATTTACACGCGATACCGTCGCATTTTTTCCGCCTTTGGCTATGGCTGGGCACAGGCCAGGTCACCAAGGAGTGGGTGTCCATTCACCGCAAGCACCACGCAAAATGCGAAACCATAGATGACCCGCACAGCCCGCAGGCGCACGGCATCAAGAAAGTCTTCTGGCAAGGCGCCGAGCTGTACCGTGCCGAAAGCAAAAACAAGCAAACCATGACCAAGTACGGCCATGGCACACCGAACGACTGGATTGAGCGCAACCTCTACACCCGCTACAGCTGGCAAGGCGTTGGCCTGATGATGATCATCGACCTGGCGCTGTTTGGCGCCGCTGGTCTGGCTGTCTGGGCGGTTCAAATGGTCTGGATTCCCGTCACGGCAGCAGGCATCATCAATGGCATTGGCCACTACTGGGGTTACCGCAACTTTGAGGCACCTGATGCCAGCACCAACATTTCGCCGTGGGGCATCATGATCGGTGGCGAAGAATTGCACAACAATCACCACACCTACCCGACGTCGGCCAAGTTTTCGGTCAAACCGTACGAATTCGATATCGGCTGGGGCTACATCCGGGCGCTTGAAATGATGGGTCTGGCCAAGGTCAAAAAAGTACCGCCCAAACTGCAACTCGGTAGCATCCAGCCCGTAGCAGATGAAAAAACGCTAGAGGCATTGATTGCACACAGGTACGAGGTGATGGCTGGTTTTGCCCGCGCGATGCGGGATGCTGGCAGGGTTGAGGTGGCAGCATTGAAATCTAAAAACGCTGATTCATCCGCCCTGCGCGTCGCCAACCGCTGGCTGCACCGCGACGATGACAAAGTGCCAGAGTCTGCCAAACCGCAATTGGCCCAAGCCAGGGCTGAGCACCCGGTGCTGGACAAAATGGTCATCATGCGCGAAGAGCTGCGCCAGATGTGGCTCACAACCTCCGCTTCGCGCGAGCAGCTGACCGTTGACTTGCAGGGCTGGTGCCATCGCGCCGAGCAAAGCGGTATCGCTGCGCTCAACGAGTTTTCCATGAAACTGCGCGCCGCCAAGGCCTGAGGCTTTCGCTTCTGACAAGCCGCCCGGCCATGCGCTGTGGCGGCTTTTTCTTTGGCCGATCTTTGACCGATGTGAAGTTCAGCAGACCCCAAGCGAAACAGACTGGAGACTGGACGTAAAAAAGCCGCTGTGCATTGCTGCCAGCGGCTTTTTTGGGTGACTGAATTACTTCAGCTTGATTTCTTTGTATTCCACATGCTTGCGAGCTTTCGGATCAAATTTCATGATCAGCATTTTGTCGGGTGTGGTTTTCTTGTTTTTGGTGGTCGTGTAAAAGTGACCTGTGCCGGCAGTTGATTCCAGCTTGATCTTTTCGCGTGCGCCTTTAGCCATGATTGTTTTCCTTGATCCAGAACTTAGACTTCACCGCGGGCACGAAGGTCCACCAGGACCGCGTCGATGCCTTTTTTGTCGATCAAACGCAGACCGGCGCTGGTGATGCGCAGACGCACCCAGCGGTTTTCGGACTCGACCCAGAAGCGGCGGTATTGCAGGTTAGGCATAAACCGGCGCTTGGTTTTGTTGTTGGCATGGGAAACGTTGTTTCCGACCATTGGGCCTTTGCCCGTTACCTGACAGACGCGTGCCATGAGCACTCTCCGTTAAAAATTAAAGTGGGATGTGAAAAGCGGCAAATGATGCCAAATTCCAGCGAAGCCTTTGATTATAGCCTGAAAACCCGATGGTTCCAAATCGAGGCTACCTGCTTTGCTCAAGAAAGCGCTGCGCATCAAGCGCCGCCATGCAGCCCGTGCCTGCGCTGGTGATGGCTTGGCGGTAAACATGGTCCTGTACATCGCCCGCTGCAAACACGCCTGGCACGCTGGTCATGGTGGCAAAACCGTCAAGCCCGGTTTTGGTGATGATGTAGCCACCTTTCATGTCAAGTTGACCTGTAAAGATATCGGTGTTGGGCTGGTGACCGATGGCGATAAAGCAGCCTTTCAGCGCAATGTCCTCGGTTGATTCATCGGTGGTGCTTTTGAGGCGCACGCCCGTCACGCCGCCTGCATCGCCCAGCACCTGTTCAAGCGTGTTGAAGGTCTTCAGCACAATCTTGCCTGCGGCAACTTTTTCATGCAGCTTGTCGACCAGAATCGCCTCGGCCTTGAACTTGTCGCGCCGGTGAACCAGGTAGACCTTGCTTGCGATATTGGACAAATACAGCGCCTCTTCGACCGCCGTATTGCCGCCGCCGACCACGCACACGTCCTGTTCGCGATAGAAAAATCCGTCACAGGTGGCGCAGCCGGAAACACCCCGCCCCATAAATGCGGTTTCACTGTCCAGGCCCAGATACTTGGCAGATGCACCGGTGCAAATGATCAGTGAGTCGCAGGTGTAAACACCGCTGTCACCAGTGAGCGTGAACGGACGCTTTGAAAAATCAACCGTATGAATGTGATCAAAAACAATCTCGGTTTTAAAGCGCTCGGCGTGCTCTAAAAACCGTTGCATCAGCTCCGGGCCCTGTACACCCATTGGGTCAGCCGGCCAGTTGTCCACGTCTGTGGTGGTCATCAGCTGGCCGCCTTGGGCTATGCCGGTGATCAACACCGGGTTCAGATTCGCGCGCGCTGCATAAACAGCGGCGGTGTAGCCGGCAGGGCCTGAGCCCAAAATGAGAACTTTAGAATGTTTCATGGGTATCAATTGGATAAACTTGGCGGCTGGTGTTATTTAAAATGCGTACTGGCGGACGTTGGGCAGGAAAGTTGTTTTCAAATTCAGCGTCACGCTTGATTGTAGGTATTTGAGTTTGCCCGAATAGCCAAAGGGTTGAGGAGTAAATGATGTCCACTTTGGTGTCCAACCTTGAGCTGATCCGCAGGGTGCCGCTGTTTTCTACCCTCACGGACCGTCGGGCGCAATCGTTGGCTCGGGCGGCTGTCAAGTCCCGGTTCAAGCGCGCTGAGTCCATTGTTGAACAGGGCAAAAAATCAGACTCGTTCGCCATCATGTTGACGGGCCGCGCCCGCGTCATGGTCACTGGCACGCACGGCCGTGAAGCCAGTGGCGCATCGGGCGGATCATCTGCGTTAAGCTCTCAGGCAGCTTATGGGCACTTCTGGAAATTCAGATTTTTGGGATGAAGTGCAAGGCGCACGGAGCGCAGGACACCGCAATGCACTTGTGTGCATGAGGATTGCTGGCACCGCTGAATGCCACGCGTTCGCTGATGCTCAGTGCCGCAGGTCGCCCAAAAAATGAATTTATAGAAGTGCCCTTATGACCTACTCTTTAGACACACTCAGTACCCAACCTAACCTGACCGCCGCATCGCCCGGCGGCTTGCGGCGCTTTGCCCAGGAGCTGGGACTGCTTGCAGGGGCTCTGGGACTGATGTTCTGGCTGCTGGCGCTGGTCAGTTACTCGGCCCAAGATGGCGCATGGTCTACCTCGGGAAGTGCTCAGGTAGTGGGCGCGGTGCAGGTCGCCGCGCGCAACTGGGGCGGCAAGCTGGGCGCCTATCTGGCAGACGCAAGCTATTTTCTGCTGGGTTTTTCTGTCTGGTGGTTGCTGGCGGCGGGCGTGTCAAGCTGGCTGGCATCGCTGGCGCACTGGTTGAGGGCTGAATCGCCCCACAGCGCTGCGGTTGCGGCGAGTAGCCGTCTCAAATTCTGGCTGGGATTGGTGTTGCTGATGATGGCCAGCACGGGGCTTGAATGGTCGCGTTTGTACCGTTTTGAAGCGCATCTGCCAGACCATGCGGGAGGTGCGCTTGGTTATCTGGTGGGTGGGGCGGGTGTCAAGTGGCTGGGATTTGCGGGTTCTGGGCTGGTGCTGATTGTGGTAGGCGTGATGGCTGCGTCACTGGTGTTTGGTTTTTCCTGGGCACACACAGCCCAGCGCCTGGGTGAATGGATAAGCAACCTGATCGAGTCACGACGCGAAAAGCGCGAGATTGCCGAAGACCTTGCTGTCGGTAAAAAAGCCGCCATGGAGCGTGAAGCAACCTTGCAGGACGAGCGCATCGATATTGAAGAGCATCATCCGGTGCCGGTGCTGATTGAGCCGACTTTCGTTGACATTCCGAAAAGCGAGCGCGTCATCAAGGAACGGCAAAAGCCGCTGTTCAAGGACATGCCTGACTCCAAGCTGCCGCAGGTGGACCTGCTCGACGGTGCCACGTCAAAGCAGGAAGGCGTAGCGCCTGAAACGCTGGAGATGACATCGCGCCTGATTGAGAAAAAACTCAAGGACTTTGGCGTCGATGTGCGCGTGGTGGCTGCGGCACCTGGCCCGGTGATCACCCGCTATGAGATTGAGCCCGCCACCGGCGTGAAAGGCTCTCAGGTGGTGGGCTTGGCCAAGGACTTGGCGCGGGCGCTCAGCCTGGTATCCATCCGCGTGATTGAAACCATTCCCGGTAAAAACCTGATGGCTCTTGAACTGCCAAATGCCAAGCGCCAGTCCATCAAGCTCAGCGAGATTTTGGGCTCACAGGTTTATAACGAAGCCAAAAGCCTGCTCACCATGGGCCTGGGCAAAGACATTGCAGGCCATGCGGTGGTGGCAGACCTGGCCAAAATGCCGCACTGTCTGGTAGCAGGCACCACCGGCTCGGGCAAATCAGTCGGTATCAACGCCATGATTTTGAGCCTGCTCTACAAAGCCGATGCCCGAGACGTGCGGCTCTTGCTGATCGACCCCAAAATGCTGGAAATGAGTGTTTATGAAGGGATTCCGCATCTGTTGTGTCCGGTGGTGACCGACATGCGTCAGGCTGCGCACGGCCTGAACTGGTGCGTCGCCGAGATGGAAAAGCGGTACAAGCTGATGAGCAAGATGGGCGTGCGCAACCTGGCGGGCTACAACGTCAAAATCGACGAGGCCAAAGCCAGGGGTGAGTTGATTGGCAACCCGTTCAGCCTGACGCCCGACCAGCCCGAGCCACTGGAGCGCTTGCCTTACATCGTGGTGGTGATTGACGAGCTGGCCGATCTGATGATGGTGGTGGGCAAAAAAATTGAAGAACTGATTGCCAGGCTGGCGCAAAAAGCCCGCGCCGCCGGCATTCATTTGATACTGGCCACCCAGCGCCCTAGCGTGGACGTGATCACCGGCCTGATCAAGGCCAACATTCCTACGCGTTTGTCGTTTCAGGTCAGCAGCAAAATTGACAGCCGCACCATACTGGACCAGATGGGCGCAGAAGCGTTGCTGGGGATGGGTGACATGCTGTACATGCCCAGTGGCACCGGTTTCCCGATTCGTGTGCATGGCGCGTTTGTCAGCGACGAAGAGGTCCACCGCGTGGTGGCCTACCTGAAAGAGCAGGGCGAACCCAACTACATCGACGGGGTGCTGGAGGGAGGCGTTGCCGATGGTGAAGGTGGTGACCTGGGCGGCGACCTGAGCGAGGCAGGTGGCGACAAAGACCCGATGTACGACCAGGCGGTGGAAGTGGTTTTGAAAAACCGCAAAGCATCAATTTCGCTCGTTCAGCGGCATTTGAAAATTGGCTACAACCGCTCTGCCCGCATGCTTGAAGAAATGGAAAAAGCCGGGCTCATCAGCGCCATGTCGGGCAGTGGTCAGCGTGAAATTCTGGTGCCCCCGCGGGCAGAATGATGACAAGATCTGAGGTCACTCGCCGGGATACTGTTGGGATGTTTCCACGCTTTCATTTTTGGTTCTCAAGGTCTGTTCTGACCTTGACGATAGCTTTTATCTCTGTGGCTTCTGGCGCACAGGAACAGGGCAATGCAGGGCTAAAGGACCTCGAAAACTTCGTTAAAAACACAAAAAGTGGCCGCGCGGCCTTCACCCAAGTTGTCACCAGCCCGGCCAAAGACGGCCAAACGCCCAAAACCAAAACGTCCAGCGGCACGTTCGAGTTTTTGCGGCCCAACCGGTTCAGTTTTTTGTACAAAAAACCGTTTGAGCAGACCATCGTTTCAGACGGCCAGACGCTGTGGCTGCACGACATGGACCTGAACCAGGTCACCGCCCGCAAACTGGCGCAAGTGCTCAATGGCACACCGGCAGCCGTGATTGCCGCCGCGGCCGACCTGAAAGGCTTGCAGGCTGATTTCACGCTGACCGCCTTGCCTGAAAAGGCAGCTCTGAAAGATGGTTTGCAGTGGGTGCAAGCCGTGCCAAAAACCAAAGAAGGCCAACTGCAAAGCATTGTTGTGGGCCTGAGAACCACTGGCAAGGGCATTGAATTGGCTGCTCTGGAGATTCTCGACAGCTTTGGTCAGCGCTCGGTGATGACCTTCAGCCAGTTTGAAGTCAACCCGGCCCTGGCCGCCGCCAGCTTTCAGTTCAAGCCACCTGCCGGTGCTGATGTCAGCCGTCAATAACTGACACTTCAGTTTTGCAGACATGGCTACAGGCGCGGCGAAAAAGATGAACATTCCCCTGGCTGAACGTCTGCGCCCGCAAACGCTGGGTGACGTCATCGGCCAGCAGCATCTGCTGGGTGAAGGCATGCCGCTGCGCATCGCGTTTGAATCCGGTCAGCCGCACAGCTGCATTTTGTGGGGGCCCCCGGGTGTGGGCAAGACCACCATCGCGCGGCTCATGGCCAGCAGCTTTGATGCCCATTTCATCACCATGTCGGCGGTGCTGGGCGGCGTGAAAGACATTCGTGAAGCTGTGGAGCAGGCCAACGTCTGGCTCGGGCAGGGCGGCGCCATGGGCGGTGGGAGTGGCAAACGCACCATCGTGTTTGTTGACGAGGTCCACCGTTTCAACAAGAGCCAGCAAGATGCTTTTTTGCCGCATGTTGAAAGCGGGCTTTTCACCTTCATTGGCGCGACCACCGAAAACCCCTCGTTTGAAGTCAACTCGGCCCTGCTGTCGCGTGCAGCGGTCTACGTGCTGCAGCCCTTGTCTGAGTCAGACCTGAAAAAAATAGTGGCTGTAGCCCTTAAAAATCATGCACTATCTGCTATTGAAAGCATAGCTACTGAAGCGGTTGAGCGACTGGTGGCTTATGCGGATGGCGATGCACGCCGGCTGCTGAACACGCTTGAGTCACTGGCCGTGGCCGCTGGCAATGAAAAGCTAGGGCCCATCACAGACGTGACCGATGCCTGGCTGATGACCGTGCTGGGTGAAAAAATGCGTCGCTACGACAAGGGCGGCGAGCAGTTTTACGACACGATTTCAGCCTTGCACAAATCAGTACGCGGCTCCGACCCGGACGCAGCCCTGTACTGGTTCATGCGCATGCTCGATGGCGGAGCAGAGCCCAAATATGTGGCACGCCGATTGATTCGCATGGCCAGTGAAGACATTGGCCTGGCCGATCCGCGCGCTTTGACCCTGGCCGTCACCGCTGCCGATGTGTACGAACGACTGGGCTCTCCTGAAGGCGAGCTGGCACTGGCTGAATGCGTGATTTACCTGGCAGTGGCACCCAAATCGAACGCGGTTTACAAGGCCTTTAACGAGGCCAAAGCACTGATCAAAAAACAGGGCACACGCCCGGTACCCATGCACCTGCGCAATGCACCGACCCAGCTCATGAAAGAGCTCGACTACGGCAAGAACTATCGCTACGCCCACGACGAAGAAGATGCTTTTGCTGCAGGGGAAAACTATTTTCCGCACGGCATGGCGGCACCTGGCTTTTACCGGCCTGTGGCGCGCGGGCTGGAAATCAAGATTGCCGAAAAGCTGAACGCTCTGAAGCTTAAAAATAGCCTGTAAAGCTGAAAGTTTTACAGGCCATGCTAAGGGTAGACCCCGGTGAATACATGGGGATGGCGCGATTCTCGCTTGGTATGATTCAACACTTTTTCAAACCAGAACTGGCCAGCTGTTTGCCGCCAGTTTCATACACAATTTCGGTTTCAGGAATTATTGGGAGCTAAACAATGGACGTATTCCTGCAGCAGATCATCAACGGTCTGGTTCTGGGCAGCATGTATGCCCTGATCGCACTCGGCTACACCATGGTGTACGGCATCATCAACCTGATCAATTTCGCGCACGGTGAAGTGCTGATGGTCGGCGCCCTGACCAGCTGGACCATCATAGGACTGATGCAGTCTGCCATGCCGGGCACGGCCGGCTGGGTGATTTTGCTGGTGTCGCTGCTGATTGCTTTTGTGGTGTGCGGCTCGCTTAACTTCGTGATTGAAAAAGTGGCCTACCGGCCGCTGCGCAATGCGCCCAAGCTGGCCCCGCTCATCACGGCCATTGGCATGTCACTGCTGCTGCAAACATTGGCCATGATCATCTGGAAGCCCAACTACAAGTCCTATCCAACGCTGCTGCCGTCTGAGCCGTACGAGTTTGCTGGCGCGGTGATCACTGTCACGCAGATTTTTATCCTCGGCGCCACAGCGGTGTCACTGGCAGTGCTGATGTGGCTGGTGCATTACACCCGGCTGGGCCGTGCCATGCGCGCCACGGCCGAAAACCCGCGCGTGGCCGCCCTGATGGGCGTGCGGCCCGACACGGTCATTTCTGCCACCTTCATCATTGGCGCGCTTCTGGCAGCGCTGGCCGGTGTGATGTATGCCTCCAACTACGGCACGGTGCAGCACGCCATGGGCTTTCTGCCGGGGCTGAAGGCGTTTACGGCTGCTGTGTTCGGCGGTATCGGCAATCTCGGTGGGGCTGTGCTTGGCGGTATTTTGCTGGGCCTCATCGAGTCGATTGGTGCCGGCTATATCGGGCCGCTGACCGGACATGTTCTGGGCAGCCAGTACAGCGATATTTTTGCCTTCATCGTGCTGATTTTTGTGCTGACCTTACGGCCCTCCGGCCTGCTTGGCGAGCGTGTGGCAGACCGGGCTTGAGGCGGGAAAGACAACAACATGAAACCCAACAAACTCATCACCTTCCTGGCTGTCGCCGCTGCGCTGCTGGTGCTGCCCTTGCTGCTCCAGCAGGGCGGCAACGCCTGGGTACGCATTGTCGATATGGCGCTGCTGTACGTGCTGCTGGCCCTGGGCCTGAACATTGTGGTCGGCTACGCGGGCTTGCTTGACCTGGGCTATGTCGCGTTTTTTGCTGTGGGCGCCTATCTGGCAGCGTTGCTCGGCTCACCGCATCTGGCGGAGGCGTTTCCTTTTATTGCGCAGAATTTCCCGAATGGCCTGCATCTGCCGATCTGGCTGACCATACCGCTGGCTGCTGCGCTGGCGGGGCTGTTTGGCATCATGCTGGGGGCTCCCACCCTCAAGCTGCGCGGCGATTACCTGGCCATTGTCACTTTGGGCTTTGGTGAAATCATCCGCGTGTTTTTGAACAACCTGGACCGGCCGATCAACATCACCAACGGCCCCAAGGGCATCGACCGGATTGATGCGATCACGTTTTTTGGTTTTGACCTCGGCAAAGACCATACCTTTTTGGGCATCACGTTCAACTCGGTATCGATGTATTACTACCTGTTTCTGGGGTTGGTGATCGTGTCTGTTGTCATTTGCCACCGCCTGGAAAATTCCCGCATTGGCCGCGCCTGGATGGCCATTCGCGAAGACGAAATTGCCGCCAAGGCGATGGGCATCAACACCCGCAACCTCAAGTTGCTGGCCTTTGGCATGGGTGCCACGTTTGGCGGTGTGTCCGGTGCCATGTTTGCGGCTTTTCAGGGCTTTGTGTCACCCGAATCATTCAGCCTGATGGAGTCGGTCATGATTGTGGCCATGGTGGTGCTGGGCGGTATTGGTTATTTGCCAGGGGTGATTTTGGGGGCCTTGTTGCTGGCTGCTTTGCCCGAGGTTTTGCGCCACGTTGCCGGACCACTGCAAACCATGACCGACGGCCGGCTTGACGCGGCCATCTTGCGCCAGCTGCTCATTGCGCTGGCCATGATCACCATCATGCTGATGCGACCACGCGGTTTGTGGCCGTCGCCCGAGCATGGCAGGTCGCTGGACAAGCCGGCAAAAAACGGAGCGCCATCAGCATGAGCGATACCATTCTCAAAGTATCCGGTGTGTCCAAACGCTTCGGCGGTTTGCAGGCCTTGAGCGATGTCGGCATCCAGATTGAGCGCGGCCAGGTTTACGGCCTGATTGGCCCCAACGGTGCCGGCAAAACCACTTTTTTCAACGTGCTCACCGGCTTGTACACACCGGACAGCGGTATGTTTGAACTGGCTGGCAAGCCCTACAAGCCAGCTTCTGTGCACGAGGTCGCCAAGGCCGGTATCGCCCGTACTTTTCAAAATATTCGCCTGTTTGCGGAAATGACCGCGCTTGAAAACGTCATGGTCGGCAGGCATGTGCGTACGTCGTCTGGCCTGCTGGGAGCGGTGTTTCGTACCGCGGGTTTCAGGCTTGAGGAAGCGGCCATTGCAAAGCGTTCGCAAGAGCTGCTGGACTATGTGGGCATTGGTAAATACGCCGACTTCAAGGCACGCACCCTGAGCTATGGCGACCAGCGCCGCCTTGAGATTGCACGCGCCCTGGCCACTGACCCCCAACTGATTGCGCTCGACGAGCCCGCCGCTGGCATGAACGCCACCGAAAAAGTGCAATTGCGTGAGCTGATTGACCAGATTCGCAAAGACAACCGCACCATCTTGCTGATTGAGCATGACGTGAAATTGGTGATGGGCCTGTGTGACCGCGTCACCGTGCTCGACTACGGCAAGCAGATTGCCGAAGGCTTACCGGCAGATGTGCAAAAAAACGAAAAAGTGATCACTGCTTATTTGGGCTCAGGTCACTGAGAAAACCATGACAAAAACGACCAGTCAGACACTTTTAAAAATCACCGGCCTGCAAGTCGCTTACGGCGGCATCAAGGCCGTCAAGGGCGTTGACCTCCATGTCAACGAAGGTGAACTCGTCACGCTGATTGGCTCCAACGGCGCGGGTAAAACCACGACGATGAAAGCCATCACCGGCTCACTATCGATGGCCGAAGGCGACATTGAATACCTCGGAAAAAGCATCAAAGGCAAGGGCGCGTGGGACCTGGTCCGGGAAGGCCTGGCCATGGTGCCCGAAGGGCGCGGCGTGTTTGCCCGCATGACCATCACCGAAAACCTGCAAATGGGTGCCTACATCCGCAACGACAAGCTCGACATTGCGGCCGATATGGAAAAGATGTTCACCATTTTTCCGCGCCTGCGCGAGCGCAAAGACCAGCTGGCCGGCACCATGAGCGGCGGCGAACAGCAAATGCTGGCCATGGGTCGCGCGCTGATGAGTCGGCCCAAGGTACTGCTGCTCGATGAGCCGTCAATGGGCTTGTCACCCATCATGGTGGACAAAATTTTTGAAGTCGTGCGGGACGTCTCTGCACAGGGCGTCACGATTTTGCTGGTTGAGCAGAACGCCAGCCGTGCGCTAGCGATTGCTGACCGGGGGTATGTGATGGAGTCCGGCGCTGTGACCATGAATGGGGACGCCAAAGAACTGCTGAGTGACCCACGGGTTCGGGCGGCTTATCTGGGTGAGTGATGTTTGCCCGGCCTGCCCGGCCAGACGTGAAGCAACGCGCTATAACTTCAGGAGCTTCCAGCCTTGGTATCTATTGGGCTGTAGCCATAAAAGCCACCGAAATGCGACCTAAGCCCAAAAGCGCGTAAAACCGCCCGAAGCATCAGTCAACCTTGGCCCCAGAAGCCTTCACCACCTTCTCATACTTCCCCAACTCACTCCTCATAAAAGCGCCAAACTGTTCGGGCGACGACGCTACCGGCTCAGCCATCAAGGTCGCAAATCGCGCCTTCGCTTCAGGTGAATTTAACGCCGCTACAAATGCAGCATTGAGCTTGGCCACAACATCAGCAGGGGTTCCTGCAGGCGCTACCAGACCCCACCAGGTGTCAATCTCAAAGCCCTTCAGGGTCTCGGCGACGGCCGGCACATCGGGTAACACCGCGCTGCGTTTGGCGGTCGTCACGGCGAGGGCTTTCAGTTTGCCTGCCTTGATGTTGCTTGACGCGGTGGCCAGGTTGTCAAAGTTGAAATCGACCTGACCGCTGAGCAGTGCCAACTGTGCCGGGTTGCCGCCGTTGTAGGGGATGTGCACGGCAAAAACACCCGCCTGCGCTTTGAACATCTCGCCGGCCAGATGCCCAGCGCTGCCGTTGCCGCCGCTGGCGTAGTTGAGTTTGGCGGGGTTGGCCTTGGCGTATTTGATCAGGTCAGCCAGGGTGTCGATTTTTAAACGTGCGGCGGTGTCGGCGTTGATGACCAGAACATTGGGCACGCGCAGCATTTGCGTGATGGGGGCAAAGTCAGTGACGGCGTTGTAGGGCATCTTGCTGTACAGCCACGGATTGATGGCGTGCGTGGCCACAGCCGCAATGCCGATGGTCAGGCCGTCGGGCGCGGCCTTGGCAATGGCGTCTGCACCAATGTTGCCGCCGCCGCCTGGTTTGTTGTCAATGATGACAGTGCCCAGCGTGTCCTTGACGCGCTCTGCCATCAGGCGGGCTGTCACATCAATCGGGCCGCCGGGGGCATAGGGCACGATGATGCGGGTCACCTTGGTTTGCGCCAGCGCGGTGGCTCCTGCCAGCGCCAGCGTGATAGCGGCAAGGACCTTGAAGAGTGGTTTTAAGGTTTGGAGGGTCATGGATTTATTATTGCAGATGTCCGGTTGATGTTGGCATACAGCGCCTATGGTCGTCAAAAAGCCCAGCAAGCTATGCCGCCGCCTGTGCCTTGTCTTTTTCGGTCACAAACGAGTCAGCATAAAACTCATCTTCAGGCAGTCCAGCCTTGAGGTAGGCCGCCTGCGCTGAATCCACAACAATCGGCGCGCCACAGGCATACACCTGATGCCCTGACAAATCGGCAAAGTCCTGTATTACCGCGTTGTGAACAAAGCCAGTGCGGCCGCTCCACGCATCTTCAGGCAGCGCGTCTGAGACGACAGGCACATACGTCAGGTTCGGCATCTCGGCGACCTTGCCCATCACCCAGGCATTCATATACAGATCAGCGGGACGGCGCCCGCCCCAGTACAGCGCGGCGGGGCGTGTGATGCCCTTGAATTGCATGTGCTCAATGATGGCCTTGATGGGGGCAAAACCGGTGCCCGACGCCAGCAGCACCATGGGCTTGGCACTGTCTTCACGCAGGTAAAAACTGCCGAACGGGCCTTCAACCCGCAGAATTTCTTTTTCTTTCATGGCGCTGAACACGTGGTCGGTGAACTTGCCGCCCGGCGTGTGACGAATATGCAGCTCGACTTGTGGGCTTTCGGCCTGGGTGTGCGGCGCATTGCCCATGGAGTAAGCACGCCGGTCGCCATCACGCAGCAAAAACTCAACATACTGGCCCGCGTGGTATTTAAAGACGTCAGCCGCCGGCAACTGCAGGCGCACCATCATCACATCATGCGATGCCTTGGCCAGGCTGGCCACGCGGGTCGGCATTTTTTTGATCGGGAAAGCGCTTTCGTCGGTCACATGCCGGGACTCCAGCACCACATCTGACAGGGCGGTGGCGCAGCAGGTCAGGATAAAACCCTGTTCGGCCTCTTGGAGCGACAGTGCCTTGAGCTGGTGCGTGCCCTGCACAACAGTGCCTTGCAGTTTTTTGCATTTGCAGGAGCCGCAAGCACCGTCCTTGCAGCCGTAGGGCATGCCGATGCCTTGGGCGATGGCGGCTGACAACAGCGCCTGGTCAGGCTCGGCGGTAAAAATGCGTCCGCTGGGCTGCACGGTGATGTTAAAACTCATGAAACGGTCCTGTTCGTTATGCTTGTCAAACTGATTTTTGGAAGTTCCAATTTTGCCTTCAAATTCAAATCCTCTCGGCGCGCTGCCCGCCCGGTTTCGACGCCAGCGTGTTTTGATCGTCGGCTGCGGTGATGTGGGCCTGCGGGTGGCGCGTTTGCTGCCCGCTAGCGTCAAGGTGATGGCGCTGACCTCGACCAGCACCCGCGTGCCCGAGTTTCGGGCGCAAAACATCACCCCCTTGCTGGGTAATCTGGACAAGCCTGCCAGCCTCAAACGCTTGGCTGCCTTGGCCACGCGCGTGGTGCATCTTGCACCACCTCCCAATGACGACCCGCACGCCAGAAGCGACCCACGTACGCGTAGCTTGCTGCAGGCATTGCGGTTGCGCACGGTGCCGCTGGGCATCGTTTACGGCTCCACCAGTGGTGTCTACGGTGACTGCCAGGGCTTGTTGGTTGACGAGACGCGGCCCGTCAAACCCGACACATCGCGTGCCCACCGCCGGGTCGATGCCGAGGCGCAGCTGCGCTGGTTTGGCCGCAGCGCGGGCGTGCCGACGCATGTTTTGCGTATTCCCGGCATTTACGCGCCAGACCGCGAAGGCGGCACGCCGCGCGGGCGCTTGCTCAAAGGCACGCCCGTGCTGGCGGCGGCTGACGATGTGTACACCAACCACATCCACGCCGACGACCTGGCCCGCGCCTGCCTGGCCGCGATGCATTTGGGCAAGCCGCAGCGCATCACCAACACCAGCGACGACACCGACTTGAAGATGGGCGACTACTTTGACCTGGCCGCCGACCTGTATGGCTTGCCGCGTCCGCCGCGCCTGGCCCGCCAAGAGGCAGCCGCCCAGCTGCCGGCCATGCAATTGAGCTTCATGAGCGAGTCGCGACGACTGGACAACCAGCGCATGAAGACCGAGCTGCGCCTGAAGCTGCGCTATCCGACGGTTCAAGAAGGTTTGCTGGATTTGCGATGATGTTTTAATTGCTATTTATTCAGGAGCTGCCAGCCAATACATTGATTGGGCTGCAAGCTGATTTGATGGTTGAAGAGTGCGGGTGATGAACTCAAGGCGCCCACATCTCTCAATGCGGTCTGTTGCTTGCCGTTGTAATGGCCATTCAGAACGGGATGAAAGAGGCTTCTTCTAACACATGATAATGCCCCCTGAGGTGTGGCGGCGCAGCTGTCTGGTTGAACACTTCCTTGTGAAATCCCCGCGTTTTGTTGTTTGAAAAAATTTATGACATGGTCCGTCGTCGCGCGTGACGCCAACGGCCACTTTGGCGTCGCCGTCGCCAGCAAATTTTTTGCAGTAGGTGCCTTGTGTCCGCATGCCCAAAGCGGTGTCGGTGCCCTGGCGACGCAGGCACTTGTCAATCCCCTGCTGGCCGCGCCTGCGCTTGCCGGTATGGCCAAAGCCGATGACGTCACTCAGCCCGGCTTTCACGATTGGCGACCAGTTGATTGAAGGCATCCGCTGCCACAGCCAGCTTGGACACCCCGAAGCACGGCAGCATGCGATTGACATGCTGCGCCGGGTGCGTATTCCGTCGCCAGAACGGCGTATTGACGAGTACCCCCACAAGCTGTCGGGCGGTATGCGACAGCGCGTCATGATTGCCATGGCGCTGTCAAGCCAGCGCCCAGCTGGGGCAGCATGCTGAACACCGCCAAAAACTATGTCGACAACGCACCCTGGATGGCGATCTGGCCGGGTGTGTCGATATTTTTGCTGGTGCTGTCATTTAATCTTCTGGGCGACGGCCTGCGCGATGCGCTGGACCCCAAACACAAATAATCTGAAAGTTTCGTGCATGTTGTCTTTTGATGCCCAGCATTTCCCTTATCCATCGCGTCGCAACGTTGTCTACGCACAGCGCGGCATGGTCGCCACGTCACAGCCCCTGGCAGCGCAGGCCGGGCTTCAGGTCTTGCAGGCAGGCGGCAACGCCATTGACGCGGCGATTGCCACAGCGTCTGCCCTGAGCGTGCTGGAGCCCACCGCCAATGGCATTGGTGGCGATGCCTTTGCGCTGGTCTGGCATGGCGGCAAATTGCACGGACTGAACGCCAGCGGGCCAGCGTCAGCCAACAGTACGCTGCAAAGCTTCACCCAACTCGGCCATACCGAGATGCCAAAGTACGGCCCGCTGGCGGTGACTGTGCCCGGTACACCCGCTTCGTGGGCTGCCATGGCGCAGCGTTTTGGCAAATTGCCCCTGACGACATCAATGGCCGCAGCGATAGGCTACGCGCGCGATGGTTTTCCCGTGTCGCCGTCGGTGGCTTACGCCTGGCAGCAGGCCACCAAGCTGTTTCGCAAACAGCTCACAGCGCCACATTTTCAGTCCTGGTTTGACACCTTTGCCCCTGAGCGTGCCCCCGAGGCCGGCGAGATCTGGCGCTCGGCTGGCCATGCCAATACCCTTCAATCGATTGCCGAAGACAACGCCCACAGCTTTTATCGCGGCGAGCTGGCCGAGAAAATCGCCGCTTTTGTGCAAGGTTCGGGCGGGCACCTGAGCACCGCAGACTTGGCAGCCTATCAGGTCGACTGGGTGGACCCGATCAGCGTCAACTACCGCGGCTTTGACGTGTGGGAAATTCCGCCCAATGGGCACGGCCTGGTGGCCTTGGTAGCACTCAATCTGCTCAAAGGTTTTGACTTTTCCGAACGCGATACCCTGCTCAGCTATCACCGCCAGATAGAAGCGATCAAGCTGGCGTTTGCCGATGGCCTGGCTCACATTGCCGAGCCTTCGCACATGCGCGTCTCGGTCAAAGACCTGCTGTCAGATGCTTATGCGGACGAGCGGCGCAAGCTGATCGGCGACATGGCCCGCGCACCGCAACCCGGCATGCCGCCAGCAGGCGGTACGGTTTACCTGAGCACGGCAGACGCCGATGGCAACATGGTGTCATTCATTCAAAGCAATTACATGGGCTTTGGCAGTGGCATGGTGGTGCCGGGTACCGGCATCGGGCTGCACAACCGCGGACACAACTTTTCACTGGACGCCCAGCATCCGAACTGCATCGGCCCAGGCAAGCGGCCGTACCACACCATCATTCCTGGCTTTATGACACGCGGCGGTGTGCCCGTCGGGCCGTTTGGCGTGATGGGCGGCTTCATGCAACCACAAGGTCATGTGCAGATGGTCATGAACACGGTGGACTTTCACCTGAACCCGCAAGCATCGCTGGACGCCCCGCGCTGGGAATGGGACAGCGGCCTTGGCGTCAACATCGAAAGCACGACGGCAGAACACCTGTTCAGGGCGTTGTCAGCCCGGGGCCACGACGTGAAGTGGCAAAACAATCGACTGGCATTTGGACGCGGCCAGATCATCTGGCGTGACGCAGCCGGCGTGTTGTGCGGCGGTACCGAACCCCGCACCGATGGGGCGGTCGTCGGCTGGTAAACAAGTTGAGAAAAAACCATCGCTGAAGAGCCATGGTGCCCGGGGCCGGAATCGAACCCGCGCATACATGCGCTTCGTCAGTAGCGCCAAAGGCGTGCGGTTCGCAGATGCAGAGACAATTTTTTTACCACTGAGTCGTGGTGCCCGGGGCCGGAATCGAACCGGCACGCCTTGCGGCGCGGGATTTTGAGTCCCGTGCGTCTACCAATTCCACCACCCGGGCGACGCTACATGCAGCCCCCGATTATGGCACAGTAGCGGTCATGAACTCTTCCATTTCTGATTCGATCGCTCAATATCCTACCCTTGAAGACGCCATAGGCAAGACCCCCCTGGTGCGTTTGCAGCGCATAGGCGCCAAAGAAAATACACAACGAGGCAATGTCATTTTGGGCAAGCTGGAGGGCAACAACCCGGCGGGTTCTGTCAAGGACCGTCCAGCGATGGCCATGATCAAACGCGCTGAGGAGCGCGGTGACATCAAGCCCGGCGATACCCTGATTGAAGCGACATCTGGCAATACCGGTATCGCGCTGGCGATGGCCGCCGCGATCAAGGGTTACCGAATGATTCTGATCATGCCGGAGGACCTGTCGATTGAGCGCGCCCAGACCATGAAGGCTTTTGGCGCCGAGCTGCTGCTGACCCCGAAATCGGGCGGTATGGAAAGCGCGCGTGACCTGGCTGAACGCATGCAAGTTCAAGGCAAAGGCCGCGTGCTTGACCAGTTTGCCAACCTGGACAACCCGCGCGCGCACTATGAGGCCACTGGGCCCGAGATCTGGGCGGATACCGCAGGCAAAGTGACGCACTTCGTCAGCGCCATGGGCACGACGGGCACGATCACCGGCGTGTCGCGCTACCTGAAAGAACAAAATCCCGCGATTCAGATTGTGGGGGCGCAGCCCAGCGAGGGCTCGCGCATTCCAGGCATCCGCAAATGGCCTGACGCGTATCTGCCCAAAATTTACGACGCCAGCCATGTGGATCAGATCGTTGAAGTCAGTCAGCTTGACGCTGAAAACATGTGCCGGCGCATGGCGCGTGAGGAAGGTGTTTTTGCCGGTATTTCTGCAGCGGGTGCGTGCTGGGTGGCGCAAGAAATTGCCAAATCCACCCAACACGCAGTGATTGTGTTCATCGTGTGCGACCGGGGTGATCGTTATTTGTCGACCGGTGTTTTCCCCGCCTGAACGGCCTGTAGGCCAACGAATACATGGGCCAATTGCTCCTGATTAAATAGCACATAAAACAATGACCAACACCTTCAAATTCTGCCCGCAATGTGCTGCACCGCTTGAAATGGTGACGCAGCTCGAAGACGGCGGCGAAAAAGCGCGCTTGCGTTGCCCCGCCTGCGGCTTTACTCACTGGAACAACCCGACGCCGGTGCTGGCGGCGGTGATTGAGTACCAGGGCCAAATTCTGCTGGCCCGAAACGCTGCCTGGTCAGGCCGCATGTTCGCGCTGATCACCGGTTTTATGGAGGCCGGCGAAACGCCGCAGGGCGGGATTGAGCGGGAGATCAAGGAAGAAACCAGCCTGAACACCACCTCGCTCGATTTGATTGGCGTGTACGACTTTCAGCGCATGAACCAGATCATCATTGCCTACCACGCGGTGTGTACCGGTGATGTGGTGCTGTCGCCTGAACTGGTGGAGTACAAGCTGTACGACTACGCCGCCATCAAATGCTGGCCCGCGGGTACCGGCTATGCGCTGGCCGACTGGCTGAGATCACGCGGTTACACGCCAGAATTTGTCGAGTGGCAAAAACCTTAAAATCAAGGCTATTGAAAGACCCCCATGCAAATCGACAAAGAACTCGACACCCGCGGCCTGAACTGCCCGCTGCCCATTTTGAAAGCGAAAAAGGCGCTGGCTGACATGCTGAGCGGCCAACTGCTCAAGGTGGTGTCTACCGATGCGGGCTCAACCCGTGACTTTCAGGCCTTTGCCAAGCAGACCGGCAACGACCTGGTGGAGCAGGAGACCGCTGGCGGTGACTTTATTCACGTGCTGAAAAGGCGCTGAACAGCAGGCCGGCTTTAGTCCAGCTTCAGAGTTTTCAGATAGGCTTTGAACCGGGCACCCACTTCAGGGTGCTGCAAGGCAAGTTCAACAGTAGCCTCCAGAAAGCCTTCCTTGCTGCCGCAGTCGTAGCGCTTGCCTTGATATTCAAAGGCGTAAACACTTTCCTCAAGCATCAGGCTGGCAATGCCGTCGGTCAATTGCAGCTCGCCACCCACACCAGGCTGCTGGCTGCGGATGTGCTTGAAAACCGCCGGCGTGAGGATGTAGCGGCCCGCCACAGCCATGCGTGATGGCGCAACGTCAGGCGCAGGTTTTTCAACCATCGCGCTGACTTTCATCAGCCTGTCAGTCGTTTTTTGCCCAGCCACAATGCCGTAGCGCCGGGTTTGTTCCAGCGGCACCTCTTGCACTGCCAGCACCGACTGCTGCAGTGTTTTGAACTGCTCGGCCATTTGCGCCAACACGGATTGACCGCCTGGCGGCCCTGCCATCAGGTCGTCGGCCAGCAGTACCGCAAACGGCTCTTGACCGACCATATGCTCGGCACACAGCACCGCGTGGCCCAGGCCCAGCGAGCGGGGCTGGCGCACAAATGAAAAACTCATGTCAGGCGGTTGCATCGAACGCACGATGTTGAGAAGTTCGTGCTTGCCGGCGACTTCCAGCTCGTTTTCCAGCTCATAGGCGGTGTCGAAGTGGTCTTCTATGGCCCGTTTATTGCGCCCAGTGACAAATATCATGTGCCGGATACCAGCGGCATAGGCTTCTTCTACCGCGTACTGGATGAGCGGCTTGTCCACCACAGGCAGCATTTCTTTGGGCTGGGCCTTGGTCGCCGGTAAAAAGCGTGTGCCCAAGCCCGCCACCGGAAAAACGGCCTTGTTTAAGAATGTGAGTTTTTCCATAGACCTTCGAGCTCAAAAGACTTCAATTGTGGCTGAACTGAAACGACTGGCAAGTCAGACAAGCACCTTTTCCGGGTCATGTTGAGCGCGTTAATTGCACCCGCTGCGCGTTTAACTTTTCCAGCGTGGCTGTGAAGTCTGCCAGGCGTTTTTGCTCTTGTGCCAGCACAGCGGGCGGCACTTTGGCCACAAACGCCTCATTGGCCAGCTTGGCCTTGACCTTGACCAGCTCAGCGTCAAGCCGGGTGATTTCCTTGCCGATGCGCAGTTTTTCTGCGCCCACATCAACTTCCATGTGCAGGCAAATTCTGGCTTCACCCACCACTGCCACCGGAGCGGCTTGCGCTGCTAAGGCCCACGCGGCCTCATCGTCAAACACCCTGACTTCGCTCAGCTTGGCCAGCGCCTTGATGACTGCGCTGCTGTCCGTCATGAAGGCTGCATCACCCATCACGTAAAGGGGCAGGCGGGTCGCTGGTGACACCTTCATCTCGCCGCGCAATTCGCGCGTGGCGTCGACCAGTTTTTTCAGCTTGGCCACATGCGCTTCGGCCGCTTCGTCAATCTTGTTCGGCTGGCTTTGCGGGTACGGGGCTTGTCCAGCATAGGTCGTCTTTTTGATGCCTGCGACCACCGCAACCTGCTGCCACAGCGATTCAGTGATGAACGGAATCAGCGGATGCGCCAATCGCAAAATCGCCTCAAGGGTACGAATCAGCGTGCGGCGGGTGGCGCGTTTTTGCGAATCATTGCCCGTTTGGATTTGCACCTTGGCAATTTCCAGGTACCAGTCACAAAACTCGTCCCACACAAACTGGTAAATGCTGTTGGCTACGTTGTCCAGGCGGTAGTCTTCAAAGCCTTTGGCAACATCTGCCTCAACGCGTTGCAGCGTCGAAGCAATCCATCGGTCGGCTTGCGAGAAGCTCATGTAGTTATGAAACTCACCGCCCGGCCGGCACTGCTCTTTGGTGTGGTCGGCCAGCCCGCAGTCCTGGCCTTCGCAGTTCATCAGCACAAAGCGCGATGCATTCCAGAGCTTGTTGCAAAAGTTGCGGTAGCCTTCGCAGCGCTTGCTGTCAAAGTTGATGCTGCGGCCCAGACTGGCCAGCGACGCAAAGGTAAAGCGCAGCGCATCGGCGCCGTAGCCAGGTATGCCAGCAGGGAATTCTTTTTCAGTGTTTTTGCGCACAGCAGGTGCGGTCTCGGGCTTGCGCAACCCCTGCGAACGCTTGTCCAGCAGCGGGGCCAGCTCGATACCGTCAATCAAATCCACCGGGTCCAGCACGTTGCCCTCAGACTTGCTCATTTTTTTGCCCTGAGCGTCTTTGACCAGGCCGTGAATGTACACATGTTTAAAAGGAACCTGGCCCGTGAAATGCGTCGTCATCATGATCATCCGCGCGACCCAGAAAAAGATGATGTCGTAGCCCGTGACCAGCACGCTGGACGGCAAAAACAAATCAAGCTCTTTTGTTTTTTCAGGCCAGCCGAGTGACGAAAAGGGAACAAGCGCAGACGAGTACCAGGTGTCGAGCACATCCTCGTCACGGGTGAGCTTTTTACCCGGTGCCTGGGCTTGCGCAGCGGCTTCGTTTTCAGCCACGTAAACGACGCCGTCCTCGTCATACCAGGCCGGAATCTGGTGGCCCCACCACAGCTGGCGCGAGATGCACCAGTCCTGGATGTTGTTCATCCACTGGTTGTAGGTGTTGACCCACTGCTCGGGCACAAACTTCACATCACCATGGCTGACGGCATCGCGCGCCTTTTGTGAAATGGACTTGCCCGTCGGGTCACCGTCACTGACCTTGCTCAGGGCCACAAACCACTGATCCGTCAGCATCGGCTCGACCACCGCGCCAGTGCGCGCGCACACCGGCACCATGTTTTTATGCGGCACCGCTTTTTCTAAAAAGCCTTGCGCCTCCAGGTCTTTCAGCACCGCCTTGCGGCACACATACCGGTCCATGCCCTGGTAGGGCGCCGGGCCGTTTTCATTGATCTTCGCGTCCAGCGTGAAGATGGTGATGAGTGGCAAGTTGTGCCGCTGCGCCACCTGGTAGTCGTTAAAGTCATGCGCGCCGGTAATCTTCACGCAGCCACTGCCAAACGCCGGGTCAACATAGCTGTCGGCAATCACCGGTATGGCCCGGTCGCACAAGGGCAAATCGACCATCTTGCCTATCAGGTGCTGGTAGCGTGCGTCATCCGGGTGCACGGCCAGTGCGCCGTCGGCCAGCATGGTCTCTGGCCGGGTGGTAGCAATGTGCATGCCGCGCAGCGCGCTGCCGTCTGCTGCTTTTTGCGGGCCGTCAGAAAACCGATACTCAATGTGCCACATGAAGCTGTCGCGCTCTTCGCTTTCGACTTCCAGGTCGCTCACCGCCGACTTCAAAATCGGGTCCCAGTTGACCAGCCGCTTGCCACGGTAAATCAAGCCTTGCTCGTACAGCTTCACAAAGGTGGAGGTGACCACCGTGGACATTTTGGGGTCCATCGTGAAGTACTCATGCTTCCAGGCCACCGAGTCGCCCATGCGGCGCATCTGCTGGGTAATCGTCGCGCCCGACTCTTCTTTCCATTCCCACACTTTGGCGACAAAGTTCTTGCGCCCCAGGTCGTGCCGCGTCTGGCCAGCGGCTTGCAGCTTGCGCTCCACCACAATTTGCGTGGCGATACCGGCGTGGTCAGTGCCGGGTACCCACAGCGTGTTGTGGCCACGCATCCGGTGGTAGCGGCTCAAGCTGTCCATGATGGTCTGGTTAAACGCATGGCCCATGTGCAGCGTGCCCGTGACGTTAGGCGGCGGCAACTGGATGCTGAATGATGGCTTGGAAGCATCCAGCGTCGGCTCGTACATGCCGCTTTGCTCCCACAGCGGGCCAAAGTGCGCCTCAATGGCCGCAGGCTCAAAAGATTTGGCCAGGCTGTCAAGGCCGGGGGTGGCGGGTGTGGCGGGGGTGGAGGTAGAGGCAGAGTCGGTCATAGTGGAATAAAAAACGGCACCGAGGTGATGCCGTTGGGTAAGCAGATGGGTGGCCCTGATTTTATTCGACGGCTGTGCGTCAACAGGTCGCTATAAAACTAATAGCTACTAGCCCATGTATTTATTGGGCTTGAGCCATAAAACAACCCCAAAAGCCAAAACAACAGCCAAAATCAGATCCCGGCAGGCTTTTTCCATGAAAGCCAGGTTTTCAGATCAATTTGCTTTGGGTAGATGCATCGGCCAGTGGCCGCAGGCGTGCGAAGTCAAGCAGCTCCGCCAGGCGTGCGCCCTTGGCTTGCCACTCTAGCAGCACAGGTTCAGCCAGCAATACGTAATGCCATGGCAAGCCGCCGCGCTGGTCTATTGGCGAGTCATTGATTCGGCTGCACCATGCTGTTGCCGCCCTTAGCTTGCGCTGCACATTCGGGTGAATGGTTTGCTGTTGTGCCTTGGTTTCTACCAAGTACAACGCGCCTTCAGTACGCACCATAAAGTCAGGTGAATAAAACGCTGGCAAACCATCGTCTTTTACGTAGCGCAGCCGGGCGAATGTGTGGCGGTTTTCACTGATTTTGCAAAACGCCAGCGTGTGCGTGTCAGCTTGTGCCCAATGGATAAAAGCGCGCTCCAACCCGCCGCTGTGCGCAGGCCAGATCAACCGGGTGTATATCCTTAAAACTGAGCCAGAGGTTCTGCGGTACGGGGAAGCGGTGAGAAAGTCAGTTCAGCAAAAGCAAAAACGCTGGGACGACGGCGTTGGCTACCTGGAACGCGAAACCCTTGACGCTTTCCTGAAGCTGCCAGCACCGCAGCGCAAAATCATCCGCGAGGTGATTCTGGCTTTTGCCAAGGCGCATGATTCAGTGGGTGCAGCGGATACTTGATGACTGGTTTCTGTGCTATTCATTGAGTAGCTGACTGCGCATATATTCATTGGCCTGGAGGCCGATTTGATAAGTAAAAATGGCTCTTTTAGCCGTTTGCAAGCCAAATTCAAGCGATTAACGCTTGGAAGGGGCGATGCGTTCAAGGCGCATACACTGTCAAGTCTGTGCACGGGAAGCGCAGCCCGCATTTGCTTAATCCTGATTTGGAGATGCTGAAATGACTGAAATCGTTTTTGTAGTTGAACTGGCTCCCGAGGGCGGCTTCACCGCGCGTGCTTTGGGCGAGTCGATATTTACCGAGGCAGACACCGAAGCCGAACTGCGCACCGCTGTGCAGGACGCGGTGCATTGCCACTTTGATGAGGGTCAATCGCCCAAAGTCATACGCTTGCATTTTGTGCGTGACGAATTGCTGGCCGCTTAAGTCCTGCGCATGCGACTACCGCGAGACTTGACGGGCGCGCAAATGGTGCGCTTGCTAGCTAAATTGGGCTATGCATCGACACGCCAAACTGGCAGCCATGTGCGCTTGACATGCGAATTGCCCCAACAACATCATGTGACTGTGCCAATGCATGACCCGTTGAGAATTGGTACGCTTGCAGCCGTATTGACGGCTGTTGCTGATGCGCACGGTCTGACGCGAGACGAATTGCTGCAACGGCTGTTCGATTGATACTTGCACACCTGAGTTGCAGTTACATCGACATGAAATAAACGCTCCTGTTTCCGGAGCTGCTCGCGCCCGTATTCATTGGCCTAGAGGCCTAAAAAACTCTAAAAAAGCTCTAAAAACACCCAAAATCAAATCCCGGCGGGCTTTTTCAGGCTCAGCATGCGGTTTTGGGGCTTGATGTTGATGGTTTTGATGTCATCGCCGTCGCGCACGGTCAGCTTGACGGGCTGGTCTGGCGACTCATGGGCCCAGACTTTTTTATAGAAAGCCTCCAGGGTGGCAACCGGCGCACCGTCAACTGCCTGCACCACCGCGCCTGGCCTCAGGCCTGCATCGTCTGCCGGGCTGCCTTCTGCCACCCGCATCACCCGCACGCTGCCGCCCTGGTCGGTGGAGGTCAAACCCAGCCAAGGGCGGTTGCTTTGCATGCTGCTGCCTGATTGGCGCAGCTCCGACAAAATTGGTTTGAGCAGGTCAATTGGTACAAACATGTTGCCGGGCATGCGTTTGTTCTCCCCCAAGGCGTCCATCACCAGCAGCGAGCCAATGCCCATCAGCTCGCCCTTGTGGTTGAACAGCGGCGCGCCACTGTGGTTGCCGCGCCCGCTGCTGACGGGTGGGCTGGTGAACAGGGCGCTGTCGAGGTGGTATTCCCAGGTGCCTGAAAACGCGCGCTGGCTGACCAGTTGCGTCATGCTGACGCCGCCCTCGTCGCTGTCGCTGGCGCCTGTGGCCGCCATCAGCGGTTCTCCAGGTTTGAGGTCTTGCTGGCTGCCCAGCGCCACTGGGGCCACACCACGCAGCGGCAGCAGCGGCTTGATGAGACCAAAGCCGGTGGCCAGGTCGTAGGCCACGGCAACAGCGGGCAGCGTTTTGCCTTCTTGCGTGATGATTTCAATTTGCTCGGCCTCCAGCATCAGGTAACCGATGGTCAGAATCAAGCCGTCGCTTCCAATCACCACGCCTGAGCCGCTGCGGTTCAAGCCCAGCGTGCGCGCTGAGCGCGCCTCTTTGACGGCGGTCACTTTGACCCCCACCACCGCTGCATTGGCCTTGGCCATGGCGTCCATGATGCTTTGCGCGCTGGCTGCCGTGCTGGCACTTGCTGCCAGGGCCGGTGGCAGGCAGGCCGGGCCCAAAAGCAAGGCGGCCAGAAGAGGGCCACGTATCAGCTGGAAAGGGCTGGGCAATCGCATGCTGGTTCTCCAAAATCGGCAGGCAATATGGCCTGTGCGTGGCCAGAGAATGCACCGAATTTGCAAACGCTGCAACTACTTTGCAATGACCCGGCTACCCGCCTGGGGCACGCTATTTGATGTTGCATTCGCGGCGCAGCAAAGCCGCCGCATCGTCCAAAGCGCCGACCGCGTCGCTGTTGAAGATGTTCCCTGCTTCGTCCACAAACGACGCCCACAGCGCTTGATAGTCGTTTTGGTACTGCGCCGGGGCGTTGGCGGCAATAAACGCTTCGGCGGCATCGGGCTTGAAGCCGGCTTTTTGAACCTTGCGCAGCAGCGTGGCAGCGCTTTTTTCGGTCAACAGCGTTTTGGGCGGCGCATGAGCCGCCACGCAAAACAGCAGCGTCAGCAAGGAGCTGTCGTCGCTGTTGCCGCCCGTCAGCTGGTCCCATGCGCTGGCATTTGAACGGTGATGGTGATCGACCTCGCTCAAGCCGTCTTCGAGCCAGAAGTAACGCCCGATGAAAGCGGGCATGTTGTCAAACAGCTTGCGGGTAGCGAGCTGGGAGTCCAGAATTTTGCCAGCATCGCGCCCGATGGACTGCTGTGCCTGGCTGACCACGTGCTGAAATTCGGCGGGCAATTTTTGGGGCCGGGTCTTGGCTATCAACAGGCCGAAGCCGGCCTCATTGCCCTTGTATTTTTTACGCAGGCCGGCAATCATTTTGTCAAACCCCACCCAGTCGGGCAGGCTGCTGCCCCGCGTGGCCAGCACCAGCAGGCAGCTGCGTATCACGGCTTGCGCGTCCTTGCCCGCTTCTTCCAGATCGTCTGCATCCAGGCCCAGCTCGCCAGCCATCCACAAAGCTGCATCAATGACGGTTGCTACCTGCTTGCGCTTGGCCAGCTCGGACTGGTAATCGGCCAGGCTGCGCAGCGACCATTTGGCCAACTGGGGAATGTGGTCGTCCCTGAAGCCGCCCGAACTTCCAAGAACGTCATTCATGCCGAAGTGGCTGTTTTGCGGCATGGCAATCAGGGCTTTGAGCATGTCCGAGCCGGCTTTGGAGCGTGACAAAAAGGAATGGTCGCGCAGGGCCGTCGCCGCTGCCTGCAGGTCGCCGCCGTGGGTGTGCTCCAGGTGCAAGCTCACCAGATTGACGATGCGCTCTTTGGCTTTTTCAAGCTCGGGGCGCAAAAACTCGGTTCCAAAGTAGCGTGCAATCTGCACCATGCCTTTTGGCGCATCGTTGTTGATGGCGTCCAGCTTGTCGCGGCCAATGAGGTTGTGTTGAATGCCGTGCTGCAGCGCTTTTTCAAAAAAAGGCCGCGCATCATAGACAGAAAGGCCTGCTCCTGACTCCGGTGTGTC
Organism: Polaromonas sp.; assembly: GCA_046303055.1. Classification (GTDB taxonomy): domain Bacteria; phylum Pseudomonadota; class Gammaproteobacteria; order Burkholderiales; family Burkholderiaceae_C; genus Polaromonas. Next base: position 36,192 of record JBKCGU010000128.1, read on the forward strand.
AGCCATGCGTTCGCCTAGATGGCCGACTCTTCGTCGGAATCTCGCTTGGCAGGTGTCACATTGCCCCGGTCGGTGTCGCCCGTTTCCACCTTGCCGTCGTCGTCTTCAGCGGCCTCGTCTTCGCCAAAACCAGCATCAAATGCGCTGGCCTTGGCACGCAGCACCAGCAGCATTTCAATGAACAAATCAGGCAGCTCGTAGCGCAGTATCCAGGCCAGCTGCATCCAGTCCTTGTCGGCAATCTCGTCTTCTTCAAGCTTGGGCTTTTCATAGGCTTTGGCCAGCAGTTCGTCTTGCGACAGCATGTCGCCATGGTCCTCCATCGCGTCAAACACGCCGCTGCGCGCAAACGCCTCGACCCGGCTCCACTTTTCAGAAAAGTAATCGGCCAGCGCTTCGCTGCCGCCTTCCAGGTCGCCAATCGCCGTCAAAAACTCAACCGGGTCTGCATCGTCCCGAAAGATGATGGCGTTGACCATGCCGCGCAGGTGCGTGCGGGTCAGGTCTTTGTATTGCTTTTCAATCACGACCGCGCGCGCAAACTGGGCGGGCGACACCAGCAGGTTCACCACAGATTCTTTGGAGTTGTCGTATTCACGAATCACGGCCAGGATGTCTTTGGCGGGCAACTGCTCCAGCACCACCATCAGGGCGGCATCTCCCTCGGTATCGGCCAGCTCGACCAGTGCACCTTCAGCCCCCACGATGTCACCCGCGGCAATCAGGGTCTGGGTTTTGGCAATCAGGGCGAGGTTGTTTGTCGAAGTCGTCATGGGTTATTCCTTGCGGTCAAAGCCTTGGCCAACCATCCAGTCTTCAGCGGCTTCCTTGCGGGCTTTGGCATCGGCGCGTTCTTCGGCGTCGCCGTCAAACGCTTCGCTGCCTTCATCTTGATCCTCATCGTCATCGTCATCGGCTTGCGCTGCGTGTGTGACAGGCTTGCCCGCCATGTATTCCAGCGTCGCCGCGACAGTCAAAAACCATTCACCACCTGGCTCGCCCAGCACCTTGTCAGCCAAGCTTTGTGCCCAAGGCGCAATTTGAATGTCGTTTGCCAAACCCGTCCAGTCAGGCAACTCATCGGCTTCAAAGCCCAGCAAATCGTCCATCACAGCAGGCGCACTGAAGGCAAAGGCCTGATGAAAAACCACCGCCACCATTTCGGGGCTCAGTTCCATCATCTTGACCAAAAAGTCGATCTCGCTGCGCTTGTCAGTCAGGCGCTTCTTGAGCACGTCCTTGCCCTCCGAATCCTGGCGCAGGTCGTCAAGTTCTGCCTGGTAGGCAGAGCGAAGGTCAGTGAAGAAGGCAGAAATGGTCATGAGCAGCTGTCGTTGGGGTCAGAAAAAAGAAGTTAAACCACTGACTTGACATAAGCCTGCCAAATGTCCTGAGCGGTTTCAAGCGGGCTGTCCAGTAAATTGCGTCGGCGGTTGTCGTCGTAGGCTTGGCGCTTTCCCGCGTCTGACAGCACGTGATAGGCCTCCTGCACCGCTCTGAACCGCGCCGCAGCGTCGTCAGCTGCGTTTTTGTCGGGGTGATAGAAGGAGGCTTTTTGGCGAAACGCTTTTTTGATGTCTGCCAGCGTGGCAGCGCTGTTCAGGCCCAGGGTGGTGTAGTGGTCAGTCACAGGTTAAAGGCCTCGACCTTCAGGCCTGCAAATATCTTGAAATCGGCAACATTGCGCGTCAGCACCGCGTACCCATGATGTATCGCGGTCGCGGCAATCATCGCATCATGCGCGCCAGCCGTCATATTCTTAGACAATGCCGCCACCATTCGTGCATGCGTACGCACCACAGGCATGGAAAACTCAAGCACCGGGATGATAGACAGCAGGTTTTCCACAAACGCAGCTCGTTGGGCCTTGCGCTGGGCGGTACTGGCGCGCTCAACGCCTACGAGCAATTCGCTTGCCGTGATCGCGCTCATATAGGCACCACCATATTTGGACCAGCGCGCCAAATCAAGATTGCCGCCAGATCGCTCAGCCAGTATCCAGACGTCTGAATCAATCACGAGGCCCATGGGTCACTTTTGCTTTTGAGATTGGCGCGTACATGGCGAACGTCCTCAGCCATGCTTAGGCGCTCAGAAGCTTTGAGTTGTGGGCCTTTTGCCAGAGCATCGTCAAGCTGGTCAATCGGAAAACCACTGCTGGCCACCGCAGGTAGCACCCGAGCCACAACCCGCTTGCCACGTTGAATATCCAGTGACTGGCCCTGGTATTGAACTTGGCTCAAAAAATCTGACAGGCCTCGCGAGAATTCGGTAACGGTTAAAGCAACAACACTCATGAAGCAATCTCCTTAAATCTGAAAATCATTTTATCAGATTTGCAAATTTAAAATCTTGCGAGGTATGAAACGCAGTTTTGACTTCAGGTGCCTGGATGCCACTCAGTCAGCCGCCCCTGAACCAGCCGATAACGCCGCGCACAGCGCGCAGCCAGTGACTCGTCATGCGTGACCATGATGAAGGCGGTGCCCTGGTCGCGCGCCAGTTGCAGCATGAGTTCAAACACGCCTTCTGCGGTAGACCGGTCCAGGTTGCCTGTGGGCTCGTCGGCCAGTACGCAAGCCGGTTGCGTGACCAGTGCGCGTGCAATCGCCACGCGCTGGCGCTCGCCGCCTGACAGCTCTGCCGGGCGGTGATGCAGGCGGTCTTTCAGGCCAACGCGGGCCAGCATGTCGGTCGCAATTTGCGCGCATTTTTCAGGTGCCATACGGCCAATCCACAAGGGCATGGCGACGTTGTCCAGCGCGTTGAACTCGGGCAGCAAATGGTGAAATTGATACACAAAGCCCAGGTGCTGGTTGCGCAACTGGCCTTGTGCTGTGGCCGACAGCGTTGACAAGTCTTGGCCTTTGAGCACGACTTGGCCGCTGGTGGGGGCGTCCAGCCCGCCCATCAGGTGCAGCAGTGTGCTTTTGCCGGAGCCCGATGCGCCGACGATGGCGATGGTGTCGCCCTGGTTGACCCGCAGGTCTACGCCCTGTAGCACGGTGACATCGAGGCGGCCTTCTATGAAGCGCTTGGTCAAGTTAGTTGCACTGAGGATGGCAGCGCTGTCGTTGGCAGAGGTCATGGCTTTGCTCCCTTCAAGCAGGGGCCGCGAACCGCGCGAAGCGGGGAGCGTGGGGGCAATATCACTCATACCTAAGCGCCTCCGCCGGGTTTACCCGGCTGGCACGCCAGCTGGGGTACAGCGTGGCCAAAAAAGCCAGTATCAGCGCAATTACCGCAATCGGCATGATGTCGACGTATTGCGGCTCGCTCGGCATCCGGCTGATGAGGTAAATGTCTTTGGGCAAGAAGCTGGCGTTCAGCATCCGCTCCAGTGCGGGCACCAGCACGTCGATGTTGAAGGCAATGCCCAGGCCCAGCAGCAAACCCGCCAGCGTGCCCATCACGCCCACCATCGCGCCTTGCACCACAAATATCCCCATGATGCTTTTCGGGCTGGCACCCAGCGTGCGCAAGATGGCGATGTCGGCGCGCTTGTCGGTCACGGTCATCACCAGCGTGCTGACAAGGTTAAACGCCGCCACCGCCACGATCAGGGTGAGGATGATGAACATCATGCGTTTTTCAAGCTGCACAGCGGCAAACCAGGTTTTGTTTTGCCCTGTCCAGTCGCGTATCAGCAGGTCACCTGTCAACGAGCGAGACAATTCTTGCGCCACCTGTCGCGCCTGGTGCAGGTCACGCAGCTTGATGCGAATGCCGGTCGGCCCTTCGAGTCTGAAAATTTTCGCCGCGTCGTCCTGATGCAGCATGACCAGCGCCGAGTCGTATTCGTAGTGACCTGAATCAAAAGTGCCCACGACCTTCATCTGTTTGAGCCGCGGCACCACCCCCGCAGGGGTGACTTGTCCGCTGGGTGCAATCAGCGTGACGCTGTCCCCCTCACGCACGCCCATGTTGCGTGCCAGCTCACCGCCCAGCACGACGCCAAATTCGCCCGGTACCAGCTTGGCCAGCGTCGCGCTTGATGTGGTGGCCAGGTCCGTTACCTGGCCCTCCAGTGCCGGGTCAATGCCACGTACCAGCGTGCCTTTCATGTCCTCACCCCGGGCCAGCAGGGCCTGAGCCGCGATGAAGGTTGCAGCACCGACCACGTTTTGATGGGCTTTGATTTCAGCCAGTGTTTTTTGCGGATCAGGCAATGCAGCGCCATTCGGGGCAAACACCTCAATGTGCGAGATCACGCCCAGCATGCGGTCACGCACTTCTTTTTGAAAGCCGTTCATCACGCTCAGCACAATGATGAGTGCCGCCACGCCCAGCGCAATGCCCAGCATCGACACGCCAGAGATAAACGAGATAAAACCGTTACGCCGCGTGGCCCGGCCAGCGCGGGTGTAGCGCCAGCCCAGAATCAGTTCATAGGGTAATTGCATAAGCTTCAATTGTGGCATCCCGGACAATAGGGCGATGTCTACAGGCCCTGCACCCCACCTGATCGTTCCCTTTGCCAGTTGCAGCCACGACGACTGGCTGCAAGCGATGTCATCCACCACGCTGAAAAACCTTGGTCAGTTGCTGCGCGGCATGAAGCTGATGGACACAGATGTGGGCCAGCCCGACAGCTTGAGCCCACCGCATGAGCGGCTGCTGGCCAAGGCTTTGTGCTTGCCAGCGAGCGCCGATGGCCTGATCCCCTGGGCGGCGCGCCAGGCCCATGCGAACTGCCATGAAGGCTGGGCGGTCATCACCCCGTGCCACTGGGCCATGGGCCGCGAGCACGCCACCCTGACGGACCCGGCCACGCTTGAGTTGAACGACACCGACTCACGCGCCCTGCTGGCTGCCATGCAGCCCTACTTTGCGACAGAAGGTATCACGCTGAACTACGCTGCGCCCACCCGCTGGCTGGCCGAGGGGGATGTATTCAAAAGCTTGCCGACCGCCTCACTCGACCGGGTGCTTGGCCGCAATGTCGAGAGGTGGTTGCCGCAAGACGAACGCCGCGACGGGCCGCCCCGAGCAAGTTCAGCCCCCTCGGGGGGCAGCGTAGTACGCAAGGCGACAAGCGTGGGGGCAAGACCCCTCAAGCTGCTGCAGAACGAAATGCAAATGCTGCTGTATACCCATCCGGTCAATGACGAACGCGCAGCCAAGGGTCAGCGCAGCATCAATTCGTTTTGGGTCAGTGGCTCAGGCGCCTTGATCGAACCGGCCAGGGCCAACACCCATGTCGATACCAGCAGAGCCCTTGCCCAGGCCGCTTTTGCCAACGACTGGGCGGCCTATGCCCATGCCTGGACACAACTTGACGCAAGCGACATCGCGCATCTTTTGGCCCGGCAAAACAGCGGTAACACCGTGCGCATCAGCCTGTGTGGTGAAAGCCAGGGCATGACTTTTGAGACCACGCAGAACGGCTGGTTGACCAAAATCAGGCAAGCGTTCAGCCCCCAGCCTGCCATCCACGTCCTCCAACAGCTATGAAGATTCATGTCAGAGACGTTCCGCCCCGCGCTGTGTGGGCCTTGCAGCAGGCTGGCGTGCATCCATTGCTGGCACAGCTCTACGCGGCGCGCGGTGTGCGCACGGCTGACGAGCTCGATGAAGGCTTGGCGCGCTTGATCAGCCCCACCACCCTGCTGGGGGCCAAAAAGGCTGCGGTTCTGCTGGCCAATGCGATTAACAACAACTCGCACATCTGCATCGTGGCCGACTACGACTGCGACGGCGCCACCGCCTGTGCAGTCGCCATGCGTGGCCTGCGCCTTCTGGGTGCAACGCAAGTCAGCTACCTGGTGCCCGACCGGGTGATCGACGGTTACGGCCTGACCGCGCCGATTGCCGAACGCGTCAAAGCCGCCGGTGCTGATGTACTGGTGACGGTGGACAACGGCATTGCCAGCTTTGATGGCGTGGCGCGCGCCAAGGCGCTGGGCATGCAGGTGCTCGTCACAGATCACCACTTGCCGGCCCTCATGAACAACTCGGACGGAACGGTTGGCTTGCCCAACGCAGATGTCATCGTCAACCCCAACCAGCCCGGCTGCGAGTTTGAAAGCAAATCCATTGCGGGTGTGGGCGTGATGTTTTATGTGCTGCTGGCGCTGCGGGCCGAGTTACGCGAGCGGGGTGTGTTCACGCTGCAAAACCAACCCAAAGTAGACGCGCTGCTGCCACTTGTTGCCTTAGGCACCGTAGCCGATGTGGTGAAGCTGGATGCCAACAACCGCCGCCTAGTCGCGCAAGGCTTGAAACGCATCCGAAGCGGCCACTTGCCCGCAGGACTTGCCGGCCTCTTTACGGCTGCAGGCCGCCAAGCCAGTGTCGCCACCACCTTCGACTTTGGCTTTGCCCTCGGCCCACGCATCAACGCCGCCGGCCGGCTGGCCGACATGACGCTGGGCATTGAATGCCTGCTGACGGATGACGCAGCACGGGCCGACGAGTTGGCCAAAACGCTGGACGGCATCAACCGCGAGCGGCGTGACATTGAAGCGGACATGCGCGAGCAAGCCCAGCTGGCCGCTGACGCGATGATCGATGTAGACGACGTACCCCCACCGGCCATCGCAATTTACGAGGCCAGCTTTCATGAAGGCGTGGTCGGCATCGTTGCCTCGCGCATCAAGGACAAACTGCACCGCCCCACCTTCGTGTTTGCCGCCAGCCAGGCTGAAGGCAAGTCGCATGAAATCAAGGGCTCAGGTCGCTCGATTGCAGGGTTTCATTTGCGCGACGCGCTCGATCTGGTCGCCAAGCGCCAGCCCGGCGTGCTGCTCAGGTTTGGTGGCCACGCCATGGCGGCGGGCTGCACGATTGAGGAAAAGAACTTTGAACTGTTTGAACACAGCTTTCAGCAGGTCGCACGCGAATGGCTGGACGCCGCCACGCTGACCCGCCGCATCGACACCGACGGCCCGCTGGACGCTCAATACCGCCGCACAGATGTGGTGGACACCCTGCACAAAGAAGTCTGGGGCCAGGGTTTTGCCGCGCCTACGTTTAGCGAAGAAGTCGAGGTCGTCTCGCAGCGCCTGGTCGGTGAAAAGCATCTGGCACTCAAACTGAAACACCAGGGGCAGCCTGTTGACGGCATCTGGTTTGGCCATACCGAGCCGCTTCCCGCGCGGGTAAAACTGGCATTCAGGCTGGATGCGGATGAGTGGCAGGGCGTGCGGCGGGTTCGGTTTCTGGTCGAAGCGGCCGAGGTTTGAATCTGTCGCCAGGCGCGCCCTCAAAAGCAGTCCTGGTTGATACGGCTTGAATGGTACGGCTTGAAGTCGGTTGTTCAAGGCTTCGTCTGACGCTGTGGCTGGTCGCTAGCCGACAGGGCTTGTGGGGTGCGCGCTGCATCATGGGCATGCACCCGCCTGAAACATGATTTTCCTAACAAGCGTTAAAAGCCATGAACACTATCATTTACATCGTTGGCCTTGTCGTTGTGATCGGCTTTATCTTGTCCTACTTTGGCTTTCGTTGAAGCCGTCCAGTTGTTCAACTTGGCCTGGCTGGCCAGTTCATCGTCTGGGCCGCGCCGTAAAGCCGTTTTAAGGCGTTTCAAGGCTTTTCCCGGTCTGTTTTGGCTGTAAAGCCATGAAGCCCCAGTAGCTATTGAATGTATAGCAAACGATTCGACCAGCCAGCTACACCACCACAGGTTCGTGATCCAGCATGATGCCAAAGCGTTCATACACGCTGGTTTGAATTGACTTGGCCAGCGTCATGACTTCGCCACCAGTGACCGGATTGGCCTGGCCGCCCCGGTTGACCAGCACCAGTGCCTGGCGTTCGTAAACGCCCGCATTGCCGATATGTTTTCCCTTCCACCCGCAGGCATCGATCAGCCAGCCAGCCGCCAGCTTGACCGAGCCATCGGCCAGCACGTAGTGGACAATTTTGGGTTCGCGCTCAATGATGTCGGCGCATTGTTCAGCGCTGACCGTCGGGTTTTTAAAAAAGCTGCCAGCATTGCCCAACACTCGCCAGTCGGGCAGCTTGGCACGCCGAATGTCGCAGACCCAGTCATAAATTTGCCGGGCTGTGGGGTGGTCAGTGCTGGCTTGCAAACGCTTTTTATCGATGTCGGCATAGCCCAGCACCGGCTTCCAGTTTTTCGGCAAGGCAAAGCGAACATGGGTGATGAGCGCCTTGCCCGCCAGCCCAAAACCCGGTTGGGAGCCTTGATTTGAAAGATGTTTGAACACCGAGTCGCGGTAGCCAAAAGCGCACTGTGCGGCATTCAGGGTAAAGCGCTGGCCGGTCGTCAGGTCAACCGCATCCAGCGACTCAAAACGGTCTTGCAGCTCTACGCCGTAAGCGCCAATGTTTTGCACCGGTGATGCGCCCACGCTGCCGGGGATAAGCGCCAGGTTTTCCAGTCCGGGGTAGCCGTTTTCAAGCGTCCAGGTCACCAGGTCGTGCCAGTTTTCGCCTGCGCCGGCCTGCACAATCCAGGCTTTGGTGGTCTGGCCGACCAGCTGTTTGCCCATGATCTCGACTTTCAGCACCAGCGGCTTGACGTCGCCCGTCAGCACAATGTTGCTGCCGCCGCCCAAAATGAATTTGGGTGCGGTTTTCAGGGCGGCATCTGCCAAAAGGGCATCGATGTCCGCCAGACTTTGAAGACGAACAAGCGCCAAAGCCTTGGCGACAATGCCAAAGGTGTTAAAAGACTGTAGGGGGACGTTTTTCTCGACTAACATCTGAGCACTTTATAAATTCATTTTTCGGGCAAATTGCGTGGTTGGGCGGTGCTCGCAATTCTCATGCACACAAGTGCATTCCGGTGTGCTGTGCTCCGTCCGCCTGGCACTTCATCCCGAAAATCTGAATTTCTAAAGTGCTCAGCTCTCGATTGTCTCACTGCCCCTGAAAAGCCAAAACCATGCCTTCTTTTGACACTGTGCTTGAAGCCGACCTGGTCAAGGTCAAAAACGCGGTTGAAAACACCGCCAAAGAAATTGGCACGCGCTTTGACTTCAAGGGCACATCAGCGTCCATTGAGTTGAAGGACAAGGAGATTATTCTGATTGGCGACAGCGACTTTCAGCTCGACCAGATCAACGACATTCTGCGCAACAAGCTGACCAAGGCGGCTGTGGACGCGCGTTTTCTCGATGTCGGCAAATCAACCAAGATCGGCGGTGACAAGGTCAAGCAGATCAACACGGTGCGCAATGGCATTGAAAGCGAGTTGGCCAAGAAAATCCAGGTGCTCCTCAAGGGCAGCAAAATCAAGGTGCAAGGCGCGATCCAGGAAGAAAAAGTCCGGGTGACCGGTGGCAAGCGTGACGACCTGCAGGCCGCCATGGCCTTGATCCGGGCTGAAAACGCAGACTTTCCTTTGAGCTTCAACAACTTCAGAGACTGAATGCCCCCGCGCTTGTCGCGTCGCTTCATGCGCTGCCCCAGAAGGGAGCCGCTGGGTCTATGGCAGGGCGGTGCAGTTCATGCTCGATACCGGCGCCACATCAGTTGCCATGAGCAGCCAGGACGCCGAGCGTGGGGGTATTGATGACAAGGCGGGTCGGCCGGGTCACCCTGTCAACCGCCAAGGGCAATGCGCAGGGCTTTCAGGTCAAGCTTGATTCGGTGGGTGTCGGTAAGGTCCAGTCGCTCAACGTCGATGCGGTGGTCATGCCGCAAGCCATGCCTTTCATGCTGCGTGTCAACGACCAGCTCACGCTGACCAAAAAAGATACTGAACTACTTGGGTGAAGATTTTCCAAAGCTCAATTTGGATTCTTTGCCCGCCAGCAGCTTGTTGATGTTCTCGCGGTGGCGTGCGACCAGCAGTATGCTGATCATGAAAACGGCGAGCAATATGCCGCGGTCAACATACCACCCAGCTTTGTCGCCGAGCACATAGAACAGAGGCGCAAATGCAGCGCTGGCAAGAGAGGCCAAAGACGAATACCTGCTGAAATAGGCCACGATCACCCAGGTTGCCAGCGTGGCCAGGCCCAGCACCGCGTCAATGCCCAGCAGCACGCCCGCTGCGGTTGCCACCCCTTTGCCGCCCTTGAATTTGAAGAACACCGGGAGCAGGTGACCCAAAAACGCGGCAAAGCCAACCGCCGCCACAACAGCATCATCGAGCCCGTAGTCCTTGCCAAACCACTTGACCAGCACCACGGGCAGCCAGCCCTTGAGGCCGTCCAGCAGCAGCGTGGCAATGGCGGCCTTCTTGCTGCCCGAACGCAGGACGTTGGTGGCGCCGGGGTTGTGGCTGCCGTAGCTGCGCGGGTCTTTCAGGCCCATCACGCGGCTGACGATCACGGCAAACGACAGGGAGCCGAGCAGGTAGGCCAGCACCGTGGCCATCAAGGCATACACATAGTCCAAAACAAATCTCCGTGTTGTTGTTAACCGCCCTTACAGTGCCGGGTCGCGAATGTCCCAGCGAATCTTGTCAATCTCGGCCAGCACGTCAGCGCTGAGTGGGGTGCCGTAGGCATCGATGTTCTGGTCAAGCTGCGCCACCGAGGTGACGCCAATGATGGTGCTGGCCACCTGCCATTTGGTGTAGCAAAAAGCCAGCGCCATTTGCGTCGGCGTCATGCCATGGGCCACTGCCAGAGCGTTGTAGCGGCGGGCGGCGGTCAATGCCTCAGGCCGGCCCCAACGCTGTTTGCGCACCGACTCAAACTTGCCCAGGCGCGCATCCTGTGGCGCGTCTGGCCCGTCGGTGCCTGTTTTGTCGTACTTGCCTGTCAAAAGGCCAAAGGCCAGCGGTGAATACGCCAGCAGGGACACACCGAGTCGGTACATGGTTTCGTCCAAGGCGTTTTCATAAGTGCGGTTGACCAGGCAGTACGGGTTTTGCAGCGTGGCAACGCGGGGCAGGCCGTGCTGGTCCGCCAGCCGCACAAACTCGTGCACGCCGTAAGGCGTTTCGTTCGACAGCCCAATCGCGCGCACCTTGCCGGCCTTGACCAGCGTGCCTAGCGCTTCGAGCTGGGTGTGAATGCTGGACACCACCTTGTCTTTGGCAGGGTCAAAGTAAAGCATGCCAAACATCGGCACATTGCGCGCTGGCCAGTGAATCTGGTACAGGTCAATCACATCGGTTTTCAGGCGCTTCAGGCTGGCGTCGCAGGCCCCCACAATGTCTGCCGCCGTCAGGTCAGGGCTGCCTTGGCGAATCCACGGCATGCCGCGCGACGGGCCGGCCACTTTGCTGGCCACGACCCAGTTGGCCCTGACGGACGGGTGCTTGGCGAACCAGTTGCCCAAAATGGTTTCGGTGTCGCCAAATGTTTCGGCCCTGGCCGGCACCGAGTACATCTCGGCAGCATCCATGAAGTTGATGCCGCGCTCGCTGGCGCGGTCAAGAATGCTGTGGGCCGTCTGCTCATTGACCTGCTCCCCAAATGTCATGGTGCCCAGGCAAATGGGGGTAACGTGCAGGCCGCTTTGGCCGAGTTGGACTTTGTTCATGAGCGCCGCTGAATGCTGAAAAGGGTGAAAGGGTTGGTTGATCTTAAAGCCTTCGGCAGCCATGACCGGAATCGGCCCACAACAGCTGTCGTCATCGCCTGACGGTCGGATGCCGCAAGCGTGCATTAGTCTGGGAGTGTGCAAAGCAGGTGCCTGTTGCGACCTGCCACATTCCTTGAATAACGGAGAACTTTATGAAACCCATCCTTCCATCCCTGACCTGCATCGCTCTTGCCGTGGGCGTGCTGTCAGGCTGCGCCAACATGAACGAGACCCAGCAGGGCACTGCCAAGGGCGCAGGCATTGGCGCTGCTGCCGGGGCTGTTTTGGGTGCCTTGGTGGGCGGCCGCAGTGGTGCTGTCACTGGCGCCGTGCTGGGCGGCGCTACTGGCGCGGTGGGCGGCAATATCTGGTCCAAAAAAATGCAGGACCAAAAAACAGCGATGGAAAAAGCCACCGCTGGCACGGGCGTCGCAGTCACGCAGACCAGCGACAACCGTTTGAAACTGGACATTCCCAGCGATGTGTCGTTTGACGTAGGCCGTTCGGTCATCAAACCCAACTTTGACCCCATCCTGAACCAGTTTGCCACCACGCTGCTGCAGCACCCCGAGACCACCATCAGCATTGTTGGCCACACCGACAGCACAGGCACGGAGGCCATCAACAACCCCTTGTCGTTTGACCGTGCCAACGCAGCGCGTGACTACTTGGCAGGACGCGGTGTCGCACGCAACCGCATCAGCACAGACGGCCGCGGCGCGCGCGAACCTGTCGCTGACAATGGCACCGCCCAAGGCCGCGATAAAAACCGCCGGATCGAGATTTATGTGGCTGAACAGGTCGCATCTAAATAATTGGCGCACCCCTATCGGATTCTCACTTCGTGTAGAACCTTTTCCCCTTGCAGGGGACAGGCTCTGCCGCCTGGCAAAGCCAGCTCGGCGCCCCTGCTGAAAAAGAATCGCTGACTGAAAAGCGCTTTATGACGAAAGTTTGAAGCGCTCTTCTTCTTGCAGGCGCAGCACCCGGCGTTGAACCTTGCCGGTTGTCGTCATCGGCAAGGCATCCATGAATTCGATGTCCTTCGGGTATTCGTACGGCGCGAGCATTTTTTTGACGTGGCGCTGCAATTGGGCCTTTATCTCGGCATCAAAAACCGCTTTTGATGAATGGATGCGTGCACGAGCAGCTGCTACATCAGGAGCAAGTACCACATAAGCCTTGACGACTGCGCCGCGCTCTTTGTCGGGCTTGGGCACCACCGCAGCGTTGGCCACAGCCGGGTGTTTGACCAGGCAGTTTTCAATCTCGCCCGGCCCAATGCGGTAGCCAGCTGCCTTGAACACATCGTCAGCCCGGCCCACGTACCAAAGATAGCCGTCCGCATCGCGGGTGGCCAGGTCGCCAGTGCGGCACCAGTTACCCGTGAACTTGGCGTGGGTGGCCGCATCGTTTTTCCAGTAGCCCAAAAAGAAAATCGGGTCGGGCTGGCCATGCAGGTCAAAGCGGTTGACGGCCACATCGCCCGGTACCCCGGTAGCGCACTCATGGCCGTCGTCGTCAATCACCGCCACCCGGTGGCCGGGGTAGCCTTTGCCCATGCTGCCCGCACGCGCTGGCCAAAACCGGTTGCAGTTGCCCACCACGTAGTTGATCTCGGTCTGGCCGAACATCTCGTTGACGACCACGCCCATCTCATCACGGCAGTAGTCAAACACCGCATCGCCCACTGCTTCGCCAGCGCTCATCAGGCCTTCGAGTTTGAGCTTGAAATGCTGGCGCGGCTGCGGGTAGGCTTTCATCATGGCCTTGAGCGCTGTCGGGAACAAAAAGCTGTGCGTAACGCCGTGCTGCTGCATCAAGCTGAAAGCCAATTCAGGGCTGAAGCGGCCATCTTGGTGAGTGTTTAAGGCCACGATGGGCCGGCCAAAGTAAAGGGTAGGCAGCAGCGCATCCATCAGTCCGCCCGTCCACGCCCAGTCGGCCGGAGACCAAAACACGGCTTTCGAATCCGAATTGGTTTTGCCATCAAAGCCAAACCAGTTCTGGCTGCAAACAAAACCTGTCAAATTGCCAATCAGCGCCCGGTGCGGCAGCAAGGCGCCTTTGGGCGGGCCGGTGGTACCACTGGTGTAAATCAATATGGCCGCTTCCTCGGCTTTGGTTTTCACGGCCGTGAACGCACTGCTTTGCTTGGCAATGGCGGCCTCGTACTGAACATCGGCCTGCGCATTGGCAACGCCAATGACAGTGCGCAGGGCAGGGCAGGCAGCGCGTATCTGCCGCACGCTGGCCATGCTGCTGTCGTCGGCAATTGCGACCACGGCCGCGCTGTCTTGCAGGCGGTATGCCAGTGCCTCGGGCCCAAACAGCATCGACAGCGGCATGGCCACTGCCCCCATCTGAAAAACAGCCATGTAAGCCACAGCGGTTTCAAAGCGCTGCGGCATCACAATGGCCACCCGGTCGCCGCGCTGCACGCCCAGGCCTGTCAGCACATGGCTCAGCGCGTCGGCGGCCTGTTGAAGCTCAAAATAGCCATAAGAAGTGGCTGTAGCGCCCGGTTTGTGTGCGTAAATCGCTATTTTTTTAGTAGCGTCTTGTTTGTCGCCGCCGGGCTGGGCCCAGCGACGACAACACACCTCGGCCATGTTGAAGTACTCAGGCACCTGCCAGGCAAAGCCTTGGTGCAACGCGGCGTAGTGATCGACGGTCTTGTCTCGGTTTTGACTGCGTTGGGTCTGTGGTTTATCTATCATTGGTTGAATGTACAAAGAAAAACGCACTTCTCGCAGCGAGTTTGTCCCAATACGCGGGCTCCGCTATCACGTCCGCATCTGGCAGGGCAACAACCCCTCAAGCACCGTCGCGCCATTGGTGTTGGTTCATGGCTGGATGGACGTTGCCGCGTCTTACCAGTTCATGGTCGATGCCCTGAGCCATGCTTTTGCGACGGGCCGCACCATCATTGCACCCGACTGGCGCGGTTTTGGCCTGACCAAATCGGTGGCCGAAGGCGCTGCGGACAACTACTGGTTTCCAGACTATCTGGCTGACCTTGACTTTTTGCTGGACCACTACGTGCAAGACCAAAAAATTGACTTGGTTGGGCACAGCATGGGCGGCAATGTGGCCATGATCTATGCCGGCGTGCGGCCAGAGCGCATCCGCAGGCTGGTTAATCTGGAAGGCTTTGGCCTGGCCCCCAGCAAGCCTGCGCAAGCCCCCACCCGCTACGCCAAGTGGATAGATGAGCTGAAAACCCTGCACAAAGGCGAGCTTGACTTGAAAGCCTATGACGAAGTCAGCGGCGTGGCTAAACGGCTCATGAAAACCAATCCGCGCCTGTCTGAGGACAAGGCCAACTGGCTGGCAAGTCACTGGGCGCAGCAAGATGCCGATGGGCAATGGCTGATTTTGGGCGAGCCAGGCCACAAGGTCGTGAGCGCCAACATTTACCGGGTAGAAGAGACGCTGGAAATCTACAAACGCATTACCGCCCCGGTGCTGGCAGTCGAGGCCTCTGACGATTCACTTGAAAAATGGAATCAGGGCCGCTACACGCTGGCCGACTACCACGAGCGGCTCAAACTGATTGCAGACGCCAAAGTAGCGGTAGTTGCAGACGCAGGCCACATGCTGCACCATGACCGGCCAGAAGCGCTGGCAAAGCTGATTGAAGACTTTTTGAAATGAACAAGCGCCAGCCATGAGAAAATCAGCGGATTGAAGCAACAACCCGATTGAGGACATCATGGAAGCAGAAAACATCAACGCCATTGGCAACCAGCTGGCAGACCTGAGCACGCGTGTCAACGAGCTCAGGGGGTATCTTTGACTACCCTGCCAAAGAACGCAAGTTAAACGAAGTCAACGCCGCCCTGGAAGACCCGAAAGTTTGGGACAACCCCAAGCGTGCGCAAGAGCTCGGCAAAGAGAAAAAATCACTCGAAGATGTGGTGCAAGTCATTGACCGGCTGACGTCCGAACTGGCTGACAACGCCGAGCTTTTTGACATGGCCAAGGAAGAGGGCGACGAGCAGGGCATGCAGTCGATCGAGGCCGAAGCCGCCAAGGTAGCGCTAGAGGTTGAAAAGATGGAGTTCCGCCGGATGTTCAACAACCCGGCTGACCCGCTCAATTGCTTTTTGGACGTGCAATCAGGCGCGGGCGGTACTGAAGCCTGTGACTGGGCCAGCATGCTGCTTCGCCAGTACCTCAAATACGCCGAGCGCAAGGGTTTCAAAACCACGATTGAAGACGAAACCGCCGGCGACACCGCAGGCATCAAGGGTGCCACCATCAAAATTGAAGGCGAATACGCTTTTGGCCTGCTGCGCACCGAGACCGGCGTACACCGCCTGGTGCGCAAGTCGCCATTTGACTCCTCGGGCGGAAGGCACACCTCGTTTGCGTCGATTTTTGTTTATCCAGAGATTGATGACTCGATTGAAATTGACATCAACCCATCTGACGTTCGGGTAGACACCTTTCGCGCCAGCGGCGCGGGCGGCCAGCACATCAACAAAACTGATTCTGCCGTGCGCCTGACGCACATCCCCACCGGCATCGTGGTGCAGTGCCAGGACGGCCGCAGCCAGCACGGCAACCGCGACGTGGCGTGGAAGCGCTTGCGCTCACGCCTGTATGACTTTGAGCTGCGCAAACAACAAGAAGCCCAGCAAAAACTTGAAGACACCAAAACCGACGTCGGCTGGGGTCACCAGATTCGCAGCTACGTGCTGGACAACAGCCGCATCAAAGACCTGCGCACCAACTACGAAACCTCGGCCACCCAAAAGGTGCTGGACGGGGATTTGGACCAGTTCATTGAGGCTAGTTTGAAGCAGGGTGTTTGATTGCCAACGATGCTTTTCGCGGTCAGTGCATATAATGGTGACACACTTTTTTAAATGGTGACACATTATGCAAACAATGAACGTCCGCGAATTTCGCAACACCATACCGCATCTTAAGGAAACACTGGCACGTGAACATGAGTTGGTGCTGGTATCGCGTGGTGAAGCCGTTGCACGAATCTACCCTGCTGAACAGCCTAAACGGCTGCAGTCGTTGAAATGGTTGCGTGACATGGCCGGAACCATCCAGCCTGACTCAACGGCGGACATACGCGCTGAGCGTAATCGCCGGGGAACATGACGAGTGATTGCGTATATCGATACCAGCGCATTCATGAAGCGCTTTATGACAGAAGCGCGTTCGGATGACATTGACGCGCTTTTGAATTCTGACAAGTACCGACCTGCAATTTCCTCGCTCACTGTGACGGAGTTTCGTTCTGTACTCAAGCGTAGGCAGCGTGAAAACTCAATCAATGCTTCTTTTGCTAACAAGGCGGTCAGTCAACTGCTTGAAGAGATCGCCAGTGGCGCACTGCGCTTTCATGCCATAGATGCAGCGATTTTTAACTTGGCAGGTGAACTGATCGACAAACTGATTGCGCCACTAGGCACACTGGATGCGCTTCACTTGGCCTGTGCCAAAGCAACAGGCGCCGAGGTGATGATCTCTGCAGATAAACAGTTGCTGCGAGCGTCTTTTGAAGCGGATCTGCAGATCATCGACTTCAGTTAAAACACAATTTTATTTTTGATCAAACCTGCGAAAGCAAAATACCCATGATGACCCGTGAAGGCCAAGCCCCGGCAATGACCATTAATCGTGCTGACTACACCGCTCCCGCCTACTGGATAGACACCGTCGATCTGTGCTTTGACCTGGACCCCGCCAAAACCCGGGTGCTCAACAAAATGACGCTGCGCCGCAATGCCGATGTGCCTGTGCAGCCGCTGCGCCTGGACGGCGAAGAGCTAAATTTGTCACGCGTGCTGGTCAACGGCCTGGGCACGTCGTTCAAGATGGACGGCAACCAGCTGGTGCTTGACAACTTGCCAGACGTCTTCGAGCTGGAAATTTTTACCACCACCAACCCGTCAAAAAACACCAAGCTGATGGGCTTGTATCTCAGCAACGATTCGTTTTTTACCCAGTGCGAGGCAGAAGGTTTCAGGCGCATCACTTACTTTTTAGACCGCCCCGATGTGATGGCGCTGTACACCGTGACGCTGCGGGCCGACAAAGCCAAGTTTCCGGTACTGCTGTCCAACGGCAACCTGGTCGAGCAAGGCGAGCTTGGCGATGGCCGCCACTTTGCCAAGTGGGTAGACCCCCACAAAAAGCCCGCGTATCTGTTTGCGCTGGTTGCGGGCCAACTGGTTTGCAGGGAGCAGCGTGTCACGTCGCGTGCGGGCAAACACCACACACTGCAAGTGTATGTGCGGCCTGGTGATCTGGATAAAACCGAGCACGCGATGACATCGCTGATGCACTCGGTGGCATGGGACGAGGCCCGCTTTGGTTTGCCCCTTGACCTGGAGCGCTTCATGATTGTGGCCACCAGCGACTTCAACATGGGCGCGATGGAAAACAAGGGCCTGAACATCTTCAACACCAAGTACGTGCTGGCCAATCAGACTACCGCGACCGACGTCGATTTTGGCAACATCGAAAGCGTGGTCGGCCACGAGTATTTTCACAACTGGACCGGCAACCGCGTGACTTGCCGCGACTGGTTTCAGTTGTCTTTGAAAGAAGGCCTGACGGTGTTCCGAGACCAGGAATTCAGCCAGGACCTGTGCGGTGAAGCCTCAGCCCGGGCCGTCAAACGCATTGAAGACGTCCGCGTGTTGCGTACCGCCCAGTTCCCTGAAGACGCCGGCCCGATGTCGCACCCGGTGCGGCCAGACAGCTATGTGGAGATCAGCAACTTCTACACCGTCACGATTTACGAAAAAGGCGCCGAAGTGGTGCGCATGATGCAAACGCTGGTGGGCAGGGAAGGTTTTGCCAAAGGCATGACGCTGTACTTTGAGCGCCACGACGGCCACGCCGTCACCTGCGACGACTTTGCACAAGCCATTGCTGATGCCAATCCAGCATCCGAGCTGGCGCGTTTGCTGCCGCAGTTCAAGTGCTGGTACAGCCAGGCAGGCACCCCCCGTGTGACGGCTCAGGGCGTATACGACGCGGCGGCCAGCACCTACACCCTGACCCTGAGCCAGACCTGTGCAGCCAGCACGGGCCAGCCCAGCAAGGAGCCGTTTGTCGTTCCTGTGGCGGTGGGCTTGTTGGGTGCAAATGGTCAGGACTTGCCGCTGCAAATGGATGGCGACAACTCAGCGGCCACTTGCCGAACACTGGTGATGACGCAAGCAAGTGAGGTCTTCACGTTCACTGGCATGGCAGAGCAACCGGTACCCTCCATCTTGCGCGGCTTTACTGCGCCAGTGGTGCTGGCATTTGACTACACCGATGCGCAACTGCTGCACCTGCTGGCGCACGACAGTGACCCCTTCAACCGCTGGGAAGCCGGTCAGCGCCTGGCCGTCAGGTCTGCCCTGGCTGCTATTCATTCGGGCGCTTTCCGCGCAGGTATTGAGGGCGCTACAGCCAAAAATGATGTGCTAAATGAGGACTATTTGGCTGCCATGAAACAGGTCTTGCATCACCCCACGCTAGACGCCGCCTTCAAGGAGCTGGTGCTCACCTTGCCGTCTGAAACCTACCTGGCCGAGCAGCTCGATGTGGTGGACCCACAGCAGATTCACGCTGTGCGCGAAGCCATGCGCTTGCAACTGGCCACCAGTTTGCAAGCGGACTGGGCAGTGGTCTACGACGCGAATCAGGATACGGGCAATTACAAGCCCGATGCAGCATCGTCAGGCCGCCGTGCGCTGGCGGGTGCCGCATTGACATACCTCTGCATCGCTGCTGCGGCATCTGGCGATAACGTGTGGCCAGGCGAAACCTTGCGGCGTTTTCAAGGCGCGGGCAACATGACCGACCGCTTCAACGCCCTGGGTGCTTTGGTCGCCAGCGGCCACGCGCTGGCAGCGCAGGCGTTGGCGCAGTTCCACGCGATGTTCAAAGACGAAGCATTGGTCATTGACAAATGGTTCAGTCTGCAAGCAGGCAGCCCAGACCGCAGCGGCAACATCTTGCCAACGGTCAAGCAGCTCATGAGGCACAGCGACTTCAGCCTGAAGAACCCAAACCGCGCGCGCAGCGTCATCAGCACCTACTGCGCAAACCCGGCGGCTTTTCACCGGACAGACGCGGCGGGCTACGTCTTTTGGAGCGAGCGCGTCGTTGAGCTGGACGCCATGAACCCGCAAGTTGCGGCACGTTTGGCCCGAGCCCTGGACCGTTGGAGCAACCTGGCAGAGCCGTACCGTAGCGCAGCCCGCGAGGCAATCGTACGGGTGGCTGCCAAAAATGACCTGAGCAAAGACACACTTGAAGTCGTCACGCGGGCTTTGGCCGGCTGACCAGCTAAGCGACCCAACGCATCCACACCACAGACGGGAACACCTCTTTATGTCCAGCAAAATTTCTCTGACCCGATACCTGGTTGAACAGCAACGCCAGGAGGGTCACATTCCGCCCGAACTGCGCCTGCTGCTTGAAGTGGTGGCCCGGGCCTGCAAAAGCATCAGCCAGGCCGTGAACAAGGGCGCTCTCGGCGGCGTGCTGGGCACGGCGGGCAGCGAGAACATCCAGGGTGAAGTGCAAAAAAAGCTCGACATCATCGCCAATGAAGTGCTGATTGAAGCCAACGAATGGGGCGGGCACCTGGCGGCCATGGCAAGTGAAGAAATGGACGGTATCTACGTCGTGCCCAACCGCTACCCGCAGGGCGAGTATTTGCTGCTGTTTGACCCGCTCGATGGCAGCAGCAACATTGATGTCAACGTCAGCATTGGCACGATCTTCAGCGTGCTGAAAAAGTCCGAAGGCGATGCAGGCGTTGAAGAGGCCGACTTCTTGCAGGCAGGCAACAAGCAGGTGGCTGCTGGCTACTGTGTGTACGGCCCGCAAACCACGCTGGTGCTGACGGTAGGCGACGGCGTGGCCATGTTCACCCTGGACCGCGAGCAAGGCTCGTTTGTGCTGACGGAAGAAAACGTGCAAATCCCCGAAGACACGCAAGAGTTCGCCATCAACATGAGCAACATGCGCCACTGGGACGAACCCGTCAAACGCTACATTGACGAATGCTTGCAGGGCAGCGAAGGCCCACGCGGCAAAAACTTCAACATGCGCTGGATAGCCTCGATGGTGGCCGACGTGCACCGCATCCTGACGCGCGGCGGCATCTTCATGTACCCCTGGGACAAACGCGAGCCAGACAAAGCCGGCAAGCTGCGCCTGATGTACGAAGCCAACCCCATGAGCTGGCTGATCGAGCAAGCCGGCGGCGCATCAACCAACGGCAAGCAACGCATCATGGACTTGCAGCCCACCAAACTGCACGAGCGCGTCAGCGTGGTGCTGGGGTCCAAAAATGAGGTGGAGCGGGTGACGGCCTACCATCACAACACCGGAGCCCGGCTATAATTTAGAGCTGTGTTCGAAGCACAGAACAAAGGGCGCGTCTAGAAATTCAGATTTTCGAGATGAAGTGCAAGGCGCACGGAGCGCAGGACACCGCAGTGCACTTGTGTGCATGAGGATTCCGAGCACCGCGCAACGCAGCAATTCGCTCAAAAAATGAATTTATAGAAATGCCCGAAATACACAAGCCGGTGTAGCTCAGTCGGTAGAGCAGCTCATTCGTAATGAGAAGGTCGGGTGTTCGATTCATCTCTCCGGCACCAATAGATATAAGGGTTTTCTGCTATTAACTTAGTAGTGAACCCTTTTCTTATTGTGGTCATGTAGCCACTATGTAGCCAGCGGTACAGCTTTTTGTACCTTTCAGGCCAGCTCCAGCCAAAAGAAAACCCGCACGCGGCGGGCTTTTATGAACGCGGTTACGGTGTTTCCCCTAGGTGTCATTGCGAGACAAAGTTATCCGGAGGATAATAGTGGGCTATGAAGAGTCACCAAATTCAGCCGGAAAAACTTGTATTGCGCTGCATGGCGATACAGCGGCCAGGTTACTGGATGGCGATGTGCATCGATTTGGACTTAGTAGCCCAGGCCGCTACAGCCGCTCAAGCCCGAAAGCTGCTGAAAGAGCAGACGGTCAGTTACGTCTTGGATGCGATGACCGTCGATAGCGACCATGCAGGCATCCTGCTCAAGCGCAAAGCACCGCTACGCTATCGGTTTATGTACCATGCAATCAAGCTGATGAATGAGCGCAAGCACAAGCAAACCTATGAAGCGGCCATGCCGATGATTCCTGCCTGCGCATGAGTCGTTGGAAGCGGCCTCTTAAGGCTGCTGAAGTACGAAAGATACTCAAGACTCTAGGTTTTAAGCCAAGGCCCATCAAGGGCACGGGGCATGAGCACTGGGTAAATGACAATCCATTCCGCAAAGTCACGCTGAGCGCGCACTGGAGTTGACCCTATTTCACGGACACCTTATTGTTCATACAGAAGGAGTCCGAAGTGTCCAAACCGCATACCCTCAAGCCGCCGTATCCGGCGCAATTTCGTGATCAGATGATTGAATTGGTTAGAGCAGGCAGAAAGCCAGGCGAGCTGGCTAAGGAGTTTGGCTGCCACGCCACCAGCATCATGAACTGGATGCGCCAAGCCGATGAGGCCAG
>JBKCGU010000129.1:0-3187 GCA_046303055.1 Polaromonas sp.
AATAAATGGAAGGCGGACGTGGCGCGGTGTCATTTCAAACTGGGCCAGAATCGCGTTGCCAAACGTCTCTGCCGTGATGCCGGTGCCGTCCGAGATGAAAAACACTGTGCGATTGGGCATATTGGCCTACAGATGGGTTTAAGTAAGTGACAGGTCAGGGCGCGTGGACCGACTGGCAACGCCCTACAATTGCCGCAATTATCCCGATTTGCAGCTCCATGCCCGCCCCAACCCGCTTAAAACAACAACACGGTTCGTGTGTCGGCATGTTCGCTCCCCGGTTTTTTAACCTCCCGGAGTATTTTCATGTCCAACCTTTTTGCACAGGACGCCTTAGTCGTACCCTTTGAAAACCTGAGAATGAGCGATGTCGAGGCGGTAGGCGGTAAAAACGCCAGCCTCGGCGAGATGATCTCCCAGCTGCCCACCGGGCCGCAGGGTGTGCGTGTGCCGACAGGCTTTGCCACCACGGCGCACGCCTTTCGCGTGTTTTTGGCCCACGCCGGGCTGGATAAAAAAATCAACGCAGTGCTGGATGCGCTGGACACCGACGACGTGCGCGCCCTGGCCGCGGCAGGCAGCCAGATCCGCGCCCTGGTTGAAGCACAACCTTTCCCGGCTGATTTTGAAAAGGCTGTGCGCGACAGCTTTGCTGCGCTTAGCGCGGGCAATGCCGTGCGCAGCGACGGGCCGTCCCTAGCAAGCACAGCCCCCTCGGGGGGCAGCGAAGCAAACGCAGTGGCGAGCGTGGGGGCCAACAATCAACCTTCTTTTGCGGTGCGTTCATCCGCCACGGCTGAAGACCTGCCCGACGCGTCGTTTGCAGGCCAGCAAGAAACCTTCTTGAATGTGGTCGGCATCGAGGACGTGCTGCACAAAATGAAAGAAGTGTTCGCGTCGCTCTACAACGACCGCGCCATCAGCTACCGCGCGCACCAAGGCTTTGCCCACTCAGACGTGGCCCTGTCGGCGGGCGTACAGCGCATGGTGCGCAGCGACCTGGGCGCAGCAGGCGTGATGTTCACCATCGACACCGAAAGCGGCTTTGAAGACGTGGTGTTCATCACCTCAAGTTATGGCCTCGGTGAAACGGTGGTGCAGGGCGCTGTGAACCCTGATGAGTTTTATGTGCACAAGCCGATGCTCAAAGCCGGCAAGCGTGCGGTGATCCGCCGCAATCTCGGCAGCAAACTGTTGCAAATGGAATTCACCACGCCTGATGAAAAAAAGACCAGCGGCAAGCTGGTCAAGACCACCGACGTGCCGACCGAGCTGCGCAACCGCTACTCGCTGACAGACACTGACGTGGAGCAGTTGGCCCAGTACGCGCTGATCATTGAAGCCCATTACGGCCGCCCGATGGACATCGAGTGGGGCAAAGACGGCACCGATGGCCTGCTGTACATCTTGCAGGCCCGGCCCGAGACGGTCAAAAGCCAGTCCAAAGGCAAAGCCGAAATGCGCTACAAACTCAAAACCAACCAGGCCAAAGGTGCCTTGCTGGCTGAAGGCCGCGCGATTGGCCAAAAAATCGGTACCGGCCCGGTCCGTATCGTGCATGACATCAAGGACATGGATCAGGTGCAAGCAGGTGACGTGCTGGTCACCGACATGACCGACCCTAACTGGGAACCGGTGATGAAGCGCGCCAGCGCCATCGTCACCAACCGTGGCGGCCGCACCTGCCATGCAGCCATCATTGCGCGCGAGCTGGGTATCCCAGCCGTGGTCGGTTGCGGCAACGCGACCGACATGCTCAAAGACGGCATGCTGGTGACGGTAAGCTGCGCTGAGGGCGACACCGGCAACATTTATGACGGCTTGCTGGAAACTGAAGTCACCGAAGTGCAGCGCGGCGACATGCCGCCGATCGACATCAAGATCATGATGAATGTCGGCAACCCGCAACTGGCGTTTGACTTTTGTCAAATCCCCAACCAGGGCGTGGGCCTGGCCCGGCTGGAGTTCATCATCAACAACAACATCGGCGTGCACCCCAAAGCTATTTTGGACTACCCCAACATTGATGCCGACCTGAAGCAGGCGGTTGAAAGCGTGGCCCGTGGCCATGCCTCACCGCGCGCTTTTTATGTGGACAAGGTGGCCGAAGGCATCGCCACCATTGCGGCGGCCTTCTGGCCCAAGTCGGTGATTGTCCGGTTGTCAGACTTCAAGTCCAACGAATATCGCAAGCTGATCGGTGGATCGCGTTATGAGCCGGAAGAAGAAAACCCGATGCTTGGCTTTCGCGGCGCAGCGCGCTACATCAGCGAAGACTTTCGCGAAGCCTTTGCGATGGAATGTGAAGCTTTGAAGCGTGTGCGTAACGACATGGGTCTGACCAATGTCGAAGTCATGGTGCCCTTTGTACGCACGCTGGGCCAGGCTGCCAAAGTCACTGAGCTGTTGGCGCAACATGGTTTGAAGCGCGGGCAAGACGGCCTTCGGCTCATCATGATGTGCGAGGTGCCGAGCAACGCGGTCCTGGCCGACCAGTTTTTGGAATACTTCGATGGCTTTTCAATTGGCTCCAACGACCTGACGCAACTGACCTTGGGGCTGGACCGGGATTCTGGCCTGGAAATTCTGGCGCAGGACTTTGACGAGCGCGACCCGGCCGTCAAGACGCTCCTGGCGATGGCCATTTCGGCCTGCAAGCGGCAAGGCAAATACGTGGGTATTTGCGGCCAGGGACCCAGCGACCACCCGGATTTGGCCCAATGGCTGAAAGAACAAGGCATCGGCTCGATTTCGCTGAATCCCGACACGGTGATTGCGACCTGGAAGCAGTTGGCTAACTAAGCCGAGCCGCCCTCATGCGAAGGAAAACTCCGGCTGCCCCCGTGCGGCCGGGTCAGCTTGGTACGCCACGCCCCAGCCAGCAGGCCCAAGAGCGTGTGGATCAGCTGGCCACTACCATCCGCTACCCGAGCATAAAAAAGCTATAATCATGGGCTACCTTGCTGCACCCGTACCAGACGCCGGGGCAGCTTTTTATCCATCCAAAAGGAGTCTTATGCGTCACTACGAGATCGTCTTGTTGATCCATCCGGATCAAAGCGAGCAAGTCCCAGCCATGCTGGAACGTTACAAGGGCATGATTGTTGCCGGCGGCGGCATTGTTCACCGTGTTGAAGATTGGGGCCGTCGCCAGCTCATTTATCTGATTCAAAAACTCGGTAAAGCC
>JBKCGU010000130.1:0-31838 GCA_046303055.1 Polaromonas sp.
GAGTGCGCGCCGCTATACCAAGCTCAGCGTCAGTGAAAGAGTCAGGCTGCAGTTTGACAACATCGTGTCCGACACCAGAAAAAACCGCCGCTAAAGCGGCAAACGCCGTGACCCGCTTCAAATGAAATTTTCTGTCTTTCAAGTCAGCCGACGTGGCGGGCGCGCAAAAAACGAAGACCGGGTGGGCTATTGCTACACCCGTGAGTCAGGCTTGTTTGTGCTGGCCGATGGCATGGGCGGCCACCCGGAAGGTGAAGTTGCTGCGCAACTGGCGCTGCAAACCGTTTCGGCCATCTATCAAAAACAAGCGCGCCCAGCCATCACGGACACGACCGAATTTTTGTCCAGCGCATTGATGGCGGCGCATCACCAGATTGTTCGCTATGCCAGCGAAAAAGGCATGCTCGATACCCCCCGTACCACGCTGGTCGCGTGCATTTTGCAAGATGCGTGCGCCACTTGGGTGAATTGTGGCGATTCGCGCCTGTACGTGGTGCGTCACGGTGAACTGCTGACCCGCACGCGCGACCATTCTTACCTTGAAAGGCTAAGCGCAGGCGTCGCCCGCTTTGAGCACATGACGCGAAACATTCTGTTTAGCTGCCTGGGATCGCCCACCAAACCGGTTTTTGATGTCACCGGTCCCATCATCCTGCAACAGGGCGACAAAGTGTTGCTCTGCTCTGACGGTCTGTGGGGCAGTTTGTCGGACGACGAAATTGTCAAACACCTGTCCGCAAAAGGTGTGTCAGTCGCGGTGCCTGACCTGGTTGAAAATGCGCTGCGCGTGGCAGGCAAGCAAAGCGACAATGTGACCGCACTGGCGCTGCAATGGGAAACCCCCGACGCGCTTGAATCGACGCTGGGCATATCGACTGACAGTATTTCTGACGGTGTGTTTGCGTCTACCATTCAGGCCGGCGGGCTGGATGTATGGGTGGATGACCTGGACGAGGCAACGATTGCACGATCGATTGCCGAAATCAACGAAGCCATTCGCCAGTCGGCTGCCAGAAAAGCCTGAGCGGCATCACCCAGGCGTGCTTTGAGCGCCCTTGTTTCCCTTTTTTCCTTCTTTTCATGAAAGAGTTTTGTTCATGCGTTCATTTGAAAGAAGCAGCGCGCGCGCTGTCAATGCCTTGCGTCCTGTGCGCATCACGCGAAACTACACCGCCTATGCCGAAGGGTCAGTGTTGATTGAGTTTGGCGGCACCAAAGTGCTGTGTACCGCATCGGTTGAAGAAAAAGTGCCCGGCCACCAAAAAGGCAGCGGCCAAGGCTGGGTCACGGCCGAATACGGCATGCTGCCGCGTGCTACGCACACGCGCAGCGACCGCGAAGCCGCGCGCGGCAAACAAAGCGGCCGCACCCAGGAAATTCAGCGCCTGATCGGGCGCTCGATGCGCACGGTGTTTGATTTGAAAAAGCTGGGTGAACGAACCATCTATATCGACTGCGATGTGATTCAGGCTGATGGCGGCACACGCACGGCCGCCATCACAGGCGCATTTGTCGCGGCGCAAGACGCGGTCAGCAAACTGATGGCGGACGGCAAGCTCAAAGAGACACCAATCCTTGACCATGTGGCCGCCATTTCAGTCGGCATTGTTCAGGGCACAGCGCTGCTGGACCTCGAATACATCGAAGACTCGGCCTGCGACACCGACATGAACGTTGTGATGACAGGTGCTGGCCATTTTGTCGAAGTGCAGGGCACGGCCGAAGGCGCTGCCTTTACCCGCGCCGAGATGGATGTGCTGCTGGCATTGGCAGAACAAGGCATCCGCGAACTGGTCGGCATGCAACAGCGTTCGCTATTAAATACATAGCTGATTACCCATTTATTTATTGGTCTATAGGGTGTTGTTGCCATGAAAATTGTGCTTGCCTCAAACAATTCAGGCAAATTGGCCGAGCTGCAGGCCATGTTCAGCCCGCTCGGTGTGCAGTTGCTGCGCCAGTCTGAGCTGGGCATTGGCGAGGCACAAGAGCCGTTTCGCACCTTTGTGGAAAACGCTCTGGCCAAAGCCCGGCACGCCGCCCGTGCCAGCGGCTTGCCTGCTGTGGCTGATGATGCAGGCTTGTGCGTCGATGCGTTTGGCGGCTTGCCGGGTGTGGACACCGCCTTTTATGCGACGCAGTTCGGTTATGCCAAGGGAGATGACAACAACGTCAAGGCACTGCTCGAGCAAATGGCTGCGATTGACAACCGCCGCGCCGCATTGGTCAGCACACTGGTGGCGGTACGATCGGCGGACGACCCGGAGCCGTTGATAGCCGCAGGCCGCGTGGTCGGTGAGATCACCCGCGTGCCGTTGGGCAGCAACGGTTTTGGCTTCGACCCGGTGATGTTTATTCCGCAGTTTGGCAAAACCTTTGCCCAACTGCCAGTAGACGTTAAAAATGCCAACAGCCATCGCGGCAAGGCTTCGCGGCAGATGCTGGATTTAATACGCCAGCAGTGGTTGTAAGTCGCCAGCCATGCCCCAACAAGACATTCAGCACTACATGCGGCCCGGCACGCTGCAGCTCAAAAGCTTGCCACCGTTATCGCTCTACGTGCATTTGCCGTGGTGCATCAAGAAGTGCCCTTATTGCGACTTTAATTCCCACGAACTAGCCCCCGCGGTCGCGCACCATGTGTCGCTTCCTGCCCCCCGAGGTGGCGCCTCCGGCTTGGGGCGGCCCGGCGCCGGAGCAATCGGCGAGTTGCCCGAACAGCGCTATACCGACGCGCTGGTCGCTGACCTGGAAGCGTCCCTGCCACTGATTTGGGGTCGCACCGTGCACAGCATTTTCATCGGCGGCGGCACGCCCAGTTTGTTTTCGCCACCAGCCATCGACAGACTGCTGGCAGACATCCGCGCCCGGCTCAAACTGAACGCCGATTGTGAAATCACGCTGGAGGCCAACCCCGGCACCTTTGAAAAAGACCGCTTCAAAGCCTTCAAAAGCGCAGGTGTCAATCGGCTGTCCATCGGCGTGCAAAGTTTTAATGACCAGCACCTTAAAGCCCTGGGCCGCGTGCATGACCGTGCGCAGGCCATAGCTGCGGTTGAAGAAGCGGCGCACGCTTTTGACACCTTCAATCTGGACATCATGTATGCCCTGCCAGGCCAGACGCTACAAAATCTAGAGCATGACATGAAGACAGCGCTTGGCCTGCAGCCAACCCATATCTCCATCTACCACCTGACGATTGAGCCCAACACCTACTTTGCCAAGTTCCCGCCCGTCATCCCTGAAGAAGACATGGCCTACGACATGCTCGACAAAATCACCGAGCTGACCGAGGCCGCTGGCTTGGGCCGATACGAGATATCAGCCTACGCCAAACCCGGCCACCGCTGCTTTCACAACACCAACTACTGGCAGTTTGGCGACTACCTTGGCATTGGTGCGGGGGCGCACAGCAAACTGAGTTTTGCGCACCGAGTGGTGCGGCAGGTGCGCGTGCGCGAGCCCAAGCTGTACATGGAAAAAGCGTTGATCGGCGACGCGGTGACGACAGACACCGAAGTCAGCCGGGCCGACCTGCCATTTGAGTTCATGCTCAATGCGCTGCGCCTGAAAGACGGTTTCAAGCTGCAAGACTTTGTTGAAAAAACCGGCCTGCCATTTACCGCGATTGCCAAGGGGCTGGACGAGGCCGAGCGCAAGGGCTTGATCGAACGGGACTTCGCCACTGTCAAGCCAACCGTTCGCGGCTTTGATTTTTTAAACGATTTGCAGCAGCTCTTTTTGGCCTAGCGGTACCAGGAGTTTTATGGAAACCTCAAGCATCATCTTGCTGGCCGTCAGCGCATCCATCAGCTTTGCGCTGGGCCGCACCATCATGCACTTTCGCAACAAGAAGAAAAACGCTGAAAGACAGCGGCTTCAAAAGCAAGCCGCTCAAGCCTTGAAAGATGCACCGCCCGAAGCGGCCTCAAAAAACAAGAGCAAACGCAAGCGGCAAATGCTGCAAAGAGAGAAGTCTGGCAAAGACCGTGTTCTGTGATGTTCGCCAACCCAGTTTGTGCCAATGTGAGGGTGTCTGGCGGAAGCTGTGAGATTCGAACTCACGGAGGACTCGCATCCTCGGCAGTTTTCAAGACTGCTGCATTCAACCGCTCTGCCAAGCTTCCAAGCCCGCTAGTCTAACAGCTTGAAGCAGGCGCTGGCACGTGACCTGCTGCCGAGCTATTGCGCGGCATCAGCCCCCCCCAAAGTGCCAGAGCGCCTGCTTGTCTGGTCACGCAGGTATGGCCATGCAACGCATCAGGCAGCTTCATCCCCAGTTCGAGGATTAGTTGTTACAATAGACGGTTCCGATACGCTACAGCGTTTTAAATTTAAGTTGATTGCTTTTTTGGCCCACACAGCCTCAAAGCCTACAAACACCAGCCACTTTTTCTTGCACGCACGGCTGACAGCTCTGCGCACACTGGTGGCTCATGCGGCATGCATTTGCGCATCGCCGTTGAATTGAAACCCCATCACCGTTGACGAAACCGCGCGACTCGGGCTACGCGAGTTGCTTATTTCCACGCATTCATTCTTGGCATTTATTTGCAGATGGCGAATGCACCCGTTTATCCGCCAGATTTTTAAAATCTGGCGAAGACGTTTTTAGTATTGATTTTTATGATGATTTCCCACAACACCCCTACCCAGATGGCGGTAGGCAAGTACCTTGTTTCTCCGTTGGCCAAACCACAAGGCGAAGGCCGTTATGTTGCATCGGTGTCCATCCGCTCAGGCAAGGGCAGCGCGACCCATGACCGCGTGATGCGCTTTTCTGGCCTGTTTGACAGCGCTGCCCAGGCATCGCAGTACGCCACTGAGCACGCGCTCGGCTGGATCAAGGAGCGCAGCGTGCCGGTCTGCGCCCCAACTGCCTGAATTTGGCTTTTGAAGTCAGGTTTTAATTTTCGAGGACAATAAGCGCATGGCTAAAGAAGAACTGATTGAAATGCACGGGCTGGTGGACGAGGTTTTGCCCGACTCACGTTTTCGCGTCACACTGGACAACGGTCACAAATTGGTGGCTTACACGTCCGGCAAGATGCGCAAAAACCACATCCGCATACTGGCCGGTGACCAGGTATCGCTCGAATTGTCCCCGTATGACCTGAGCAAAGGCCGCATCACCTTTCGGCACATTGCCGGTCGTGGCCCGGGCCCCGGCGCAGGCCCCGGTGGCGGTGTACCGCAGCGCGGCGCACGCTAACACTGTTTTTTGAACAAAGGCCCTGTCAAGGGCCTTTTTGCTTTGTGTACCCTGCTGCTTTTGATGAAAGTAAATCAGATGAAAAAAGTTTTTGGTGCCCTGGCGATGTCACTGCTTGCACTGCTGTCCTTGTTGTTTTTCATGACGCGCGCCGGTGCCCAGCAGGTCGGAGAGGTCAGCACAGTCTTCAAGCTGCTCAGTCCGAACGACAAAATTGTGGTCGATGCCTACGACGACCCCAAAGTGGCCGGCGTGACCTGCTATGTGTCGCGTGCAAAAACGGGCGGCTACAAGGGCGCGCTCGGTCTGGCCGAAGACAGGTCCGAAGCGTCGATTGCCTGTCGCCAGACCGGCCCCATCACTTTTGCAAAGCCACTGGACACGCAGGAGGACGTGTTATCTGAGCGTATTTCCCTGGTTTTCAAAAAGCTCAGGGTCGTGCGCATGGTCGATGCACCCCGCAACACGCTGGTGTACCTGACCTATTCAGACCGCCTGATCGACGGCTCACCGCAAAACAGCGTCACGGCTGTTCCGGTTGATCGGGCCAACAAAATCCCGCTGAAGTAAGGTCGCGATTTTTTAGGCTTTACCAGACATTGACGTGATGGCCTTTCAGCCTGCATCAACTGCAAAAGCATCGGGCAATAATCCAGCTGAATCAACATTTTTCTGAGGACTCTTCGATGATCCCGCCTGACGAAGCGCAAGCTTCAAACCCTGATCGGCCAGCTGTAAAAACATCCACCCAAGCCATCAGTCGCAAAGGCAAATGGTTGGGAGCTGTTGTCGCCATGGTGGTGCTCGCCAGCCTGGCCGGGCTGACCTGGTATCTCACCCGGCCCGCCGCGCCCGTGGCTGCGGCTGGCGGCTTTGGGGGTCCCGGTGGCCCTGGTCCCGGTGGCCCTGGTGGGGGCCGTGGTGGTGCCAGCACGGTCGGTGTTGCGACGGCCGAGCGCGCCAGCATTGCGGTCACGCTCGATGCGCTGGGCACGGTCACGCCGCTTGCCACGGCACGTGTGCGACCACAGGTATCGGGTGTGCTTGAAAAGGTATTGTTCAAGGAAGGGCAGATGGTGCGGGCAGGCGATTTGCTGGCCACGATTGACCCGCGCCAGTTTGAGCTGGCGCTGGCGCAGGCCACGGGCCAGCGCCAGCGCGATGCAGCGCAACTAGACAGCGCCAGGGTCACGCTGGCGCGGTTTAAAACACTGCTCGAACAAGACTCGATTGCCCGCCAGGAGGTTGATTCCCAAACCGCCCTGGTCAAGCAGCTCGAAGGCACGGTGATGATTGATAACGCCGCTGTGGGCACAGCGCAGCTGAACCTCAGCTACACCCGCATCACTGCGCCCATCAGCGGCCGGGTCGGTTTGCGCGCGGTAGATGTCGGCAACACCATCAGCAGCAGCGACGTCAATGGGGTGGCCATCATCACGCAAGTCATGCCCATGGATGTTGTGTTTGCCGTGCCGCAAGACCGGGTCAATGATGTGCTCCATGCCGCCAAAGCAGACATGCAGGTGATGGCGATGAACCGCACGCGCACCAGCGTACTGGGCACCGGTTCGCTGGCATCGCTGGACAACCAGGTCGATGTCACCACTGGCACTGTCAAAGCCAAAGCACGCTTTGCCAACGCTGACGCAGCCCTGTTTGCCAACCAGTTTGTCAACATCCAGCTCCTGATCAGGTCGATTGACAACGCTGTGGTTGTGCCCGTCACGGCCGTGCGCCTGGGCGGCAGTGGCGACTTTGTGTTTGTGCTCAATCCGGCAGAGCGCACGGTGTCGGTTCGCCCTGTGACGCGTGGTCAGGCCACCGGTGAAAAAATAGTGATTGCATCGGGCCTGAAAGCAGGCGAGCAGGTGATCACCGAAGGTGCAGATCGGCTCAAAGAGGGTTCGCGCGTGGCGCTGGCCGGCGATGCGCCACGCGGCGGTGGTCGTCGCCAGGGCGCCAGTGCGCCGCAGGGCGCATCCAGTGCCGCTGCGCCAGCCGTCACTGTACCGTCCGCCATGCCGCAGCGTGCTGCACCTGCCAATGCAGCGCCGGGTGCGCCGCCAAGCACGCCAGCAGTGGCTGCCCCCCCAAGCGTGAAAGCAGCAGGCCCCTCTGCCGAGCAACGCCAGCGCATGCTCGAGCAAGTCAAAGACAACCCCGAGGCACTGGAGCGGCGTAAAAAGTTTCTTGAAAAAATCGACAGTGGCGATGCCCAGGCGATCGAGCGCTGGCAAAGCCTGCAGCAGCGCATGCAGCAGGGCGGCGAACCAGGGCGTGAGCGCCCCCCGCAATGAGTCCCTCGCGCCCGTTTATTCTTCGCCCGGTTGCCACGTCGCTGCTGATGCTGGCGATCGTGCTGGCGGGTTTGATGGGGTTCAAGTTTCTGCCCTTGTCGGCTCTGCCGCAGGTCGATTACCCCACCATCCAGGTGCAAACCCTGTACCCTGGTGCCAGCCCCGAGGTAATGGCGCAAACCGTATCGGCACCGCTGGAGCGCCAGTTTGGCCAGATGGCAGGGCTGCAGCGCATGAGCTCGACCAGCGCATCGGGCGTGTCTATCGTCACGCTGCAATTTGGTCTGGGTCTGGACCTCAGCATTGCCGAGCAGCAGGTGCAGGCCGCGATCAATGCCGGTGGCTCGCTGTTGCCAGCCGACCTGCCCGCCCCGCCGGTGTATGCCAAGGTCAACCCGGCAGACGCCCCGGTGCTCACGCTGGCCATCACGTCTGACACGCTGCCACTGACCGAGGTACAAAACCTGGTCAACACCCGCCTGGCATTGAAGATCAGTCAGGTCAGTGGGGTGGGCTTGGTCACGCTCAGCGGTGGGCAGCGGCCTGCCGTGCGCATTCAGGCCGACATAAGGGCGCTGGCCTCCTACGGCCTGGGACTGGATGCTTTTCGTACGGCCATCACAGCGGCCAACGCCAACGCCGCCAAGGGCAGCATTGACGGTCCCAGCAGGGCCTACACCATCAATTCAAATGACCAGCTGGTGGCCGCCAGTGACTACAAGAATTTGATCATTGCCTACCGCAATGGCGCGGCGGTTCGGGTCGCTGATGTGGCGCAAGTCATTGACAGTGCCGAGAACATCAAGCTGGGTGCGTGGAAAGGCGTCAATCAATCGCTTGGCGACTTGTCAAGTCAGCAGTTTTCCGCCGGGCCGCCCCAAGAAAGATTAGCCCCCTTGGGGGGCAGAGAGTTACGCGAAGCCAGCGAACGTGGGGGCCAGTTAGTACCCGCCATTATTTTGAACGTCCAGCGCCAGCCCGGCGCAAACGTCATTGCCACCGTCGATGCCATCAAGGCGCGCTTGCCAGAGCTGCAGGCTGGCTTGCCTGGCGCGCTGTCGGTAGATGTGCTCAGTGACCGCACCACTGGCATACGGGCCTCGGTGCTGCATGTCGAGATTGAACTGTTGCTGGCCGTGCTGCTGGTGGTGTTGGTGATTTTTGCCTTTTTGCACAGTGTGCGGGCCACAGTGATTGCCAGTCTGGCCGTGCCGATTTCACTGATTGGCACCTGCGGCGCCATGTACATGCTCGGCTACAGCCTGAACAATCTGAGCCTGATGGCGCTGACGATTGCCACCGGCTTCGTGGTGGACGACGCGATTGTGATGATCGAGAACATCTCGCGCTATATTGAAGAAGGCATGGAGCCGATGCAGGCCGCCATCACTGGTGCGGCGCAAATTGGGTTCACGATTATTTCACTGACCGTGTCGCTGATCGCGGTGCTCATTCCGCTGCTGTTCATGGGCGATGTGGTGGGGCGCCTGTTCAGGGAGTTTGCCATCACGCTGGCCATCACGATTTTGATTTCAGCGCTGGTGTCGCTCACGCTGGTGCCCATGATGTCTGCCCGCTGGCTGAAAAAGCGTGCCCCCACGCTTGTCGCTTCGCGTACTCCGCGTCCCCCCGAGGGGGCTGGCCTTGCTTGGGGCGGCCCGGCGCTGGCGGCCGACGTCCCTGCTAAAAACGAAGAAGGAAAGCTGCAAACGTTTTTTGCCGGCGTCATCACCCGGTACGACCACGCCCTGACCTGGGTGCTCCAGCGCCAGGGGCTCACCTTGCTGGTTGCGTTTGCCACGCTGGCGTTCACGGTACTGCTTTACGTGGTGATTCCCAAAGGCCTGTTCCCCACGCAGGACACCGGTCAGTTGCAAGCACGGGTGCAGGCCGTTGAATCCATTTCATATGCCCGCATGGCGCAGCTGCAGCAAGCCACAGCCAAAGCCATTCTTGAAGACCCGGATGTTGACAACCTGAGTTCGTTCGTCGGCGTTGACGCGGCCAACAACACCATGCTGCATACCAGCCGCATGCTGATCAATCTGAAAAAAACCCGCACCACCAGCCAGCAGGCCACCATGGACAGACTGCGGGAGCGCGCCAGCAAGATTGCCGGCGTCACCCTCTACCTGCAACCCACACAAGACCTGACGATTGACGCCGAAACCGGCCCCACCCAATATCGCCTGTCGCTCGAAGGTGCTGACAACAAACTGGTGGTCTTGTGGGCCAACAAACTGGCTGAACGCATGGCCAAATTGGCCAGCGTGCGCAACGTGGCAACCGATGCCGGGGCCACGGGCGCATCGGTGTTTGTCACGGTAGACCGCGACACGGCCTCGCGTCTGGGCATTTCCACCGCCGCCATCGACGATGCGCTGTACAGCGCCTTTGGCCAGCGCATCGTGTCCACTATTTTTACCGAGACAAACCAGTACCGCGTGATTCTCGAAGCACTGCCCAACCAGCTCACGACAGCCGCCGCGCTGGGCAACCTGCAGCTCAAAACAGGGGCCGGCGGCACCACACCGCTGGCCAGCATTGCCACCATTACCGAGCGCGCCTCGCCGCTACAGGTTACCCGTGTTGACCAGTTCCCCGCCACCACACTGGGCTTTGACACCGCGCCGGGTGTGGCCCTGGGCCAGGCGGTGGACGACGTCAAACAGGCCGCCAAAGACATCGCCTTGCCCGCCAGCGTGAGCCTGACTTTCCTGGGCGCGTCGGGTGCGTACCAAGCCTCGTTGTCAAGCCAGTTGTGGCTGATACTGGCGGCACTCGTGTGTGTGTACATCGTGCTGGGGGTGCTGTATGAGAGCTACATTCATCCGCTGACGATCCTGTCAACCTTGCCATCAGCTGGCGTGGGTGCGCTGCTGGCGCTGATGATCAGTGGTTCGGAGCTGGGCGTGATTGGCATCATCGGCATCATTTTGCTGATCGGTATCGTCAAGAAAAACGCCATCATGATGATTGACTTTGCCATTGATGCCGAGCGTACCCAGGGCAAGACGGCACGGCAGGCGATTCATCAGGCTGCCTTGCTGCGCTTCAGGCCGATTTTGATGACGACACTGGCCGCTTTGTTTGCCGCCGTTCCCCTGATGCTGGGTTGGGGAGAAGGTGCCGAGCTGCGCAGACCGCTGGGCCTGGCCATTTTTGGCGGCCTGGTGGTGAGTCAGGTGTTGACCCTTTTCACCACCCCGGTCATCTACTTGGGGTTTGACCGACTGGGCCGGAAATTTGGCCGAAAAAACTAGTTTTCACCCATGTTTTTAGCCTCCAGACCAATAAATACATGGGCAAGCAGCTCCTTGATTGATAGCGGTTTGCTTTTGCGTGGTTTGCCGGGCAACCCCCGGCATGCTCGCAAGGGATACAAGCCTCACCACTGCATAGCGTTCGCAACAAGAGGCCAATAAATGAACCTCTCAGAACCCTTCGTCCGCCGCCCGGTAGCCACAGTCCTGCTCACTGTGGGCTTGGCCCTCTCAGGCATTGGTGCGTTCTTCGTCCTGCCGGTTTCGCCGCTGCCGCAAGTCGATTTTCCAGTCATCACGGTCAGCGCGGCTATTGCGGGGGCCAGCCCCGACACCATGGCCAGCAGTGTGGCCACGCCGCTCGAAAGGCGCCTGGGCGTGATCTCGGGCGTCAACGAGATGACCTCATCGAGCAGCAACGGCCAGACGCGCATCAACCTGCAGTTTGACCTGAACCGCAAAATCGATGCGGCAGCGCGTGAGGTGCAGGGTGCC
Source organism: Polaromonas sp. (assembly GCA_046303055.1). GTDB lineage: Bacteria > Pseudomonadota > Gammaproteobacteria > Burkholderiales > Burkholderiaceae_C > Polaromonas. Next base: position 11,268 of record JBKCGU010000130.1, read on the forward strand.
ATCAACGCCAGCCGGGTAGACCTGCCAGCTGCGCTGCGCAGCAACCCGACCTACCGCAAAGCCAATCCGGCGGCGGCACCTGTCATGATTTTGGCGCTCACGTCCAAGACGCGAACGCCCGGGCAAATTTACGACGATGTGTCCAGCCTGCTGCAACAAAAAATTGCGCAGGTCCCTGGTGTGGGTGATGTGGAACTCGGCGGCGGGTCGCTGCCCGCCGTGCGGGTTGAGTTGATTCCTTTTGCACTGAACCGTTACGGCATCAGCATGGAGGACGTGCGAGCGGCCTTGCAGGCCTCCAACGCCAATCGGCCCAAGGGTGCGATTGAAGACAACAGTGAAGGTAAACACCAGCGCCTGCAAATTTACGCGGTTGGCAACACCGCCACTGGCGGGCTGAAGGCGGCTGACTACCAGGCGCTGGTGGTGGCCTGGCGTAACGGCGCAGCCGTGCGGCTAGCCGATGTGGCGGATGTGCGTGACGGCACCGAAAACACCAACACGCTGGGACTTTTCAATGGCGATGCAGCAGTCATTGTGCTGATACGCCGCCAGCCAGATGCCAACGTGATTTCTACGGTCGATGGCATTCGCGCCTTGCTGCCTGAACTGCAGGCCCAATTGCCCCCGGATGTGAAGCTGTCGGTCGCGTCTGACAGTACCAACTCGATTCGAGCTTCCCTGCGCGAGATCGAAATCACACTGCTCATTTCCATTGTGCTGGTGGTGCTGGTGGTCAGTGCTTTTTTACGCAGCGCCCGCGCAACTGTCATCCCCGCTGTCGCGACTGTGGTGTCGCTTCTGGGGACCTTCGGTGCCATGTACCTGCTCGGCTTTAGCCTGAACAACCTGAGCCTCATGGCGCTGACCGTTGCCACCGGATTTGTCGTGGACGACGCCATCGTGGTGCTGGAAAACACCAGCCGCCATATTGAAGCCGGCATGGACCGCTTCAAGGCAGCGCTGCTGGGAGCGCGTGAGGTGGGCTTTACCGTCCTGTCGATCAGCCTGTCACTGGTGGCGGTGTTTATCCCGCTGCTCTTCATGGGCGGCCAGGTCGGCCGCTTGTTTCGTGAGTTTGCCGTGACGCTGTGTGTGGCGGTGATGATTTCTCTCGTGATCTCGCTGACCACCACGCCCATGATGTGCGCCTGGTTGTTGACGCCAAACCAGCCGCACCCGACGAAACCGGGCTGGGTCTCGCGCTGGTTTGACAGCGGTTTCAAACGTCTGTTGCGTGGCTACGAACTCAGCCTCGACTGGGCGCTGCACATGCGCTGGCTGGTCATGCTGGTGCTGGTGGCGGTCATCGGCATGAACGCTTATCTGTTCATCAAAATTCCCAAAGGATTTTTCCCGCAGCAAGACACCGGGCAGATCAACGGCGGCTTGCGGGCTGATCAGAGCATTTCATTTCAGGCCCTGCAAAGCAAGCTCAGGGAACTGGCCGACATTGTGCGTGCGGACCCTGCGGTCGACACGGTGGTGGCGTTTACCGGTGGCGGCCGGGCCGGTGGCGGCTTCATGTTTATCAATCTCAAGCCATTGGCACAGCGCCCTGACGCGGTAGGCGGCCAGGCGGTGATTGCGCGGCTGCGCCCGCAGTTGGCGCGTGTCACGGGCATCAGTTTGTTTTTAGGCACAGTGCAAGACCTGCGTGGCGGCGGTCGCAGCAGCAACGCCGCCTACCAGTACACCCTGAAAAGCGACAACGTGACCGACCTGCGCAAATGGGCGCAGCGCCTGGCCGACCAGATGAAGCAACACGATGCGCTGACAGACATTGACACCGACCAGCAGGAAAACGGTGTCGAGACGATGGTGACGGTCGACAAAGACAGCGCCTCGCGCCTGGGCGTCACATCGCGCGACGTAGACAACGCGCTTTACAACGGCTTTGGCCAGCGCCAGGTCGCCACGATCTACAGCGACATCAACCAGTACAAAGTCATCATGGAAGTGGCCCCGCGCTTCAGGCAAAGCCCTGAGGCTTTGCACGATATCTATGTGCCAGCGCGTGCAGCCGGTGTGGGCACCACGACAGCCACCCTCGTCAACCCCGCGCTGCGCGATCAGTCCACAGGCCAGGCCCTGAGCAACACGGTCAGCACCATGGTGCCGCTGTCGGCGATTGCCCGGTTTTCTGAAAGCGCCAAGGCCTCCAGCGTCAATCATCAGGATGGCGAACTCGCCACCACCGTGTCGTACAACCTGGCCGAAGGCAGTACCCTTCAGCAGGGCCAGGCCGCCGTCAAGCAGGCCGAAGCCGAGATCGGCTTGCCCAACAACGTGCGCGGCAGCTTTGAAGGCACCGCCCGTACCGCACAAGAATCGCAAGGCCAGCAGCCCCTGTTGATACTGGCGGCGCTGATGGTGATTTACATCGTGTTGGGCATCTTGTACGAAAGCCTGGTGCATCCCATCACCGTGCTGTCCACGCTGCCTTCTGCCGGGGTCGGTGCGGTACTGGCCTTGATGCTCTTTAAGCTCGACTTCTCCATCATTGCGCTGATTGGTGTTTTCTTGCTGATAGGTATCGTCAAGAAAAATGCGATTTTGATCATTGACGTTGCCATTGATGCAGAGCGTGCGCGCGGCCTCAGTGCAGTTGATGCTGTGCGCCAGGCGTGCCTGCTGCGCTTTCGCCCTATTTTGATGACCACCCTGGCCGCAGTGCTGGGCGCCTTGCCACTGGCCATTGGCTTTGGCGAAGGTGCCGAGCTGCGCCGCCCGCTGGGCATTGCCATCATTGGCGGGCTGATTGCCAGCCAGCTGCTGACGCTGCTCACGACGCCTGTCGTTTATGTGCTGATGGACAAGCTGCGCAGGCGTGGCGTAAATGAAGTCCATCTGGCGCGGGCCACTTCTTGAAACGATGACCATGCAAACCTACGCTTTAAAACCTCTTTTTCCTGTGGCGCTGGCCCTTCTGATCACAGGCTGCGCCGTCGGCCCAAGCTATCAGCGCCCTACAACGCCAGAAGTGACTGTCTACAAAGAAGCCGGCGACTGGGTCGCTGCCCAGCCCGCCGACGCACTGGAGCGCGGGCCTTGGTGGCAGTTGTTCAACGACCCGGTACTCAATGAACTGGCAGCGCGTGTGGAGGTGTCCAATCAGAACGTGGCCGCGGCGGCGGCCGCCTATGCGCAGGCGCGTGCGCTGGTAGCCGAGCAACGCGCCGCGCTGTTCCCGTCCGTCACATTAAACGCTGGCGCATCCCGTTCAGGCAATGGCGGCGGTGCGGGCAATGCCACCACCACGGCCAGCAACAGCAACCGCAGCAGCGGTAACTACCAAGCCAGCCTGGGCACGGCCTGGGAGCCCGATGTGTGGGGCCGCCTGCAAAGTGTGGCCAACGGCGCGGCTGCCACAGCCGCCGCCAGCGCCGCCGACCTTGCCACCGCCAAATTGTCCGCTCAGGGCGAGCTGGCGGTCAATTACTTGTCGCTGCGCCAGCAAGACGCGCAAAAAGCCCTGCTGGCCAGCACGCTGGCAGGCTACGCGCGCGCGCTGGAAATCGCGCAAAACCGCTACGCCGCCGGCATTGCCGCCAAGACCGACGTGCTGCAAGCGCAAACCCAGCTGGCCAACGCCCAGGCCGACCAGGCCAGCGTACAGCGCACGCGCGCGCAACTCGAGCACGCCATTGCCGTGCTGGTGGGGCAGGCACCCGGCAACTTCACGCTGGCAGCTGCGCCCGACTGGAAACCCACGGTGCCCAGCGTTCCGGTGGGCGTGCCGTCCACCTTGCTCCAGCGCCGGCCCGACATCGCCGCCGCAGAGCGCCGTATGGCAAGCGCCAACCAGCAAATTGGCGTGGCCAAAGCGGCTTACTACCCCAGCCTGAGCCTGAATGCATCTGTCGGTACCGCAGCCAGCCGCGTGCCTGATCTGTTCAGCGCGCCTGCTGCCTTGTGGGCACTGGGTTTGTCCGCAGCGCAAGTGCTGTTCAAGGGCGGCGCACTCGACGCGCGTCTGGACGGTGCCACAGCCGCCTACAACCAGACCGTGGCACGCTACCGCCAGGTGGTGCTGAGCGCGTTTCAAAATGTTGAAGACCAGCTGTCTGCTGCCCGTGTGCTGCAACTCCAGCAGGCACTGCGGGCCCAGGCGTCAAGCGCTGCTGATCAGGTTGAGCAGCAAGTGCTGAACCGCTACCGCAGCGGGCAAGTGAGCTACTCCGAAGTCATCACTGCCCAAACCACCGCACTCAATGCTCGCCGTGCGCTTGTGCAGGCAACGGCTGACCGCCAGACAACCGCCGTGGCGCTGATTCAATCTCTCGGGGGTGGCTGGAACCCTTGACACCGGCCTTCAGGCCGGCGCAACCGGGTAGCTGCCCGCCAGCAAAATACCTTTGTCGACGCTGTTGATGTCGGTCTTGCCGCAAAAGGCCATCGTCAAGTCCAGCTCTTTGTGAATGATTTGCAAGGCCTTGGTCACGCCTTGCTCGCCGAGTGCCCCCAGTGCGTACAGCCAAGCACGGCCGATGTACACGCCTTTGGCTCCCAGGGCGACCGCTTTGATGACGTCCTGGCCGCTGCGAATGCCGCCATCCATATGGACTTCTATCTTGTCGCCAACGGCGGCCACAATGCGGGGCAGGGCGCGGATGGAGGACTCCGCACCGTCCAGTTGCCTGCCGCCATGGTTGGACACGATAAGCGCATCTGCCCCGCTGCCTACTGCCAGCCGCGCATCTTCTTCGTCCTGAATGCCCTTCAAAATGATTTTGCCGCCCCAGCGTTTTTTAATCCACTCCACATCATTCCAGTTAAGGGCCGGGTCAAACTGCTTGGCTGTCCAGTCACTGAGCGAGCTCATGTCGTCAACACCTTTGACGTGACCCACAATATTGCCAAAGCCGTGCCGTTTGGTGCCCAGCATGCCCAGGCCCCAGCGCGGCTTGGTCGCCATGTTGATGATGTTGGGGATGGTCAGCTTGGGTGGTGCAGACAAGCCGTTTTTCAAGTCTTTGTGGCGCTGACCCAGGATTTGCAAATCAAGCGTGATGACCAGCGCCGAGCAGTTGGCAGCCTTGGCCCGGTCAATCAGGCGCTCGATAAAGTCGCGGTCTTTCAAAACGTAGAGCTGAAACCAGAACGGGTGCCGGTCGGTCGCCTCAGCCACATCTTCAATCGAGCAAATGCTCATCGTCGACAAGGTAAACGGTATGCCAAACTTTTTGGCAGCGCGCGCACCGCAAATCTCGCCATCGGCATGCTGCATGCCGCTCATGCCCGTGGGGGCAATGGCCACCGGCATGGCGACGTTCTGGCCAATCATTTGCGTCGCCGTGCTTCGGCCTTCCATGTTGACCGCCACGCGCTGGCGGAATTTGATGCTTTGAAAGTCCGCTTCATTGGCGCGGTAAGTGCCTTCGGTCCACGAGCCAGAATCGGCGTAGTCGTAAAACATGCGCGGCACGCGCTTTTCGTGCAATACGCGCAGATCTTCAATGTTGGTGATTACGGTTGATGAGAAGGTCATGGTGTTGTCTCTGTTTATCTGGCTAATGTTGCATCGTAGCGGGAGACGGCATAAATCGTTGTGAAAGCGCTTTTAGATCATGAAATAAATTTGATGAACCAGGTGATGCGATTTGGGTGGTTTCAACACGCACCAAGACACGCACTAAGACACGCACTAAGACACGCACTAAGCAAGCCTCGATTTTTATCTTTTGCCACTTATTGCAACTGAAAATCGTGAAGTATGGCCACAGAATTGATTTGAAAACTGGCATGGTGTTAACATATTAATACCTCGTATCGAAAGTACTCGTATGCCATTAGTTTCCGTCAAACTCTCTGAGAGCATCAAGCAGCGTGTGGCTGGTATGGCCACTGCCCATGACAGCACATCACACGCGGTGATGGTGCAGGCCATTGAATCGGCCGTTGAGCGCTTTGAGTTCTACGATGCATTTGTCGATGATGCTCTTCAGGCACGCGAGGCGGTCTACCAAGCGGGCAAGGCGTACGACGGTGCTGAGTTTGCGGCTTACCTACGCGCCAAAGCTCGCGGTGAAAAAGTGGCCAAACCGCGAATGAAGTCTCTCAAGAGCTACTTGAAAGCATCCGCATGACTCGTTGGGTACTGGGGGAAGATGCTGCAAATGATCTGATTCGACTCACTGATTTCCTCATCAAACAATGGCCTGATGAGGCTTACAACACGGTAGACATCGTGCTCAACGCGCTGGAGATCTTGTCACGCCACCCAAAAATCGGTCGTCCCGTCAAACTCGGTTTGCGTGAGCTGGTCATTTCACGCGGTGCTTCAGGCTATTTGGCTCTTTACCAGTACGATGAAGCTCAAGACTTGGCGTTGATTTTGCGTGTCAGGCATCAGCGTGAAAGTGGATATCCGCTTTGAAAATTCGTAGCTCTGCCAGCCGCTTACTTGACTACTTTCTGAGTTGTTTTTCTGGCAGGCAGAGCTTCTTTTTCGGTTGAGTTCGCTTCAGCCGGTGGTGGTGAGACCCTGCATTCTGATCTTGTTAGACATGACCAATTAGCCCCGAAGTCTACCCATGCCTTTGGCGTACATTGCGGTATGGATGCAATTGCAATAACTGCGGCAATGAACGAAACACCTAATGACCAACGAAAAGAACTAGAAATAGCCTGATCACCGGCAGTGATCGAATCAACCCAACCGCACCCGGTGCCGCGCAATTTGAGCCCGCACCTGCACCGGCGCCGTGCCGCCCAGTGTGCTCCGTGCGTTCAGTGAGCCGCGCAGGCTCAGCACGTCGTACACGTCTTTGTCGATTTTCGGGTTGAACTCTTGCAGCACGGCAAGCGGCAGTTCTGACAGGTCGACCCCGTGTGCCATGGCGGCTTTTACGGCGTGTGCCACGGCCTCGTGTGCGTCTCGAAATGGCAAGCCTTTTTTCACCATGTAATCGGCCAAATCCGTTGCGGTGGCGTAGCCGCGCAGAGCGGCTTTTTCCATCGCCTCTGGTTTGACAGTAATGCCTGCCACCATGTCTGCAAAGATGCGCAAGGTGTCTTTCAGGGTGTCTACCGTGTCAAACAGGGGTTCCTTGTCTTCCTGGTTGTCTTTGTTGTAGGCCAGGGGTTGGCCTTTCATTAAGGTGATCAGGCCCATCAAATGGCCTACCACGCGGCCGGTTTTGCCGCGTGCCAGCTCGGGCACATCGGGGTTTTTCTTTTGCGGCATGATGGACGAGCCGGTGGTGAAGCGGTCAGGAATGTGGATGAAGCCAAAGTTCTGGCTCATCCACAAAATCAGCTCCTCGCTCATGCGGCTGATGTGAACCATCGCAATTGATGCAGCAGCGGTAAATTCAATCGCAAAGTCGCGGTCACTCACGGCGTCAAGAGAATTTTGGCAGACGCAGGGCTGGCCCTGGTCGTCCACCATGCCCAGCGCTTTGGCAACATGCGCCCGGTCCAGCGGGTAACTGGTGCCCGCCAGTGCAGCCGCGCCGAGCGGCAAACAATTGACACGTTTGCGAACATCCGCCATGCGCGCCGCGTCGCGGGAAAACATCTCGACATAAGCCAGCATGTGGTGGCCAAAGCTCACCGGCTGGGCCACTTGCAGGTGAGTAAAGCCGGGCAAAATCACATCCACATTGTTGTCGGCAATATCGACCAAGGCTTTTTGCAGACCCGTCAGCAGCCCGGTAATGGCATCAATCTCGCCGCGCAGCCACAGGCGGACATCGGTCGCGACCTGGTCGTTTCTGGAGCGGCCCGTGTGCAGCCGTTTGCCAGCGTCGCCCACCAAGGCCGTCAGGCGCGCTTCAATGTTCAGATGCACGTCTTCCAGGTCCAGCTTCCACTCAAACGCACCCGACTCAATGTCTGCCGTGATGGTCGCCATGCCGTGTTTGATGGACGCGTGGTCAGCGGCGTTGATGATGCCCTGCGCCATCAGCATGTCAGCATGCGCCAAAGACCCCGCAATGTCGGCCTGCCACAAGCGCTTGTCAAAAAACACGCTGGACGTGTAGCGTTTGACCAGGTCGCTCATGGGTTCAGAAAACAGGGCTGACCAGGCTTGTGATTTTTTGTCGAATTGGTTCACTTTAAACTTTCAAAGGCGCGTTTTGCTTGTCGGCTCGGGCGGGCAATGCAATACTGGGGGATGCGTTGCATGACGCCATGCGCTAGAGTTTATCTGTCCTGTCCTGGCCATTCATGAAAACAGTCCCCCCGGCTTTTGCTGAAGCCACATTGCAAGGCAGTTTGCTGCCGCTGGCCGATGGCTTGGCTGGCGCTTATGCTGCGCCCGCGCGTCCCAACATGTTTGATGCCTGTCATGTCGGTGTGGTGCTGCGGGCGGTGCTGTTTGTTCAAAGCGTGGTGGGTATTGGCGCCATGTTTGTGGCTACCCAGGCGCTGGACTGGCTGCTGCGCTTTTCGTTGCTGACGGGGGGTGTGTTGCCGGCCACGCTGGTCTGGCTGATGGTGGCCTGCGTCTTGAAGGCCCGCCTGGCCCGGCTCAAGCCAGCCGTCCAATGGCTGACGGGCATTGGTCTGGGGGCGGCGGCCGGACTGTATGGCTGCGGTGTGCTGAGTTTTATGGGCTTGGTGCAGCCTGCGCCCTGGTTTGCCAGCGCGGCTGCGGGCGCACTGCTGTCTGGCATGTTGCTGGCCGGGCTGTATTGGCGGGCCCGTGCGCGCGCACCCGCGGCGACGGCTGCCCGGCTGGCAGAACTGCAGTCGCGCATCCGGCCCCATTTTTTGTTCAACACCCTGAACAGTGCCATCGCTTTGGTGCGGGCCGAGCCGCTGAAGGCCGAAGCGGTGCTGCAAGACTTGAGTGAGCTGTTTCGCAGCGCACTGGCTGACCCGGCAGAGTCAGTCACGCTGGGGCAAGAGATGTCTCTGGCCGCGCGCTACCTGGCCATTGAAAAAATCCGCTTTGGCGATCGCCTGCAAATCAGCTGGCAGCTTGACCCGCAAGCCGCCCACGCCCGGCTGCCACCGCTGCTGCTTCAGCCGCTGGTTGAAAACGCCATCAAGCACGGCGCAGAGCCCAGCCCGACCGGTGCCGAGGTGAAGATTTCAAGCGAGCGGCGCGGCAGCGTCGTGGTGGTCACGGTCAGCAACAGCACGCCTGCGGGTGTGGGCGAGCGGGGCCACGGCTTGGCGCTGGCCAATGTGCGTGAACGCCTGCTGCTGCTGCACGATGTGCAGGCGCGCTTTCAGGCGGTTTATGAGGGTGGTGTTTTTCAGGTTCGGCTGGAGCTGCCTGCATGAAGGCACGGGCATGAAGGCACGGGCATGAAGCTGCGAGCGCTGCTGGTTGACGATGAGCCGCTGGCGCGGGCACGGCTGCGCGTGCTGCTGGCCGATTGCCAGGCGCCCAGCGCTGAAGTACTGGCCGAAGCCGCCACCGCCGCACAGGCCATGACAACCCTGCGGCAGCAGGCTTTTGACGTGGTTTTTTTGGACGTGCGCATGCCCGGCATGGACGGTGTGCAACTGGCCCATGCCATTGCCAGCATGCCCCAGCCACCGGCGGTGGTGTTTGTCACGGCGCATGCAGAGCACGCCGTGCAGGCCTTTGAAGTTCAGGCCGTGGACTACCTGACCAAGCCGGTACGGCTTGAGCGCTTGCAACAGGCGCTACAAAAAGTAGAGCGCATTACCCTTGTTAATATTGGCCTGCGGCCTGATTTGATAGAGGATGTGCTGATCATTCAAGATCGTGGCCGCACCGAACGTGTGCCGTTGGCCGAAGTGCTGTACCTCAAGGCCGAGTTGAAATACATCACCGTACGAACAGCCACACACAGCTATGTTTTTGACGGCGCGCTCAGTGAGCTGGAAGAAAAATACGCCGCATATTTCATGCGGGTGCACCGTAACGCCCTGATTGCCCGGCGGGCCGTCAGGGCACTGGTCAAACACGTTGACGCCGAGGAAGGCCAGGGCTGGGCCGTGCGGCTGAGCGGTATCGACGAGCTGGTGGCCGTGTCACGCCGCCAGCTCAGCGCGGTGCGTGAGGCGATCTCCAGCAACTAGCACATGGATAATCGGGCTTTCCTGACCAGACCCAATACATGCCACAACGCGCCGACTTCACCACTCAACGCATCGAGCAGTTCAGCAACGAACCAGCCATTGAAAAGCAGCTGGTGCAAAGCTTTTTTGGTGGCAAGCCGGGGTTTTATGTCGACGTGGGGGCCAACGACCCGGTGCTCGACTCCCAGTCGCAGCACCTCGAAGCCCTGGGCTGGACAGGTTTGCTGATCGAGCCAGACCCTGACTGCTGCGAACTGCTGAGAAAAAACCGTACCGGTACGGTGGTGCAAATGGCGTGCTCCAGCCCACAAAACGCGGGCAAGCAATTGCTGCTGAACCGCGCTGGGCCGCATTCCACTCTGGAAGACCGCCCCATTGCGCTGGGCGCTGTGGTGCGGTCGCAGGTTGCGGTGCAATGCGACACCCTGGATGCGATGTTGCGCGCCCACAATGCCCCGGCAGGTTTTGATCTGCTGTCGATTGACATTGAAGGCCACGAGCTGGTGGCACTGTCAGGCTTTAGTTTTGATGTCTGGCAGCCGCGCCTGGTGTTGCTGGAAGACCATGTCACCCACTTGAACAAACACCAGCTGATGCAGCGAAACAATTACCAGCTGCTCATGCGAACGGGCTTGAACAGCTGGTATGTCCGGTCGGATTTGGCCTACACCTTTTCAGTGCCAGCCATGTTTGAATATTTCAGGAAATACTATCTCGGGCTTCTTCCACGCAAACTTCGGTACGCCAGAAACCCGGGTTGACGTGACGCGCGGGACAGGCCCGCACGCTGCTCGGCCAAGGCTGGGTTCCAGGGCCACCTTGGCTGCCCGCTCCAGCCAATCAGCCGGCGGGCCTGCGCCCGGTGCAAATATGGGTGCCCGATACACGCCGCCCTGACTTTGCCCAGGAATGCAGCCGCCAGTGCCAGATCGTGGCCAAGGCCGACATGGCCGACACCGACATGCATCGCCTTATGGAGGGTGCGCTGGCCGACGTGCAAGGCTGGACAAAATGAAACGTGGCGACTTGGTGACCATTGCCATACAGGGTGATTTCGGAAAACTCTGGCCCGCGTTGGTGATCCAGGCTGACCAATTTGCCGAGCACACGAGCGTGACGATTTTGCCCATCACCAGCACCCGCGTTACGGCTGGGTTGCTGCGCGTGAACGTGCAGCCGAGCACCGAGAACGGCTTGCGAAAGCCCTCGCAAGTCATGATCGACAAGGCCATGACTGTGATGCGCGAAAGGGCAGGGCCGACCTTTGGGCGTATCGACTCGGACGCACTGGTGGAGGTCGAGCGCTGTTTGGCCGTCTTTTTAGGAATAGCAAAATGAGCACTGACCCTGCGCCGCCAGTGCGCAAAGAACGCAAAATTTCGGTCATCACATTGGCTTGGCCAGTGACGGCCAAGCTCCACACAATGGGCATCTACAAATTCGACGCGAATGGCTGGCTGCGCTTAATGCGCGTGCTGCACGGTTGCAAAGTTGAGGGACAACACACGACCACCTAATGCAGCGAAACAATGACCAGCTGCTCATGCGGTCTGTGAGATGTTTACTGGCGGTCAACTGCTTTTTTAGGATGATGGTGAAGGCCGTGTGCGACCGGGTCGATGAGCCCAAGCCCCTGGGTGAATTTCTCGGGTCTTGAGCCGGTTCTCAAGAAGCTCCTAATTCAGGAGCGCATAACCCTTGTATTTGTTAGGTTTCAAGCACTTTTATGCCCTAAATTCCAGGCGACCGCAAAGCCTGCGAAATCACGGTTTTTTCAATCACGCGGTCATCACCGAGAACAATCAGCGCCAACAGCAACTCGTCCAGGCTGCCAGCGCGCGCCGTCTTGCGGGCCAGCAGCGGGGTGGCCTGGGGGTTGAGGATGACAAAGTCTGCTTCACAGCCGGGCAGCAGGTTGCCCACCACACCGCCAAGGCCCAGCGCCTGGGCAGCACCGGCGGTGTGCTGCCACCACAGATGCTGGGGCGACAGCGACACACCGGGTTGGGTCTGCAAACCTTCAACCTTTGTGCGGCCCACGTAGTACGCCGCCAGCATGGTGTGAAACGGGCTGAACGAGGTGCCGCCGCCCACGTCGCTGGCCAGGCCGTACAGATGTCCTGCGCGGTCAGCCGCCGCGTAGTCAAAAAAGCCGCTGCCTAAAAACAGGTTGCTGGTCGGGCTGACGGCGGCGGCCGTCCCCGTGGCGCGCAGCAGCGCCCGGTCTTCGTCGTCAAGATGGATGCAGTGCGCGTAAACGGCCCGGGGCCGCAGCAAACCAAATTGCGCATACACGCTCAGGTAGCTGCGCGCCGCAGGGTAGAGCTGTTTGACCCAGGCGATTTCATCGAGGTTTTCTGCCACATGGGACTGAATCCACACATCCGGGTATTTGGCTGCCAATTCTCCTGCACCGCGCAGTTGCGCAGCGCTGCTGGTCGGTACAAAACGCGGCGTGATGGCGTAACCCAGGCGGTCCACGCCGTGCCATTGGTTGATCAGGGCTTCGGTATCGACCAGGCTTTGTTCAGTGTCGTCGCGCAGCCCGTCGGGTGCGTTTTGGTCCATCAACACCTTGCCTGCCATCATGCGCAGGTGGTGCTGTTGCGCCTGGCCCAGCAGGGCATTGACAGACTCAGGATGTGAGGTGGCAAAGGTCAGCGCAGTGGTGACGCCATGACGCAGCAACTCAGCGATGAAAAACGCAGCTGCTTGCGCACAGTATTCCGGCGCTTCAAAGCGCTTTTCTTCTGGAAATGTGTAGTTTTCAAGCCATGGCAGCAAGCCGTCAGCAGGCGAGCCGATCACATCCAGCTGGGGGTAGTGGACGTGCATGTCGACAAAGCCGGGCGCAATGATGCGGCCTGGCAGGTGTTCGACGGGCAAGCCTGGGTAGCCTGAATGCAAGCTTTGAAAGCTGCCGATGGCCTGGACGACCTGACGACCTTGAGCGTTTGGGCCCACGACCAGCAGGCCGTCTTGCTCGAACACGGCTTGCCGGTCTTTGAAATACAGCAGGCTTGCCCTGTAGGCTTTCATCAAGGGGTCAGTTTGTCAGGGTGCAACTGTCACCCATGCCAGCGCGCCACACGCGCACGGCTGCCAGGCCCGGCAAGCTGGGGGCCAGCGCCCGCCAGATGTAGGCGCACAGGTTCTCCAGCGTTGCCGTGCCCAGGCCGGGCACGTCGTCCAGCATGCGGTGGTCCAGCTGGGGGCGCAGCACTTCAATGGCGGCGCGCACACGGCCCAGGTCCAGCACCATGCCTGTGGCCGGGTCGGGTTGGCCTGACAGCGTGATGTCAGCGTTGTAGGTGTGGCCATGGATGCGGCGGCTGACCTCGGCCTGTGGGTCGGCGTCGATCTCGCGTTTCAAGGTATGCGCGGCGTCAAAGAAAAAGGTTTGGCTGATCTGGTAGTTCATTTTTGGCTTTACTTGGCTTTACTTGGCTTTACCTGGCTTTACCGTATGCCGGTCATTTTGTGGGTTTGCAGGCTGAGTCGCCAGGCGGGGCGCTGCATGCAAAGGGCAATGCAGTCGCCCAGGTTGGCCGCTTTGAGCACGTTGTCCATCGGCTGCAAATAGCGATGGGTAAAGTTTGCCGCTTCCAGCTCGTCCAGGTCAAAGCTGGTTTGTGGCCACACCAGTTTTAACTCATGGCCTGTGCGTTGCACCCACGGCGCGCCGGCTTTGGGGCTGACACAAATCCAGTCGATGCCCGCCGGTGCAGCGATGGTGCCGTTCGTCTCCACCGCAATTTCAAAACCGTGCGCGTGCAGTGCATCAATCAAAGCGGCGTCAACTTGCAACAGGGGTTCGCCCCCTGTCATCACCACAAAGCGGTGGGCAGTGTCAGCGCTTGGCCATTGGGCTGCGATTGTTTCGGCCAGCGCATCAGCGTCTGCAAACTTGCCGCCCAGCGTTCCCCAATTCCCGTCTCCGCCCACAAAGTCGGTATCGCAAAACTGGCAAACCGCCGTGCTTCGGTCTTGCTCGCGGCCCGACCACAGGTTGCAGCCTGCAAAGCGGCAAAACACCGCCGGCCGGCCCGCATGGGCACCTTCGCCTTGCAGGGTGTAGAAAATTTCTTTGACCTGATAACTCATGCGGCGCTCCATGCCGCAATGGGCGGGGCCGTGAGGTTTTTATACATGGTAGTCCTCTACATGGCACCGAAAAACAGGAACTGAACGCTTGTCGGGCGGCAAGCGTTCACCTCGATTTTAAAGCTCAGGAAAAAGCCTCAAAACAGGCGTCCAGCTGGTCGATGTAGCGGCGCTTGGCCGCTGCCTCAATAAAGCTGGCCTCAAAGCTGTTGCGCGCCAGGGTGTAGGCGTGCTGTGCCTGCAAGCCCGTTGCCGCAAAAGTCTGGGTGAAGTTGTCATTCATGTAGCCGCCAAAGTAAGCCGGGTCGTCTGAATTGACCGTGGCCGCCAGCCCAGCGTCCAGCAACTGCTTGAGGTTGTGGCTGGCCAGGTCAGGGAACACGCACAGCTTGAGGTTGGACAGCGGGCAGACCGTCAGTGCAATCCGGTCAGTGGCCAGGCGCTGCATCAGGGCGGCGTCTTTACTGGACTGCACGCCGTGGTCAATGCGCTCGACTTTCAGCACATCCAGCGCTGTCCACACATAGGCGGGTGGGCCTTCTTCGCCCGCATGCGCGACCAAATGAAAACCCAGCTCGCGGCAGCGCGCAAACACGCGGGCAAATTTTTCGGGTGGGTTGCCAACTTCGCCGGAGTCCAGCCCAATGCCGATGATTTTGTCCCGGTAGGGCAGCGCCTGCGCCAGCGTTTCAAAAGCCTCTTGTTCACTGAGGTGCCGCAAAAAACACATGATGAGCGCGCCACTGACGCCCAGTTTGGCGTGTGCATCGACGCAGGCCCGGTGCAGGCCGTTGACCACTGTGTCAACGCTGACCCCGCGTGCGGTGTGCGTTTGGGGGTCAAAAAACAGCTCGGCGTGCACCACGTTGTCGCTAGCGGCTTTAACAAAGTAGGCGTAGGCCATGTCGTAAAAATCCTGCTCGGTGATGAGCACGCTGGCCCCTGCGTAATAGATGTCCAGAAAGCTTTGCAGATTGGTAAAGGCATAGGCTTGACGAAGCGCCGCAACGCTGCGGTAAGACATGTCAATGCCGTTGCGCTTGGCCATTGCAAAAATCAGTTCAGGCTCCAGCGAGCCTTCAATGTGAATGTGCAGCTCGGCCTTGGGCATGGCGCGTAGCAACTCGGGCAGGCGGTCATGGCTGATGGGTTTGATGGGTTTGATGGGGGTCATGGTCTTTCCTGAAACAATAAAAAGGCCGCTGAAAACTGACTTTTCAGCGGCCTTGATATTTAGTCAGCAGCTTACTTCTTGTCGCCGCCTGGCACTTTACCGTCAACGCCTTTGACGTAGGTTTTCAGCCCCCCCAAAAACTTGTCGTCGGCCACCACATCCTTGGCAATCAGTTCTTTGCCGGTGTTGTCCATGATTGGGCCTTTCCAGATCATGAAGCTGCCGTCTTTCAGGCCAGCCTTGATCTCGTCAATGCGCTTTTTGGTGTCATCGGGCACGTCTGCCGCAACGGACACCATGTCAATCGCGCCTTCTTTCACGCCCCACCAGGTGCTGCTGCCACCGGTCCATTTGCCTTCGAGCGCCTCGCCCACGGCCTTGACGTAGTACGGCCCCCAGTTGATGATGGCCGAGCCCAGGTGGGCTTTCGGGCCGTAGGCGGTCATGTCTGAATCCCAGCCAAAGGCGCGCTTGCCCATTTTTTCAGCGGTTTGCAGCACCGCAGACGAGTCGGTGTTTTGCATCAGCACGTCCGCGCCGCCATTGATGAGCGCGGTCGCGGCTTCGGTTTCTTTTGGTGGGTTAAACCACTCGTTGACCCACACCACTTTGGTCTTGATTTTCGGGTTGACCGACTGCGCACCGAGCGTGAAGCTGTTGATGTTGCGGATCACTTCGGGGATCGGAATCGAACCGACCACGCCCACGGTGCCGGTCTTGCTCATCTTGCCTGCAATCACGCCTGCCATGTAGGCCCCTTCATAGGTACGGCTGTCATAGGTGCGCATGTTGTCTGCGGTTTTGTAGCCAGTGGCGTGTTCAAACTTCACGTCCTTGGTGTCAGCGGCGACTTTCAGCATCGGCTCCATATAGCCAAAGGTGGTGCCAAAAATCAGTTTGTTGCCTTGGCCGACCATGTCGCGAATCACGCGCTCGGCATCGGCTGACTCAGGCACCTTTTCAACAAAGCTGGTGATGACCTTGTCGCCATAAGCCTTGTCGACGGCCTTGCGGGCGTTGTCGTGCGCAAAGGTCCAGCCACCGTCGCCCACCGGGCCAACGTATGCAAAAGCGACCTTGAGCGGTTCAGGCTTGGCCGCTGGCGCAGATGCAGCAGGTGCTGGTGTGGCTGCAACCGGCTTGGCTTCTTCTTTTTTGCCGCAACCGACAAGGGCAGCAGCGGCCACTGCTGTTAAAGCAGTCATGGTGAAGTAACGTTTTTGCAGATTTGTCATGTCATGTCGCTTTCGTTGAAGAGAGGTTTTAAAAAGAAGAATCAGAACAGTCGGGGAAAGTCAAAAATCACAATTATGCAGTGGCACACCGCTTTTCACCGCTTAACTGCCAGGATAAAAAGGCTTGCCCAGCGAGCCAGGCACGTTGACCCGTATCCACAGCGGGTTGCGTGAGATCAACACCAGCACCACGATGGTGGCCAGGTAGGGCAGCATCGTTAAAAACTGCGGCGGCATGTTCACGCCAAGGCTTTGCAGGTAAAACTGCAGCATGGTCACCCCGCCAAACAAATAAGCACCCAACAGCACGCGCGCGGGCCGCCAGGTGGCAAAGGTGGTCAGCGCCAGGGCGATCCAGCCCTTGCCGGCAATCATGCCTTCAACCCACAGCGGCGTGTAAATGACCGACACATAGGCACCGGCCAGCCCGCACAGCGCGCCGCCGGCCACCACAGCGGCCAGCCGGATGCGGCGCACCGGGTAACCCAGCGCGTGGGCAGATTCAGGGCTTTCACCGACCGAGCGCAGCACCAGTCCGGCGCGGGTAGAGCCTAACCACCAGATCAAGCCCACGGCAAGGCCCGCAGCGATGTAAACCATCGGGTGATGGCGGAAAAGCGCGATGCCTAAAAATGGCATGTCGCTTAAAAAAGGCACGGCGTACTGGGTTTGCTCAGGCAACTTTTCTTGCACATACCTGATGCCCAAAAATGCTGAAAAGCCCGCCCCAAACAAACTCAGCGCCAAGCCGGTGGCGTACTGGTTGGTGTTCAGCCAGATCACCAGCATGCCAAAAACGGCCGCCAACAGCGCCCCCGCCGCCATGCCCGCCGCAAAGCCCAGCCAGCTGTTGCCCGTGTGCACAACCGTTGCAAAACCCGCAATGGCGGCGCACAGCATCATGCCTTCCGCGCCCAGGTTCACGACACCCGCTTTTTCATTGACCAGCAAGCCCAGCGCCGCAATGGCCAGAACCGTACCGGCAGACAAGGTGGCGGCCAGAAGCAATGCCATTGAATCCATCAGTTGGCTCCTTTGGCGGTCATGGCGGTGGGCTTGATGAACCTGATGCGATAAGCCATCAGCGTGTCGCAGGCCAGCAGGTTAAACAGCAGCAAGCCTTGAAACACACCCGTCAGCGACTTGGGTAAACCCAGGCGCGACTGCGCCAGTTCGCCGCCGATGTAAAACATGCTCATCAGCAAGGCTGAAAACACCACGCCCACCGGGTGCAAGCGCCCCACAAACGCCACAATGATGGCCGCAAAGCCGTAACCCGCAGGCACATACGGCGTGAGCTGACCGATAGGCCCGGCCACTTCAAGCGCGCCGGCCAAACCCGCCGCCCCCCCTGACACCAGCAGCGCCGTCCAGAGCGCGCGACGCGACGAAAACCCGGCATAGCGTGCCGCCGCCGGGGCCAAGCCACTGACTTCTTGTTGAAACCCCGCATAAGTGCGAAACAAAAACAGCCACAGCCCCACCACACCCAGCGCGGCCACCACAATGCCCACGTTGACGCGGGAGCCTTGCATCAAACGCGGGATTTGCGTCACCGCTTCAAAGGTTTTGGTTTGCGGAAAGTTATAACCGTTCGGGTCTTTCCACGGGCCAAACACCAGGTAACTGAGCAGCATGTCTGCCACATAGACCAGCATCAAACTCACCAAAATTTCGCTCGCATTAAACCGGTCACGCAGCAGCGCAGTAATGCCGCCCCATGCCATGCCGCCCAGCACGCCAGCCAGCAAAATCGCCGGAATGATCCACGGGCCGGTGTCTTTTTCAGCCAGCAGCGCCACGCCGCCTGCGGCAACTGCGCCCATCACAAACTGGCCCTCAGCGCCAATATTCCAGACGTTCGAGCGAAAGCACACCGACAAGCCCAGGGCAATGATGAGCAGCGGCGTGGCCTTGACCATCAGCTCACTGAGGGCGTTGGCGGACTTGATCGGCTCCCAAAAAAACACACCCAGGCCTTTGACCGGATCTTTACCCAGCAGCACGAACAGCAGCACACCGATGACGACGGTGATCAGCAGCGCCAGCAGGGGCGACCCATAAGTCCAAAATCTTGACGGTTCAGGCCGCGCTTGCAGCTCGATCATGCTGCGCTCCTTTCAAGGGGTATGTGCTGGTCCCACAAGCCACTCATCCACTGGCCCACCAGCTCGGTGCTGGCCTGCGCGCGCGCCAGCATGGGCGACAGCTGGCCCTTGGCCATCACGTACAGCTGATCGCATATTTCAAACAATTCGTCCAGCTCTTCACTGATGACCAGCACCGCACAGCCTTGGTCTGCCAGTTCCAGCAGCGCGCTGCGGATTTGCGCGGCTGCGCCCACATCCACACCCCAAGTGGGCTGGCTGACGATCAGCAGCTTCGGGCCTGCGTCGATCTCACGGCCCATGATGAATTTTTGCAAGTTGCCGCCCGACAGCGACCGGGCCAGCGCCTGGGGCCCGCCGCATTTGACCTGAAAGCGCGCAATGATCTTGTCGGCCTGGCCTTGCAAGACGTGATCATGGAGCCAGCCACCCCGGCCTACCGCTTCGTTGCGCGTCAGCATCACATTGCGGCTCAATGCCAACTGAGGCACAGCACCCCGGCCCAGGCGTTCTTCGGGCACAAAATGCAGCCCCAACGCGCGGCGCTTGAGCGGGCTTTGCGCCCCCACGTCAACACCATTGACCAGCACACTGCCAGGGGCAGACCGCGTGTCTTCACCCGACAGCGCACACAGCAATTCTTTTTGGCCACTGCCTGACACCCCCGCGATGCCGACCACCTCGCCCGCGCGCACTTGCAGGCTGACACTTGCCAGGTCGATGCCGAACTGCCCGGTGCTGGTCAAACTCAACTGCCGCACCTCCAGCAGCACAGCCCCCGCGCGCTTGTGACGGGGCACCAGCGCCGGCGGCTCGCTGCCAATCATCAGGCGGCCAAGCGACGCATTGGACTCTTGCGCCGGGTCACACACGCCCATGACTTTGCCGGCCCGCAGCACGGTGCAAGCGGTGCACAGCGCGCGGATTTCATGCAGCTTGTGGCTGATGTACAAAATGCTGCAGCCCTCGCTGGCCAGTTGGCGCAGCGTGACAAACAGGTTTTCTACCGCCTGCGGCGTCAGCACCGATGTCGGTTCATCCAAAATCAACAGCTTGGGGCGGGTCATCAGCGCCCGCACAATTTCAACCCGCTGACGCTCACCCACACCCAGCGTGTGCACCGGCCGGGCCGGGTCAAGCTGCAAGCCATAGGTTTGTGTGGTTTGCATGATCTGGGTGCAAACATCGGCCAGGCTCACATGCTTGCCCAGGCCCAGCCACACGTTTTCAGCCACGCTCAAGGTCTCAAACAAACTGAAATGCTGGTACACCATGCTGATGCCCAGGGCGCGCGCCTCGTTGGGGTTGTGTACGGTCACCTCTTGGCCGTTCATCCGCACGCTGCCCGCGTCTGGTTTCACAGCCCCGTAAATGATTTTCATCAGGGTTGACTTGCCGGCCCCGTTTTCGCCCAGCACGGCGTGTATGTCACCGGCTTGCACGCTCAGCGATACGTCGCTGTTGGCCACCACGCCCGGGTACGCCTTGGTGATACCCAAGAGTTCCAGCCGAGGATGCAAGGCAGGTTGTGATGGCTGGCGCAGGTCAATCGGTTGATCCAGGCGCTTGCGAAAGAAGTCTTCTGTCATCTGCATAGAGGCTCCTGAAACTCCCAAAAAACGGCTCATATTGCGATCTATTCGAGAGCTTTGGCTCGTCACAATGACCCTGAAATCGCGCATTCATGCGGGTTTCAAGGATTCATCAGGGCCGACCAAGTCTCATCCACAGTCCAGCATGTATGAGGCCGTCGTGTGTTTACAAAGTCATGCTTTTCATATCTAATCTACCGCTTTAACAGTCAGTCAGGCTCGAATTTCTTGCACCGGGCATGGGTTAATTGGGATATAAGTAGGGTCGCAGTGGCGTGAAAGTGGAAGTGAAAGTGGAAGTGAAAGTGAAAGTGAAAGTGAAAGTGAAAGTGAAAGTGAAAGTGAAGTAG
>JBKCGU010000131.1:0-5547 GCA_046303055.1 Polaromonas sp.
AAAAAACAGCTTTCCAGGCAACTTATTTTTTATGATTCCTTCAAAAGACTCTGGGCGATAAGGAGATGGTACATAAACGAGAGGAAACACAGTAAATAACATGAAACTGACGATTATTGCAAAAATCATGGAAACTCGCACAAGGTTCCTCCAGCCCACGTGCAGTGTTTGTTGAGGATATTTTTTCCCATCAACGCTGCAATATTACAGTAGAGAGTAAGCCGCTACGAGAAGTACGGTGTTTTCCAAAAACACCGGACTTCTCGTAGCGGCTTACTGTAGGAATAGTAAAAAGGGGAAAATCGAGAATTCTCCCTCGATCAATCGTTCTGGAAACTGCAGTAAGTAAATAAGTAAGTACCTAACAACAACATGTGGAAGCAAATTCTGAATTCTGTGAAAATCAAAGAACACCTCGGCTTGTCGGCGACTCGACAACATAAAAGCGATTTCTTGTGGCGTGACCTTCTTCCCATCAATATTTGTGGTGAGGGCCAGACGAGAGCAAGAGGTTGCTGGGCCCCGTGTTGGTGAGAACTACCATTCTCCCAAAAGAGGCAGCATCACAATGTCATGGTCGCGGCAGCGTTTGGTAGTAGTAGTCTAGGATAAGCATTGGCATACTACGCATGCAGAAAATCTAATTGGACCACATTGGCATTGGCAGTGCCAACTGGATGCGCCATCTACCATCAACACTGCTAATTTTTTCTGACTGCTGCTTATTGAGAAACAGCCATAGGCGTTAGACGTCTCTAACTGTTTTTCTCAATTTGTAGGTTGGGTGGTTGGCTGGGGGTGTGGCAGGTGCAGGAGTAGCACGAGCCCTCGCCAGCGGTGCAGTAGAAAGGGGGGGCGGCTAATGCCTCCGCCCAACTAAGGGCTGCAGGGGGGGCAACTCACGACCCCACCCATCTAAGGGTTGCAGGGGAGGCTGCTCATGCCCCCACCCATCTAAGGGCTGCAGGGGGGGCAGCTCACGCCCCTGCTCAAAATAAGGGCTGCAGGGGGGGCAACTCACGCCCCCACCCATCTCAGGGCTGCAGGTGGGGCGACTCGTGCCCCCGCTCAAAATAAGGGCTGCAGGGGGGGCGGCTCATGCCTCCGCCCATCTAAAGGTTGCAGAGGAGGCTGCTCACGCCCCCATCCATCTAAGGGCTGCAGGGGGGGGCGGCTCACACCCCCGCAAAAATAAGGGCTGCAGGGGGGGCGGCTCACGCCCCTGCCCATCTAAGGGCTGCAGGTGGGTTGACTCACGTCCCCGCTCAAAATAAGTGCTGCAGGGGGGGCGGCTCACGCCCCCGCCCATCTAAGGGCTGCAGGGGGGACTGCTCATGCACCCACCCATCTAACGGCTGCAGGGGGGGCAGCTCACGCCCCCGCCCATCTAAGGGCTGCAGGTGGGGTGACTCACACCCCTGCCAAACAAAAGTGACAGGCGGGCCAACCACTAGGGGGGCAGGGTGTGGCAGGAGAAGGAGAATCTCGAGCCCCCGCCGGCGGTGCTGGAAATTCTAATTGCCAGTCAATTGGTCTGATGGCAAAGTTGGCTGTCATATAAAAATCAGTGGCGCAATGGTCTAATTCTAATGGCCAGTGGATTGGTCCGATGGAAAAAGTTGGCCTCCACATAAAACTCAGTGACGCCCTGGTCTAATTTAAATTGCCAGACAAATGGTCCGATGGCAAAGTTGGCATCCACGTACAACTCAGCAACACCCTTGTCTAAATCTAATTGCCAGTCATTTGTTCTGATGGAAAATTTGGCACCCACGTAAAACTCAGTGACACCCTTGTCTAATTTCTAATTGCCAGTCGACTGTTCTAATGACAAAGTTCTTGGCGTCCACGTAAAACTCAGTGACACCCTGGTCTAAATCTTATTGCCAGTTGATTGGTCCAATGGCAAAGTTGGCGTCCATGTAAAACTCAATGACACCTGGTCTAATTCTAATTGCCAGTCGATTGTTCCGATGGCAAAGGTGGCATCCACGTAAACTCAGTGACGTCCTGGTCTAATTCTAATTGCCAGTCAAATGGACCTATGGCAAAATTGGCGTCCACGTAAAACACAGTGACACCCTGGTCTAAGTCTATCTGCCAGTCAGGCAACATTGGTGTCCACGTAAAACTAAGTGACGCCCTGGTCTAATTCTAATTGCCAGTCAAGTGGTCCGATGGCTAAGATGGCGGCCACATAAAAATCAGTGACACCCTGGTCTAATTCTAATTGCCAGTTGATTGGTCCGATGACAAAGCTGGCGTACAGGTAAAAATCAGTGACGCCCTGGTCTAATTCTAATTGCCAGTAAAATTGGTCTGATGGCAAAGTTGGCGTTCATGTAAGACTCAGTGACGCCCTAGTCTAAGTTCTTATTGCCAGTCGACTGTTCTGATGGCAAAATGGGCGTCCGCGTAAAACTCAGTGACGCCCTGGTCTAATTCTAATTGCCAGTCCATTGGTCCAATGGCAAAGTTGGGGTCCACGTAAAACTCAGTGATGCCTGGTCTAATTCTAATTGCCAGTCAATTGGTCCGATGGCAAAGTTGGCATCCACATAAAAATCCGTGACGCCCTGGTCTAATTCTAATTGCCAGCCGAATGATCTGATGGCAAGGTTGGCGTCCACGTAATACTCAGTGACGCCCTAGTAGTCTAAGTCTAATTTCCAGTCAGGCAAAGTTGGCATCCACCTAAAACTAAGTGACGCCCTGGTCTAATTCAAATTGCCAGTCGATTGGTCCAATGGCAAAAAGGGGCGTCCACATAAACTCGGTGTTGCCCTGGTCTAATTCTAATTGCCAGCCGATTGGTCCGCTGGCAATGTTGGCGTCCACATACAACTCTGTGACACCCTGGTCTAATTCTAATTGCCAGTAAAATTGGTCCGATGGCAAAGTTGGCATTCATGTAAAACTCAGTGACACCCTGGTCTAATTCTTATTGCCATTTGATTGGTCCAATGGCAAAGTTGGCGTCCATGTAAAACTCAGTGACGCCCTGGTCTAATTCTAATTGCCAGTCAATTGTTCCGATGGCAAAGGTGGCATCCACGTAAACTCAGTGACGTCCTGGTCTAATTCTAATTGCCAGTCCATTGGTCCAATGGCAAAGTTGGGGTCCACGTAAAACACAGTGACACCTTGGTCTAATTTCTAATTGCCAGTCCATTAGTCCGATGGCAAAGTTGGGGTCAACGTAAAATCAGTGACACCCTGATCTAATTCTAATTGCGAGTAAAATTGGTCCGATGGCAAAGTTGGCATCCACGTAAAAATCAGTGTCGCCGGGTCTAATTTCTAATTGTCAGTTGTTTGGTATGATGGCAAAGTTGGCATCCACATAAAGCTCAGTGATGCTTGGTCAAATTCTAATATCCAGTCAATTGGTCCGATGGCAAAGTTGGCGTCCTCGTAAAACTCAGTGACGCCCTCCTGGTCTAGCTCTAATTGCAAGTTGATTGGTCCGATGGAAAAGTTGGTGTCCACGTAAAACTCAGGGATGCCCTGGTCTATTTCTAATTGCCAGTCGAATGGTCCTATTCAAAAGTTGGCATCCACGTAATACTCAGTGACGCCCTGGTCTAATTCAAATTGCCAGTCGAGTGGTTCAACAATGACAGTGTTATTTCCATGTAAAACTCAGTGACATTGTGGTCTAATTCTAATTGCCAGACAAATGGTTTGACGGCAAAGTTGACAT
Source organism: Polaromonas sp. (assembly GCA_046303055.1). GTDB lineage: Bacteria > Pseudomonadota > Gammaproteobacteria > Burkholderiales > Burkholderiaceae_C > Polaromonas. The sequence continues at coordinate 3,704 of JBKCGU010000131.1, forward strand.
TCACGGAAAACTCAGTGACGCCCTGGTCTAATTATAATTGCCAGCCAATTGTTCCGATGACAAAGTTGGCGTCCATTTAAAACTCAGTGACGCCCAGGTCTAATTTCTAATATCCAGTCGATTGTTCCAATGGCAAAGTTGGTGTCCACGTAAAAATCAGTGACACCCTGGTCTAATTCTAATTGCCAGTTGAGTGATCTGATGACAAAGTTGGCGTCCACGTAAAGCTCAGTAATGCCTGGTTGAATTCTAATATTCAGTCAATTGGTCCGATGGCAAAGTTGGCATCCACGTAAAACTCAGTGACACCCTGGTCTAATTCTAACTGCCACTCGATTGGTCTGATGGCAAAATTGGTGTCCACATAAAACTCAGTGACAAGCTGGTCTAATTCTAATTCACCAGTCAATTGGTCCAATGGCAAACTGGGCATCCATGTAAAACTCAGTGACGCCCTGAGCTACTTCACTTTGCCAGAGGAATGGTCCGAAGGCAAAGTGGGCGCCCACGTAAAACTCAGTGACGCCGTCCTGGTCTACTTCTAATTGCAAAACAATTGGTCTGATGGCAAAGTTGGCGTCCATGTGAAACTCAGTGACGCCCTGGTCTAATTCTAATTGATTGATGAATGGTCTGATGGCAAAGTTGGTGTCCTCGTAAAACTCAGTGACGTCCCTGGTCTAATTCATATTGCCATTCGATTGGTCCGATGGCAACGTTTGCGTCCACGTAAAACTCAGTGACACCCTGGTCTAATCCTCATTGCCAGTCAATTGTTCCAATGACAAAGTTGGCGTTCACGTAAAACTAAGTGGCACCCAGGTCTAATTCTAATATCTAGTCAATTGGTCCAATGGCAAAGTTGAAATCCATGTAAAAATCAGTGACGCCCTGGTCTAATTCTAATTGCCAGTTGATTGGTCCAATGGCAAAGTTGGCATCCACGTAAACATCAGTGACGCCCTGGTCTAATTCTACTTGCCAGTCGATTGGTGGTACGATGGCAATGTTGGCGGCCACGTAAAACTCAGTGACGCCCTGGTCTAATTCTAACGGCCAGTCAATTGGTCCACTGGCAAAGGTGGCCTCCACGTTAAAATCAGTGACACCCTGGTATAATTCTAGTTGCCAGTCGATCAGTCCAATAGCAAAGTTGGCTTTCTTGTAAAACTCAGTGATTTCCTGGTCTAATTTCTAATTGCCAGTTGAGTGATCTGATGACAAAGTTGATGTCCACATAAAGCTCCGTGACACCCTAGTCAAATTCTAATTGCCAGTTGATTGGTTTGATGGCAAAGTTGGCATCCATGTAAAGCTCAGTGATGCCCTGGTCTAATTTCTAATATCCAGTTGATTGTTCCAAGTGCAAAGTTGGCATCCATTAAAAAATCAGTGTCACCTTGGTCTCATTCTCAGTTGATTGGTTTGATGGCAAAGTTTGCATCCACATAAAGCTCAGTGACACCTAGTCAAATTCAAATATCCAGTCAATTGGTCCGATGGCAAAGTTGGCTTCCACGTATAAACTCAGTGATGCCCTGGTCTAGCTCTAATTGCCAGTCGATTGTTTTTTGGCAAAGTTTGGCATCCATGTAATACTCAGTGACGCAATGGTCTTAGTCTAATTGCCAGTTGATTGGTCCAATGGAAAAATTGTCGTCCACGTAAAACTCAGTGACGTCCTGGTCTAATTATAATTGCCAGATAAATGGTCTGACAGCAAAGTTGGCATCCACGTAATACTCAGTGACGCCCAGATCTAATTATAATTGCCAGTCGATTGTTCTGATGGGAAAGTTGGCGTCCACGTAAAAGTCAGTGACACCCTGGTCTAATTTTGTAGG
>JBKCGU010000132.1:0-5966 GCA_046303055.1 Polaromonas sp.
GGCCAGGCTCTCAGTGCGCCCAGGCCGACAACGCGCCTGTAGATTGGGGGCAATGCCCATAGCAAGCCTTCCAGTTGATGTGTCAACGTCAAAACTAAAGGTGCCTCGGTGCCCACCGAAATCGCTGGTCTGAGCTCCCGCTCAAGCCTGTTTCATCATCCGGGGCGTCGCCCGGATTCATGAAAGCTAGACCGCTACAAGTGCGCAAGACTTAACGCAGGCGAGCGATAGGTTTATATGCCACCCCCAAAGCCGCCGCGAAAGATGGGACAGCACCTGCAACTTGAACTGCGCACTGCACCTGCTGCACTTGGGTCGCAGCCCGTCAATGCCGTGCAGGCGGTACTGGCTCACCCAGGTGCGGATCTTCTCTTCAGGCACCGCCCACTGCCGCGCCAGCAGTTTCGCTCCATCGACCACAGCCAAAAGGCTCTTGACCACCTTGAGCTTGAACCCTGTTTGATACTTCTTCATGAACCCCCTTGAAGTTTGTCCAACTTCTGGGGGTCAGTTCAGATACGGGGCGATTCACCACCAAGAACAGCGCCCAGACAAGGGTAAACAATTAAGGGTAATCCATCAACAAAACTGGCGCGTTTTATGCGGCCTTTCCCCAAAATGTCAACCGCCAATGTGACAACAGAGTGACACCTTGCGCATCGTGTGGTCAATGCTGGGGCCACGTGCGGGTCATCGAAACTTTTTGGAGAGGTAAATCATGGGCATTTCATCGGAATTTTTGGGGAGAAATAATCTTGTACTTGCGAATAATCCCATCTCGAGTTTTGTCAATTTGGTCAAACCTGAACCTAAGCCTTCGCCCTATGCGGTCGGCGACTTGATTCCCTATGGTGCCGGGTTCTTAAAGTACGTCAATATAAAGAAAAATGAGAAGAATATTTGGGTACTGCGTCTCAAGGACCAGAACAACAAAGAGTACTCAGTGCAAATCCAGAAGCAGGATATGCCAAATGAAAAGGCCATTCTGGATCAACTGAAAAATACAAACCTCGAGATACCAAGTTCAGCGCTCTTCAAGAAACCAAGCGCACCGCAGCAGCCTACACAACAAGCGACATCGCAGTCAAGTTCTGCGCCCAAGCCGGGCGACACTCGAGAGGCCGACGTCGACCCGGACGGAGCCGGGCCTCAAAAGAGGACATATGTCAGCGTTCCGTCAAAGGATGGTCGCTCTTTCCAGACCCGTCTGGTGAAATTGCAGGCGTTCAACGGTACAAAATGGGTCGACCAGGGCTATGGTGTGCGCGACATCATCCAGGTGCATAACCAGAAACAGCGCCAACTGACTAAAACTAGCCTAGACCTCGTTGGAGTCACCGATCGGAGCCAAGCCGAGAAGCGGGCGCGGGCTTGGTTGTCTAATTCCCCTCAAGTCACAGGCAAGCCCAGAACGGTCGTTGCTCCGCAGCCAGTGGAGACCTTTAAAACTGCTCGCCTGGCCATAACGACGGGTAACGTGGCGCTGAGCGGCCCGACCCAAGCCCGCGGATTCATCGAGCTGCTTGATCAGCAGGTGGCACCCGACGCGCAGCGCTACCTGCAAGCGGGCAACGCCCTGATCGGCCTAAGCGGCAGCGACCTGCAGAACTTCGTCGGTGTGGCGATGGACCTGGCGCCCAACGTGGCGCCGGTGCCTGGCCGCGGCAACCAGCTGCTGTACCAGGGGGAGGTCCTGACGCCCATCGGCACGGTCTCTGCCGCCCTGCGGGCCGCAGGCGGTGAGGCTCCGCGGGTGCGCCCCGTGCCGGTGTACTTGCGCGTGGGCGACAACCAGTTGGCCAAGACTGTCATCTTCCGCGTGCAGGGCCGCGACGGCCGTGAGCGCATCGTCGACAACGTGGGCCGCACCTACGATTCTCTGGAGAATTGGAAGCAACACAACCAGCTCGGGGCGGTGGAGGTGTTCCTGCCGCAGGGCGGGCAGATGACGGGCCGCGACGGCAAGGTACTGCTCGAGGCTTTCAACAATCGCCGTTTCGACAACACGGCTCTGCCCGTAGTGCGCGGCGGCGTGGCGATTCTGGGCGCCGCGGCGGGGGTGGCGGTGATGCTGGGCACTGGCGGGGTGGCGGCCCCGCTGGTGATGGCGGGCGGGGCTGTCTTCAGCGTTGCCGACAGCGGCGTAACCTTGGCTGACCGGTTCCAGCACGGGCAGACGCTGAACCTGACCAACCAGCAGGCGCGGGCAGCGTGGCTGGATTTTGGGGCCGGGCTGCTGGGCGCGGGCGCCATCGGCTCCGGCTTGAAATCGGTGGCTCGGGCGTCGGACCTGGCCGACGTGTTGACCCTGGGCAACAGCGCGACTGACCTTGCCATCGACTGGAACAAGCTCAGCCCCGGCGAGCGCGCGCTGGCCGGCGCACAGCTCGCGTTCTGGTCAGCGATGTTGGGCGCATCGCAGTTCTCTGGTGGACGGTTCAACCTGGATCCGCTGACGAAGCCCGGCGGTGGTAGGGGCGGCGATCCCAACGTCAAGCCTACGAAGTCCCGGACTGACCCACCGCCGACAAAAAAGCAGGTAGAAGAGCAGGTCACTCAGCAGCTGAGCCCGCAGGGCATTCAGCAGCTGAGCACGAAGGTTTTTTCGAGCCCGGATTTCCAAACGCGGCTGGTGGAGGCCCTTAAGGGGAAAGAGCAGCTCGCCAGCAACCAGGCGGGCCTGCGAAACCTGGCGCAAAAGGTGGCGCTCGACACGGTGGTTAAGCGCACTTTCGACGGCAGCGGTGTGCCCTCGAATGTGCAGCTAAACTTCCGGCTCCTTGCCGAACAATGGGCAAAACAGCAGGTTAAAAAGGACGGCGGTACCACCGCGGGCTGGCTCGAAGCCCTGGTGACGCACAACAATAGCAGCGCGCACCGCGCCGATATGCTGCGGTCTTCAGTGGCCCAGCACCTGGGCGGTGGCAATAAGCGGCTGCAAAACGCGGTGGGAGCGCAGTTAGGCGAGCTGAGCGAGGCGCAACTGAAGAACCTCGTCGCGCCGGGGAGCGGCGGTGCGCCGCAAAAGGCCGCGGTCACAATCCTGCGCGACGCGCTGGTGAATCGCTGGGCCGAGGACTTCAAGCTATCGCAAAAACAAAAAGACCAGCTCGGCGCAAACCTCGATCAGCAGCTACAGAACAAAAAACCCAACACTCAGCTTGAGTATTTACGCAAACTAGACACCAACGCGAAGGTCAGAAAAAGCTTGGTCAGCGATGTACAAAACCCCCAGGGTGCCGAGAACACCGCTGTCACTAACCCACCCACCCAAAACCCCCCAAAAACCCCAAAAACCGTTGGCTCGCCGAATCCGAATCCGAATCTGAATCCGAATACTAGCGACATAACTTTTCCGCCACAAACAATCGAAGTCATCCTTAAGGCCATCAGCACGGCAGGCGGATACGAAGAGGCAATGACGGAGTTGAAAAACTTGGCCGCTATAAGTGACATTCCACTGCCAAAGCTGACCGAAATACCGGCGGTTAAGAAGCAACTGGAGTTATTGAAAACCAGCGGCCAGCAACCCAGCAACCCCCAGTTGACACAAGCAACCGCTCGACTGCTCAAGCGGTCTATCAACACCGAGGGTATGTCCAACGCCAACGCCTTGACGCCAGAACAAATCGGACAGATCACGACCGCCGCCAAAGCCGCAGGCACTTATGAAAAGGCGGTGGTGATGTTGTCTGACATCCAAACCGTGACCGGCATCGAGATAAAGGACCTGGCGGGCATAAAGTCGGTAGCCGACGTTCTGGCTGAGCTAAGGTCCAACCCAAAACAGCTGGTCCAACCAACAAATCCCCCCAGTTTCATTGAAGTCAATGCCGTTCTCGACCCGAAAACCAGTTTCGGACTTGATAACCATTTCACTGGTCGAAACTATCCTGCCGATCAAAGGCCCTGGATAGATACATCTGCCAAGGGCTACAGAAGCAGCAATACGGAACTGATTGAAAGCGCCTTTAAGCAGGCCCAAATCAGAGAACCCCAACTGCAACCCGCAGTGTGGTTCAAAAATTTGTATCAAAATTACCAAAAAGGCAGGTTAAACGAAAGCCACTCCGACCAAAGCCTTGAAGCCTACATCGCAAGAACCAATCCACAATCATCAAAACAGGCTGTTGAACCAGGCCCTCAGTCCACGCAGGGCAATGCGAAGACTAACGAGCCATCAATCAATCGACCCCCACCAGTGGTGAAACCGCTAGGCCGTCAGCAAACGAATGCCGAGCAGAAAATTGACACTGTATACACATCATTTAAAAAATTGGCCGGGGATGATCAGATTGACTCGTGGCGTAAGTTTGATTTTTCGAATGCTATGAACGGATATCTAGATGGTATCTGTAAAGACATCGGTAAAGTAAATGGTATTTATGCCAAATCAAACGATTTCATCGATACTGAAAAGAGCATCAGAGCGGCTATTAGAGATGTTTCAACCCACGAGCAAGCAATTGAATTAATCGACCGCGCGAGCGCGCTTAAGGTAGATGCCCACATAGCATTCTCACACCACGAGGGGCGGGCTGGCGATATTGATGATTTAGTTCCTATCACCGTCGCCGAAACGGAACATTATGAAAGATACAAAGCGAAAGTAAAAGCTTTTAATGAATTGATTGATGACCTTAACCTGAGATCTGGGGACGCCTTCAAAGCAGAAATTCTTGGCTGGCAGGGCGAGGTCAACGTATTCCAATATGACCCCAGGGAGAATATGCTAACGGTCAATACCGCAGCAGCCATGGATATCTTGACAACAGGAGGCCAAGGCACCAAGTTGGTAGAGCGCATATTCGGATTTGTAGGCCGTACAGGAGAAGGAACAGGCACTATTCCTGGCATGATCACCAGAAGAGTTCGATTTACTAATGATCCAAACTCACCTCGACCGCAGTTGGATGAAGACGGATTTGCCACTATGCCCGGTGGCGGTAAATTCAACTTCAACATAACTCAAGTTGACAGGAATTTGGCCCGCCAGAACGGCATAACCGGAGACGAGAACATACAAAAAGCAGTCAACTACGCTCGCCGATGGTATGCATTGGCCGATTACATGATGAAAAAAAATGGCATGACTAAGGAGGAGATCATGTTCAAGTATGCGCAAGACTCCATTCCTAATGCCATTGGGCACATGAACTCTCGTATGGACACCATCAACCTGGGTGGTGCCACTTCTGGTAAGGTGGTAACCGAATTTGACGGGAGCCTGTGTTCGAGGCAAGACATTATCAAATGGGTGATTGCTGACGTCACTGCGCGAAGAACTGTTATTGAGAAAGTCCCAAACTGGGACGGCGTGCCCAAGGTTGTCGAGGTGAACATGCCCTCGGGGGTAGAGCCTGCCAAACTACCTCAAATTAACACTGAGATTACCCTCACCTTTGGTGCCCAAAACAGCCAATTTGCCAAATCACAGGTGGTGATAGCCAAAGAAAATCTTAAGCTCAACCAACAAAATAATTTTAGAGGTTGGGCGACGTTAGGAATTTTTAGTATCGGTACTACGGTTGGACTCCACACTTTGGAGATCGGCAGACAAACTGCGGAACTCGAACCTGATTTAGACAAAAGAATTAACGGCGATCGTACAGCAGATCCTAAATATCTCACTGCTGAGAAGCGAGATGCCGGTATCAAGTTCATGTTGAATTTCCCACCCAGGCTAGATACCATAACGCAAGAGCTAAGTGAAGATAAAAAGGGTCAGGCTCAAGAAATTTACAAAGAAGCCTTAAGTACTTGGGCGAGATCACTATCTACGGCTGATTTTGATCCTGGTTTTTTGACGAAGTTTACCCCCGTGCAGTTGTCTGAGCAATGGACTAAGAAAAGCGCAGAATTTGTAAAAAAATTTGGCTACACGTCCGTTGAAAAGGGATTCACCGAGTACTTCAAACTCAAACTCGAGCGCTTGAAAAATCTAGCGGAAAATTATAAAAAGGACA
>JBKCGU010000133.1:0-8536 GCA_046303055.1 Polaromonas sp.
CTGAGAATGTCGATCCCGTCGCCGCCCTCCAGCGTGTCGTTGCCGTCGCCACCGTAGAGGTAATCGTTGCCTGCGTCGCCCTCCAGCATGTCGTTGCCGTCGCCGCCCCTGAGAATGTCGATCCCGTCGCCGCCCTCCAGCACGTCGTTGCCGTTGCCGCCGTCCAGTATGTCGTCGCCTTCGCCGCCCAACATGTCGTCGTTGCCATCGCCGCCGTAGAGCCAATCGATGCCCGCGCCACCGTCCAAAACATCGTTGCCTGCGCCGCCCTCCAGTGTGTCGTGGCCGCCTTTGCCGAGAAGGATATCGTCGCCAGCGTCTCCTCTAAGCCAATTTTCGCCCGCTGTTCCCACCATCAGATCCGCCAGCGCCGTACCACTGGTAAGCCCAGAGCCTGCGGTGCGCACCGTCAAGCTACTACTGTCTCTACTGTAAAAACCTATGTCGGGCGCGGCGTTGATCTGGTCAATGAGAAAGCCGGTGGCGTTCCAGCCATAGTCGTTTTGCAGAAGATTTAGACCCGCTGCACTTATAAACTCGATCAAATCGATGATGCCGTCTCGCGCATTGGTCGCAATGGCTGTGCGAAATGAAGTTTCTATTGACCGAGTATCAAGACTGTCTGCCGTACCGATCTGGTACTGACCGTAACGCGTTGGCAGCAGCAGCGACTCATAAGTGTCTGTTTTGAATCGCTCATAGGCCAATAAAATGCCGGGAAGTTGCCCACTCTGTAGCGTCACAGTGACATTGCCAGCATTGGCGTCCAAAGCCGTGTACCGGGGTTGCCCGGCGACGGCCCCAGCATACGTGAATCCCATGAACCGCTCGACCACGCCCAGCTTTTGGATAAAGCTATCGTAGGCAGCCGTGCCTTGAGTCAGCCCTTCGAGCCGGTAGGTCAGTGTGACGCCTCTGCCAGAAAGAGCATTTGCTTGTTGCTGTAGCGACTGCATGTCGGAGGTATTGGCCCATCGATCAACAAAGCCGTCAAGCATTTCTATCTGGCCTTGCCTGGTGTTCTTTTCGGCATAGGTTGCTACCCAGGCGCGCAGGTCTGGCGAAAGGATCATCGCCTCGCTCAAATCGCGAACGCGGCCTGAACCCTTCAGATTCGGCAAGGCATTTACTGCATTGTCCTGCACAATCTCATCTATAAACTTCCGATGGAAGGTGTCAAACGCGAAGTCCAGATTTGCGACGATTCCTTTAGTGCCATTGGTACGTGTGTACGAGCCTGTCGCCGTTTGTACATTGCCATTGCCGTGATTGATGCGCGCGGCATTTGCGTTGAGACTAATCTGAAGAATGTTATTGTCATTGAGATTGGACAACTCGTTCGCTTGGCTGATGCCGTCCTGGTTCAAGTCGCGCCAAATGCGCAAGTTAGCAAACACGCTGTCTGCGGCGTTGATCTTGCCGTCATAGTTAGCGTCCAGATCTCGGAGTGCATCAAACCCGTCAGTGGCCAGTTGGCCATTGCGCTTTAGAGTGTCTACACCAAAGAGTTCACGCCCCGAATCGATGGTGCCGTTGCCATTTAGATCAAGCACCAGCAGCGCGTCGTCAGACTTGACCCAGCCAGTCCCCGTCTTGACGCCGTCCGCATCATGGTCGAACAAAACAACGACACCATCGTTCGTGCCCACGGTTTCAATGCCGTCGCCATCGAGATCAAGTACCAGTGGGTCACGTCTCTGCGCAGTCACCGCATCATTGCCCGCATCACCGCCGCCGTCACCTATGCCCGGCCGCTTCTTCTTCTTGGGGTCGTCAGCGAAAAGAGCCTCCAAGTTGGAGGACCCCCAATCACCCTTGCCATCAAATACGATTTGCCACGACCGCCCGGACCCTTCGCCAAAATCATTGATGACACCGCCGTCCGTGCCAATCTTGCCAGACTTTTCGGTGTTTATCCTGATGTAGTAGTTACCCGTTTTTGAATCTATTCCCAAATTCACTTGAAAACCCGCCTTCGCTTCCAACTTGAATCCGGATTTTTCTAATACTTCAGCAAGCGCCATCAGACCAGTGGCGATGGCAGTACCACCGACGGCACTCGCCCCAAATGTGGGTAGGGCGACAACTGCCCCGGTTGCACCCACCACACCAGCGGCCGTCCTCAGAGCGGTCGGGCCATCCATAAAAGTTCCTGCGCCGATGGTCGCCTCCCCGCCCGTCAGTTTTCCTGACACACTGCCCTCAAGTAGGCCAAGTTTTGTGCTCAGGCTCATTGATTGGGACGGATCCTTTACATCCGAGCCGTAAGCCCTCATTGAAGTCTTGACCCCCCAGCCTACCTTGAAACCAAATGCCCCAAAATTATTGGAATAGTTTTTGAATTGGTATTCCCCCATACCGTTTTCCCCGCTGCTGCTCGTGCCCGGTATGTGCGAAAGGTGCGCCAGGATCTTGCCTGAGTTTTTCAACGCGTTACCCCAATTTTTGTTGCTCATGATTCGGTTCCTGTTCAGTTCGGTTCAGTTCGGTTCAGTCGGTTGAAAAAAAGGCAAAGCCTTTGTGATCTTTGCCTGCTGAAAAAGTCTTAGATTGCCTTTACTTGTGAGGCAATACATAAAAAACTAGAATTAGTTTGCCAACTTCTTGTTACGCTTTTGTGTCAATTTGGAATTCTTCTCACATAACGGACGCTGCCTTAAACGCTAAAAAAACGAGGCAATCGGGCAAGCCATGCAGCCTTGGGGCCAGCGGCGCAACGCGGGCAACCGGCCCCGGACTTTGCGGTCGATCAGCGCGTCAGTTGGTAGCGACTTGGCAAACATTTGCCTCCACCCATGACGTGGAACACCATCACTCCTGCAACAACGGCTTGATTTACACCTATAACCATCTCATCTGCTTATTTGCAGCTTTAAAGAAAGCTCTTATTGACTTCTGTATGTGCATGGCTACAATGGCTGCAATAAAAGCTACTAACGCTGTATTTCCAGTTAATAGCGCATTTTGGAGCCATTGCGTATGCCATCCCACACGATTGAAGAACTTGAAGCAGAGATCGGGCTACAGATCAAGACTCTGCGTCTGAAACAGAACATCGATCAGGCCACTCTGGCATCGCGGGCGGGCTGCAGTCTGAGTGCCTTGAAGAACCTGGAGTCCGGCAAGGGTTCCACCCTGCGCACGCTCATACCCGTTGTCCGTGCCCTGGGCCGAGAGGACTGGCTGCTCAATGTCGCCCCCATGGCCACCATCAGCCCCTTGAACATGCCCAAGGCGGGACATATCCGCCAGCGTGCGCGCCCGCGTGCCCTTCCTGTCAGCGAATAAGTGCTCCCGCCCATGTCCACCAGCCCCAAGAAACCCAAAACAAAATCCGCCGCTTACAAGAAGGTCGACATCGTCAACGTCCACCTGTGGGGCAAGCACATCGGGGCCGTGGCTCTTGACCCCACCTGGGGCTTTTACGTCTTCGAATACACGCCCGCGTTCGCCTCGCTGGGTATCGAGCCCGCGCCCATGCAGATGCCCGTGCTCCCAGGGGCTACGTACATGTTCACCGACCTGCCGGAGGCCACGTTTAAGCGCCTACCGGCAATGCTGGCCGATACCCTGCCGGATGACTTCGGCAACGCCTTGATCGACCGCTACACGGCGCAGAAGGGCCTGGACAAGGCCAGTGTGACCGCCCTGGACCGCTTGGCCTACATGGGAAACCGGGCAATGGGGGCGCTGGAGTACAAACCCACACGCTCGCCGCCAAAGCAAAAGCCTTCGGCCATTGTTCTGAGCGACTTGGTCACGCAGGCGCGGCAAGCCGTGCAGGGGACGCTGGACGAGGATGACCATGCGCACGCGGCGCTGCGCAGCATCCTGGATGTGGGAACTTCGGCTGGCGGCGCCCGCGCCAAGGCAGTGATCGCATGGAACCCCGACACCCAGGAAATACGTGCTGGGCAGCTGGAGGCCCAGGACGGGTTTGAGCATTGGCTGCTCAAGTTCGATGGCATGGGCAGCGACAACGAGCTAGGCAGCCGAAGCGATGACGGGCGCATCGAGTACGCCTACAGCCTGATGGCCAAAGACGCTGGGGTCAGCATGTCAGCTTGCCGCCTGCTGGAAGAGAACGGCCGTGCCCACTTCATGACCCAGCGCTTTGACCGTGGGCCAGGCAACACCCGCCACCACATGCAGACCTTGTGCGCCATGAACCACCTGGACTACAAGAAAAAGGGCACCAACAGTTATGAGCAGTTGTTTGCCACCCTGGATCGGCTGGCACTGCCCTACGAGCAGAAGGAAGAGGCCTATCGCCGCATGGTGTTCAATGTGGTGGGGAAGAACTGCGACGATCACACCAAGAACATCTCCTTGCGGCTGCGCCAAGGCCAGCGGTGGGAGTTGGCCCCGGCCTACGACATCTCCTTCGCGCACAACCCCAAGGGGGAATGGGCCCACCAGCACCTGATGTCGATCAATGGGCGGTTCAAGGACTTCACACGGCCGGATTTGCTGCAGCTGGCCAACCGGTTCGGTATCGGGACCGCCAGCGCCGTGATTGACCAGGTTGTCAGCTCGATAGCGCAGTGGCCCACATTTGCCGCGCAGGCTGGCGTAAAGAATGACTTAGCCGATGACATTGCCGGGTTTCACCTGTTGACGCTGGGGCGCTGGCAGCCAGCCCAGGTCGTGTGCGATGGCGGCACACAAGCCGTTGATGCTTTTGCCGCCCAAAACTCAACCCTCGCCCCGTTGACACAAAGTTCGGGACAGGCTCTTGGCCAGTCTTTTTCAATACGCCCGTACGCTTAAGAAACCTGGGCCAAATCCCGCAAATCATTCACAGTGGTTTCAAACTCCGCCCGCTCGTCAACTTCCTGCTTCAGGAAGACTTTGAGCTCAGGGTTGATGGCCACCGCCATGTCGGCGTTGGCATCTTCACCCTGGCGGTATTCGCCGACTTGAATCAGGATTTCCAGATCCTGAAACTTCGCCCACAGTTCCCGCGCGCGAACCGAGGCCCGGCGATGCGAGTCGTCAACCAAGCGCGACATCACGCGGCTGGTACTGGCCAGTATGTCAATCGCCGGGTAATGGCCGGCTTCGGCCAGTTTGCGTGATAGAACAATATGCCCATCCAGCAGCGAGCGCACTTCCTCTGACACAGGGTCCATGCCGTCATCGGTTTCTTCCAGCACCGTGTAAAAGCCGGTGATGGCCCCTTCACTGGACTGCCCGGCCCTTTCAAGAAGCCGGGGCAACTGTGAAAAGACCGAAGGCGGAAAGCCCCGGCGCGTTGGCGGCTCACCGGCAGACAAGCCCACCTCACGCAGCGCCCGCGCGTAGCGCGTGACTGAATCCATCAGTAGCAAAACCGACAAGCCCTGATCGCGAAAGTATTCGGCAATGCTCGTGGCCACCTGCGCTGCGCGAATGCGCTCCATGGCGGGCCGGTCTGATGTAGCCACCACCACGACTGAACGCTGCAATGCCTCTGGCCCCAAGGAGTGCTCAAGAAACTCGCTTACTTCCCGACCGCGCTCACCAATCAGCGCAATCACATTGATCTGCGCGCTGGAGTTGGTGGCCAGCATGCTCAGCAGCGTGCTTTTACCGCAGCCGGCAGGCGCAAAAATACCCACCCGCTGGCCCTCACCACAGGTCAAAAAGCCATCAATACAACGCACCCCCAGGTGCAGCGGCGTGTCAACCGGCTTTCGCGACAGCGGCGGCGGAGCCTCCTGCTCAACCGACACACGGGCATAACCCGTCACTTCTTCCGCATCACCATCCAGGTAATGGCTGCCAAGGCCATTAAGCACCCGGCCCAGCAAGAAGTCACCCACAAACACCCCGGGGCGGCGCCCAGTGTTGACCACCTCGGTGTTGCTGGCAATGCCTTCCGTCTGCCCCATCAGCGCCAGCAGCACATGCTTGTTGGCAAAGCCGATGACCTCACCCGCCAGCACTTTGCCGTTGATCAGGCGAAGTTCACACAAGTCACCCACTCGCGCCACCAGACCACTGACCTTGACCAGCGTGCCGACCGCTTCAATCACGCGACCACGCCGTACAAACGGATCAAAGCCATCAACGGCAGCTGCCAGCTGATCGCTGATCTGCGATTCAAGGTCGCTCAGCTGCGATTGGGTTTCGCTTGGGGTGGACATCTGAATTCCAACGATTGCCTATCAAAAGAGCTCCCCATCGAACGAATCAAGGATAAAGCCTTAGCTCTGGCATCTGCATCTGCATCTGCATTTACATTTGCAGTGTTTGAGGCAGTGACTTTGAGACGGTCAAAACTCATGACAAACGGTTTGTCAGTCGGTTCCTCGTCCTCGTCTTGGTCTTCGTTTTGAGGCTCCTCAATAGGCGTCAAACATAAGTCTATAGACGCCCCCTCTGTCTTGCCCGCGAAGGTGCTGGACGCTACTGGGGCTGTTGTTGTCGCGTTGGCAGCTGTGGCTTCAGAGATACCCTCAGTGGTGGATACGATGTTTTGTCGCAAAAACTCCGGCAATTGATCACCCCAGCAAATAGAGTGGTTGTCGTCGCCATCCGAAAGCGTTTCATGTGGCCCGAGGCCCGAGTAGTATTTGCCATTGGATTTGACAATCGTCCCGCCGAATATGCAGTCTGAGTTGATCACCTCTTCAATAACGTCGTCATGAATGCCGTTGCGGTTTAGGTCTTGTTTTGCCACCGCAAACAAGCCGTTATCGACGTTGCCAATTTTGGCCCCTCCTGACAAGGCTTCGCGTTCGCTCTTGCTGAACACCGAAACATCAAAATCAATTCCGCTAGCCCTCAAGCCTTGCGCGATGGCGGCAAGTTTGTTAGTCGTTACACCGTTTACCATGAAGAACACCAAAAGTTTTAAATGCCTGTTGCCTGTCTACCCCATCGACAGATGAATCCAGACAGAGCCTGTTTTGCTCCTCTGCACTTGGCATTGAGCATTGAGCACCCAGCATTTATCATGCCAACCAGGTGGCTGTTTGAAACAGACTCATTGGGCAGAGGGGGGGTGCCAAACCGGTTCATAAGCCTGCCTCCAGATGAATCTACGGATCGAGTTGTAGGCAGATGCCTTCGGGTTTGATGGCGCTGATTTTGGCGCTACCCACAGGCGCTGCAATGACAGAGCCCGCAGCAAGCCGCTTGATACGTGCCGCCTGGTCCACCATGACCTTGGCCTGTGCCTTCTCCAACTTTAGTGAATTGACCAGTTCCACCGTCGAGAAGAAACGCAACCGCTGCCATTGGCGTTGCAACTCCTGCAATGGTCAGGGCATGGCCTTGAAGGGCGCGCTAAAGCGGTTGCGCTAGAGGCGGATCAGCGATGTTGCCGCGACACGGGCAGGCTGCTCGATGTAGCCATCAAACGGTTTGGGCCACTGCATCGGGCGTTGGCGCTCGTCCTAAGTGATTCAAAACATCCGTTGGCTTCAGCCAGGCACCGCCCACTGAGATTTTTTTGGACCCAAGAAGCAAATTGACTTCAGCGCTGTTGCCGTCTTTGCCTAAACATTGCATCAATGCCAGTTTGTGCGGCGTTGAGCATTTCGCCATCACGCCTTTGCGAAAGAGCGATTGCACAGCGGGGTCGTCCTGAAGTGTTACGTCCAAAATTGGTACATCGGCCACTCGCATGTCCTTGACAAGATCGCCAACTACCGCGGACTTGGAAGACTCTGGCAACCCCGGCGACCTGAGTATGTTTTGGCACAAACTCTTCAAGGTCGTGGTCGACATTTTGCGTACATATGGCAAAAGTTCGCCGGCATTGGCTGCGGTCCTTACTCGCTTAACTGATGAAAGGTTGATTGAGCCGACAGGATCGGCTATGAACTGTTGCAGAAGAACGTCTATTTGCGAGCTTGGTTTTTGTGTGGGCTGAATCTTGACTTGAGTTGAACTCAAAACGTCCAACCCGGAATTTACTGGTATCCGACCGCCGATGCTAGTCATCTTGACATCTCCTGTTTTAACCTCATTACGTTCGATAAATAGTCATCTGCAAAATTCAGCTCAAGCCAACCCCAAGCGCCGCTCTGAGCCTTGCAGTCGGTTGAGGCCGAAGACAAGTCTTGCGCGCCTGTCTCACCCAGTGCTTTACGAAAACGTCCCAGTTGTGTGGGGTCGCACAGCCACTGATGCCCAAAATACGCATTGCCAGAAAAGCATTGCCCAGTCGGTGTCTCGCCCCAGCGCTGGATCACATCCTCATCGCTCTTATTGAGCGCATGCTTGAGATACAACAGCAAGATCATCAGAAGGGTAGCCAGCACCGCCAGCGAGTGGCGCAAATCCATCATTTGTCCAGGCGGCTGCGCAAAAAGTCAGCGGTCATGGCGCTGCTTTCAAAAACCTCCAGAAAACAGACTCCATTGAATATCTATTTGAGCGTTCTTGCCATCCGGATTCACCCCATATGTCAGCAGTAAATGATTTGTCCGGTTTTTAGCAAGTAATCTGTCCGGTTTATGGAGAAGGGATGCAAGACACCCCCATAAGCCGGGCCCGCTACATGCAGGAGAACCGCAAGATGAGATTTTTAGAAGCTTATGAGGGA
>JBKCGU010000134.1:0-100358 GCA_046303055.1 Polaromonas sp.
AACAACTCACAGACCGCATGAACACTCAGGTTTTGCGCTTCGCTGGCTTTGGCCTCTTGGGTGACGGCGCTATGCGCCCGCCTGCGACGGGCACATGCAAAACGAAAGGAGTGACTGATTTTGTTTTCATGACCCTACTCTTGATGGATTACCAGTTGCTTGACTGCCTGCTTGATCAAAGCTCAGAAATGCGCACCACCGCATCTTCCCGCTTGTGCAAGTCAGGCAGCAGCTCCAACCCCAAGCCGGGCTTGTTGTTCAAACTGATCATGCCGTTTTCAACCACGGGCAGCTCTGTCACCAGCTCTTTGTACCAGCCGGTAAAAAAGGCGCGTACGCTTTCTTGCACCAATGCATTGGGCGCGTGCAGTGACAGGTGGGTGGACGCAGCCCACACCACCGGACCGGTGCAGTCGTGCGGGGCGACGGGCAGTTGCCAGGCGTCGGCCATGGCGGCTATTTTGCGGGCTTCACTCAGGCCGCCGCACCAGCTCAGGTCCAGCATGGCCACGCCTGCCACGCCGGTTTGCAGGTAGTCTTTGAAGCCCCATTTGTAGCTCAGGGTTTCGCTGGCGCAGATCAATGCCTCGCAGTCCACAGCGTACTGTTTGAGCAAATCGAGCGAGTCCATGCGGATGGCGTCTTCATGCCAGAAGGTGTTGAACGGTTTGAGCGCACGTGCAATTTTTTGCGCCATCGGCAAGCGCCACAGACTGTGAAACTCGACCATGATGTCCATCTGGTTGCCGACGGCATCGCGGATTTTTTTGAAGGGCTCCAGCGCCGTGTCAAGGTCAGCGTTGCTGATGTACTGGCCGTGGCTCTTTTCAGCTGCCATGTCAAAAGGCCATATCTTCATGGCGGTGACGCCTTCAGACAGCAGCGACTGGGCCAGCTCGCCTGCGTTGTTTAAAAAGCCTTGAAGGTCTTCGTACGGCCCTTGGTTTTTGCTGACATTGCCCAGGCCCCAATTGGACGTTGTTTGGTTGGTGGCGCTGCGCACATACTGGTAGCCAGCGCAGGTGTTGTAAATACGAATGCTGTCCCTGCTTTTGCCGCCCAATGCGGTATGGACCGGCATGTTGGCGGCTTTGCCAAAAATGTCCCACAGCGCAATGTCGATGGCCGAGTTGCCGCGCGTTTCGACACCTGAGCCGCGCCAGCCCAGGTAACCGGTGATGTCGCGGTTGCGGGACTCGATGGCCAGCGGGTCTTGGCCGAGCAGCTTTGGCGCGGCCCATTCGTGCAAGTAGGCCTCAACAGCGGCCGCGCCCATGAAGGTTTCACCCAGGCCAACCAAACCTTCGTCGGTGTACAGGCGTACCCAAATAATGTTCGGGAATTCGCCCAGCCGTAGGGTTTCGAGTTGCGTGATTTTCAATATTTACTCCAGAAAAAAGCCGCGTGGATGGCTCCAGGCGGCTTTCGGATCAACGCCTCAGCAAACTAGCTGCCGCGCGCTTTCTTCAATGCGTCCAACACCGTCGTCACGGCTTCAGCACCGATGGTGGGCACATTGCGGTCATACACAGGTTTGACTTTTTCAAACATGCGGCGCTGCTCGGCCGGGCTGACTTCATTGACCTGCATGCCTTTGGTTTTCAGGCTGGTCAATGATTTTTCGTTCAATGAACGGTTGGCTGCACGTTGTACTTTTTGTCCTTCGATGGCGGCTTCACGCAGCACGCCCTGCTCTTGCGGGTTGAGTTGATCCCACAGTTTTTTGCTATACAAAATCAAAAACGGTGTGTAGGCGTGGCGCGTCACGCTCAGGTACTTTTGCACTTCATTGAACTTGGACGTTTCAATCGTGACAAACGGATTTTCCTGGCCGTCAATAGTTTTGGTCTCCAGCGCCGTGAAGACCTCACCAAAGGCCATCGGCACGGCATTGGTGCCCAGGGTTTTGAAGGTGTCGAGGAAAATGTTGTTTTGCATCACGCGAACCTTGACGCCGTCGAAGTCTTCAGCCTTGGCCACAGCGCGCTTGCTGTTGGTCAGGTTTCTGAAACCGTTTTCCCAGTAAGCCAGGTTGACCAGGCCAGCTTCTTCAAGCTTCTTGTTGAAGTAGGCGCCAGCCGGACCGTCGAGCACGGCATCGGCTTCTTTTTCATTTGCGAATAAAAACGGCAGGTCAAACGCGCCGAGTTCTTTCACAATGCCCACCAAGGGTGATGAAGATGTGCAGACCATCTCTTGCGTGCCGGCACGCAGGGCCTGGGTAGCCGGCAAGTCACCACCCGCAGCACCACCCCAGAAGGCGTTGATTTTCATTTTTCCGCCCGTCTTGGCAGCCAATACTTCCTGCATTTTCTTGACGCCCACACCGACCGGGTGGTCTTCATTCACGCCATTGGTGAACTTGATGGTGCGGTCTGCAAACTGAGCCATCACCGAGGTAGTGGCCAGCAGTGAGGCGATGGCCAGAGCCTGTGCCAACTGATTGAAGGTTCTACGTTTAAACATGGTTGTCTCCTTTGAGTAAAAATAAAAAGCACAGAAAAAACTATCGCATCATCCATTGAAGTGGAACGAGGACGATTGAGGGGAACGCAATCAATAAAAATAATACTGCAAGCTGCGCCAGCAAAAACGGAAGCACCCCTTTGAAGGCATCGTCCATGCTGATTTTGGCGACACCGCAAACAACATTGAGCACTGTGCCTACGGGCGGCGTGATCAGGCCAATCGCGTTGTTCATGATAAACAGCACACCAAAATAGACAGGGTCAATACCTGCCTTCAAAACCAGCGGCATCAGCACCGGCGTCAAGATCAAGACGGTGGGCGTGAAGTCAAGCGCGGTGCCGACAATCACCACCAGCACCATCATGACGAACATCAGCAGCATCTTGTTGCCCATGAAGGGCTCCATCATTTTGGCGACTTCAGTCGGTATGTTGGCCACCGTGATCAGCCAGGCGCTGACCATGGCAGCGGCCACCAAAAACATCACCACGGCCGTTGTCTTGCCAGCAGCCAATATCAGCCCGTACAGCGCTGACCATTTCAGCTCGCGATAAACAAACATGCCCACCGCAAAGCTGTACACCGCGGCCACGACCGCCGCTTCCGTCGGCGTGAACACACCAAACTTCATGCCGCCAATGATCACCACCGGCAAAGCCAGTGCGAAGCCACCTTCAGCGGTGATGCGAAAGCGCTCGGGCATGGCCAGCTTGGGTGCTGGCTGCACGTTCTCTCGCTTGGCGACCCACCACCAGGTCAGGCCAATGGCCACGCCCATCAACAGGCCCGGCACAATCCCTGCCAAAAACAGTTTGGTAATCGACACATTACCTGCAACGCCAAAGATGATCATGCCAATGGATGGCGGTATGACAGGCGCGATGATGCCGCCAGAAGCGATCAAACCCGAAGCACGGCCAATGTTGTAACCCGCAGCCCGCATCATGGGGATCAACAGCGCCGCCAACGCAGCCGTATCAGCCACCGCCGAGCCCGACAGTGAGGCCATGATGACGGCGGCAATCACCGTGACATAACCCAGCCCGCCCCGAAAATGCCCAACCCACGCCACTGCCAGATTCACAATGCGGCGGCTCAGGCCACCCGCGTTCATGAACTCTCCGGCCAGCAAAAAGAACGGCACGGCCAGCAGCGGAAAATTGTCAGCGCCTTCGACAAACCGCTGGGCCAGGATCTGGCTGTCAAACGTCACCAACCCACTGGTCATCGACAGGAAGGCCATCAGGCTCAAGCCGCACACCAGCAGCGCATAGGCAATCGGCATGCCAATGGCCATGGCTGCCAGCAGGCTGACGATGAAAACCGTGACCGTCATGGCTTGGCTCCATGAAGCTGCTTCTGGGCATCGGCCAGGCCCTCGGTTTCAATCACCTGAACCAGTTCGGCTTCAGACAACTGCCCGCTCAACAAGCGGTAGATGACATGCACATTCATGATGCCCATCACGCCAGCGACAATGTAGCCAATGCCGTAGACCCAGATCATCGACATGCCGACAACTGGCGATATGTTGGTCACCTGCAGGTCATGCATCTTGAAGGTGCCGATAAAAAACAGGACGTTGCAGCCCAGCATGATGGCCTCGCTCAAAAACAGGCAGATTTTTTTACCTGTCAAACCCAGGTACTTGACCAGAGTGTCCACCCCCAAGTGCCCCTTTTCGCGCATCGCCACCATCGCGCCCATGTAGGTCAGCCAGATAAAACAGTAGCGTGACATTTCGTCTGAAATCGTGATGCCTGTATTGAAGACATAGCGCAGCACCACATTGCCAAACACCATGACCACCATGGCGAGCATGCACAGCACGATGAGCAATTCGAGGCCTTTGAAAAACCAGTGAATAGATGCGTCTGATATTTTTTGCATATTGTTTTTGTCTTTAAGCAACTTTCAACAGTCGCGCGGGCTCGTTCAAGCGTGGCAAACGGCGCCGCGACGCCAGCACTTCTTCAATATCCGCACGCGCACCGTCAATCAACACACCAATGGCTTTTTCTGCACGGTCCGGGTCGTGCGCAATCACAGCATCCAGCACCTCACGGTGCAGCGGCAATGAGCTGCGCGGGCCGTCTTTGCGGCGGGTCGAAATTTCGAAACTGGTGCGCAACAGTGCGCCCAGCGCTTTGCTCATTTGCACCAGCATGCGGTTACCGCAAGCACGCAGCAAGCCCTGGTGAAAGCGCAGGTCAAAGGTCACGTAGTCACCACCACTGTCTACGGCGCGCTTCATGCCTGCGTAGGCGTCTTCAATTTGCGCAATATCTTCTGCGGTAGCGCGCTCAGCCGTCAAGCGCACGGCTGCGGGCTCAACCACGCGGCGCAGGTCTTGCAGGTCGCGCAAAAACTCTGGCGTCAAACCGGCCTGGGATTGCCAGGTAATGACGTCCGGGTCAAACCAGTTCCAGTGCTCTGGGGGCAACACACGCGTGCCGACCTTGGGGCCCGTGGTCATCAGCCCCTTGGCAATCAGTGACTTGACAGCCTCGCGCACCACCGTGCGGCTGACACCCAGCTCCAGGCACAGCAGCGGCTCGGGTGGAATCGACGCGCCCACACCGTAGCGGCCTGCCACGATGGCTTCTCCGAGATGGTCAACTGTGTTGCCGTGGACGTTTTTGATCATGGTTATTACTAGGATTCGCGGCGCAATGGTATGACGATAATATGTTTACCAATTAAGGATTTTCCCTATGACCGAGAAGATGACCGACAAGATAACGCCCAAAAAAAAGCCTGACGACCTGCGTAGCCAGCAGTGGTTTGGCCGGCAGGACCGTGACGGTTTTGCTTACCGGAGCTGGGTCAAGGGCAAGGGCGTGCCGCACGACCAGTTTGATGGCCGACCCGTGATTGGCATTTGCAACACCTTCAGCGAGCTGACGCCGTGCAATAGCCACTTTCGCACGATTGCCGAACAAGTCAAGATAGGCGTCTACGAAGCGGGCGGCTTTCCGCTCGAATTTCCGGTCATGTCGCTCGGTGAAACGCTCTTGAGGCCCACCGCCATGCTGTACCGCAACCTGGCCAGCATGGACGTTGAAGAAAGCATTCGCGGCAACCCGATTGACGGTGTGGTGCTGCTGATGGGCTGCGACAAAACCACACCATCGCTGGTGATGGGCGCTGCCAGCGTCGACCTGCCGACCGTGGGCGTGAGCGGCGGGCCGATGCTGAGCGGCAAATGGCGCGGCCAAGAGTTAGGCAGCGGCACCGGCGTGTGGAGCTTGAGCGAGCAGGTGCGTGCGGGCACGCTCAAGCTGGCTGATTTTTTTGAGGCTGAAAGCTGCATGCACCGCAGCCACGGCCACTGCATGACGATGGGCACCGCCAGCACCATGGCCAGCATGGTCGAGGCGCTCGGCATTGGTCTGCCGGGTAATGCCGCTTACCCGGCAGTCGACGGCAGGCGCAACGTGCTGGCCCGGATGGCCGGGCGGCGTGCCGTTGCAATGGTGCACGAAGACCTGGTGCTTTCAAAAATTCTGACGCGCCAAGCGTTTGAAAACGCCATCAAAACGCTGGCGGCCATTGGTGGCTCCACCAATGCGGTGATTCATTTGATTGCCATGGCTGGGCGCATTGGCGTCAAACTGGAACTGGATGACTTTGACCGACTGGCCAGCGAGCTGCCTTGCCTGGTGAACCTGCAACCGTCTGGCCAATACTTGATGGAAGATTTTTGCTATGCAGGTGGCCTGCCGGTGGTGATGAAAGAAATTGCGCCGCATCTGCACTTGGACGCCATCACCGCCAACGGCCAAACGATTGGCCAGAACATTGCGGACGCGCAAAACTACAACGCCGAAGTGATCAAGCCGCTGAGCGCGCCCTTCAAGGCCAAAGCCGGTATTGCCGTGCTGCGCGGCAACTTGTCGCCGCGCGGTGCAGTCATCAAACCCAGCGCCGCCACCCCTGCGCTGATGGTGCACACCGGCCGCGCCGTGGTGTTTGAAAACATTGAAGACTTTCACGCACGTATTGACGACGACAACCTCGACATTGACGAGACCTGCGTGATGGTGCTGAAAAACTGCGGCCCCAAAGGCTACCCCGGCATGGCAGAAGTGGGCAATATGCCGCTGCCGCCCAAGGTGCTGAAAAAGGGCATTACCGACATGGTGCGCATCAGCGATGCCCGCATGAGCGGCACGGCTTACGGTACTGTCGTGCTGCACACCGCGCCAGAAGCCGCCGCGGGCGGGCCGCTGGCGCTGGTGCAAAACGGCGACCTGATTGAGCTGAATGTGCCCAAGCGACTGCTGCATTTGCATGTGAGCGACGACGAGTTGGCCAAGCGCCGTGCGGCTTGGAAGGCGCCCGAGCCTGCCATGGCGTCTGGCTACTACAAGCTTTACATCGACCACGTGCTGCAAGCCGACGAAGGCGTGGACATGGACTTTTTGGTGGGCAAGCGTGGGTCTGCCGTGCCACGGGACAACCACTGATGGACACTCTTGTAAATTCATTTTTCGGGCGAATTGCCGCGTTGCGCGGTGCTCGCAATCCTCATGTACTGAAGTACATTCCGGTTGATGCGCTCCGGGCGCCTTGCACTTCATCCCGAAAATCTGAATTTCTAAAAGTGTCCAAATGCCGTTGGTAGCCCTCGACTGGGGCACGTCTTCATTGCGCGGCGCGTTGCTGGCAGCTGACGGCAGCGTGGTTGAAGAGCGTTTTTTTGCGCGGGGAATCCTGACGGTTGACAGGGCGGCTGGGCCAGGCGATTTTGCAGCGGTGTTTGACAGCTGCTTTGGCGACTGGATGCAGCCCGGCGTGCTGTGCCTGATTGCCGGTATGGCGGGCAGCCAGCAGGGCTGGCTGCAAGCACCCTACTGCCCCTGCCCGGCTGGGTTTGCCGATATAGCGGGGCATCTGGCTTGGGTCACTTTCAATGGGCCGGGCCGTATCGCGATTGTCCCCGGCCTGAGTACCGACAAAGGCGGCGTGCCCGACGTGATGCGAGGCGAAGAAACCCAGGTCTTTGGCGCACTTGAATTATTGGCTTTGCAAAATGCCCGCCTGGTGCTGCCTGGCACGCACAGCAAATGGGTCAACGTGTCGGACCGGCGTGTGACGGGCTTTTCAACCTGGATGACGGGCGAGTTTTACGCCTTGCTGCGCCAGCATTCCATCTTGGGGCGCACACTGCCTTCTGGTGACACCCCGCACAGCGACGCCGCTTTTGAACAAGGCGTGGCCTGCGCACTGCATGGCGCTGGCCTGCTGCACACCGCCTTTAGCACACGCACGCTGTCGCTTTTCAAGCGCATGGCCACAGCAGTATTGCCGAGCTATTTGTCGGGCCTGGTGATTGGTGAGGAACTCAAATGCCAGCAGCTCCAGCGGGGCGAGCGTGTGGTGCTGGTGGGCGCTGAAAGCTTGACCACAAAATACCAACGCGCCTTGAGCCAGCTCGGCGTCGCGACCGATTGCGTCGGTCACCAGGCTGCGTGGCATGGGCTGCGCAAAATCGCTGATGCGCTGCACGCAACATGACCGACTTGCATCAAAAATTCAACACGGCGCTCAGCTTGATGCCGCTGATCGCCATTTTGCGGGGCCTGACACCTGCAGAGGCCTTACCCATCGGCCAGGCGCTTGTCAGCACGGGCTGGACGCTCGTCGAGGTACCCCTTAACTCGCCCCAGCCGCTTGACAGCTTGGCTGCGTTGGTGGCGGCCTTCCCGCAAGCCATGGTGGGCGCGGGAACCGTGTTAACGCCAAACGACGTGCGCAACGTTCATGCCGCTGGCGGGCAGCTGATCATTTCACCCCACTTCAACCCGGCCGTGGTGCGCGAAGCGGTGCGCCTGGGCCTGGTCTGCCTGCCGGGCGTGATGACGGCCACCGAGGCATTTGCCGCGCTCAATGCCGGCGCGGCAGGCTTGAAGATTTTTCCGGCCGAAATGGCAACGCCTTCTGTCATCAAGGCGCTACGGGCTGTATTGCCAGCCAGCACCGTGGTTCTGCCGGTGGGCGGCATCACGCCAGAAAGCATGGCGGCTTACCTGGATGCCGGAGCAAACGGCTTTGGGATTGGGTCAGCGCTGTACAAACCCGGCATGGCGGCAGACACAGTGACTGAAAACGCTATTAAATTCAGAGCTGCTTACCCATGAATTGATTGGCCTGAAGGCCGATTTGATGCCCTGACATGCCAAAAAAGGCGTTCTCAGGCCATGTCAGGCCAGACATCAGGCCGAAAGTTGCTGGTCAGCTTCCATATAGTCACACAGCTGCTTCAAGCTGGTCACGCTCAAATGGGGCGTACTGTCGTGCATCCAGGCATGGTCTGGACGATTCAGCCACACGGTCTGCATGCCCGCATTCAGTGCCCCCAGCACATCCAGGCCAGGGTCGTCGCCAATGTGCAGAACATGTTCGGGGGAAACATCAACAGCGCCCGCCGCTGCATGAAAAATCCGCGCATCGGGCTTGGCACGCCAAACCCTTGCGCGCTGATGCTGGCCCGAAAATAAGGGGCAATGCCAATGGTTTTGATGTCGGCATTGCCGTTGGACAAGGCCACCACCGGGAAGCGTGCCGCCAAAAACGCCAGCGCCAGCATCGCATCGCCAAACAGCACCACGCGGTTTCTCTCGGCAAAAAACACATCAAAGGCCTGCTCGGCCAGCAAGGGGTTTTCTTTGGACCGGTGCAACGCCATCCGAATCGACTCACGCCGTAGCGCGCTCAGGTTGTGCTTGAGCTCAGGGCGAGTACCCACCAGATGGCTGCGAATCTCGTCACGCACCGAGGCGTTGGCAAACAATACGGCCGTCATGGGGGCGTGCTGCTGGAGCCAGTGTTCAAGCGCTTTTTCAGCCCTTTCAATGGCGGGCCAAACGGGCCACAGCGTATCGTCCAGGTCCAGAGTGACGGCTTTGACTATTTTTAAGTTGAGCATGGGTAAACAAAGTTCAGGTGCGCGAGAATAACCCATGCCCTTCACCACCGAACCCGTTTTTGAGCATGGCGCCGCAGTTCAAGCAACTTCCACCACAGCGGTGTTGTTTTGCAACCTTGGAACGCCAGACGAACCCACCGCCCCCGCACTGCGCCGGTATCTTGCCGAATTTTTGAGTGACCAGCGGGTGGTTGAAATTCCCCGATTGCTCTGGCTTGCGATTTTGCATGGCATCATTTTGCGCATTCGCCCAAAAAAATCGGCCGCCAAATATGCCAGCATCTGGATGCCAGAGGGCTCGCCGCTGAAAGTCTGGACGCAAAAACAAGCCAAACTTCTTGGCGGCGCGCTGGCAGCGCAAGGCCACCACGTGCAGGTGCGCTACGCCATGCGCTACGGCAACCCGTCGATTGCGTCGCAGCTGGAGCAGCTCAAAGAACAAGGCGTGACCCGCGTGCTGATCATGCCGGCTTACCCCCAATACAGCGCCACCACCACGGCCAGCGTGTTTGATGCGGTCTACACATGGGCCGCCAAAGTTCGCAGGCTGCCTGAATTGCGGTTCGTCAACCACTACCACGACGACCCAGGCTACATCGCCGCCCTGGCCGGGTCAATTCAGGCTTTCTGGCGGGCCAATGGCCAGGCCGACAAGTTGGTGATGAGCTTTCATGGCGTGCCCGAACGCACCCTGCACCTGGGCGACCCCTACCACTGTGAATGCTACAAAACCGCCCGCCTGGTGACCGAAAAGCTGGGCTTGACCAAAGACCGCTATCAGGTCACCTTTCAGTCCCGCTTTGGCAAGGCCAAATGGCTGGAGCCATACACCGAACCGACGCTGATCAAGCTGGCCGAAGAAGGCGCCAAAAGCGTGGACCTTGTCTGCCCAGGTTTCACCGGTGACTGCCTGGAAACGCTGGAAGAAATCAACATGGAGGCGCGAGAAACCTTTTTACACGCAGGCGGCGAAAAGTTCAGCTACATCCACTGCCTGAACGACAGTCCGGCCTGGATCACAGCACTGGCAGGCATCAGCGCGCAGCACCTGGCAGGCTGGTCAACGCAGGCCGAGCCGGATCAGCAAGCGCTGGCGGCGTCAAAAGCTGCGGCGCTGGCCTTGGGTGCGAAGCAATAAAGTGGGAAGCCTAGATGGATTGCTACTGATTCAGGAGCTGCTATCCCTTGTTTTAATTGACCTGTAGGCCGATTTAGCAAATTTACTGACTTGCTCGGCCGCCATCGGGCAACTGCCCCTACTTCTCGCGCAACGCCAGCAGCGCCCCAAAAGCGGCCAGCCCCAAGGCAGTTGAAAACCACAGCGCAGATGCGCCAAAGCGCTCTATGGCCAGCCCAAAAACATACGGCGCCAGCGCCTGGGCAAAACGTGCGGGCATCATCAGCTTGCCTTGCCGGGCGCCATAACCGCCGGGACCGAAAAACAGCAGGGGCAGCGTGCCGTTGGCAATCGTCATCACGCCGTTGCCTGCGCCATGCAAAACGGTAAAAACAACGCCAGCCGGCACACCCATGGCCAAAAAGAAAAGCGCGCCCACTGCATGGGCGGTAGACGCGATGCGGGCTGACACCAGCGGGCTGATGTTGTGCAGCAGGCTGTATTCAAGCAGCCGCCCTGCCACCTGCGCGGGGCCCACCAGCGATGCAAAGGCAATGGCGCTGGCCAGGCCCACACCGTTGGCTTGCAGCAGCTCGGGCAGATGCGCCGCCATGGCGGTACTGGTGAACCAGGTGACACCAAAAACAAAGGCCAGCAGCCAGGATGTGGACGGCGGCGCAGACTGGTCTGGTGGCTGATGGGCCAAGGGCGGGCTGGCCGGGGCTGCGGCATCCACTGGTTGCGCCTTTTTTGCAGACGGCAGCGACAGGTTCAAAGGCAGCGCTATCAGCACATGAATCGCAGCCCAAGCCAGGCAGGCGCCGCGCCAACCGAACTCAAGGTTCAGCCAGGTGGTGAGCGGCCAGCCGATGGTGCTGGCAAAGCCGGCAATCAGCGTGATGCCGGTAATGGCCGAGCGTGCCGTGGCGCCGTACAGTCTGACCAGGGCTGAAAACGCGCCTTCGTAAAAGCCTGCAGACATGGCCACGCCTATCAGCATCCAGGCGGCAAACAGCCCAACCGGCCCCTGCGCTGCCGACAAAGCCGCCAGCCCGGCGGCAAAAACAAGACTGTTGCCAGACAACACCCGGCGCCCGCCGCAGTGGTCAACCAGTTGGCCTGCCCATGGCCCCAGCGCAGCAGACACCAGCAAGGCAACCGAAAAAGCCAAAAACACGGTTGAGACGGCAAGACCGAGGCTTTGCGCGATGTCCTTGGCCAAAATTGCCAGAATGTAATACGTGGACGCGTAGGCGATGGTGACGGCCGAGCCCAGTTTGGCCACCGTCACGACCCGTTCATTGGGTGCCATCTGCAGCAGCCGCATCAAATACTCTTTTGATTCACGCGTTTTGACAACGCCTCAGCACTTTCTTTGCGCTCGCTGTAGCGGTCTGTCAGCCAGCTTGATGCACCCCGCGTGAGCAACGTGAACTTGACCAGCTCTTCCATCACGTCCACGATGCGGTCGTAGTAGCTTGACGGCTGCATGCGCCCTGCTTCGTCAAACTCTAAAAAAGCTTTGGCAACTGACGACTGATTGGGGATGGTGATCATGCGCATCCACCGACCCAGCACGCGCATCTGGTTGACGGCATTAAAGGACTGGCTGCCGCCGCTGACTTGCATCAGCGCCAGCGTTTTGCCCTGCGTGGGCCGAACTGCGCCTAACGCCAAAGGTATCCAGTCGATTTGCGATTTCATAATGCCGGTCATGGCACCGTGGCGCTCGGGCGATGTCCAGACCATGCCTTCAGCCCATTCGGCCAGGGCGCGCAGCTCGGCGACTTTGGGGTGGGTGTCGGGCGCGTCGTCTGGCAGGGGCAGGCCGCTGGGGTTGAAGGTTTTGGTCTCGCAACCCATGGCCTCGAGCAGTCGGGCGGCTTCTTCGCTGGCCAGGCGGCTGTACGAGCGCTCCCGCACCGAGCCATAAAGCAACAAGATACGCGGTGGGTTCGGCGGCGGGTGGCTGGGCTGAACCGCTACAGGCACCACCGGGACATTGAAAAGTGCAGGGTCAAGGTTTTGAAGTGACATAAGCGGCGGCGATATCTTGATTTAATTCAATATTTCAATTATATTTGAACTATGGAAGCATCTGAACAAACAACCC
Organism: Polaromonas sp.; assembly: GCA_046303055.1. GTDB lineage: Bacteria > Pseudomonadota > Gammaproteobacteria > Burkholderiales > Burkholderiaceae_C > Polaromonas. Next base: position 12,631 of record JBKCGU010000134.1, read on the forward strand.
AACTGATCGACGAAATGGACGAGGCAACAGCCGTCAAAGCGCTGGCCGCCCTGGCCCAGGCGCAGCGGCTGCGCGCCTTCAGGGCGCTGGTAGGGGCTGGCCCTGGCGGGCTGACGCCGGGGGTGATGGCTGAGCTACTGGGTGTGGCGCCCAGTGCGCTGTCGTTTCATTTGAAAGAACTGTCACATTCAGGCCTGGTGAGCGCCGAGGCGCGTGGCCGCAACCTGATTTACCGCGCCAGCTTTGACCACATGACCGCTCTGCTCGGCTACCTGACGGCGCATTGCTGTCAGGGGCAGCCGTGCGAGGCCAGCAGCCTGGCTGAATGCCTGGACTGCTAGTTTCAGTAATTTTTCAATCTTTTTTGACTCTTTTACCTACGCTTTAGGCCTATAGCCCAATAAATATGGCTGCAAACTGCTATTTATTTAACAGCAATCTAAATTTGACCAAGGAGCATCTCATGACCACCAAACCCATCAACGTGCTCTTTTTATGCACCCACAACTCGGCCCGCAGCATCTTGGCCGAGGCCTTGTTAAACCACATGGGCAAGGGCCGATTCAAAGCCTATTCGGCTGGCAGCAGCCCGCGTGACAACCAGCAACCCAACCCGATTGGCATCGAGGTCTTGAAAGCCGCCGGCATTGCTGTTGAAGGCCTGCACAGCAAAAGCTGGGACGACTTTGCCAAAGCGGACGCACCCCAAATGAATCTCGTCATAACGGTTTGCGACAACGCTGCCGGCGAGGTGTGCCCCTACTGGCCCGGCCAGCCGGCAACGGCCCACTGGGGTTACGAAGACCCATCAGCAGGCGACGGTGACGAAGCCCATAAACGCGAAGCCTTCCGGCAAACGCTGCACGCGCTGGGCCGCAGGCTGGAACTGCTGGTGAACCTGCCAGAAGCCAGCGTCAGCCGTTTGATGCTGGAAACCAGCGCACGCAATCTGGCCAAGTCTTGAGACCATGCACCAGCCGCCTTTAAAAAACCAGCTCTTCGCTGAATTTTTCGGCACCGCCGCCCTGCTCTGCGCAGTGATTGGCTCGGGCATCATGGCCGTGAATTTGAGCGGTGGCAACAACGGCGTGGCGCTGCTGGCCAACACGCTGGCCACCGTGTTCGCGCTGTATGTGTTGATCGAGCTACTGGGCACCGTCAGTGGCGCGCACTTTAACCCCTTGGTGACGCTGATTGTGCTTTTCAACACATCAAAAGAGGCTGGAAGCCAACAAAATCGAGGGCAAACAGCTACTTTGTTTATAGCGTTTCAGTTAATGGGTGCGGTGGTTGGCGCGTGGCTGGCCAACGCGATGTTTGACCTGAGCGTGTTGCAGTTCAGCAGCCAAGTACGCGGCGGCTGGGGGCAATGGCTGGGTGAAATCATTGCAACTGCTGGTTTGATTCTGGTCGTTTTGCGCGCCCCCGCAGGCAAGGCCGCTGGCCTGGTCGCCTGCTACATCGGCGCGGCGTACTGGTTCACGTCCAGTACCTCATTCGCCAACCCGGCTGCAGTGATGGGACGGATGGTCAGCGACAGCTTTGCGGGTATTGCGCCAGGCAGTGCTTTCGGCTTTGTGGCGGCGCAGTGTGTTGGAGCAGTGGTGGGTGTGCTGATCAACCGCAGCCTAGGCAAGCGACTTCTGTAAAAACATGGCATTGCCCATTGCGGGGTCAAGCTGGTAGCCTGCAAAGCCAATGCGTTCATACAGTTTGATAGCGCTGCGGTTGCCACTGAGTACTTCTAACGTCAGTTTGCAGGCACCGCGTTGAACCGCGATTTGCTCGGCCAATGCCAACATCTGCTCAGCCACTCGCTGGCCGCGGTGGCTGGCAAGCACAACTACATCGTGCACATTGACCAGCGGCTTGCAGGCAAAGGTTGAAAAACCTTCGATGCAGTTGACCAGACCGACCGGCGCACTACCGTCAAAGGCCAGCACGCTGAAGACTTGCGGCCGTTTGGCCAGTTCTCGTACCAGATTCGCTTTGGCAAAATCACTGAGCGGCGCGCCGCCGCCGGCCGGGTCTTGCGCATAGGCGTCCAGCAGCGCCACGATGGCATGGGCGTGAAAAGCGTCGCTGTAGTTGGCTTGCAAAATTCGCATAGGTTCAAGTACCGGGGCACCGGATGGCAAAGTGGGCTTCCATGATAATTGCTTGCAACAACTCAGGAGACAGACATGACGACATCAAGAACATGGACCGCCCGCCGTGGTCTGCTGACCGCTGGTGCAGCTACCCTCTTGACCAGCGTCTTGCCGGCAGCCTTTGCGCAATCCAGGGTGCTGCTGCGCATATCAACCCCGGCAGTGCCGGACGACTGGCACGCCAAAATGTGGACCGTCTTCAAAGACACGTTGGACAAAAGCGCGCCGGGCGAGTTTGACGTGCAGATCAACCTGAATGCTTCGCTCTTCAAACAGGGTGCAGAGCCTGCCGCCATGGCACGCGGCAACCTAGAGCTAACGACCATTTCAGCCTTTGACATTGCCAAGCTGGTGCCTGAGTTTTCAGTGTTCACGGCCGGCTACATGGTGCGTGACCCGGCGCACCAGCAGAAGGTGTTCAACGGCCCCATCGGCACCGAAATGTTCAAGACCGTGGCTGAAAAAATGGACGTCACGCCGCTGGCCAGCGCTTACCTGGGCACGCGCCAGGTCAATTTACGGGAGGTGCGAAATGTCAAAACCCCGGCCGACCTGAAAGGCGTGAAACTGCGTATGCCCGGCAGCAAGGAATGGCTGTTTTTGGGCGAAGCCCTGGGTGTGACGCCCACACCGCTGGCCTTTGGTGAGGTGTACCTGGGCCTGAAAACCGGCACGATTGACGGCCAGGACAACCCCTTGCCCACGGTGCGTGCCGCCAAGTTTTATGAAGTGACCAAACAGATCGTGCTGACCAGCCACCTGGTCGACAGCCTGTTCATTGCCATCTCGAACAAGTCACTGGGCAGCATGACCCCAGCGCAGCGCCAAAAAGTAAAAGCCGCTGCCGATGCAGCTGCAGCCTACAACAACGACAACCGCATCAAGGAAGAAGCCCAGTCCGTGGACTACTTCAAACAGCAAGGTCTGCAGGTGAGCACGCCGGATGTGGAGGCGTTTCGCAAAACAGTGCAAACAGCCTACTTGAACTCCGATTACGCCAAGGTGTGGCCCAAAGGCTTGCTCGAGCGCATCAACGCAACAAAGTAGATACCGATGTGGTTTAAAAAAACCGCTAACGCGATTGGCGGGGGTCTGTTTTTGACCTTGTTTATCGTCTTCGTGATTCAGGTCACGGCGCGCTTTGGTTTTAACAAGCCGCTGGCCTGGACCGACGAGTTGGTGGTGATTTTGTATGTGTGGATTATTTTGTGGGCCGCCGCCTTTGTGGTTCCCGAGCGTGAACACGTGGCGTTTGACCTGCTTTGGAACAGCGCTGGGCCACGCACCCGCCGCGCCATGCAGCTGGTGGGCCATATGCTGATTGGCGGCCTGGCCCTGTGTGCTGTTCCGGCAACCTGGGACTATGTTTACTTCATGAAGCGTGAAGGCACGCCGGTGCTGGGTTTGCCTTTCATGGGGGTGTTTTTGCCATTTGTGTTTTTGCTGGTGGCGCTGGTGGTCCGCTCGGTCTGCGCTATTTGGCAGGCCATCAAGGGCAAAGGCCTGGACCCGGAGCTGCGGCATTGAGCGGGGCACTCGCCGTGCTGGTGCTGGTGCTCGTCGGCGCCATGCTGCTGCGCATGCCGATTGGCTTTTCCATGATCGCGTCCGGTATCGCCTACCTGCTGGTCAAGCGGCAAGACCTGGGCCTGGTGGCCGAGCAAATTGGCAACGGCCTGTACAACAGCTACGTGCTGCTGGCCGTGCCGCTGTTTGTGTTTGCGGCCAACATCATGAATGCGGGCACAGTGAGCGAGCGTATTTTTGACTTTTGCCGCATTCTGGTGGGCCGCATGCGCGGCGGGCTGGCGCAAGTCGACATTCTGGTCAGCGTGATTTTTTCAGGCATGAGCGGCAGCGCCATTGCCGATGCGGCGGGGCCGGGTTTGGTCACCATCAAGCAGATGCTGAAAAAGCCTGAATACACACGCGGCTTTGCCGGTGCGGTGGTGGTGGCCAGCGCTACGCTGGGGCCCATCATTCCGCCGTCGATACCCATGGTGATTTACGCCATGGTGTCGGGCGCGTCGGTCGGGGCGCTGTTTTTGGGCGGTGTGGTGCCGGGTTTTTTGATGGCGGTGCTGATGATGCTTGTCGTTCACTGTATTGCGGTTAAACGCAATATGCCTCGTGAAGACAAAATCCCCCTGCGCGACTGGCCGGCCATCATGTACCGGGGCGCTCTGCCGCTGTCGATGCCCATCGTGCTGCTGGGCGGCATCTATTCAGGCGCCTTCACGCCGACTGAAGCGGCTGCGGTGGCGGCGCTGCATGCTTTGATGCTTGCAGGCGTGGTGTACCGGGCACTGACTTGGCGCAGCTTTTGGGGCGTGGTCATGGAGTCGACTCGCGGCAGCGCGGTGATCACACTCATTTTGGCAGGCTCGTTTATCTTGAACTACGCTTTTACTTCTGAAGGGGTGCCGCAGGCAATGGCTCAGTGGGTTGACAGCATGCACCTGAGCCAGATCAAGTTTTTGCTGCTGGTCAATGTGATGTTTTTGGTGCTTGGCTGCTTTTTGGATGTGTCAGTACTGTTGCTGGTGTTTGTGCCCATGCTGCTGCCGGCGGCCAAGCTGCTGGGCGTGGACCTGGTGCATTTTGGCGTGCTGGTCGTGCTGAATATGATGATTGGCCTGATTCACCCGCCGTTTGGCATGCTGCTGTTTGTGACCAAGGCACTGACCGGCATACCGATTGGCGAGATGATGAAAGAAGGCTGGCCGTTTCTGGTCATGCTGCTGCTGCTTTTGCTAGCGATGACGGTTTTCCCGCAAATCGTGCTGTGGCTGCCGCAAACGATGGGTTACGGGGGCAAATAGTGGGAGCAAAAAAGAACCTGCGAGGCAAGCCCCTCTGACATCTTGTTGACTTCTACTGTTTGGCCTTGGCGTTAGTCAATATGAAAGCCCGCTTGATAAATCAGGCGGGCTTTTTCTATTGCAACCGGCATATCTGGTTCAGGCAACTTGTTTATTGGCAGCCGACCCAAACAACCGGGTACCTAAACAACCAGTACTGGATTTTCTAAGAGTCTCAAAGCAAGACTGGTAATTACACTTCTTAGAGGGACTTGCAGAATTAAAAATCAGCAAACACCCAAACTCGCTTAGCGCTTAAATTTTAAGCACTTTTAGCTTGGCTTGGCACTGGCTCAGGGTTAGCGCATCAATTCCCCCTCGCTTCTCGCAACACCCCTCCTCGCCGGGTGTTGCGATGTGGTTTTGAGTCGGGCTTTGCCCCCAATGTTGCGTTTTAGCGTCATATCAGCAGCCTCGTGAACTGATCAGCGCACAGCGCCACCACCCCCAGCATCAAGTGGCACATCACCTTGGCATGACCCCGTACCCGCACATGTCTGGCACCGAACTCATCTTTGAGGCGCGCATTGCAACGCTCTGCACTTGATCTGGTTTTGTAGCGCTCAGCTTCATGCGGGGCAAACTCGCGTTTCACGCCTTTGCGTGGGTTGTGGTCAATCAGCGGTATGCGCCCCGCAGCCTGGATTTCCTCGCGGATCACTGTGCTGCAATACGCAGCATCCATCAGCTCGTAGCAAGCGTCCACCCGCTGGGCGCTGATGCGTGTGAGCGGCAAGGCCACCCGGCTGTCATGTACGTTCGCGCCTGTAAGCACGGCGCTGATGGGCACACCGCAGCAAGCGGTGTCCAGGTGAAGTTTGTAGCCCTTCCAGCTGATCTTGTAGCCCTGTGCGTTCGTCTTGGTGCCTGTGGCGCAAGCGGTATCGAGCTCGGCGATCATTTGAGCCAGCGTCTGGGTGCTCTGGCGCTGCAAGGCGCTGGGCTCTACAGGTGGGCGCACTTCGCCTTTTGATGGACGCCCGCGTCTTTGTTTGGCCTGGGCTACAGGCACTACAGGGGCTACTTCGGCCTTGTCTTTCTTTGCAATCGCTTCGCGTGCCTCAATAGCCGTAGCGTCCCGGCTGACGTGGCCTATGAGTTGATTGCCCAAGATGTCTTTGATCATGCGGGCATGTACGCGCTGCAGCAGGGAGCTGCTGGCGAATTCATCAAAGGCCCGGCTGAAGGTAGCTTCGCTGGGCAGCGCATAGCGCAAGTCAAAGCCGCACAGGCGGCGTAGTTTGCCGTCGGCTTGCAGGCGGTCCATCAGCGCGCGGGTGGTTTTTAAGTCCAGTACCGCCTTGGCCAGGAATGCGCAGGCCAGGGCGCAACGGTCTGCCTCTGGTTGCCCCACGCCACGCCTTTGTGCGTAGCCCCGGTCTCGATACACCGCCAGCTCGATTTGGGTGAACTCAAAGGCTCGGATGATTTGCTCTAACTTGGGGGTAAGGCCCGTGTAGTCTTGCTCCACCAGTGCGATGAGTTCACCTTGCAGGGCAGAAAATCTTTGGACAGTTACAGGACTCAGGGTAGTATGCATGGGCGCTCACCAAGTTCATGATTCAATACCCTGATCTTGCAGCCTTTTAGGCGGTGCCCGCAACTTTTTTTACCTCACGTAGCGGTTAATTCGGCTGGCTTGCGGAATTCTGCAAGTCCCTCCTTAGTAATGTTAATAGTCATATCTAGATGAAAACCAATCAATGAAAAAATCATGCAAGATTTTTGAAAATTTCAAGCCAATCGAATTGCATCATGACAGTAAACATGCGTTTACTTGTAAGATGGCGTTAAACATTTTTCTAAAAAATGTTAACATCGATTTTTGGAACTTTATTCAACATTAACCATGAAGGAAAATACAGTGGACGAGCTCGAACAACTACACAAGCAAATTTCTGAACTTCAATCAAAAGCTCAAGACTTGGCTGAAAAGAAGAAAGAACTCATCATTAAAGATATCAAGTCAAAAATTAAAATGTTTGGTATTACAGCTAAAGAACTAGGCTTTTTAACTTCAACAACTTCAACAGAAAAAAAATCCAGAAAAGCACCTGTAGCGATCAAATATCGTCATGGTGAAAATACCTGGACTGGCAGAGGCAAACGACCTCTGTGGATTGCTAGCTATCTCGCCAAGGGTGGAAAGATTGAAGAACTACTTGTGAAGGTATGACCCGCAAGCAAGTCTTGTTAAATGACTCTCTGCGCGCAGTTATCTGCCAGTTTGAAAGCGATGGGATCTGCGGGTAGGAGTTGACTCCCGATTAAGTCAGTAGAAATGGGCTGGTTAGAACACTATTGAATAAATAGCTGTTAGTTCTTGCATAAATTAGCCTGCAAGCCGATTGGGCACCCAAATCAGGCCATTTCAGGCTTTTTTGGACGCTTCCAGCAGTCGATCGGCATAGTCCTGCCAGCGCGCCGATTTGCCCACGCCTTCAAACACACCGGCCCTGGCCTGGCTGGCCACCCACTGCTGTTTACCGGCAATGGCGGCGGTCATCAGAGGCGCAAAGCCTGCTTCTTTGACGGTATTGGCGGCTTCGCGCATTTCCTCGGCGCGGCGCTGGCCGTGCTGCACGACACGGCTGAAAAGGTAGCCGCCGGTTTGCGCCCAGTCGATGCTCGGGAAAGTTTCTGCCAGCGTCGGCAACACGTGGTCTTCTACGCCGTAGGCTCTGGCGGTGGTGTAGCTTTCAATCACCAGCGCTTCCAGGCCCTTGATCATCACGCTGCGGCACATTTTGATGGCGCTGGCCACGCCAAGTTTGTCGCTGATGGCTTTGGCGTCCATTCCCCAGCTGACGAGCAAAGCGGCCAGTGCGGCGGCCTGCGGGCCGCCCAGCAACATGGGCGTTTTGATGCCGTAGGGCGGCACCGATGTCATGACGCCGGCTTCAACGTAATGAGCGCCGCGCTGTTCAATCAAGGCTGCGCATTGCTGCTTGGTGCCCGGCGACGCGGAGTTCAAGTCAAGAAACACAGTGCCAGCCTTCAGATACTGCGCAGCCTCTTGCGCGACCGCCAGCGTGCTGGATGCGGTGACGGCTGAAATGACCAGATCACTGGCACCGCACAGCGACTGCATGGACAGGCAGGCCTGCACGCCCGCATGCGCCGCATGGGCAAGCGCAAGATCCCGCAAACTGGGGTGAACGAACTTCAGGTCCCAGGCGCTCACATGGGCTACGCCTGAGGGCGCTTTGAGCCCTGCACTGAAGGTTTTTCCGACTTCGCCGTAGCCGATCAGGCCAATCGATGTGAACTGCATGCCAAGACCTGCCTTGAATTTATTGCATCGGGATTTTGGCCCGCACGATCACTTCAGACCAGCGGCGAATTTCGGCATTCAGCAAATGAGCCAGTTGCTCTGGCGTGCTGGATGTCGCGTCAATGTTCAAGTCCAGCAAACGCTTTTTAATGTCGGGGGAGTCCAACGCGGCCTTGACTTCACGGTTTAGCCGGGTCACGACGTCTTTGGGTGTTTTGGCAGGCGCGGCCAGGGCATTCCATGATGCGGCGCTGAAGTTGGCCAGCCCGCTTTGCGCAGCAGTGGGCACGTCTTTGAGCACTACCGAGCGCTTGTCACCGAAGACCGCCAGCGCCTGAATCGCGTTGGCATTGATTTGCGGCAGCATGGGGCTCAAAATTTCGACCGCTGCATCAATCTGACCACCGCGCAAGGCCGTGATGACGGCTGGCGTGCCATTGAAAGGCACAATTTGCGCCTGAATATTGGCTGCGGATTTGAACAACTCGGCAGACAGGTTCTGTGTGCTGCCCACATTGATGGTGCCAATGTTCAGCTTGCCAGGATTGGCGCGCGCAAAGGCCAGCAGCTCGGGCAGCGTTTTGTACGGCGAGTTTTGCGGCACAACCACAGCAATGTCAAAAAAACCAAGGGTTGAAATCGGCGCAAAGTCTTTGACCGTATCGTATGGCAGAGCCTTGAACAGACCGGCGCTGACCGCCGTACCGTTGGACATCAGCAGCAGCGTGTGGCCGTCGGCATCCGCCTTGGCAACCGTGTCGCCAGCTACGACACCACCTGCGCCGGGTTTGTTTTCAATCACCACCGGCTGGCCCATGTTGTCGGACATTTTTTGCGCCACGATGCGCGCCGTCAAGTCGGCCACACCGCCAGCACCAAATGGCACGACAATCTTGATGGCGCGACTGGACAGCGGCTGCGCATACGCGGGCATAGCCCATGTGCTGATGGCCAGTACAGCAAAGACGAAAGAACGGCGCAGGCGTGTTTGCTTCATCTGGCAACTATGCGCGGTTTTTGGTCATGCCGCAAGCGGCGGTCGCGCCAATTTGCTATTTGATTTTGTTATGGCCAGGCAGTACGCTTAGGCCGTCTGGGCGGCAATCTGGCGTAACGCCTGTTCAAACACTTCTACCGGCTGACCACCTGAAATCAGATGCCTGTCGTTGATGATGACCGCAGGCACCGAGCGAATGCCTTGGCCGGTGTAGAACTGTTCTTGCGCTCGTACAGCATCGGCAAATTGGTCAGAGCTCAAAACCGCTTGCGCCTGGGCCGCATCCAGCCCCACCTGAGCCGCAACGCGCAGCAACACCTCGTGCGATCCAGGGCTTTGCCCGTCGGTAAAGTAACTCGAAAAAAGCGCCTCTTTCAGGGCCTTTTGTTTGGCGAGGCTGACGCTTTCCGCCCAATGCAGCAAGCGGTGTGCGTCGAAGGTGTTGTACACGCGGCTGCGACCGCCACCCGGCTCGCTGGCCGTCGCAAACTTGAAACCCACCTCAGCGCCGCGTTGCCGAATGTTTTCGCGGTTGACGTTGGCCTGTTCAGCGCTGATGCCGTACTTCTGCGTGATGTGCTCGGTGATGTCCTGGCCTTCAGCTGCCATGTGGGGGTTCAGCTCAAACGGTTGAAAGTGAATCTCGGCTGTGATGTCGGCCTTGACGTTGGCCAGCGCCTGATCAAGCGCCTTCAGACCGATGACGCACCAGGGGCATGAAACGTCCGACACAAAATCGATTTTTAAAGCAGTGGTCATGGCAACTCCGGTGACTGGAAAAGGACTAAAAAGGGCCATTTTCCGTCATGACCGACACCCTTGCTTTTACAGCCCGATCACACCGCCATCGTTTTTAGTGATCACGATGGTGGCAGAGCGTGGCCGCGCCGATGCACCGCCCGGGCCGTACGCCACCACGCCAGAACCGTTGCCCGGCCAGTTGCTTTCAAAGATTTTTGTTGTGAACTGCTGGTTGGTGGTGTTTTCACCGGGGTGCTGAATGTTCACAAACAAGGCTTTGCCGTCCGGCGACTCGGTCAGCCCGGTCACTTCGGCGCCGGTGGGCGCGGTCAAAAAGCGCTTGAAGGTCACGTCCGTCATTTTGCGGCCCATGAAGGTGTTGACCGATTTGTCTCCGGTTACGCTGCGGTTGGGGCTACCGTCGGCCTTGTTGACCACCGTCAGTGGCCCGCCATCGCCGTAGTTGCCAGGAACCGCTGCGAGCAGCATGCAGTTGGTCTGGTCGGTAAAGGTGTTGTCGTCGGTTTGGATCCACAAAATGCCGCTCGAAGGCGCAAACCAGCAGCCGTCAGGCTTGGACAAGTCGTTCAGTGGGCTCAGGCCGGATAGATTGACGTTTTTCTGCCAGTTGATGTTGTCCATGCCTGCATCCGCTTGGGCTTGCGCGCCGAACAAAAAGATGTCCCATTTGAAGCTGACGGCGCCTGCGGTGTCGTCGTCTTCACGAATGCGGACGATGTGGCCATTGACGTTGCCGCGCTGGGCCGGTATGGCGGCTGCGTTTTGCGATGAGACGCCTTTGCTGTCAAGCCAGTAGCGCGGATTGGCGGCGTCCACTTCGGGGTTGGTGAAGTTGTTGCCCGACGTCGCAGTGGTGTTGCCGCGGTCCGGGTTTTCGGTCATGGTGATGTAGATTTCGCCGTTTTTGGGGTTCACGGCGGTCCACTCGGGGCGGTCCATGCGGGTGGCTTTGGCGGCGTCGGCGGCCAGCCGGGTGTTCACGCAAATATCGGCCTGGTTTTCAAACCTGTAGCCTGCAGGATTCAGTTCACTTGCTGGCACACCTGCTGCAACGTCGGGGTTGCTCATGTCAAGCTTGACCCAGTTACCCGTGCCGTTGGCATTGAAGCGGGCGGCGTATATCGTGCCTTCGTCCATGTACTCTGCGCCCACATTCATTCGGTCTGTGCGGTTGGCATCGCTGGGTTTCCAGAGTTTTTTGGAAACGAACTTGTAAACATATTCACCGCGAGAATCGCAGCCGATGTAAAAAGCCAGTGGCTCGCCAGCCTTGGCAATGCTGGCACTGGCACCCTCGTTGGCGCGGCGGCCCAGGCCGGTGCGTTTGACCGGTGCAACGTTCGGGTTGAAGGGGTCGATCTCGACCACATAGCCGAAAGTATTGGCTGCGTTGCGAAAGTCGCCCGTACCGTCTGCTGGCTTGCTGGCATCTGCCGAGCAGTCCCAGCGGCTGAACTGGGTGCTGGCTGCATCACTGGCCACCGCGCTGGCCCATCGGTTGTGGGCAAAGCCAGATGTGCCGGGGCGAATGCCGTTGCGCAGCAGCGCAGAGTTGTCACGCTGGCTGCGTGCAGCGGTGTCGTTGTTGCGAATAAAGTAGCCGGCCCAGTTTTCTTCACAGGTCAGGTAAGTACCCCAGGGCGTGTAGCCGTTGGCGCAGTTGTTGACCGTCCCGCGGGTTCGCGTGCCGTTGGGCGAAAACACGGTTTTCAGATAGGCCGAGCCACGTGCGGGGCCACTCATTTCCATCGTTGTGGCTGCGGTGATGCGGCGGTTAAAGCCGGATGCCTTGACATACCCGTATTTGCCGTCGGTCTTGCGCAACTCAACCACCGACACGCCGTGCGCTTCAATTTCCTTGATCACCTCGGCCTCAGGGCGTGGGCCAGAATTAGGGGCAATATTGGTTTGCCCGGCAGGATGCATAAAGCGTACCGTACCTGTGATGTTTTCATGGTTCATCACCAGCAAGGCGCGGTTCAGGTTGTTGTCATCGCGCTGGCCTGCGGCGTTCAGACCAAAGTAATGGATGCCGTCATGGTGGTCACCCGCACGGCGGGCAAAGTTGTCGTCGGTGCCATCGTTTTTGTAGTCATTCACAGCCGGATCAATGGAGTCACCAGTGGCATAAATCACCGTGGCGGTATAGCCCTCGGGCACCGTGACGCGGTCCATCAATGACTTGTTGACAGCCTTGAAGCCAAGCACCGGCTCATGACTGCCCGCACCTGCCATGGTGCTGCAAGCCGTCAAACCAAGCGTGCCCAGACCAGCCATCGTCATCGCGCCGACGCCGCCTTTTAAAACATGGCGGCGATGCAGGCGCGCGGCCAGCACATCGTGCAGGCTGGGGTTGCTGCTGGTGTTGTTGTCAAGGTCGTCAGGGTCTGTGTAACTGGGTAAGCTGGAGATATCTTCAAAGGTCATGGAGGGCTTTCAATTAAAAACTAGCTCATGTTGCTTTTTATTTATGACGAATCTGTGACATCCTACAGAGATAATGCAGTCATGACTCTACCTAAACATGAGCATCGTGCGCGGCCTCTGTCGCTGACCGATCTCTTTGTGTCTTTCAGCCTGCTGGCTTTGCAGGGTTTTGGCGGTGTTCTGGCTGTTGTCCAGCGCGAGCTGGTTGAGAAGAAACGATGGATGACGCGGGAAGAATTTGTCGAGGAATGGGCGGTAGCGCAAATTATGCCGGGGCCAAATGTGGTGAATCTGTCATTGATGATTGGCGCACGTTACTTTGGTTTTAAGGGCGCGATGGCGGCACTGGCAGGCATGCTGACTGCGCCGCTGGTGATTGTGCTGCTGCTGGCGCTGGTGTATGCACAGTTTGCAGGCCACCCTGGTGTGCAGGGTGCGCTGCGGGGGATGGCGGCCGTGGCGGCCGGCTTGATAACGGCAACCGGCTTAAAGCTGTTTGGCGCGCTGCACAAAAACGTGTTGGGCTTGCAGCTTTGCAGCGCTCTGGGCGTGCTGTGCTTTGTTGCCGTTGCACTGCTGCGCTGGCCGCTGGCTTATGTGTTGCTGGGGCTGGGCGTGGCGGCCTGCACACTGGCCTACAAAAGACTTGCGCCATGACCCAAACGTCACAACTGGCGCCTGAACTGGCGCCTCAACTGCTGCTGGCGTGGCAAGACTGGGCATCCCTGTTTATTCATTACCTGTCGCTGTCCTTGCTGGCGATTGGCGGGGCGATCACCACCGCATCAGACATGCACCGCTTTTTGGTGGACGAGCAGCACTGGCTGACCGATGCACAGTTCAATGCGTCTATTGCGGTTGCGCAAGCTGCGCCGGGGCCGAATATGCTGTTCGTTGCCCTGATGGGCTGGAATGTGGGCCTGAACGCAGGCGGCATGATGACGGGTCTGCTCGGCGTTTTCACCGCCATGCTGGGCATGTTGATCCCCAGCACCACCTTGACTTATCTGGCAGCGCAGTGGACCCACCGCAACCGCGAGCTGCGGGCCGTGCGTGCCTTCAAGCAGGGCATGGCGCCGATCGTGGTGGCGTTGCTGATTGCGATCGGCTGGGTGTTGACAGCCGCCAATGGCAGCGGCATGAACAACTGGCCGCTGTGGCTGTTGACGGCACTGACCGCCCTGATCGTCTGGCGCAGCAAAATCCATTTGTTGTGGCTGCTGGGCGCTGGTGCCTTGCTTGGCTGGTTTGGGCTGGTTTAACGACCAGGCAGATCAAGCCGAGAGCAATAAACATTTCAATACAATTGCCTAAAAATTGACAAGAGACATCCATGCAGAGCCTCGACAGCGAAACGACCTATTGCGCCGCTCGTCTCTTTGATGTGGTGATCAGCATGCCGCCCACAGCCAAGCTGGAAACCATTCAAGAGCTCGCCACCACCCAGGCCGCCATGCCGCACGACCGGGTAAAGCGCCTGATCGAGGTATTGCGCAGCTCGCCTCATGCCAGGGTAGGTTCAGGCATTACCCTGGAGCGCGCAGAAGAAGAAAAAATCCGTTTCACCAAAGCGGGGCTACAAGTTGAAATCATACCGCCGCTAACGCTTGCAACCACCACGTCAGGCAGCTACGGCGGTATGGGGCCTTGCCCTGCGTGCGGCAAGATCTCTGTGATGACCAAAAGTGGCCAATGCCCTTCGTGTGGCATTTTCATTGACAAGCTGATGCAGCAGGACAATGAGGCGACTGAGTTCCAACCGCCACAAGCGGCCATCAACGCCGAAAAAAGCGCGCCCGAGCCGGGCAAAAAAGACTTTGAAAAAGAGTACGGCCTGAGCAAAGGCAGTCTGATCGAAGGCAAGTCAGGTTTTTTGATTGGCATCACGCTGGCCGCGTTGGCAAGCTTGGCATACATGGGTGAAATCGGCGTCACTATTGCAGGCATGTCGCTGCCCTGGGGCAAGAAAGAAACAGTTGCGGCTGCCAACTTAAACGTGCCGAGCCCGCAGCAAACGACTGGCGGTTCCGCAGCGCCTGCAGCTGCGGGTGCCTCGGCGGCAGGAGAGCCAACAAGCGATATGGATGCGGATGACCCGCTGATTCAGGCCGCAGGGGGCAAAAGGATGGGGCCGAAGGGCCTGACGATGGAAGAAGCCGTGGCAGCCGCCAATGCGCTGGGTCAATCAGCGGGCAACACCAACGCTGACCGTGCGCTCGCGGGTGGGGCTGGTGCGGGCGGTGCAGCAGCGCCCCTAGCCGGTGCAGCGGCTGTATCCAAACAGACCCGACAAGTGCTGACGGCCGAATTTGCCACTTTGCTGGCCGACCTCGGCCAGGACTCGCGGGCCAGGCAAGTGCTGCGTTCACTGGGTGCAAGCATCGACCCTGCCGCCGATGCGCAAGCTGCTGCTGCCCTTCAGGAGGCACAATTGAAAACCCAGGCTTGGCATGTGCAGCGTATGGATAGCGCGCAAGCCAGGCAGGCTGCGGACGGCCTGAAGACAAAAACACAGGCCATCGCCAATGCGCAGGAGCGCACGCATTTGCAAGGCGCAGTGGCGGCCATTCTGAGCCGTAGCACACGGTTGCCGGCCGAGGTACCGCACCAGTTTTTGTCGCTGGCGGCCGAATCACTGAAGACGGCGAGCGGCCCAGGCCCGGCTGCGCTGGGGGATTTGGCGGTGTCAATGGCGCAAGTGTTTTTGCATGAAACCACAGCCCGAGCCAAGGCGGGCGCGTGGTCTCAGGCCAAAGCCAGCGCAGCCCAAATAGAAGACCTGCTCAAACAGGCACCTGATGCCCGGGCTCAGGCGAACCTGTACGCGGTCGACCACCAGGCCAAGCTGCAAACCGGCCAAACTGACAAGGCCACCAAAAGTCTGGAGGCGTCGCTGGCGCTGGCCGCCAAAAACAACAACCTGCTGGAACGCGCCATCTGGTTGCGCAACATTGCCAGGCTGTCTGACGCGGCGACCCAGGAGCAGTTTGATACGGCTACAGCAGCCCTGCTGGCCCAACTGGGCGGCAAGTCGGGCCTGGAAAAGGCGCAGGCGCTGACCGAGTTGTCGCTGCTGTACACCGCTGCAGGTTTACCTGCCAGGTCGTCTCAATACCGCATGCTGGCGCAGTCCACCTCTGGCCTTAGCGCTGCGGACACCACCGCCATCAACACCGATCTGGTGGTGCGGGGCGATATGGCCATGGCCAAAATGCTGCACGGCCTGGGGCGCTATGCAGAAGCTGAAGCCCTGCTACAGCGGGTCGGCGGTTACCTTTTTTAAAGCTGTTTATGCCTGGCGGCGCTGCCTGAGCGCCTCATACAAACAAACCCCACTGGCCACGGACACGTTCAGGCTCTCAACCGCACCTTGCATCGGAATGCTCGCCAGCTGGTCGCAGGTCTTGCGGGTCAACTGGCGCATGCCTTCGCCTTCGGCGCCCAGCACCAGCGCCACCGCACCCTTGAGATCCACGTCGTAAATGGTTTTTTCGGCATCGTCAGACGTGCCTATGCACCAGATGTTGCGCTCTTTCAACTCGCCCAGCGTGCGCGCCAGGTTGGTCACCATGAAGTAAGGCATGGTTTCAGCTGCACCGCTGGCCACCTTGGACACGATGGCGCTGATGCCTGCCGCATGGTCTTTGGGGGCAATCACGGCATGCGCGCCCGCGCCGTCGGCCACCCGCAAGCAAGCCCCCAGGTTGTGCGGGTCGGTCACGCCGTCCAGCACCAGCAGCAAAGGGTTTTTGACGCCCGAGGCCTCAAGGTTTTCAAGCAGCTCATCGAGCGACGTGACTTGCGCCAGCGCATCAACCCTCGCCACCACACCCTGATGACCATGGCTGCCGCACATCTTGGCCAAGCGCAGCCCGTCAGATTCGACCAGCTTGATGCCGCTGTCACGTGCCCTGTCCAGAAAAGAGCGCATGCGCACGTCACGCCGCTGGACGTCATAAAACACTTCGAAGACCGACTTGGGTGCGGTTTTAATGCGCACGCCGACGGCGTGGAAACCGAAAAGATTTTTGGAGGAAGAGGACATGCGGTGATTATCGACGGATGATGTACCAGACCCCTGTGCTATTTAAAAAATAGCTACCTACCTTTGTATTCGTTGGCCTGGAGCTGCATTTACCCCTTCAATCGGGCTTGATTTGCCCCGCCTCAATCACAATCCGCCGCTCGCAGCGGGCGGCAATAGCCTTGTCGTGCGTGACCAGCACCAGCGTCGTGCCTAACTCGCGGTTCAGCTCAAACATCAGTTGCATCACCGTCTCGCCAGTTGCAAAGTCCAGGCTGCCGGTGGGTTCATCGGCCAGCAACACGGCCGGTTGAACCACAAAAGCCCGGGCCAGCGCAACTCTTTGCTGCTCGCCGCCGGACAGCACCTTGGGATAATGCGCCAGCCGTTCGCCCAGGCCGACGCGCTTGAGCATTTCTGTGGCCAGGCTGCGGGCGTTTTTGGCGCCGGACAATTCCAGCGGCAGCATGACGTTTTCCAGCGCCGTCAAGTTGCCCATCAATTGAAAGCTTTGAAACACAAAACCCACTTTTTGGGCGCGCAGTGCGGCCCGGTCATCTTCGCTGATCGCAAAAACATCCTGGCCCGCCAGGCGCACCGTACCGCTGGTGGGCGTGTCAAGCCCGGCAATGATGGACAACAATGTGCTTTTGCCCGACCCTGATGCGCCGACAATGGCGGCGGTTTCGCGTGGGGCGAGTGCAAAATCAATATCGCGCAGAATGGTCAACGTGCCCGTCGAGTCGCTGACTGACTTGAAAATATGCTGAACGGCAACAATTGAATCGCTGCAAACCAAGCCAGAAACTTCAGAAACAGACATGACGACCCTATCAAAAAACTTCGAACCGAATGCCTCGCATTCTTTTGACCACTTTACCAAGCTATGTTTGCAGCTTGCGGCGAAAGGTCTAATAGCAATACTGGCGCTGCTGGCCTTTTTAACCTTGCTGTCGTTACCCCTACCCGTGCGAGCGGCAGGCACCGACATCATTTTGGTGGTCGGTGATTCACTGAGTGCTGAATACGGGTTAAAGCGCGGCACAGGCTGGGTGCCATTGCTGGAAAAGCAATTGGCCATTGACAAGCCTTCAGCCAAAGTCATCAATGCCAGCATCAGCGGCGACACCACCTCGGGGGGACGCTCGCGCTTGGGTGCGCTGCTGACCACGCACAAGCCCACTGTGGTGGTGATTGAGCTGGGCGGCAACGACGCGCTGCGCGGCCTGCCGCTGGACATGACCGAAGCCAATCTGGCGGCAATGACACGAGCGGCCAAGAAAGTGGGCGCCAAAGTGCTGCTGCTGGGCATGCAGGTACCGCCCAACTACGGCGGTTCGTATGGCACGACTTTTTCGGGACTGTTCTCCAAGGTGGCCAAGGCTGAAAACGTGGCGTTGATGCCGTTCTTTTTAAAAGGCGTCGCTGACGTACCAGATGTCGCCGGCCAGTTTCAGGCTGACCGCATCCACCCCAACGAGCAGGCGCAGCCAAAAATGCTGGCCAATGTGTGGCCTGAATTGAAAAAGCTCCTTCAATGAGTTTGATCAAAATAACTGCCGCCGACGTGCTCACCCGGCTGGGTGACTTTGTTGACGTGATCGATGCGCGCAGTGAAGGCGAGTTTGCCGAGGACCACTTGCCCGGTGCCATCAACTGGCCCAGCCTGAACAACGAAGAGCGCAAGCTGGTGGGCACTGAATACAAGCAGATCAGTGCTTTTGATGCCAAAAAGCGCGGCGCTGCACTGGTGGCCAAAAACATTGCACGCCACTTGGAGCGTGACGTGATTGGCAAACCACGCGACTGGCAGCCACTGGTGTATTGCTGGCGTGGCGGCAAGCGCAGCGGTTCACTCGCGTTGATTCTTGACCAGATAGGCTTTAACGTCACGCTGGTCGACGGCGGCTACAAGGCTTTCAGGGCAGCACTGGTGGCTGATTTGCCGCAGCTGGCCAGCCAGTTTGACTACCGCGTGATCTGCGGCACCACCGGCTCGGGCAAGACACGCTTGCTGCAAGCCTTGGCCGCACTTGGCGCCCAAGTGCTTGATCTGGAGGCGCTGGCGAATCACCGCTCGTCGGTGCTGGGCGTGATTCCAGGCACACCGCAGCCAACCCAAAAAGCCTATGACAGCCTGATTTGGGCGGCACTCAAACGTTTTGATGCAGCGCGGCCCATATACGTTGAAAGCGAGAGCAAAAAAGTCGGCAATGTAGCGATACCCGAAGGGCTGATCACGGCCATCCGCGCTGCGCCTTGCCTTCAGCTTGATTTGAGTGAGGAGCAGCGGGTCGAACTGCTGCTCGAAGACTATGATTTTTTCGTCAAGGACGTTGAGTTTTTCTGCGACCGTCTGGGCGCGCTGACGCAGGCCCGCGGCAAGGAGGTGGTGACTGGCTGGCAAACGCGGGCTAGAGGCGGCGACATCGCGTCAGTCGTCCGCGAGTTACTGCTGGATCACTATGACCCGGTGTATTTGCAGTCGATGAAGCGCAATTTTGCGCAATACCCAGCTAGAACCAGCATCGCACCGGCCAACCGAAGCGTTGAAGCCATGCGGCGGTTGGCCGAAGAACTGCTATCGATAAAGTAGCATCTAACCTAAGTATTGATTGTCCTACAGGATTTTTTAGAATGAAAATCAGGCTTGCGGGTCGGTTGGCGGTACGCCGTCAGCCGGTGTGTTCCCATCGCCATCACCATCGGGGCCGTCTTCAGGCTCGTCGGGTTTGCCTTCGGCTTTGCGTTTGAGCTTGTCTTCTTTTTTGCGCTTTTTGGCAAGCTCTTTTTGACGCTTTTCGTAACCATAATTGGGAGTTGCCACAGGCTGCTTTCGTTTGAATGTTGCCCTAACTGTAATGCATCGCTCTAAGACATTTTTGAGAGTGCCTGAGCCAGGTCAGCCTGCAGGTCTTGCAATGCCTCCAGCCCGACTGAAAAGCGCACCAAACCACCTTTGTGGGACCAGTCGGTGGTGCGCAGCGCGGGAATATCGTAGGGCGCGCACAAGCTCATGGGCCCTGCCCAGCTATAGCCCAACCTGAAAAGTTTGAGGCTGTCGCAAAAGCGGTCAACCTGAGTCTGGCTGAATTCTGGCCTGAACACGACACTGAACAGGCAAGCCGCAGCAGTGCAATCACGTTTGAAGGCCTCATGCCCAGGCGAGCCAGGCAAAGCAGGGTGAAGCACGGCGGCGACCTGAGGCTGGTCTTGCATCCACCTGGCGACGGCACGTGTGGCGGTATCTTGTGCGGCATAGCGTAGCGCCATCGAATTCAGTCCACGCAGAACCAGCTCGGCATCGTTGCCTGCCACGCCGTAGCCCAGACGCATGTGACAAAAATGAACCAGATGATGCAGAGCCTCGTTTTGGGTGACCACCGAGCCCATCAGCACATCCGCCCCGCCGCTGGGGTATTTGGTCAGGGCGTGGACAGAAATGTCGGCGCCCAGCGTGAAGGCATTGAACGCGATGCCTGCGCCCCAGGTGTTGTCGAGTGCGGTGACGATGCCTAGCGGGTGCACGTTGCTATGGGCTTTGACTCTGCAGACCAGCGCCGGCAAATCGGGAAACTCCAGGGTGATACTGCCAGGCGCCTCCAGCCACACCAACCGAGTTTTAGCGCTGAGTTTGCTGGCCAGGTCTGCCGGGTTCATGGGGTCATACAACTGGTGCGTGATGCCCCACGCCGCCAGCTCGCCACTGGCAAACGCTTTGTTGGGGCCATAGGCGTTGTCGGGTATCAACAGCTCGTCGCCCGTCCTGAGCACTGCCATACCTACCAGGACGACCGCAGCCAGGCCGCTCGGCACCAGCGTACAAAATTGGCCACCTTCGAGCGTGGCGATCCGCTCTTCCAGCAAGAAGGTTGTTGGCGTGCCATGCAAGCCGTAGGTGTAGCCGGTTTTGTGCTTCCAGTCGCGGGTGCGCAGAGCAGCGACGCTTGGAAAGATGACGGTCGAAGCCCGGTGGATAGCCGGTGTTACAGCCTCAAAGCCGGCGGGTGGCTTGTAGGGGTGGTGGATCAGTGCGGTGCAAAGTTGGGTAGGTGTGTCACTCATCCGCAGATGTTAACGGCAAGGGTGAGGTCTACACCTTCCATTTGGCAAGCAACTGCGCTGGCGTCAAGGAGTCATAGCTTTCAAACGGCTGATGGATCCACGGGTTGGTGGGCAGCAGTTCGACCGAATAGTCGGACTGGAAGGTGGATACGCCTTTGGTCCATATCACGGCGCTGCGCAGTTCGGTGATGGGCCGATAGTTGTTTTTCAGCTGGTGAATGACGGCGTTCAGTGTGTGCCCAGTGTCGGCCAAATCATCAACCAGCAGCACCTTGCCTGCAATTTCGCCTTTGGGCGTGGTGATGAAGCGGGCAATGTCCAATTCGCCTTGGGTGGTGCCTGCCTCGGCACGGTAAGAGCTGGTCGACATGATGGCCAGCGGCTTGTCAAAGATGCGTGACAGGATGTCGCCAGGGCGCATGCCGCCGCGTGCCAGGCACAAGATGGTGTCGAACTGCCAGCCCGACTGGTGGATTTTGATGGCCAGCTTTTCAATCAGGCTGTGGTACTCGTCATAGCTGACGTAGAGATGTTTGCCGTCTTCTGTCAACATACTTGAATGCTCCTGTATTGATCACTGCTCGTGCAGATATTCATTGGTCTTGGGGTTGCTTCATATCCGCAAACCAAGCTCTTGGGCGAATTGCCCTTCAAGCGGCGGCTACACGTCGAAAGCAAGCGTTGGGGTCATGCCAAATACGGATGTGCCAGCATGATGGTGTGGTCACGGTCGGGGCTGGTAGACACCATGGCAATCGGCACGCCCGTGACCTGCTCGATGCGCTGCAAATACAACCGCGCGTTGACGGGCAGCTTGTTGTACTCGGTGATGCCAACCGTGACATCCTTCCAGCCGTCCATGGTCTCGTAAATCGGCTTGCAACGGGAAATGTCGTCGGCTCCCATCGGCAAAATGTCAGTCGTTTCGCCGTCCAGCTCGTAACCGGTGCACAGCAGCAGTTTGTCAATGCCGTCCAGTACGTCGAGCTTGGTGATGCACAAACCGCTCAAACCATTGACCTGGGCCGAGCGTTTGAGTAGCGCTGCATCAAACCAGCCACAACGGCGGTAGCGCCCTGTGACCACGCCGCGCTCGGCACCCACCGTGCTCATGTGCCAGCCAGGAGTACCTTCTTTTTGCCAGTCCAGTTCCGTCGGGAAAGGGCCTCCGCCGACGCGCGTGCAATAGGCTTTGGTGATGCCCAGAATGTAATGCAGCATGCCAGGGCCAACGCCTGAACCGGCGGCGGCATTGCCCGCCACGCAGTTGCTTGACGTGACATACGGGTAGGTGCCATGGTCAACATCAAGCAGCGTGCCCTGAGCGCCTTCAAACAGCAAATTCGCACCGGCTTTGTTGGCATCATTGAGCTCGCGAGACACATCGGCCATCATGGGCTTGAGCTGCTCTGCGTGGCTGATGGCCTCCGCGTAAGTGGCATCAAAGTCGACGGCTGGCGCGTTCAGATAAGTCGTCAGCACATGGTTGTGCAGCTTCAGCAACTCCCGCAGCTTGGTGGCAAAACGCTCTGGATGTTTGAGGTCTTGCACGCGCAGGGCACGCCGGGCAATCTTGTCTTCGTAAGCCGGGCCAATGCCTTTGCCGGTAGTACCGATTTTTTCAGTGCCGCCCTGCTCGCGCAAGGCTTCACGGGCCGCGTCGAGTGCGGCATGGAAAGGCAAAATCAGCGGACAGGCCTCACTGATGCGCAGGCGCGACCGAACCTCAACACCTTGTGATTCAAGCTGCGCAATCTCCTTGAAAAGATGGGCTGTAGACAACACCACACCATTGCCGATGTAGCACTTGACACCTGCGCGCATGATCCCGCTGGGAATCAGATTGAGGGCGGTCTTCACGCCATTGATCACCAGCGTGTGGCCGGCGTTGTGGCCCCCCTGAAAGCGCACCACGCCTTGTGCAGATTCGGTCAGCCAGTCCACCAGCTTGCCCTTGCCTTCATCGCCCCATTGGGTACCGACAACCACAACGTTGCGTCCAGCAGTAGTGGCTTGTTTTTTGATCATCATGTCTTGCTTGTTAAAAATGGGGTAATTCAAAAGGGGATCAAGCGCAGGGTGGGAGCGCTACAACCTGCCATTGGCCGTTTGACTGGACAAGCTCGCGGTCACAGTCAAATTCGTTGACCTCATGCTCGTGACCCGGCAGCACGCAGACCACGGTTTCGCCGGTAGAACGCATTTGGGCAATCGCGGCACTCAGGGCGGTATCTTCAGCCCAAGGCGCGCGCACAGCAGCCCTGAGCGCGCGTGGCGGCAACACATTGACGAGTTCCTTCAGGTCCAGGCTGAAGCCCGCAGCAGGCCGATTGCGACCGAACACGGCACCGACCTCGTCATAGCGACCACCACGGGCCAGTTCTGCGCCGTGGCCATAAATGGCAAAGCGTGTACCGCTGTAGTAGGCGTAACCGCGCAGGTCAGCCAGATCGAAAGTGACAGTCGCAAGCGCATCTACTTGCGATGCGAGCCATTTTAAATTGTGTAGCGCCTGACCCATGGATTCATTGGGCTGCAGGGCCTTTTTAGCTTCATCGAGCACCTTGATATCGCCATACAGATGGAGCAAATGTTGCAGACCTTCTCGCGAAGCAGCGGACATGTCTTTCACACTGGCTGTCAGGCTTTTGAGCTCGGCTGCGTCTTTGGCGGCCAGTGCGGCATGAATCAGGCTCAGTGTTTTAGCGGAAACCTCTGTGCCCGCCATCAGGCTGGCCACAATGCGTACGTCGGCCATGTCAACAGACAACGCTTTGACGCCTGAGGCTTTCAAGCCTTGCAGGGCCAGCATTTGCGCCTCCAGGTCAGCCTCGGGCCCGGCGTGGCCGTAAATTTCTGCGCCAAACTGCAAGGGTTCGCGCGTGGCATGCGGCTTGTCTGCTCGGGTGTGCAGCACCGGACCGCAGTAGCACAGGCGCGCCACGCCACTGCGGTTGAGCAAATGTGCATCAATGCGGGCCACTTGGGGCGTGGTGTCAGCGCGCAGGCCCAGTGTGCGGCCTGAAAGCTGGTCGACGAGTTTGAAGGTTTGCAGATCAAGTGCTTCACCGGTGCCGGTCAGCAGCGATTCGATGTGCTCCAGCAGCGGCGGCATGACCAACTCATAGCCGTAGCTGCGGGCGCTGTCCAGCCACAGACGGCGAAGCTCTTCAATGTGACGCGCCTCGGAGGGCAGTACATCGGCAATTTGATCCGGCAATTGCCATGATGACGACCAAGCGGGCATGTGATTGTTCAAACGCTGTTAAAGACAGGATTTTACCGGGCTAACGCCCCAGTTTCTGGCGCGACAGGCTGCACGCGCCATGTCAGCTTAAAAAAGCGATCGCGAGTATTCCCAAAACAACACTGCACAGCCCGAAGAAGCGGATTTGCCCGTCGCTCATTTTCAGAACCTGCTCAAAAGCCTTTCGCCAGCTTGTAGGCGACAAAAAAGGCAACAGCCCTTCGATGACCAACACCATGGCCAGTGCCAGCCAGACGCTGTTGCCGCCCATGGCGCGCCTTTATTTTTTGGCTGGCGCTGCGCCGCCAGAACTGCCGGAGCCACGCATGGCTTTGAAAAACTCTGACGAAGGGTCCAACACCATCACGTCGCTTTTCTTGTTGAAACTGGCTTTGTAAGCCTCCAGGCTGCGGTAAAACTGGGCGAACTGGGCATCCCGGCCGAACGCTTCAGAATAGAGGGCAGCCGCTTTGGCATCACCCTCACCCTTGATTTTTTGCGCGTCGCGGTAGGCCTCGGCGATCAGCACTTCGCGCTGGCGATCGGCATCTGCCCGAATCTTTTCGCCTTCAGCGCTACCTGTCGAACGCAACTCGTTGGCTACCTGCTGGCGCTCGGATTTCATGCGCTGATAAACCGAATCAGCAACAGACGACGGAAAGTCGACACGCTTGATGCGCACGTCAACGATTTCAATACCGAAAGTTTTTGCATCGTCTATCAGGCGCTGCTGCACGCCCTGCATGATTTTGTCGCGGTCCGTCGACAACACGTCCTTGACGGTGCGCTTGGTCACTTCAGAGTTCAATGCGTCCTGCACCACCGAAGTCAGGCGCGCCTCAGCAGTTTGAATGCTGGTGCCACCCGAGTTGTTACGGATGAATTGTTTGGGGTCAGCAATACGCCACTTGACCAGCCAGTCAACCACCAGGTTTTTCTTTTCCGCAGTTTGAATGGAGCCTGTCTCAGGGCTGTCCAGTGTCAGCACACGGCGGTCCAGAAATACCACGTTTTGAAACGGCTGAGGCAACTTGAAGCGCAGCCCCGGCTCCGTGATGACTTCCTTGATCTGGCCGAAGGAATAGAGAACGCCAAACTGACGCTGATCAACCACAAAAAGAGTGGACGCAAAGACAGCCAAGGCCACCAGCAAGGTGGTGATAACGAATCCGAGTTTATTCATTGTTGTTCTCCTGCTTAGCGGTTGTCACGATCGCGGGTGCGTGAGCTATCGCGCGATCGCGTATCTGTTGCAGCAGGTACTGGTGGGGCTGCGGCGGCTGGCGCTGCGGGTACAACCGCAATGTCAGCGCTGCTGACGCTGGCAGCAGTGCCAGCAGCCTGCATCAGTTTGTCGAGCGGCAGGTACAGCAAATTGCTGCCCTGCTTTGAATCCACCATGACCTTGGTCACACTGCTGTAGATTTGCTGCATGGTGTCCGTGTACATTCGGTCACGGGTAACTTGCGGTGCTTTTTGATACTCGGTGTACACCGACTTGAAGCGCTGCGAATCACCCTCGGCCCGCGCCACCACATTGGACTTATAACCGTCGGCTTCTTCTTTCAGACGTGCCGCGGTACCCTTGGCGCGAGGCACCACCTCATTGGCGTAAGCCTGGCCTTCATTTTTCAGACGATCCCGATCCTGACCAGCCTTGAGCGCGTCGTCAAAAGCGGCTTGTACCGGCTCGGGCGGCTGCACGTTCTGGATGTTGACGGTTTGAATCAAAATGCCGGTCTTGTAGCGGTCAAGCTGGGCTTGTACGCTTTTGACCACATCGCGCTGGATCGATTCGCGGTCTTTGTTCAGCACCGTGTCCATCGTGCCCTTGCCCACAACTTCCCGAATCGCCGATTCTGCTGCTTTTTTGACGGCATCATCGGGATTGCGGTTTTGAAACAAATAGTCTGCGGCGCTCTTGAGGCGGTACTGAATCGTGAATTTGACGTCGACAATGTTTTCGTCCTGCGTCAGCATGGATGACTCCTTGAGCCCAGCCGCACCGGCAGCAGAACCCCGGCCGATTTCGACCGACCGCAGCTGCGTCAGTGCCACTGTTTCATGCCGCTCGATCGGATAAGGCATGCGCCAGTTAAAACCCGCATCGCGCGTGCCCTTGAGTTCGCCAAAGCGGGTAATGACCGCCTGCTGGCCCTCTTGCACAATGAAAAACCCTGTACCCAACCAGATCAGCACAGCGACAGCCGCAATCAGGCCGGCACCAATGCCCGCACTTTTCATGTCGGGCTGAAAGCCGCCGCCCGGGGTATTGCCACCACCACCACCTGCTGTGCGGCCGCGTGTATTTTTGTTGCCGCCAAACAGGCCATTGAGTTTGCGGTTGAAATCACGCCACAACTCGTCAAGATCAGGCGGGCCCTGGTTGCCTGCCTTTGGCCGGGGACGCTGCTCGGGGGCTGGTGCTGGACTTTCAGGCTCCGCGTTGGGCTTGGTTTCGCCGCCAGAAGGCTTGTCGGCGGCGGGCTTGTCACCGTCACGGCCCCAGCGGTTGTCGTTGAGATTGAACACGCCAAGGGTACGGTGTTTGAATCGGGCAGGCCATGTGGCCAATGTCTGTAGCACGGGGTTCAGGTTCATGAGGTCTTGCTCTTTTTTTCAATACTTCGACATTGTGCCTAATTCGCGACCCCGTCTACACAACGACCTCAAATGCCTCGGGGATATCCAGGGCATGACCCAAGGCAGCATGAGCAGACAGCAATTGCCTGAGCTGCGGCAAACCGTCGCCAGTATGAGCGCTGACAAACACGCGCTCTACCCGTCGAGTTGCTTCGCAAAAGGCATCTTTGACTTCAAACATGTCGCTCAAATGAAGGGGCCAGCGAGATTTTTCAAGGAAATCGAGCTTGTTGAAGATCAAAATCTGCGGTACGTCAGCCGCTCCGATTTCCTCCAGTACGCGCTGCACCTGCTCAATCTGCTCGAGATAGTCGGGATTGGCCGCGTCAACGACGTGTAGCAACAGGTCGGCATCAGCGGCTTCCTGCAAGGTGGCTGCGAAAGCATTGACCAGCCCATGGGGCAAATCGCGAATAAATCCCACGGTGTCTGACAGCGACACCATGCGCTGCGCATCCCCCAGATACAACTGCCGCGTGGTCGTGTCCAGCGTGGCAAAGAGCTGGTCAGCCGCATAGGTCTTGGCTTTGACCAGCGCATTGAACAAGGTTGATTTGCCAGCGTTGGTGTAGCCCACCAGCGAGATGCTGAAGGCGTTCTTCCTGTCGCGCTGGCGGCGCTGGGTCTGGCGCTGTTTTTTGACTTTGGAGAGCCGCTCTTTACAGCGTTTGATGGCGTCGCCAATCATGCGCTTGTCAAGCTCGATCTGCTTTTCGCCCGGGCCGCCACGCACGCCGGCGCCACCGGTTTGACGCTCCAGGTGGGACCAGCGCCGCACCAGGCGAGTGGACGAATACTGCAGGCGGGCCAGCTCTACCTGCAATTTGCCTTCATGGCTGCGCGCGCGCTGTCCGAATATTTCCAGAATCAGCAAGGTTCGGTCATTGACAGGCAGTTCGAGATATCGCTCTAGATTGCGCTGCTGGGCTGGGCTCAGGGCTTGGTCAAACAGCACCTCAGTCGCCCCCACTTGCTGGGCCAGCATTTTGATCTCATCGGCCTTGCCGCTGCCGATGAAGAGCGCGGCGTCGGGCGCACGGCGCTTGCAGGTCACGCGCTCAACAGGCTCAAGGCCTGCCGTTTGAGCGAGCAGGCCCAACTCTTGCAATTCGCGGTCGAAATTGGGAAGACCCAAGTCGACACCAACCAGTATGGCCAGTGGCTTGGGAGTCAGGCTGGTGGAACTCAGCTGGCGGGGCTTTCTTCGGGGTTGGCGGCTGCAAAGTTGACAGCACGGCCCGGCACGATGGTCGAGATAGCGTGTTTGTAAACCATTTGCGTCACCGTGTTGCGCAGCAAGACCACGTACTGATCGAAAGACTCGATCTGACCCTGCAATTTGATCCCGTTGACGAGATAAACTGAAACAGGCACGTGTTCTCTACGCAAGGTATTCAGAAACGGGTCTTGGAGTAACTGACCTTTGTTATTGCTCACGATATTTTCCGTGTTTAAGAGTAAAGAGACCCACACAATATCACAGCAAAGCTGCGCCGTTTGTAGGTCTAGGCCGATTCCTTGTCTTTGTAAGGGTTTGTCGAAGTTTTCATCTGAATCCGCATCGGCGTGCCGGTCAGGTCAAACTCCTTGCGAAAACGCCCTTCCAGAAAACGTTTGTAAGACTCGCTGACATGCTCCAGGGAATTGCCATGAACGATGATGATCGGAGGGTTCATGCCGCCCTGATGCGCGTAACGCAGCTTGGGCCGGAACACACCCACCCGCTGGGGCTGCTGGAACTGCACCGCCTCAAGCAACAGGCGTGTCAAGACCGGGGTAGACATCTTCCGGTTGGCCGACGCATGCGCCTGCGCGATGGACTTCCACACAGGGCCCAGTCCCTGTCGCTTGATGGCAGAAATATAGTGAATGGCCGCAAACTTCAAAAAAGCCAGCCGCGTTTCGACCGACCGGGCCAGGGTTTCCCGTTGATAGGCGTCCACGGCGTCCCATTTGTTGATGGCCAGAACCACGGCGCGGCCACTTTCCAGGATATAACCCGCGATGTGCGCGTCCTGATCAGTCACACCCTGGGTGGCATCGAGCAGGAGCAAGGCCACATTGCAATTTTCAATCGCCTGCAAGGTTTTAACGACTGAAAACTTTTCAATCGCCTCAAACACCTTGCCTTTGCGGCGCAAGCCCGCTGTGTCAATCAATTCAAATTTTTGCCCGGCGCGCTCAAAAGGCACTGAAATGGCATCGCGCGTGGTGCCAGGCAAATCAAACGCCACCAGACGCTCTTCACCCAGCCAGGTGTTAATCAGCGTCGATTTGCCGACATTTGGCCGGCCCGCAACGGCCAGCTTGATGATGGACGGATCCTGGGGTTCGGACTCCTCGCCCTCCTCTGGCAAATGCAACAGTTCAAGGGCTGTGTCCACGAGCGTGCGCATGCCCTGACCGTGAGCCGCCGATACGCCCAGCACCTGGCCCAGGCCCAGCTCAAAAAACTCGGACAACTGAACACCTTCCAGCATCCCTTCTGCCTTGTTGGCGGTCAGGACCGTCGGTTTGCCCAGCTTGCGCAGGTATGTGCCAATGTCGTGGTCTTGCGCACTGACGCCGGCGCGCGCATCCACCACAAAGATGACCACGTCAGCCTCTGCCACGGCCTGACGGGTTTGCTTGGCCATTTCCTTGTAAATGCCACTTTGCGCGTCGGGCTCAAAACCACCAGTGTCAATCACGATGTAGTCGTGGCTTCCGAGGTTGCCGTTGCCGTAATGACGATCACGGGTCAGCCCGGCATAGTCAGCAACGATGGCGTCGCGGGTTTTTGTCAGGCGATTGAATAAAGTGGATTTGCCTACATTGGGGCGGCCAACCAAGGCAATAACGGGTTTCATAGCTGCTTTTCATGGACCACAGGGTCAGTCGATGTTGCGGTTTTTTACTCGGGTACAAAGCCGAAAATGCCGCCATTACGAGTGACTGCCACCAGGGTGTTGCCAACCAGCACGGGGGCTGCAGCAACGGGAGAACCATCCGTGCTCAAGCGGTTCAGCAAAGAGCCGTCTTCACGCGACAGCAAGTGAATCACGCCCGCAAAATCACCAATCGCCAGAGAACGTCCGACCACCAAAGGGGCCGTCAAATTGCGATAACGCAAAACATCGGTAGTCCAGGCACGCTCGCCATCTGAGCGATTCCAGGCCCTGACAACACCGTCAGATTCCGTACCGAACACGCGCTTGTCATCACCATGAATGCCTTGAGAGCCGTTGGCGGGTTGCGACCAAATCAGATTGCCGCGTGTCGTGTTCACACAGCCGACACTGGTCTGAAAAGCCCGCGCGCACACCACCTCACGATCGCGGCTGACACGTCCGACCAAATCGACCAGCCGCTCAACATCGTTCACGCCGCGCGGAGAAGCAATGGGCGCCTCCCAGCGAATGCTGCCGCTTGATGGGTTCAAGCCAGCCAGACGCCCGCCCAGACCCACCACCAGCGTGTCACCCACCGCCAGCATGACACCGGACTGCCTGAGAACCAAAGGCTCGTTGGGCCGCAGCTGCGTCCACAGCTTGCGGCCGGTTTGCCCGTCATAGGCACTCACAGCGCGGTCTGCAGTCAGGATAAACACTCTGCCACCCGCAACAAATGGTGCCGTGTAAGCTTGCGCGGTCAGTTTTTGACGCCAAATCTCACGTCCATCAAGAAACGCTACCGCCTCATTGGCTTGGGTGACCACGGCCGACGTTTTTCCATCAGTACCTATACCCGCAGCGATCGGTGCGCCGGCGCTGGCACGCCAGAGGTCTTTACCCGTGCGACCGTCGATAGAAACCAGTGTGCCGTCGCCGCCGGCCACGTATACCGAATCGCCAACCACCTGAACATCCAGCGGAAAATTGACCGGTCCAATGCGTGAAACCCAGGCCTGCCTGGCGACAACCGAACCGCTCACAGGCTGCAAGGCCGCAGGCTGAGGCTTGCTCGGGCCACTGAAATAAGACATCACTGAGCAACCCGACAAAGGCAGAACAATTGCTATTAAAAAAGTAGCTATTCGCCCAATTGAAATAAGGGAAAGAGGCATATTCAATGTGTAAAAACTCACTTTTTAACCTCTGGATCATCCGTTTTTGAAGGGGTTACCAACGAAGTCGCCACGGCCACGGGGTCAACCCCCAGCGCGTTGAGTTTGACCTCCACCAGGCGGCGATATTCAGCACGCTCGTCCAGCGTCTTGTAGGCTTTTTCGTATTCAGCCCTGGCTTCGGCCTTTTTGCCTTGCAGCAGCAAAATATCGCCACGCCTGTCGCTGGCCAGGGGCGAAAAATCTTTGGGAAAACTGCCGGACAGCAACTTCAATGCTTCGTCATAAGCCTTGGCCTCCAGCAAAATGCCGGACAAACGCAATTTAGCAATCGACTGGTAGCCCTCGTCCTTGGCCTTGTCGGCCACCCAGGTCAGCGCCGCCTTGGACGCATCCAGATTGCCTTTGTCATAAAACACCTTGGCCGCCAGCAGGCCGGCCTGTTCTGCATAAGTGGTGCCACCAAAACGGTCTTTCATGTCTGCCAGCGAGCGATCAATTCGGGCCACGTCACCCAACTGTACGGCCCGGGCCACTTCGTCATACATCGTGGACGCTTGGGCCGCTTGCCGTGTTTGCCAGTACTGGTAGCCGTTCCACGCGGCCACCGTACCGAAAACAGCAATCAGCAACCAGGAAATTGCGTTGCCGTATCGTTTCCAGAAATGTTTGATCTCGGCAAGCTGTTCCTGCTCTTCAAGGTCGAGGTGGTTTGACATACGAATGGTTTGGGGTATCGCGCCGATAAAAGGCACGGTTTGGACGCAGATTGATTTGCCCGATTGTAGAGGGACAGTCTGGCGTCATACGAGCGGACTGCCCAGCTTGTTCGCCCATAAAGCAACATCCTGCAGCCGATGCAAGGTTTGGGCGTCAATTTTTCCGGCCTCTGTCGCCGCCCGCAAAGGTTTGAGGGCCACGCAACCCTGCGCGAGCTCGGCAGCGCCAAAGATCAATGCAAAGCGGGCGCCACTGCCGTCGGCTTTTTTAAACTGCGATTTCATGCTGCCCATGCCATCCACACTCAGGCCAGAATGCATTTGTACACTGATGCCGGCGGCCCTCAGTTGCTGCAAAACTCTCAAAGCCACAGGCAAAGCTGAAGCCTCAGGAATCACGGCATAGGCATCCAGAACAGGCATAGGCATGTCCTTACCCTGCTCTTTGATAAGTTCAAGTATCCGCTCGACGCCCAGTGCCCAGCCCACGGCAGGTGCAGCCTTGCCGCCAATTTGCTCTATCAGATAGTCATAGCGGCCGCCGCCGCAAATCGTGCCTTGGGAGCCCAGACTCCGGGTGACAAACTCAAACACGGTGAGGTTGTAGTAGTCCATTCCGCGCACCAGCCGCGGGTTGATGCGGTAAGCAACACCATTGGCGTCAAGCATGGCTTTGACGCCGTCAAAGTGCTTCAGCGAAGCCTCCCCCAGAAAGTCTATCAATTGGGGAGCGGCCTCCAGCATGCTTTGCATGGCGGGATTCTTGCTATCGAGCAGACGCAGCGGGTTGCTGTGCAGGCGTCGTTTGGCCTCGGCATCAAGCACGTCGTTGTGCGCTTCAAAATAGGCAATCAGCGCGGCCCGGTGCCGCTTGCGCTCGTTGGGCTGACCCAGGCAGTTCAACTCCAGCTGAACGTCAGTCAAACCCAGTTCTTTCCACAGGGCATCGGCAAGCAAAATCAGTTCGACATCAACTTCCGCGCCCGGAAAACCCAATGCTTCCGCGCCAACTTGATGAAATTGCCGATAACGCCCACGCTGTGGACGCTCATGGCGAAACATCGGCCCCATGTAATACAGGCGTTTTCCGCCTTCGTACAACATGGAATGTTCCGCCACCGCGCGTACCACTCCCGCCGTATTTTCAGGCCGCAGTGTCAGGGCTTCTCCATTGAGCTTGTCTTCAAAAGAGTACATCTCTTTTTCAACAATATCAGTGACCTCGCCCAGTCCGCGTACGAACAGTGGCGTAGGCTCAACAATCGGCGTACGGATATTACGATAGGCGTAGCGCGCCATGAGATTGCGGACTTTGCCTTCCAACCATTCCCACCGCGCTGAATCAGGCGGCAAGACGTCGTTCATGCCCTTAACAGCACTTAATTTTTCAGCCATCGTTCACCAACAGTTGGGTCAAGCAGCTTCGGCGGAAGTTTTGCCAAAACGTTTTTCAATATAGTTTTCAACGATCACGCGAAATTCTTGTGCGATGTTGTCGCCCCGAAGTGTCACACTTTTTTCGCCGTCGATGTAAACAGGCGCCGCGGGCGCCTCACCAGAGCCGGGCAGACTGATGCCGATGTCGGCATGCTTGCTCTCACCGGGGCCATTGACGATGCAGCCCATCACGGCAACTTTCATTTTTTCAACGCCAGGGTACTGGCTGCGCCAGACCGGCATTTGAGCCCGCAGAAAATCGTCGATTTGCTGCGTGAGCTCCTGAAACGTAGTGCTGGTGGTACGGCCGCAACCGGGGCAAGCTGTCACGCTGGGGTTAAAACTTCGCATGCCGAGAGCCTGCAATATCTCGGATGCAATCACAACCTCTTGGGTGCGCGCTTCACCAGGTTGCGGCGTCAGGGATACGCGGATGGTGTCGCCAATGCCTTCCTGAAGCAAAACAGACAATGCCGCGCTAGAGGCGACCGTCCCCTTGGTTCCGATGCCGGCTTCTGTCAGGCCCAGGTGCAGGGCGTAGCTGTCGCGCTTGGCCAGCTCGCGGTAGACGGAAATCAGGTCTTGTACGCCACTGACCTTGCAAGACAGGATGATCTGCTCGCGCTTCATGCCCATTTTTTCAGCCAGACGTGCGGAGTCCAGCGCAGAGGTAATGAGGGCTTCGTACATCACCTGTTTGGTATCCCAAGGCTCTGATCTGGCATTGTTTTCGTCCATCAGACTCGCCAGTAATTCCTGATCAAGACTGCCCCAGTTGACACCGATACGAACCGCTTTGTTCCAGCGTACTGCGGCCTCAATCATCTGGCCAAACTGTTTGTCGTGTTTATCGCCTTTACCGACGTTGCCAGGATTGATGCGGTATTTTGACAAGGCCTGTGCGCAGGCCGGGTAGTCGGTCAGCAAACGGTGGCCGTTGTAGTGAAAGTCACCGACCAGCGGCACATCAATACCCATGCGGTCCAGCTGCTCACGAACGTAAGGCACAGCCTGAGCCGCTTCGGGCGTGTTGACGGTGATGCGAACCATCTCCGAGCCGGCTATCGCCAACTCCTTGACCTGGATGGCCGTTCCAATGACATCGACCGTATCGGTATTGGTCATGGACTGAATGCGAACTGGCGCATCCCCACCCACTGTGACGATACGCGACCCCCAAACCACTTGTGCCTGGCGCGAATGACGCTCCTTGGTTTGGGCAATATTGATAGGCGTGGACACTGGCATTTACTTCACCTCAAATCGAGCGACATTGTCTTTGGCAACTGCATTCAAATCAAACGCCTTGCC
This sequence comes from Polaromonas sp., assembly GCA_046303055.1. Classification (GTDB taxonomy): domain Bacteria; phylum Pseudomonadota; class Gammaproteobacteria; order Burkholderiales; family Burkholderiaceae_C; genus Polaromonas. The sequence goes on from JBKCGU010000134.1 coordinate 46,593, forward strand.
GCGAACCTGTACCTGCGTCTCGTTGGCGCTGCCTACCACCACCTTCAAAGGCAAAACACCCGCAGCACCGGCAATTTCACCAGCATTGAGCACCCGACGCAGCACAACCTGTCCCTTTGCATCAGTTGCCTCCACCCATGACTGGCCTTTGGCTGTGAACACAATCACGTCGGTGTCTGAAGGGGGCTTGGGCGTGACAACCAATGTGGGCGCTGCCACACCCGCTGTCGTTGCCTGAAAAGCAGAGGTCGTGCCAGGTCCTGTTTGTGCCAGAGTAGCCACATCGGCGGAAGCTGTCGGAGACATAAAAGCCGCAGGAACGTTGATCGGCAGCGCTGAAGCCGCAGTTTTTTCAGTCCCCGAGTAGGCTGCGCTGTCGGCTGTCACTGGAGCAGTCAAACGGAGATCTGCAGCCTGTGACTTGACGTCGTTCAAACTCGTTTTGATGACAGGCAAAAAGATAAGCACCAAGGCGGCCAGTAACAACAACAAACCCGCAAGCACCGCTGGTCGCGACACCTGAGCCCAAAGGCTTGGGCCAGGTCCGTCACCCGGCGAGCGAAATGGTGTGTTGATGCCCGCACCCTGACTTATCAGCTTTGGCGCATCGGTTTGCGGCAACCGTGCCAGGACAGGCGAAGCGTCAATTTTGAGCGTGCGGCACACACTTGATGCCAAAGCACGAACAAAAACGGCATCAGGCAGCAAGTCCGTTCGGCCGGCTTCAAGTGCTTCGAGTCTTTTCACGGGCACTTTGAGAAGCACCGCCATAGCAGCAATATGAAGGCCGGCGGCCTCACGGGCCTGCTTTAAAAGCTCGCCCGCACCTTGCGGCGCCACCGATTCAGCCAGTTCAGCCCGACTAACTTGCTCATCGGCTGAGGCGTTTTGAAGCTCACTCACTGAAAGCTCCCCGATCAAATGCAGCAGCCTCTTTGGATTGTCCAAAACGCCTTTTCAACTGGCCGGCCAGTTGCTGCACTGCCTCGGCATTGTTCAAACGCTGTTCGATCTTGACCCCAAGCCAGAGAGTTTCGGCATTGGCGAGGTCGCTATTGTTAAGGCGGCGCGTGTAAAACTGAGACCGCACAAGCTCGCCACGCTCGTACAGCAGGCTTGCAAGGTTATAGCCGGTTAGGGGGTTGCCCGCATCCAGTTCATAGGATCGGATCAGACTTTGCTCTGCATCCGAACGCTGGCCCGCACGAACCTGACATATGCCTTGTGTCATCAGGCTCTTGGATTGCTCCTGGTACATCGGGTTTGAAATGGCGCGGCCAAACCACTGCATAGACTCAACGTAACGCCCCTGCTGGCACAAAAACCAGCCGTAGTTGTGGGCCGCACCAGCGTCGCGGGGACTCAAGGCCAGCGAGCGCTTGAAGCTGTCTTCGGCCAGCGCCAGGTCGTTAAGGCGCATGTACACCAGTCCGCGCAAATTGTACGCATCCGCAAATGTGGGGTCGGCCAGCAGCGCCTGCTTGACCTCGTCGAGCGCCACTTTGGTCTGGCCCTGATCGAAATAGCCACTGGCCAACTCCAGTCGCAAACGTGCTCGCCGACGATTGTCAGGCTCATCTGACTCCGTCATGATGTCCGCCTGCTGGCTGGTTCGGCCGGCAGCGCTTGGACCGTTGACACATCCGGTCAGGACAACAGACATCCAGCATATGGAAGCCCACAAGACGATACCGGGAAATCTCATAAGCCCACTCCTTCGGCGACCACAACCTTGATGCCGCTGAGCATACCTTGTCGCTGTGATGCCATGCGCTTGCTGGCACCCGTCCGATCCTGTATATCGCCGGCCAGCTGCCCGCACGCCGCGTCAATGTCGTCCCCCCGCGTTTTTCGCACAGTGGTCACCACGCCAGAATCCAGCAAAACTTTGGCAAACGCAGTGACCGCGGCCATATCCGAGCGCTTCAAACCCGACGCAGGAAATGGATTGAAAGGAATCAGGTTGAACTTGCAGGACAGGCCATTGGGTGCGTGTTTTTGCATCAGGGCAATCAGCTGCCGGGCATGTTCAGGTGTGTCGTTGACACCCTCCAGCATGCAATACTCAAAAGTGATGAAGTCACGCGGTGCCGCCAATTGGTAACGGGCACAGGCCTGCAACAGCTCATCAATCGGGTATTTTTTGTTCAGAGGTACCAACTCGTCGCGCAATGCATCTGAAGGCGCATGCAGGGACACAGCCAGGGCGACGGCGCAGTCCTTTGCCAGTCGATCCAGCATGGGCACGACACCGGACGTGGATACCGTCACGCGTCGGCGCGACAACCCGTAGCCGTGGTCATCGAGCATGGTACGCAGCGCGGGCAACAATTGCGAATAGTTTTGCAGTGGCTCACCCATGCCCATCATCACCACATTGGAGATGATGCGCTCATCGCGCTTGAATTCCCGCCGCAAGGCATGTTCTGCAAACCACAACTGCGCCACAATCTCGGCTGTTGTCAGGTTGCGGCTGAAGCCTTGATGACCAGTAGAGCAAAACCTGCAACCTACCGCACAGCCTGCTTGAGATGAAATGCAAAGCGTTGCGCGATCAGATTCAGGAATGAAAACCGTCTCAATGACGTCCCCTGCGCCCACATCAAACAGCCATTTGATCGTGCCGTCAGCTGAATCGTGACGGGACACCACCTTGGATGCCTCGATACAGGCAGACGAGGGCAGCTTGTCACGCAGCGACTTCGCCAGATCCGTCATCTGGTCAAAGTCGGTCGCGCCTTTTTGATGAATCCAGCGAAAAAGCTGGGTGGCACGAAAGCGTTTTTCGCCCAGGCTCTCGCAAAAGACAGCCAACCCATCCATGTCAAGATCAAGGAGGTTGACTGTCATGAGCGAACTCGTTGAGGCTCTGCGTTTTAGCGTGAATAGATATTCATGCCGGGGAAAAAGAAAGCGATTTCTTCTTGAGCCGTCTCAGCAGCATCTGAGCCGTGAACAGCATTGGCATCGATACTTTCGGCGAAGTCGGCACGAATGGTGCCCGCAGCAGCTTTCTTTGGGTCAGTTGCACCCATCAGGTCGCGATTTTTCAAAATGGCGTTTTCGCCTTCCAGCGCCTGAATCATGACGGGGCCAGAGATCATGAAACTGACCAGGTCTTTGAAAAAAGGGCGCTCTTTGTGAACGCCATAAAAAGCTTCGGCTTCGCCGCGTGACAGGTGCACCAATTTGGCCGCCACCACTTTCAGGCCCGCTGCCTCAAAGCGTGCATATATTTGACCAATGACGTTTTTTGCCACAGCGTCTGGTTTGATGATGGAGAGAGTACGTTCGATTGCCATGTGCTTTCCTTAGCCTTGAGATTTTTATGAGATATTCAAAATGAATACAACCCGTTATTTTAACCTGCGGACACACGCAATGACCGCATTTGCCCTGACAAGGTCAGGTCATTAAAACCTGCGCCGGGGCTTACCGGTTACCGCCACGATTGCCACCATTGCGGCTTGAGTTGCGATTGCCGCCTGCGCTAGCGCCGCTGTTACCGCGGCGCGGCCCTTGTGCCTGGCGTTGCCGGGTGAAGGTGTCGGCACCAATGTAGCCAAACGAAGTTTTCATCGGGTCGGGCTGCGCCGAGTCACTCTTACGGTTAGCGCCTGGGCCACGGTCATCGCGCCGGTTCTGATTTCTGCCACCCGCATTGGGCCTTCTTGGTGTCCCTGGGCCCGCATTTGCTCTGGAGCCAGGATTGCTATTGAAACTGCCACCGGTTGCGCTACGCCCCTTGCCGCTGCGGGCATTGCGACCGCCCCGGTTGGCGTTATTGCCAGGAGCAGAACCGGTCGCACCGCGAATGTAGTCTGGCGGCTGGAACTCGTGCGGTCCGGCACTTTCGGTCTGGTCAATATGATCATGAAGCGGAGAATTATCCTGCGCACGCCGACCGCCACGAGACCTCGGACCTCGGCGCGGGCCTCGCCCTGGGCGAGTCTGGGCTTCACCCACGGCTCCATCCTGACCATCGGCTAGCGCGCGCGAATCGCTGCGGCGCTCGGAACGGTCAGCCGCGCTGGTCAAGGCCCCAATATCTTGCTCGTCCAACTCAACAAAGGCGCCTCGCTTGAGGCCACGCGGCAATACCACGGCTCCATAGCGAATACGTATGAGCCGGCTGACCGCATGACCCACCGCCTCAAACATGCGCCGAACCTCACGGTTACGACCTTCAGACAGGGTGACCTTGTACCAGCAGTTGGCACCCTCACCACCGCCCGCCTCAAGCGAAGAGAACTGGGCCAATCCATCGTCCAGCGTGACACCCTCGAGCAGGCGCTTTTTTTCTTCATTGCTCAAAGCACCCAGCACACGCACTGCATATTCGCGCTCAAGGCCAAAGCGGGGGTGCATCAGGCGATTGGCCAGCTCGCCTGAGCTGGTCAGCAAAAGCAGACCCTCTGTGTTCAAGTCCAGTCGCCCGACTGACTGCCATTTGCCCTGAAAAAGTTTGGGTAAGCGCCTGAACACGGTCGGCCGATTTTGCGGGTCGTCATGCGTCACCACCTCACCTGCAGGCTTATGGTAAGCAATCACGCGTGGAGGCGGTGGATCAATCCGAACCCGAATCGGTTTTCCATTGACCTTGATGCTGTCACCAAACTGGATGCGCTGACCAATGTGGGCAGGCTCCGCATTGACAGAAATGCGCCCTTCCAGAATCAGTTGCTCCATATCCAACCGCGAACCGAGACCGGCCTGCGCCAGCACCTTGTGCAACTTGGGGGATTCAGGTTGTGGGGACAGCACCCGTTTGGGCAAATCAAATGAAGCATCGACAACGTCAGCGTCAAACCGGCCGGTCACAACGTCTTCAAAACGGGTCACTGTTGCAGAGCTTGGCGGCTCAGAATGCATTGGGGGCAACGAAGGGGCTGCGCTGTCCAAAAGATCGACTGGATTCATGGGGCTACATTCATGCGTTGTGAGTTGGGGGCGGCATCAGGTCAGTCAAAGCAAGCCCTGCGGGGTCACCCGTCACATCAGACAAGGAGTCAGCCAAGGCCATGCCATCCGTAGTCGTCAAATCCGATTCCAGTTCCGGCACCGGCGCTGCCACCCCAAACTCAATTTGTTCCAGCACAGCCTCCTGGCCTGCTTTGCCGTCCATCGCGGGCAATTCGTCCAGGGAACGAACACCCAGGTCATCCAAAAACTGTTTGGTGGTGGCATACAGCGCCGGCCTGCCCACCGTTTCGCGGTGCCCGATGACATCGACCCAGCCCCGGTCTTCCAGTTGTTTGAGGATCAGACTGTTGATCGTCACACCGCGAATGTCTTCCATATCGCCCCGTGTGACTGGCTGGCGATAGGCAATGATGGCCAATGTCTCCAGCGTTGCACGACTATAGCGTGGTGGCTTTTCAGGATGCAGGCGATCCAGATATTCGCGCATTTGTGGACGGCTTTGAAAACGCCAGCCGGAGGCCACCTGCACCAGCTCTACGCCGCGGCCTGTCCAGTCGTTTTGCAAGTCGGCAAGTGCCAGCTTGATGCTGTCTGAATTAAGTGCCCCGTTGAACAAAACGCCCATTTCACGCAGCGGCAGGGGCTGCTGCGCACAAATAAGTGCTGTTTCGAGGACGCGCTTTGCATCCACCGTATTCATGATTTCCAGGTGTTTTGAAAGATTCGGGACATTATCTGAAACAAGCGCATAAGGTCATATAGACGCTGGTCCTAAACGAAGATGCAAGCACTTGGAGAGCTGTGTTTGCAGTGACCGCCGTGTTGCATCCCGGCCTAAGCGACCTCTGGGCGATTGTATCTCAGGCCCAGGTCAGTGATGGCGCTTTGCATATCAGGCGGCAATGCAGACTGAAACACCAAGGGCGCACGCGTTACAGGGTGCTCAAATGCCAGCCTCCAGGCATGCAAAGCCTGGCGCTGCAAGCCACCCGCCAAGGCGCCGCCGTACAAGGCGTCAGACACCAGAGGATGGCCAAGTGCTGACATATGGACCCGAATCTGGTGTGTACGGCCTGTGTGCAGTTTGCATTGCACCAGGCAGAAGGTCGCCCCGGTTTCCAGCAGGGTCAGGTCCGTCACTGCTGCTTTTCCTGGGTGTTTGGCCAGGTCCACCACAGCCATGCGCAGGCGGTTTCGAAAATCGCGCCCAATAGGTAGATCCACATGACGGCTTTTTGCGCCTTGCCAGGCGCCATGGGCCAATGCAATGTACTGCCGGCTCACGGTTCGCGCTGCAATCATGCTGACCAGTTGATCCATGGTCTGGCGTGTTCGTGCCACCACCATCAAGCCACTGGTGTCTTTGTCCAGGCGGTGGACGATGCCTGCGCGCGGCAGGTTTGAGGCCCGAACATCCCTGGCCAGCAAGCCATTGAGTAAGGTGCCGCACCAATTACCGGGTGCAGGGTGTACCACCAGGCCAGCAGGCTTGTTGACGATAAGCAAGAAATCGTCTTCAAACAGCACGTCGAGCGCCATCGCTTCGGACTTGAAGGCCTGGCTTTGCGGCGTGGGTTTGAGCTCGATGCTCAAGGTGTCCCCGGCCTTGACCCGGGTGGACGATTTGGTTTGTGCCAGGCCGTTGTGCAAAACGGCGCTGGATGCGACCAGTTGCTGAAGGTAACTGCGCGAGAACTCTGGCACCACCAGCGCCAAGGTGCGATCCAGCCGTTCGCCATGGCTAGTCATGGGAACAGTCGCCTGACGGCTTTCAAACTCGGCAAAATCCGTTGCACCATCCGTGTCATCCAGAATGTCCTGACCGTCCGGCATCGCGGCAAGCGCTGCGGCTGTGCTCGATATAATAGGAAAGCTATGTTTCAAGTCAGCCAATCGTAGAGGTAAGTCGCATGTTTACAAACAAATTATCGGTTGTTCCGCTGACCCTCGCCTTGGCAGCACTGTCATTCGTGCTGGCCGGTTGCTCAAGCAAACCTATTGACCCTACCAGCAGTTGGAGCCCCAACAAGCTTTACGCTGAAGCGAAGGACGAAGCACGCTCTGGTGCTTACGACAAAGCCATCCCGATGTTCGAAAAGCTGGAAGGTCGCGCCGCCGGCACTCCGCTGGCACAGCAAGCCCAGCTTGAAAAAGCCTACGCACAATACAAGGGCGGCGAGCAGGCACAAGCCATTGCCACACTTGACCGATTTATCAAACTGCATCCCGCCAGCCCCGCGCTTGACTATGCCCTTTATCTGAAAGGATTGGTCAACTTCAATGAAAATATGGGACTATTCGGCAGCATTGCCCGTCAAGATTTATCTGAACGGGACCAAAAGGTGGCCAAAGAGTCTTTTGAGTCGTTCAAAGAACTGGCGAACCGTTTTCCAGAGTCGCGCTATACGCCCGATGCCAAAGCGCGCATGGGTTACACCGTTAACTCGCTGGCCCAGTCTGAAGTGCATGTGGCGCGCTACTACTACTCACGTGGCGCCTATGTGGCTGCCATCAACCGTGCGCAAACGGCCATTGCTGACTACCGTGACGTTCCCGCACTTGAGGAAGCCGCTTTTATCGTCTATAAATCGTACGATGCTCTGGGCATGACGCAGTTGCGGGACGACACCAGGAGAATCATTGAAAAAACTTATCCGCAGAGCGAATTTCTAACCAAGGGCTTCAGGGCTACAAACAACCCCTGGTACAAATTTTGGTGATCACGGTCGGCTGATCGCGTCCAGCCTGGCCAGCAGTTCAACCTCCGATCCTAGCCGCGCCATGGGCGGTAAAGCCCTTAACAGGCGCTTGCCATAGCCCATCGTCGCCAATCGGGTGTCACACACAACCAGCACGCCCTGATCGGTTTCCCGGCGTATCAACCGGCCAGCGCCCTGCTTCAGGGCAACTGCTGCTTCGGGCAGAAAGTAATCATTGAAGGCGCTTCGACCCTCGGCCTCAAGCGCTTTGGAGCGGGCCTCGGCCATGGGGTCGTTCGGTGGCGGAAATGGCAACTTGTCAATGATGACAAGCTCCAGCACATTGCCGGGCAAGTCGATGCCCTCCCAAAAAGAACTTGAAGCCACCAAAATGCAGCCTTTTCGGCCTTCCGAATTGCCCTGCATAAAGCGTTCAATCAAAAGCCTTTTGGGTATGCTGCCTTGTACCAACACCTCAAGTTTGCCTCCTGCATCAAAAGAAGTTGCCAGGGCATCGCCAATCTGCCGAAGGGCTCTGAGCGTTGTCGTGAGTACCATCGTGCGCCCTCCGAGTTGGCTCGCCCAAAGTGCCGCCGACTGGGCCACCCGCATTGGATGCGCAGGATCGGCCGGTTTGGGAAAATCATTCGGCACATACAACGCCGCCTGCCGGGCGTAATCAAAGGGACTGCCTATTTTGAGGAGCCTTGCACCCTCAAGGCCACAGGGCTGGGTGAACCAGCTGAGCGCTTCATCGTCGCCCAGCGTGGCCGAGGTAAAAATCCATGACTTGGTGGACTCTGCTGAGGCTCCCAGCATTCTGGTTTTAACAGCTTTCGCAATCGTCAAGGGGGATTCAGTCAGGCGCAATTGCGTACCGACATCGACCCAGCGAACAGATCCCGATGCGCAAGGGTTGATAAAGTGCGCAGTGCGCTCTGACAGCAGCGCGGCGCGCTCTTTGAGGCGCACGAAATCCGGCGCTATCTCGCTGACGGTGTCAAGCGCATCAACAGCCCGGATCAATGAAGCCGCCAGCCCGTCAAGTGCTGCTGTCCAAATGTCGCCGTCCAGTGTTTCAGGGCTTGCTTGCGTCCACCGCAGCTTGGCACCCGGGTAACTTTGCCCGGCGCTCAGCCGCAAGTTCCTGGCGGCATGTTCACAGTCACCGACCGTTTGCTGCCAATCCACAAGGCCGCGCGCGAATTGCAGGCCGGCACCCAACATGTCGCGACAAAAATCAAGCAACTGGCCGGTGCTCAGGTGCTGCCCCAAAAACTGGACGCCGGTTTCGTTGAGCTGATGCGCCTCGTCAAAAATGACGATCCGCACGGTTGGCAGTAGTTCTGCCATGCCTGATTCACGAACCGCCAGGTCCGCAAAAAACAGATGGTGATTGATGACCACCACATCGGCCGCCAGGGCCTCGCGCCTGGCCAGATTCACGTGGCACTGACGATACTGTGGGCATTGGGAGCCCAGACAATTTTCACGGGTTGAAGTGATCAGCGGTATGAGGGGTGAGCGCTCGTCAAGCCCTGGCATTTCAGCCAGGTCACCGGCGCGCGTGGTCTGCGCCCACTGCTCGATTTTGGCCAGAGCACGCAACACCGCGCGGTCCGATACCTTGCTGTCCTGTCGGGCCAGTCCCACCCGGTGCAGACACACATAGCTGCCGCGCCCCTTAAGCAACGCCGTGCGAACCGGCAAACCCAGAGCCGCCACCAGGCGCGGCAAATCGCGGCCAAACAGCTGGTCTTGCAGGGCTTTTGTGGCCGTCGACACCATGACACGTTCACCACTGAGTAGCGCCGGCACCAAATAGGAAAAGGTTTTGCCGACCCCGGTGCTGGCCTCGACCACCAGCGCTTGGCCGTTTTCAATGGCCTGCGCCACCGCCAGAGCCATCTCGGTTTGACCACTGCGGGCCACAAAATGACTGGCCGCGCGTGACAACAACCCATCAGCAGCAAAAGCCACCTGAACGTCAGTGCTCAGCGTCATCAGGCAGGTTCGGGCGGGTCAAGTGACAGCTCAAGCTGCGAGATCTGGTCGCGAAGATGCAAGCGGCGCTTTTTCAGTCGCCTGAGCATCAGTTCGTCCATCGGGACGGCATGGGCCGCCAAGTCGACCAGCGCGTTCAGGTCAGCGTGCTCAATCTTGAGATCGATCAGCCGTCTTTCAGGGGAATGTAGGTTTAAGTCCAAGGAATTTTTCACTGCGCGCTTCTTGCTCTGATGATAAATTGTTTCTCGAAAAAATCGGGCCTCAGGAATCGCAAGCGCTTGAGGATGTCAAAAGCTTATCGCATCACAGCATCCACGGGCCTGCACAAGGGCGACCGAGACTAACCAGCAAGACCAGATCAACCTGATCGGTCACCACCGGGCGTCTGGCTGTTTGCCGGGTATCGTGGCCGATGGGATGGGTGGACTCAGTGGTGGACGCAAGGCATCTGATCAGGTCGTGATGACTGCCAAGCAATTGATTGATCGCTATAACCCATTGAGCCCCAAAGAAATGGGCTCGGCCTTGTCCATGCTGTCGCCTCGTGAAGCCAGTGAGTTTTTGATTCAGAAAGCACGGTCACGGGCCCATGGCGGAGGAGACAATTTATCGCTGGTGATCGTCAAACTGGAACCGCGGGCCTGACCACGCCAGGCTATGGCATGACAGGCAATGGGCCAGCAGATGGGCTGGACTGACTGGCCCTGTCTTTGGCAATCCGCGCCTGGCGTTCTTTGGCTTTCTCAAGACGTTCATTGTATTTTTTAACTTCTTCAGCAGCAGCAGCCTGCTTGGCAGTTCTGCCCACTTGTTTGTTCTGAGCGCCTTTAGCCTTGGCGGCGGCCGTTTCCAGATTGGATTTTTCGTTGGACTCCAATTTGAGGCGATCCGCGTTTTTTTGTCGCTCGCGTTCCATCCGGGCGTCAGAATCCCGCAAGGCTTGTGCCCTTCTATCAGCTTCTTCCTGCTGTTTTTCAGGCGATGTCTTGTCTTCGGTCTTTTGAAGCTGCTCGGCGCCCTTGGCCTTGCGCTCCTGATCGTCGATCGACATCTCCTGACGGCGAAGATCGGCGAAGGCCTCCTGCCGCCTGATTTTCACTTCATCTAGACAGTTGTTGACCAGGAACTTTTGATAGCAGGCGGCGTCCTCCCGGTTAAAGCCTGCTTCAAGCGCGGCGCGTTCCTTGCTGATGCGCAGGCGCTCAGCATCGTTGGATGTTTGAGCAAACACGATCCCGCCAGACAGCAACAGGCTTGTCATCAGCACCAGAAGCAATTGTTTTTTCATGTCAAAGTGGTGTCCACATCCCTGCGCTCAAGTGCCAGAAATTGCGCTGACTGCATTTCGTTTAACCTGGAGATGGTGCGGGGAAACTCATGCGCAAGCGGGCCTTCGATATACAACGCCTGAGGGGCGGCTTCTGCCGACATGATGAGTTTGACACGCCTGTCGTAAAGCACATCCACCAGCCAGGTAAAACGCCGCGCCTCTGATGCCATACGGGGCGCCATGACGGGCACATCACTGAGCAATACCGTGTGGAACTGTGTCGCTATCTCCAGGTAATCGTTTTGCGATCGCGGTCCGCCACACAGGGTTTTAAAGTCAAACCAGACCAGACCACCGGCCTTGCGGCGCGCATGAATCTGGCGCGACTCGATATGCAGTACCGGGCTGTCGTCTTGAGATTCGGCCAGACGGTTAAAGGCGTCAGTCATTTCCATATCAGCTTTGGCGCCCCAAGGGGTGTGGTACAGGCCGACCTGCTCGAGGGTGCGGCGGCGATAGTCTGTGCCGTTGTCAACACTGATGACTTCCAGATGGCCATTGAGCAGCGCGATAGCGGGCAAAATGCGGTCGCGGTGCATGCCGCCGGGGTAGAGGTCGTCCGGCTTGAAGTTCGAGGTGGTGACAAAGCCCACACCGTTGTCAAACAGCGCACTCAAAAGCCGGTGCAAGATGAGCGCATCGGTGATCTCAGCCACGTGAAATTCATCAAAGCAAATCAGCTTGTAGCGCTTGGCCATGCGCTTGCCCAGTTCGTCCAGCGGGTTGACGGTGCCTGCCAGGTCACGCAACTCGCGGTGCACCTCACGCATGAACTCATGAAAATGCAGTCGCGTTTTTCGCTTGATCGGCACCGCGTTGTAAAAGCAGTCCATCAAAAAGCTTTTGCCCCGCCCCACCCCGCCGTACATGTACACACCGCGCGGCGTGTCGGGGTGGTTGATCAGTTTTTTGAAGGCGTTGGAGCGCTGTATTTTGTAAGCAGCCCAGTCATTGGCACAGCGCTCCAGTGCGTCAACGGCGCGCAGCTGGGCCGGGTCCGACTGGTAGCCTCTGGTCACCAGTTCGGCTTCATAAGCTTGTTTGACGCTCACAGGACGGTTTTCAGTTTGCTATTTTATCAGGAGCTAATAGCAGGCGTATTTATTGGCCTAGAGGCCGATTCAACACCCGAAATGATGAAAAAACAAAATCTGCCGCCTGACGCATCAGAAGTTCAATGTTCGCTTGTCAACAGCCAATGCAGCTTCTTTGGTGGCCTCACTCAGGGACGGGTGGGCATGGCAGATACGTGCAATGTCTTCACTGCTGGCCCTGAACTCCATCGCCACGACACATTCTGCAATCAGCTCACTGGCCATCGGGCCCGCAATATGCACGCCCAATATCTCATCCGTAGCAGCGTCGGCCAGCATTTTCACCATCCCGGTGGTGTCGCCCAAAGCGCGCGCACGGCCATTGGCCAAAAACGGAAAGGTTCCTGCCTTGTAAGCCCTGCCAGCAGCTTTGAGCTGCTCTTCGGTCTGACCCACCCATGCGATCTCGGGGTTGGTGTAGATGACCCACGGAATGGTGTTGAAGTTGACATGCCCGTGCTGGCCAGCAATGCGCTCGGCTACGGCAACGCCCTCTTCCTCGGCCTTGTGCGCCAGCATCGGGCCGCGCACCACGTCGCCAACCGCCCACACATTGGGCAGGTTGGTTTTGCAGTCGCCATCGACCACAATCGCGCCGCGTTCGTCCAGCTTGAGTCCAACGGTTTCAGGTGCCAAGCCAATCGTATTGGCAACGCGGCCAATCGAGATGATGAGCTTGTCCACATCAAGCGCCTGAGCCTCGCCCTTGGCGTTGGTATAGGCCACCGACACGCCTTTTTTGCTGGTCTTGATCTCGCCAACTTTCACACCCAGCTCAATCTTCAAACCCTGTTTGGTGAACGCCTTGTGGGCTTCCTTGGCGATTTGCTGGTCAACGGCGCCCAGGAAAGTCGGCAAGCCTTCCAGCACCGTTACTTCTGCGCCCAGCCGCCGCCAGACCGAGCCCATCTCCAGACCAATCACGCCAGAGCCAATCAGACCCAGCTTTTTGGGCACATCGGTCATGCGCAGTGCGCCGTCGTTGGACAAAATGGTTTCTTCGTCAAACGGCGAGCCAGGCAGCATGCGGGCATTCGAGCCGGTAGCCACGATGATATGTTTGGCGCAGATGACTTCTTCAGCAGCGCCCGCCACCTTGATGTCGTAAACGCCCTCTTTGCTGGCCGCAAAAGAGCCCCGTCCGTGGAAAAAGGTGACCTTGTTCTTCTTGAACAGATACAGCACGCCTTCGTTGTTCTGCTTGACCACCGTGTCTTTGCGGCCAATCATCTTGGCCATGTCCAGGCTCAGGCCCTTGACATCGATGCCGTGGTCAGCAAAGTGATGGCCGGCCTGATCGTAATGCTCAGACGATTGCAGCAAGGCCTTGGACGGGATGCAGCCCACATTGGTACAGGTACCACCCAGAGCCGGGCCACCCTTGGCGTTTTTCCACTCGTCGATGCAGGCCACGTTAAAGCCCAGTTGCGCTGCCCGAATGGCAGCAATGTAGCCACCAGGGCCACCGCCGATGACGATGACGTCGAATTGTTTGGACATCGAAGTTTTCCTTTAGATATCAAACAACAAACGAGCAGGATCTTCCAGCGCTTCTTTCATCGCGACCAAACCCAGCACAGCCTCGCGGCCATCAATGATGCGGTGGTCGTAGCTCATGGCGAAGTAGTTCATCGGACGCACCACGACCACACCGTTTTCAACCACGGCCCGGTCTTTGGTGGCGTGCACGCCCAAGATGGCTGACTGTGGCGGGTTGATGATGGGAGTCGACAGCATGGAGCCAAAGGTACCGCCGTTGCTGATCGAGAAGGTGCCGCCGGTCATTTCTTCAATACCCAGTTTGCCGTCTCGCGCTTTCACGCCGTATTCCAAAATCTTCTTTTCAATCTGGGCAAAGCTCATCTGGTCAGCGTTGCGCAAAATGGGCACCACCAAGCCGCGCGGTGATCCTACAGCAATGCCGATGTCAAAGTAGCCGTGATAAATGATGTCGTTGCCATCCACCGAGGCATTGAGCAGCGGGAATTTTTTCAGCGCATGCACAGCCGCTTTGACGAAAAAACTCATGAAGCCGAGCTTGACGCCATGCTCCTTTTCAAACTTTTCCTGCATGCGTTTGCGCATGTCCATCACCGGGGCCATGTTGACTTCGTTGAAGGTGGTCAAAATAGCGTTGGTCGACTGCGATTGCAGCAGGCGCTCGGCAATGCGCGCGCGCAGGCGACTCATGGGGACGCGCTGCTCTGGCCTGTCGCCCAAATCGCCAGCCGGCGACGGTGCAGCAACTTGCGGCAACAAAACGGCTGGGGCGCTTGTTGGCATTGCGCTAATCGCTACAGCTTTAGGAGCAGGTGGTGCAGCGACAGCCACCAGAACATCGCCCTTGGTCACGCGGCCATCTTTTCCGGTACCGGCAACAGAGCCTGCGGCCATATTGTTGTCGGCTATCAATTTGGCGGCAGCTGGCATGGCCACGCCGGCCATGGCACCACCTGTAGCAGCTGGCACGGCAACAGCAGCAGTCGCCGCTACTGGGGCAGCAGCAGCGGGTGCAGTAACAGCACCTGCCGTTGCTTCAGTATCGATACGTGCAATAAGCTGTTCAGCGGTAACCGTGCCGCCGTCAGGCACCAGCAGCTCAACCAGCACACCAGCCGATGGAGCGGGCACTTCGAGCACGACTTTGTCGGTTTCGATTTCAATCAAAATTTCGTCGATGGCAATCGCATCGCCGACTTTCTTTTTCCATTGAAGCATGGTGGCTTCAGCCACAGATTCAGACAACTGGGGGACTTTGACTTCTACGATAGCCATTTCGATTCTTTCAACTTGTGTTTATGAGGATGTGGGGTCGAGCGATTCAGACTTATTTCGTCAAAATAAAGCCCTTGAGCTTGGCAAACGCGCCGTCAACCAGCACCTTTTGCTGGTCATGGTGCAGGTGCGAATAACCTGCCGCAGGAGAAGCCGAAGCCGCCCGGCCCGAGTAGCCCAGCTTTTGACCCTCGGTCATGTTTTCGTGGATGTAGTGCTGCACAAAGAACCAGGCACCCTGGTTTTGCGGCTCGTCCTGGCACCACACAATGTCAGTTGCATTGGGGTACTTTTTCAGCTCGGTTGCAAACGCTTTGTGCGGGAAGGGGTAGAGCTGTTCCACGCGCAGCAACACCACGTCGTCAATGCCTTTTTCTTCGCGCTTGCGGACCAGGTCGTAGTACACCTTGCCTGAACAAGCCACGATGCGTTTGACCTTGTCCGCTTTCACATCCTTGCTTTCAGCAATGATGGTCTGAAAGCCGCCTTTGGTGAACTCGCTGAGTGGCGATGCAGCATCTTTGGCCCGCAAGAGTGACTTGGGCGTCATGATGATCAAGGGCTTGCGCAAATTGCGCACCATCTGCCGGCGCAGAATGTGAAAGATCTGGCTGGCCGTTGTTGGCTGCACCACCTGCATGTTGGTGTCGGCTGACAGCTGCATGAAGCGCTCCAGCCGCGCCGATGAGTGCTCTGGTCCCTGGCCTTCGTAGCCGTGCGGCAGCATCAAGGTGATGCCGTTGACCCGGCCCCATTTCACTTCACCCGAGGCGATGAACTGGTCAATCACCACCTGCGCGCCGTTGGCAAAGTCGCCAAACTGCGCTTCCCAGATCACCAGCGTGTTCGGGTCATTGGAGGCGTAGCCATATTCAAACGCCAGCACCGCTTCTTCGCTCAAAATCGAGTCGATGACAACGAACGGGGCTTGTTTGTCAGTCACGTTTTGCAGCGGCACATAGGTGCCCGTGTCAAACTTTTCGCGGTTCTGGTCGTGAATCACCGCGTGTCGGTGGGTGAAGGTGCCGCGTCCGCAGTCTTCGCCTGACAAACGCACCGGGTAGCCGCTGGCCACCAGTGATGCGAACGCCATGTGCTCGCCCATGCCCCAATCGACGGGAACATCACCGCGCCCCATGGCGGCACGGTCGTCATAAACTTTTTTCACCAACGGGTGTGGCGTGACAGTCGCCGGGATGGTCGTTATTTTTTCAGCCAGTCGCTTCCACTCGGCCAACGGGATGGCGGTGTCGCCAGCGTCTGTCCATTTTTTGCCCAGGTAGGGCATCCAGTCGACCGCGTACTTGCTTTTGAAGTTGGTCAGTACCGGGTCAAAGGTGCTTTTGCCGGCATCCAGTGCTGCGCGTGTGGCTTTGACCATGTCGTCGCCCAACGTGTCGCCCATGCCCTGGGCCTGGAGCTTGTCGGCATACAGCTTGCGCGTGCCGGGATGAAGCGCAATTTTTTTGTACATCAGCGGCTGTGTCATGGCCGGCGTGTCTTGCTCGTTATGGCCCAATTTGCGGAAGCAAATGATGTCAACCACCACGTCTTTGTGAAACGCCATGCGAAAGTCCAGCGCCAGCTGCGTGGCCAGTACCACCGCTTCAGGGTCATCGCCGTTGACGTGCAGCACGGGGGCATCAATCATTTTGACAACGTCGGTGCAATACAGGGTTGAGCGGCTGTCGCGCGGGTCGCTGGTGGTAAAGCCGATCTGGTTGTTGATGACGATGTGTACCGTACCGCCCGTGGAGTAGCCGCGGGTTTCGGCCAGCGCCAGGGTTTCCATCACCACGCCCTGGCCGGCAAAGGCAGCATCGCCGTGAACCAGCACCGGCAGCACTTGCTTGCCCAGTGGGTCGGCGCGGCGGTCCATGCGGGCGCGGACCGAGCCTTCAACCACCGGGTTCACAATCTCAAGGTGCGACGGGTTGAATGCCAGCGTCAAATGCACCGGGCCGCCCGGCGCGGTCACGTCCGAGCTGAAACCCTGGTGATACTTCACGTCGCCACTGGGCAGGTCTTCAGGGGCGGTGTGGTCGAATTCGGCAAACAAATCTGCGGGCACCTTGCCCAGTGAATTGACCAGCACGTTCAAGCGGCCACGGTGCGCCATGCCGATCACGATTTCCTGGATGCCCACCTCTCCGCTACGCTGTATCAGCTCGTCCATGCTGGCGATAAAGCTTTCACCACCTTCAAGGGAAAAGCGCTTTTGGCCCACATATTTGGTATGCAAAAAGCGCTCCAAACCTTCAGCGGCGCTCAGACGGTCAAGAATGTGCAGCTTTTTTTCTTTGCTCAGGGATGGCTTGCTGCGAATGCCTTCGAGTTTTTGCTGCCACCAGCGTTTCTGGTTCTGGTCGGTCGCGTACATGTACTCGGCACCAATCGTGCCGCAATAGGTTTCGCGCAGGGCATTCATGAGCTCGCGCAGGCTCATGGTTTCTTTGCCGAAAAATGTATTGCTGGTGTTGAACACGGTTTCCTGGTCGACATCGGTGAAGCCATAAAAGGAAGGGTCAAGTTCAGGAATCTTGTCGCGTTCGGTGCGCTTGAGCGGGTCCAGGTCAGCCCAGCGTGCGCCAACGTTGCGATAGGCGGAGATCAGCTGCTGCGCAGCCGTGCGCTTGCGGCCCATTTCGGCGTCAACGCTGGCAACCACAACACGGGTCTGGCCCTGTTTGGCGCGGTCGGCAAAAGCATTGACAACCGGCAGGTGCGGCACGTCTTTGGCATCGCTGCCATCGGCTGCTGGCACATGCTGGAGCGCATCAAAGTAACTGCGCCAGCTGTCAGGCACGCTGCCGGGGTTGGAGAGGTAGTTTTCGTACATCTCTTCGACGTAGGGCGCATTGCCGCCGAAGAGATAAGTGTTGCCGTTATAGGCAGCGTAAATTGAAGAAGCGCTAGGCGCTTGAGGATTTGAACTCATATCGACTGACCTCCGTTTCCCTTGGGGAAACATAAGTAGCTGCTTGGGGCCATGAGCCTTTGGCAACCGGTTAATTAAACCTCCCGCTTGTCACGGCTGAACCGATGAGCGGATGCGACTGCGCCTGGAAGGGACTTCAGAAACAGCTCAGATTGTGCCACTTAAACATGACGCGACCGATTTCAGCGTGATGCAAAACCCGTGTTACCCGCAACCCCCAGCAGTTGCGGGGTGTTCGGTTTGACGGGTTGGATGACTTTTTTCGCCTTGAGGTAGCTCTCTACCACCTCCCAGACCGGTGGCCCGGCGTTTTTGCTGGCTTGTGCCACTGGCGCCCAGCCCGCCACCTTGTAGGTTTTATCGGCTTCAATCAATTGGCCTTTCAGGCGCATGTTCTGAATCCGGCTGCCCATCTTCGCACCCGGCTCGCAGTCATACGTCAGGCCGCCAGTGCGCACCATGTCGCCGCCCTGCTGGTAGTAAGGGTCAGCGTTGAACAGGTTGTCGCCCACGTCCTCCAGTATGGTTTTGATGGTCTCACCGCGCATCTCGCTCAGCGTTGTCCAGGGGTAAGTGATGGCGGTCTGGTCCATCAGGTGTTCGCGCGTGATGGCTTGGCCGGGCAGCAGCGACGTGCCCCACCGGAAGCCCGGTGAAAACGCGATCTCTGCGCCTTTGACGTCCATCAGCGCGTCAAGGATCAATTGGTCAAACGTGCCGTTGAAGTTGCCGCGCCGGTACAGCGTACCCTCGGTGGTGGCAAGCTTTTCAGTCAGCTTGGCAACGTAGGGGGCGCGCGACCGGGCAATCAAGGCGCTCATGTCTTTGTCAGCCGGCAACAAGTTGGAGAACACAGGTAGCAGGCGGTAGTTAAAACCGACCACCGCTTTGCCTTTGACGTCCAGGTCCAGCACTCCCAAAAACTTGCCGTTGCTGCCTGCATTGGTCACGATGGTCTGGCCGCCGGGGTTTTTCACGATCACTGGGACAGGCACGCCGTCATGGGTGTGTCCACCCAAAATGGCGTCAATACCGGTCACGCGGCTGGCCATTTTCAAGTCAACATCCATGCCGTTGTGACTGAGCAGCACCACGGCCTGTGCGCCCTTGGCTCTGGCCTCGTTGACGGTTTCCTGCATCTCGTTTTCACGAATGCCGAAGGTCCAGTTCGGCGTCAGCCAGCCGGGGTTGGCAATGGGCGTGTAAGGAAAGGCCTGGCCAATGATGGCAACGCGTACGCCATTCATGTCCTTGATGACATAGGGTTTGAAGACCGCATCGCCAAAGTCGCTGGTCTTGACGTTTTGGGCTAAAAATTCGATCTTGCCCGCAAAGTCACCATCAACGATTTCTTTGATGCGGTCTTCACCATACGTAAAGTCCCAATGCCCGGTCATGATGTCAACGCCCAGCAACTTGCTGGCATCGACCATGTCCTGGCCTTGCGTCCACAGCGCAGTGGCGCTGCCCTGCCAGGTGTCGCCACCGTCCAGCAGCAGCGCACCGGGGCGCGATGCCTTGAGTTGTTTAACCAGTGTGGCCATGTGCGCGAAGCCGCCGACCTTGCCGTACTGTCGGGCTGCACGCTCAAAATTCAGATACGTAAAAGCATGGGCCTCGGGCGTGCCAGCCTTGATGTGAGCCGCTTTTAACAAGTGCTCACCCACCAGATGCGGCAGTTGCCCCTGCATCGCGCCCACACCAAGGTTGACGGAGGGTTCACGAAAGTAGCTGGGCAGCAACTGGGCGTGGCAGTCGGTCATGTGCAGCAAATGCACATTGCCGGTTTTGGGCGGGCTGTACAGGTGGCTGGCTTTGGCAGCGCTTGAATGGAACGGAAAACCAGCAGCCAAGGCAGCCGCCATGACGCTTGAAAACTCTCGGCGAGACAGGTTCATGGCAGCCTTGGGGAAATTTGAATGCTATGACTTCAGGAGCTGATAACCCAAACATTCATTGGGCTAGAGCAGTATTTGGCACAGCCAGAAACCAAAAACAGAGCGACTGGCTGTTTTTGGCTCACGTTTACTGGTTGACCGGGGACTTCGGGTCCAGCAGGAGTGCCATCACGTCCTTGATTTGCTCGACCGTCAAAATGTTGGCATGGCCAAAGCGGGGCATGCCTGAACAGGCGCTGTAGGCCTTGCTGTTCCAAAGCTTGCCCCAGGTGTAGTCAACAATCGGTTTGCTCGCAGGGTTGGCTGGATCAGTGACGCCGCGCAGCTTGCCGTAGTTGTACAGGCTGGGGCCAATCGAGCCATACGACAGCTCGGTTTTGCTGATCTGGTGGCAGTTGTAGCAGCTGCCGCCGTTGGCATCCGCAGCCTTGTCGGTCCAGGTCAGACCGCGGCCGTTCTGGGCAATTTTTTCGCCCTCTGCCCAATTGCCAATCAGTTTGCCGTCGGCCGGGAACTTCACGGTTTTCAGATTGGCTTCTTCTATTGCCTTGGCCAGTTTTTCATCGACCGATTTGTCTTGTGCGTCTGAGCAGGCCTGGTTGGACGCATCAAGCACCAGGCGGTCGAGTTTGGCGTCACCCTGCTCCCGAAAGGAGCTTTTCATGATCTGGGCGGTTGCCAGCTCAACATCCTGTGCGCTTGGGGCGATGGCGCAGCCCGCCACAAGTGCGGCTGCAGCGATGGCGGATAGTTTTGAGATTACTTTTTTCATGTTTTTCAATCAACGCTTCAAGGCAGGCGCTGTCGAGACCCCGCCCTTGCTGTTCACGCCCATGTACACGCCAAGTGCAATCGTCACATCCGACGCATAGCCGGGGTACGGAAAGCGCTGCTGGCGGTAGCAGTCGTTCAGGCGGCGCTGCATGCTCCACAAGTCGCCCGCCGACACGCGGTAGGCGGGCCAGGAGCCAAAACCGATGCTGGCGCCCGGCTGCCTGGTCAGATTGGGCAGGTCTTGCAGCCGAATGCGTTTGTTGTCTTCGCCATGGCAGGACGCGCACGAAAAGTCCATCGGCCCGCCACGCTGATAAAACACTTTTTTGCCGACTTCATACATCAGCTTTTCCTGCGCATGCTTTTGCGGCAAGTTAAACGTCATATCGCGTGATTCACCCGAGATGTAGGCCACCAGCGATTCAATGGTTTTTTGTTCCCCATCGCCAAAACGGGTCCTGGCAATCTCGGCGGTGTTAAAGCCTTGCAGTTGCTCCATGCAGGTCAGCAGACGCGACTCTAAATCTTGCACGCGCTGGGTGTCTGCAAAGTAGCGCGGCAGCTCGACGAAAGCACCTTTGACCACGCCCATGCCTTTGCCCAGGTCGCACTTTTCCAGCGATGCGTTTTTAGGGCCGCGCGCCTGCTTCCACAAGCCTTCGCCTTTGGCCTCGTAGAGCTCGGCCGGGTTGCCGTCGGCCAGCATGGCGCGGTATTCGGCAATGCCTTCGGCGGTTGATTTTTGGGCCAGTACAAGCGGGGTGAGCGCTGCGACGACGAAACCAAGAAGCGCGCAAACAAGGTGTTTTTTCATCGCATTCATCAGTGTTTCAGGCCACCACGGCCTCGTCTGTGCGCTTGTCGCCCCGGTTGTCGACCCAGGTCACGGCAATCTTGTCGCCCGCCTTGCCGCCCTTGAAGGCAAATTGCATGAATGGGTTTTTTGACACCGCTGTGCCCCACTGCGCGCTCATGACGGGCTTGCCGTTCCAGGTTGCGCTGACGGACTGGATAAACCAGGCGGGCACGGTTTTACCGGCAGCGTCCCTGCGCTGGCCGCTTTCCATCTCGTGACTGACCAGCACGCGCACCGTGGTTTTGTCGCCTTGGGCCTGGGCCCGGATTCTCATGGGATCTGACATGTCGTTCTCCTGAATCAGCCGCCGCAGCCGCCGAGTGTTACTTTGACTTCTTTGACGGCGTAATAGTATTTGTCACCCGCCTTGGCCAGCGCGTACACGTTGGACGATTGGCCCATCTTGACATTGGTCTCCACGTTGGCGTCGGTACCGGCCATGATGTCGAAGCTGGCGGCCAAAGCGCTGGGATTTTTTTCAACCACAAACGCGATTTGCGTGGTGCCAGCAATGTTGCTCAGCGCACCAATACGCACGACGTTGCCGTTTTCTGCAATTTCCGGGGCGCGCAGCACCAGGTCTTTGCTTTCCACCGGGGCGCTGGTTGCGCCCATGGCCTTGGCAGCGTCTGCCAATGACTTGCTTTCAAACGCAGCTTTGTTCCAGCCCGGGGCATTGACCACGGCTGTTTGCGCATGCGCTGGCAAGCCGACGCTGGTGGCAATCGCCACAGCAGTGGCACCCGAAGAGCGGGCTAAAAAATCTCGACGTTCCATGGTTGACTCCTTGACTACAAACTGACTGAATAACTTGACTTGACTGGACACAAAAATTCAAGGTCTGGAATACGGCTACTCCTCGTTTTCCGGTGTTCTAAGGCAGCATGCCGCCAACAAGCCACTGCGCAATACGGGCCGACTCTGCTTCACTCAAAGCCTGGGCGGGCATCGGTATGGCACCCCAGACGCCTTGCCCACCGGCCCTGATTTTGCCCGATAGCAGACTGACCGCGCCGTCAGTGGTTTTATAGCGTGCGGCGATGTCTTTGAACGAAGGGCCAACCAGCTTGGTGCTCATGCCGTGGCAGGCCAGGCAGACGTTTTTGTCGAGCACCGGCTGGATACTGGCCAATGAAACGGTTGCTATGCTTTCAGGAGCTGCTAGACCATTTATCAATTGGGCTACAGCCATGTTTGACACTTTATAGTGACTTTTTTGAGCGGTTTTCTCGTGCCTTGGCTCCGTGTCAGCCCCACGGCTGGGGCCGATGCTGCGGGACTGATCGGCCAGATTGCCGTGGGCGTCTCTGGCATGTTCAGGCAGGCTGCTGACAACCGCAGTTGCCCCAGCGCAACGGCTCATGCAATGGCTACCTTGCACGTCAGGTTTAGCTGTGCCGCCCAGTTCCGGGCCCGGCCACAAGTTGTGCGCCGTTGTGATGCCGTTGCGATTGGGCAGCTGCGCCTGAACCTGCCTGATATTGCGGTCGCTCAACACAAAGTCGGCGGGCAAGACGTTGCTCAAATGCAGGGTGTACGCAGTGACCGCATACACCTGGTCAGCGCTGAGTGACTTGGGCGCGTTCCACGGCATGGCGCGGTTGATGTAGTCCCACAGCGTTGACAGGGTGGACAGCTTCATCAGCGTGGTGCGCTGCGGCTGGTTTTGGCCGGGAAGCAGGCTTTTGACACGGCCAGTTGCCATGTCCTGCGGCGTCACACCGCCGGCCAGCGGGGTGAAGACTTCTGCTGATTCGCCAAAGCTGCCGTGGCACGACGCGCACTGTGCCTCCCACAACACTTCACCCTGCTTGACACTGCCCTGCCCGTTTGGCAAGCCTTTGAAGTCGGGCCGCACGTCGATGTCCCAGGCTTTGATTTCTTGCGGCGTGGCAGTGCGGCCTATGCCGGGGTACTTGACCGTTTGAGTGACCGTTTGAGCGCAAACCAGCCAGGGCAAGAGGCACAGCGCACATGAGCTAACCCACTTGAACATTTTTCACCTCGCCGTTTTCACCCAGCAGCCAGGACTGAATCGCGTTGTTGTGATAAATACTGCGCCCACCGCGCACAGCACGCAGCGCCTGGTAGGTGGGTTGGATCTGTCCCGTCTCATCGACCGCCCGGCTTTGCAGAATCACAGACTTGCTGTCCCAGACAAAATCAGCGTTAAAGCGCGTCAGGCACTTGGCCAGCACCGGGCCTTCCAGCCGCGCGGCCTTCCAGTTGCGGCCACCGTCAATGGACACATCGACTTTTTTGACTTTGCCACGCCCGCTCCAGGCCAGCCCGGTGATGCTGTGAAAGCCTTTTTGCAGCAACACCTGCCCGCCGCTGGGCGAGGTGATGACGCTTTTGACCTCCTGAATTCCGCTGTACTGCCGGTGCATTCCGTCTGGCAGCAAGTCCACGTAGTGCAGCGTCTCGTCTTTGGCGCCATAGGGCATGTCGCCGACTTCAATGCGCCGCAAATACTTGACCCAGCTCACCCCCTGAATGCCAGGCACAACCAGGCGCAGCGGGTAGCCGTTTTCGGGTCGCAGCATTTCGCCGTTTTGGCCATACGCGACCAACACCTCGCCGCTTTGAATCAGGCTCATGGGAATGGTGCGCGTCATGCCGGAGCCATCCGCGCCCTCAGCCAGCACAAACTTGCCGCGCTTCAAATCAGCGCCACACATCTCCAGCAATGTGATGAGCGGCACGCCGGTAAATTCACTGCAACTGAGCATGCCGTGGGTGTACTGCACGGTGGGCACAGCGGTGTTGTTCCACTCCATCGCGGTGTTGGCACCGCACTCAATAAAGCACATGCGGCTGACGCTGGGCAGACGCATGATCTCGTCCATGTCAAACACCATGGGCCGCTTGAGCAGGCTGTCGTCTGACCCATTGATCATCAAACGGTGTTTTGACGGGTCAATGTCCCACCAGCCCTGGTGGTGCCTTTCAAAATGCAGGCCGCTGGGTGTGATGATGCCGAACAGCGATTGCAGCGGCGCAAAGCTGACGCTGGCCGCGCCCACGCGCGTGAGACCGGGGCTTTCACGGCGTTGCAGGTTTTTTTCAAACTCGCTGGGCAAGCCGTAAGGTCGCGCGGCAACAGGCTGGCCCAGGCCCTTGCTGTGGGCGGGCAGGTTCAGGATGTTGGGGTCACCAGCCGGCGTTTGTGCTTGTACGCCTGCTACAGCTGCCGCAAAAGCGCCCGCTAAAAAACCGCGCCGACCGGCTTTCACGTCGTTGATTTGCTGCGCCGACAAAAAGTTTTCAGGCGCGCGCTGGATGAAGCGACTCAGCATATTCAAGCCAGAACAGGGGAACGGGGACTAAGCGCCTGGCCAACAGGCACTGCGTCGGGTTCGTCCATTTCAATGGCGATCTGCGTACACACACTGCGGCACAGGGCGACGGCCTTTTGACTCTGCACACGGTAAATCACCTGGGTGCCTTCTTTGCGCTTGGCAAGCACGCCGGTTTTAAACAGCACCGCCAGGTGCTGCGACAAATTGGGCTGGGTGGTGTCAATCTCCAGCAGCAATTGGCTGACTGATTTTTCCTGCTCGCACACCGCACTCAGGATGCGCAACCGCATGGGGGTGGCCAGTACGGCGAAAAGTTCGGCGGCCAGGTCAAAGACACGCGCTTGTTCAGATAAATCAGCAGCCAAAGTTTTGCCTCAGTTTTTTAAATATAAGTAATTCCTTATATTTTGTTCGTGAACCCGCCAGGGTCACTCCCAACTTACCCTAGGTTGACCCGATCCCTGATCTGCTCCAGAGCGGCCGGATCATCCATCGTGGTCAAGTCCCCCGCATCGCGGCCTTCGCACACCGCCTGAATGGCGCGGCGCAGCAGCTTGCCGCTGCGGGTTTTGGGCAGCACCGACACAAAGCGAACGCGCGATGGCCGGGCGACGGCACCCAGGTCGCCATCGACGCGCTTCATGATCTCGCCTTCCAGCTTGAGTGCGGCAGGGGCGTCGGTGAGGGCGGCGGGGTCTTTCGGCACGACAAAGGCCATGGCCACTTGGCCTTTGAGTGCATCGGCGACACCCACCACCGCCACCTCGGCCACCTTGGCGTGGCCAGAAATACTTTCTTCAATTTCGCGTGTGCCCAGCCGGTGGCCTGCGACATTGATCACGTCATCGGTACGGCCCAAAATAAAGTAGTAACCGTCTTCGTCCCGGATGCCCCAGTCGAAAGTGTTGTACACCGTCTTGCCGGGCACGGACTTCCAGTAGGTGTTGACAAAACGCGCATCGTCCTTCCAGATGGTTTGCATGAAGCCGGGGGGCGTTGGGCCTTCAATCACCACCACGCCTTTTTCATTCGGCCCGGTGAGCTCTTCGCCGGTGGACTCGTGCAAGATCTTGACCCGGTAGCCGTACATGGGAACGCCAGGGCTGCCGAACTTGGGCGTTTTTCTTTCAACGCCGTTGCTTGAGCCTGACAACAGGGTGATGAGTGGCCAACCTGTTTCGGTCTGCCAGTAGTTGTCGATGATGGGCACGTTCAGGCCCTCACTGATCCAGCGGGCGGTGGGCTCGTCGAGCGGCTCGCCTGCCAGAAACAGGGCGCGCAGGCTGCTCAGGTCGTATTTTTTTAAATACGCCGGGTCCTGCTTTTTCAGCACCCGCACCGCCGTGGGCGCGCTGAACATGGCCGTCACCTTGTACTTTTCAACCAGGCTCCACCAGACGCCGCCATTGGCTTGTCCGTCCATGCCCTGGGTGGGCAGGCCTTCGTACATGATGGTGGCCATGCCTGCGATTAGCGGGCCGTAAATGATGTAGCTGTGGCCCACCACCCAACCAATATCGCTGGTCGAAAAATAGGTTTCGCCTGGCTGGCCGTCAAAAATATGCTTCATGCTGGCGGCCAGGGCCACCGCATAGCCGCCCGTGTCCCGCTGCACACCCTTGGGTTTGCCAGTCGTGCCGCTGGTGTAGATGGTGTAGCTGATGGCTGTCGAATCCAGCGCTTCACACGGCACCTGGGCATGCATGTACTTGGCGCGCAGGTCGGCCCAGCGCAGGTCGCGGCCGGGCGTCATGTCCATGCTTGCAAGTGCCCGGTCAACCAGAAGCACCGCCGCTGGTTTGTGGCTGGACAGGCGAATTGCCTCGTCCAGCAGCGGCTTGTAGGCCACCACTTTGCCGCCGCGTGATCCAGCGTCGGCGCTGACAATCACCTTGGGCGATGCGTCGTCAATCCGCGAGGCCAGCGAGCCGCTGGCAAAGCCGCCAAACACCACACAATGAATCGCGCCAATGCGCGCACACGCCAGCATGGCAAACGCCGCCTCGGCAATCATGGGCATGTAAATCAGCACGCGGTCGCCCTGCACCACACCCATGGCCTTCAGGCTGGCGGCCATGCGCTGCACTTCCAGGTGCAACTCCTTGAAGCTGTAAGTCTTTTCAACGCCCGTCTCGCTCGACACATAGATCAGCGCCGGCTGGTCGCCACGCGTGGCGATGTGGCGGTCTACCGCGTTGTGGCACAAGTTGGTTTTGCCGCCTTCAAACCAATGGGCAAAGGGCGGCTTGTCGTCGTTACAAACCCGCGTAAACGGCACAAACCAGTCAATCAGTTGGGCCTGTTCGGTCCAGAAAGCGTCGGGCTGGTCAATCGAATGTTGATAAAAGTCGGCGTAGCTGGTCAGGGGGTTGGGCATGGTTTGTCTCCATTCGCGCTGTTCTAAAAAGCTCTAAAACTCCACTCACCATTGTGAGTCATGGGCTTGCAACTGGCTGACAAAAACAAACACCATACCCGGTTGAATAGCAACTTGCTATTCAATAAGGAGCTACTAGCCCAGGCAGATAGAGGGCTAGATGCCTATTTGGCCGAGAAAACGACCTAAAACCCGGACTTTTAGCCATTGTCGAGGCCCGCTCGCCAAAAAACAAAATGAACAAGCATGGAAACCTGTGTTGAAGCGACTCTAGAGTTCAAATCGGCCCCAGGCCAACGAATACAAGGGCGATCCGCTATTTAATATATAGCAACGAGCTCAACTTGGGTTCAGCGTTGTTTGACCAGCGCCAGCAGTTCTTTAAACGCCTCGTGCTCTGCCGTGCGCAGCCACTCGAACGCCACCATCTCGGTGGTCACCAGCTCTGCCCCGTTGCCGGCCAGGCGGTCAAAGGCGGCGTCGCGGTTGCGCTCGGTGCGCGAGCTGCAGGCGTCCGTCACCACCCACACCTCAAACTCGTCGTCCAGTAAATCGAGCGCGGTCTGCATCAGGCAAACATGCGCCTCGCAACCGGCGATAACAATGGTGCTGCGGCCTTCCTGGGGTTCTGGCGCGGCCTTTTGCAGGTGTTTGGGCATGCTGCGCGCATTGCCTCCTTGCGTGGGCTTGCGCGCCGGTGGGCGCAGCCAGTCGCCCAAGCCATCGGCCACCGCGCTGAAATGCGTCTTGGCCAGGGTTCTGCCGCCAGCCGATTCAACGGCGGCGCGCACAACATCCACGTTGGGGCCCAGCTTGTCGGGGCTTTGCTCTGTCGCCCAGACGGGTATTTGCAATGCCTGAGCCATGCGCGCCAGTCGCACCGCATTGGCAATGACCCACTCGTTCTCAAAAATCACCGGCATCAGACGGGTCTGGTAATCGACCAGTACGAGCTGGGCGTCATCGGTATCTAGCAACATCGGGATTCCTTCAATGGTTGGTTTTTGGGCTTTGCAAGCGCTCAATCAGCCCAATCACAGCGCCTTCAAACAGCAGGGTTGCATCTTGCCCAAACATGCGAATGCGTCCGGTGTGCATCAGCGGCAAGCCAACGCCGTGAGCGAACAGGGCTGTATTTTCACGCAAAGCGTCTTCTGCATTCAGACCCATCGCCTGCAAGGCTGGCTCGCAGCAGCGCAGCGCATCGTGCAGGCGGTCATTGAGCTGATCGTTCAAGTCAGCGCTCAAACCACGCGGCCGCATGCCTTGCACCAGATGCAACCCAAGCTCAAGGCGGGCTTGAATCTGGGCTCGCTCTGGTTCGCTTGGATGGCAGTCACTCTTTGGCCTACAACACTGCTTTTATGAATTGAAGATACTGCTGCACCTGGGGTCTGAGACCGCCGCCTCATTGCTTGAAAAACAGGGCTGCAGGCCAATGAAAACATGCGCAAGCAGCTATCAAAATCATAATTTGATCAGTTGGCTTTGGTTTGAGAAGGCGGCGCCTCGGCAAACTTCAGCAGCTTGGTGGCTTGCAGGGTTTCGGCCAGAAAGCACAGCAGCGCTGCCAAAAAACAAGCCACGCCAGACAGAAAACTGATGGTGGCGATTTTCAAAATGGGTAGCTCGCTGGTCTCACCCAAGAACAGCAAAATAATCGTCAAGCCAATCAGCACAGCGCACAGCGTCAACAAGGCAATGCAGCCATTGACCAGCCAGCCCCGGTGGCGCAGTTGCTTGAGTTCTGCGTACATTTTCAAGCTGCGTTGTTCTTCAACATTGCCCGTATCCAGCCGGTTTTCTAAAAAGCGGGCACGGTCAATGATGCGGCCCAGGCGGCCCGCTGTCGCCGCGATCATGCCTGACACCGCCGTCAGCAAGAAAACCGGCGCCACAGCCAGTTGAATGCCGTGGGTGACGGCGGCCAGGTCAGGTGCAAAGATCATGGGGGCTTTTCAAAATGATTCGCTACCCAGCGCTCGGCGCTGGCACGGTTGAGTTTGAAGGAGGCAGCAGCGCGTACTTCAGCCAGCAAGTCGCCACCGTCATCTCGCGCGCTCAAGGTGGCGTAGGGGTTGTCTTCATCGGGCGTGATGTCCAGGTTGACAGTGACCCTTCCTGATGCCGCTGTAATCGTGACGCTCTGGTGCAGCTCAGCGTGCAGTTGCTGTTCGTGTCTGCGCACAAACTCTGACGCAGTTTTGACCAGCGTGCTGAAGGCATTGCCGTCCAGCGGTTTGGGGTTCTTTTTGTCGCGTCCCATGGTCCACGGGCCAGTCAGAGCGGGCTCGGGCTCGCCGTCCTTGATCATGGCTACCGCCCAGCCGTCGTCGTCTTCGTTTTTCAGCACCTTGGCGGTCCAGCCGTCGGCCACCCACAAGCGGGGTTCTTTGATCTCAATCACATCGTCCATAACGCTACAACCCCAACTCGCTCAAGTCACGGCCCCTGACAAACTCAGCCCGGTTGCGCCACGCGATGCCAGCGGCGCAGGCCATGGACACTTTTTGCGGGTCGCGGGTGTTCCAGCCGTCTTCAGCGGCGCGTACTTTTTGCCCGGAGGCTTCAAAAGTGAAGGAAGGCAGCGGTGACCTGGATGCCATGAGAATTCCTGTGATTAAACAAACAAGCCAGATTATCATGGGCAGCCATGAACACTGAACAGAACGAACGCCTTACCCGCATCACGCCTGGCACGCCATGCGGCCAGTTGTTGCGGCAATATTGGCAGCCAGCGGCTCTGGTCGATGAGTTCAACCCTGCACTGGATGCGCGGATGGCCGAGCGGCCCGTCAAGGCCATCCAACTGCTGGGACAAGACCTGGTGCTGTTCCGGGATGCCGTCAGTGGCTGGGGCTTGCTGGACCGTGACTGCGCGCACCGGGGTGCCGACTTGTCGTTTGGCAGGCTTGAAACATCGGCTCAAGGTGGCGGCTTGCGCTGTCCGTTTCATGGCTGGAAGTTTGCACCCAATGGCCGCTGCCTGCAGACACCTGCCGAGCCCCTGGGCAGCAAACTGTGTGACCGAATCAAGCAGCGCAGCTACCCGGTGATGGAGAAAAGTGGTGTGCTGTTTGCATGGCTCGGTGACGAAGGCAGCGCGCCACCCCCCTTTCCCGAGTTCGACTGCTTCAAAGCCCCCAGCAGTCACAGCTTTGCCTTTAAGGGTTTGTGGAACGCCAACTGGCTGCAAGCCTTTGAGGTCGGCATCGACCCGGCGCACCCGTCCTATTTGCACCGCTTTTTGCAAGACGAAGCCCTTCAGGGCATTGGCAACAATGCGGCAGGCAAGCAGTTTCGCAGCGCCAGTGCCGGCACGGCAGACGGCGAACAGTGGCCAATGACGCGCATCATGCGCGAGTTTGCGCAGCCAGAGATCAGCTTTATCGACAAGCCCTGGGGCATGCAACTGACCGCCTTGCGGCACATGACCGACAGCCTGACGCATGTCCGCGTGACACAGGCGGTGTTTCCGGCAACGTTTGTGATTCCCTTGTCAGAAACAATGACGATCACGCAGATGCATGTGCCCGTCAACGATACCCACACCTACTGGTACAGCTTCTTTACCAGCTTTGCCGGGCCGCTTGATAAAGAAGCGATGCGCGCCCAACGCCAACAGTTCATCACCCTGCCCGACTACATTCCCAAAGCGGGCCGGCACAACAACTGGGGCTTTAACGCGGATGAACAAAGGCGCACCACCTACCTGGGCATGGGCGAAGAAGACATCAACGTGCATGACCAGTGGGCCGTTGAAAGCATGGGGCCGATTGCCGACCGGACTCGTGAGCACTTGGGCACGACCGACAAAGTCATCATGGCCAACCGGCGCATGCTGGCCAAAGCCATCGACACGGTACAAAACGGCGGTGTGGCACCGGGCATGGCCGATGCAGCGCAGGCCGCCAACATGACCGGGCCCGACACCGTGGACGGCATTGCACCAGCAGACCAATGGGACAGCTGGTGGCAAGCCGCAGCGCTGGCCAAAAAAGGGGATGCCCCCTGGCTGAGGCCGCCATCATGAGCAGTTTTGCAGAGCAATGCGGCCTGCACAACGCCGCGCGTCAGGCAGCCCTGTTACGCACCGCCCAGCGGATTGAAGCCAGCGGCGTGGAGCTGGTGCGCTTTGCCTGGTGTGACCTGCACGGCATGCTGCGCGGCAAAACACTGGTGGCCTCTGCTGCTGTCAAAGCCATGATGGATGGCGTCAGCATGGTCAGCACGCTGCTGCTTAAAGACAGCTCTGACCGCACCGCCTACAAAGTGTTTGACGGAGAATTTAACGAAAAGGGCGCGCTGGAGCAGCCAGGCTTTGAATTTGCCGGTAACCTGATGCTGCTGGCCGACCCGGCCAGCTACCAGACATTGCCCTGGGCACCAAAAACCGGCTGGGTGCAGTGCCAAAGCTGGCACACCCATGCCCAACCGGTTGTGTTTGACACGCGCCGCGTTTTGCAGAAAGCGCTCGCCAGGCTGGCTGACGCAGGCTATGGCATGACCTGTGGGCTGGAGATCGAGTTTCACATCTACAAAATCAGCCGTGACCAGGCTGCGCACCAGCTTGACCCGATGCGCGCTGACTGGCCCGGCCCGGCACCTGAAGTGACGATGATTCACCCCGGTTTTCACATGCTGTCAGAGCAGTGGGCTGACTTGTCCGATGAGGCCTTGACCATCGTGCAGCACACCGCGCAGGCCCTTGGTCTGCCGCTCTTGTCGCTTGAAATCGAGCTGGGCCCGAGCCAGGTTGAAGCAGTATTTGAAGCCACAGATGCACTGAAGGCGGCGGACAACATGGTGCTGTTCAGAAGCGCTGTCCGCCAGGCATTGAGGCGGGCTGGCTACCACGCCACCTTCATGTGCAGGCCGCCTTTCCCGAGCATCATCTCCAGCGGCTGGCATCTGCATCAGTCGCTGACCGACGTGAAGAAGGGCACCAATTTGTTCATGCGGGACAGCCCTGAAGCTGGCAGCAATGCCCAGCACGCAGGCTACACCCTGTCTGAATTAGGTCAGCACTATCTGGCCGGACTGTTGGCGCATGCACAGGGTGCCAGCCCTTTTTGCACCTCGACCATCAATGGCTATGACCGCTTCAGGCCCCAATCGCTGGCACCCCAGTCGGCCGTGTGGGGAACTGACAACCGAGGCGCGATGCTGCGAGTCATTGGCGGCCCCCACGACAAAGCCACACGAATTGAGAACCGTATCGGCGAGCCCGCTGCCAACCCCTACCTGTACATGGCCTCGCAAATCCATGCCGGCATGGACGGCGTTCAAGGGCGAATGCAACCGCCCCTGGCAACCGCTGCCCCCTATGCGTTGATCGACAAAGCGCTGCCGGCCAGCCTGGCCCAGGCCCTTGACATGCTGAACAAGGACTTTTCACTGGGTGCAGAGTTCGGGGCGGACTTCATCACTTACTTCACCCGCGTCAAAGCCGCTGAACTCAAGCGCTACGACATGGCCGAAGACAAGGACGAATGGCAGCGACGCGAATATTTTGGCCGTATTTGAAAGTACAACTTATGAGCAACGCCAACGCCCACACCACTGCCATTGCCATCCACATCACCGACCATCAAGGCAGCGTCACGTCCATCGACGGCAAAATCGGTAAAACCCTGATGGAAGTGGCTACCGTCAAAAACATCAACGGCATTGCTGCCGACTGCGGCGGGCTGATGACCTGCGCGACCTGTCATGTGTTTGTACAAGAGCCTTTTGCATCACAGCTTGGCGCGCCAGACGCTGAAGAGCTGGCCATGCTGGCCTTTACGGCTGTGCCGCGCCAGCCCAACAGCCGCTTGAGCTGCCAAATCACCCTGCGCGCCGAACTAAACGGCCTGACAGTGACACTGCCTGCCAGTCAGTATTGAACGCATTTTTTACCCAGGAGCTTTCATGATTCTCGAACTCGCCGACATTCGCATCCACCCCGGCAAGCAAGATGCCTTTGACGAGGCCATACAGCGCGGTGTCAATGAGGTGATTTCGAAAGCCAAAGGCTTTCAGGGCTACAAGGTCAACAAAGGCATAGAAAGCCCGGAGCGCTATGTTCTGCAAATCTTCTGGGAAACACTGGAAAACCACACGCTTGACTTTCGGCAGTCCGCTGCGTTTGCTGACTGGCGGGCGATTGTGGGGCCGTTTTTTGCAGCCCCACCCACCGTGGAACACTTCGAGTTGCTGGCCAAATCAGCCTGATGCCGGCGGCGTCTGATAGCCTGGCTGTTTAGCCCGCAAGTTTTTCATGCCCGGCGATCAGCTTGCCCAGCAGCGTTGCCAACTGTTCGCGTTCATCAGCAGAAAGAGGGCCAACAATCCGTCGCTGGACTTTGGCAACGGACCGTTTCATACCCAAGACCACCTTCTGGCCTTCGGCTGTGATCCACAGCCGCTTGCGCCTCCCGTCGTCCGGGTCTGCCCGACGCGCGACCCAGCCTTTGGCCTCAATGCGTCCGATGACCGAGCCAAAAGTGGCCGGGTCAAACGCCACCCGGTTAGACAACGTGATCTGGTCTTCGCCCGGGTCATCCATCAACGCATTCAAAATCGCAAATTGCACGGGTGTTGCGTCAAAAGCGCCGGTTTCTTCCATGAAAATAGCGACCGCCAGCTGCTGCGCCCGGCGTATGAGGTGTCCGGGTGCTTCGCTGAAGTTAAAACTTTTTGGCATGCCGGGAGTTTAATGCCTTTAACTTACTGGCCCAAATGGTCAGCATACTGTGACGCCCGCTTTTTTAAGCAAGCTTTTTGGCTGCTTCCTGTCAATCCATCGTGCCGTGTTAAAAACTGTTCAAATCATGATTTTTATTCTAGATAAGGCCATGCCATGAATCCCTGTTTCAGACCAGCCAGCTGGCCGCATAGACATCATTTGAGCGCTCTGCTTTTGATCGTCGCTAGCGCCTTTTCCTTGGGTGCCGCCGCCCAGAAGCAGCCGAAAAAGACAGAGCCGGTTGCGACCTGGCCCACAAAGCCTGTGCGCATTCTGGTCGGCTTTCCCGGCGGATCAACACCTGACATGGCAGCACGCACATTGGCAGAGCCTTTATCAAAAGTGCTGGGCCAGCCGGTCATCATCGAAAACAAGCCGGGCGCATCTGGCAACATCGCTGCTGACCAGGTCGCCAAGGCGACGGACGACCACACGCTGGGCGTTGTCATCAATGGCAACCTGACTTCTGCAAGGCTGTTGAACCCCAACCTGGCCTACAACCCCGCGAAAGACTTCACAGCTCTTTCGCTGCTGACCACAGCCCCGCTGGTGCTGGTTGCACCCACCAGCCTGCCGTCGGGCAGTGCATTTTTTGACGCCGCCCGCAATGGCGGTGACAAATGGAACTACGGCTCGGTAGGCAATGGGTCGGTGGGACACCTGGGCATGGAGTTTCTAAAGTCCAAAGCGGGCAACCTGCAAGCCGTTCATATTCCCTACCAGGGCAACCCTCAAGTGGTCACTGCCTTGCTGGGCGGTCAGATTCAGATGGCCCTGGTGCCGCCGGGCATTGCCTTGCCGCAAATCCGGGCCGGCAAGCTCAAGGCCATCGGCCTGACCAGTGGCCGCAGCCCTCTGGCCAGCGAGATTGCACCGCTGGCCGACGCTGGCGTGCGCGACTTCAACCTGGAAGTCTGGACTGCACTGGTCGGCCCCGCCGAGCTGTCAACAGCGGCGCAAGCCAGGCTGAATGCAGAGGTGTCCAAAATCATTCGCGATGCCGATACCCGTCAAAAACTATTCAATCTGGGGTGGCAGGCCGTGGGTACATCGCCAGAAGGTTTGACCAGCCGCATCAAGAGCGAAACCGCCATCATGGGTGGGATCATTGCGGCGCGAAACATCAAAGCAGAGTAAGTCTTTCGTCCCAATGTCACCCATTTTGGAGCCGGCGCGCCAGCTTCCCCTTGATGGCGAGTTCGATGTCGTCGTCGTGGGTGGCAGACCGGCAGGCACAGCAGCCGCGACCTTGTCTGCCGCGCAAAGCACGGCCGACGTCTTTGGACGATGCCATAGCCCCGCACCGTCGGTTCTCCGAGGTATGGATCAATGAGGCTGTGTTGAGTGTGGTGGAGCATCAGGGTCAGATGAGCATCGAGCGTCACAGTAAAACTTGCTTGTTTGAGCTGGGTCCGCGTGACAGTTTTTGTAGTCCCTTCATGGCACACTATGCGCTCGTGTCGGCAGCCGTGGGGGGGTGATGTTCAGTTTTTAGACCGCCCGCTGCGTCAGGCACTGGGCATCAACAGAAAAGAGAGCTTGTGATGACAAATCCGTCAACTTATGTTTTTACCCCGCCGCCAGTGGTTTCAGTACCGGTCATCGGGAGTAGTGCCCGTTATGCAGTACACCGCGTTTACTGCGTAGGACGCAATTACGAAGAGCACGCCAAGGAAATGGGGTTTACCGGCCGTGAGCCACCGTTTTTCTTTTTGAAACCAGCAGACGCCGTCGTGGTGGTTGATGCTGGCACGACGGGAACGATTCCCTACCCAAGCCTGACAAAGAATTTTCACCACGAGATTGAACTGGTGGTGGCCATTGGCACCGGCGGCAAGAACATTGTGGCCGCCGATGCCCACAAGCACATCTATGGCTA
Source organism: Polaromonas sp. (assembly GCA_046303055.1). Classification (GTDB taxonomy): domain Bacteria; phylum Pseudomonadota; class Gammaproteobacteria; order Burkholderiales; family Burkholderiaceae_C; genus Polaromonas. The sequence goes on from JBKCGU010000134.1 coordinate 82,175, forward strand.
TGCCGTGGGCCTGGACATGACGCGCCGCGACCTGCAAGGCGAGATGAAGAAGGCGGGCCGCCCCTGGTGTATCGGCAAGGCAGTGGATCATTCCGCGCCCATTGGCCCCATCACGCCTGTGGCCCAGGCCGGTGACGTGAACAACGCCGAACTCTACCTGCAAGTCGGCGGCGTTGACCGTCAGCGCAGCAACGTGTCCAAACTGATCTGGAATGTGGCCGAAACCATTGAGCATTTGTCAACTGCATGGGAACTGATGCCCGGCGATTTGATTTATACCGGAACGCCCGAGGGCGTGGCGGCGGTTGTCACGGGCGACACCATGGTGGGCGGTGTCGCCGGCCTGGGCGAGCTGCACGTCAAAGTCGTATGAGTTCATTGGCGTGATCTTCAAGCAGGACACCTTATGAAAGTGCTATCGACGCTGGCAAAACTGTGCGCCATCCTGGCGGGTCTGTTGCTGATTTTCATTACCCTCATGACATGCATCAGCGTGGTTGGCCGCGACCTGATTGGAAAAACCATTGTTGGCGACTTTGAGCTGTCAGGTGCAGCAGCAGGTGCGGCCATTGCGCTGTTCATGCCCTGGTGCCAGGTCAGGCGCGGCAACATTGTGGTGGACTTTTTCACGACCAAAGCCTCGCCCGCTGTGCAAGATGCGATGGAACGCATAGGCGCTTTACTGCTCGCCTGCGTGATGGCACTCATGGCATGGCGCACGACCGTCGGCGGCTTGAACTCGTTTCGCACCCATTCAGAAACCCAAATTCTGGGCTTCCCCGAATGGGTGGTCTACGCCGTCATGGTGCCGCCCCTTGCGCTGACCGTGTTGATTGCGCTGCATCAGGGTCTGTTTGGCTTTGCAACGCAAACCACACAAGACAACCCGGAACTCGCGGTATGAGTGCAATTGAACTCGCCCTGTTGATTTTTGGCATCATGCTGGCGCTGATGGCGGTACGCGTGCCGATTGCCATCACGATGTTTATTGCAGGCGGCATTGGCTACGTGTTGCAAACCGGCTGGAGCCCATTGGCCAACTTTTTGAACAGCCAGGCCTTCGCGCGTTTTGCCAGCTATGACCTGTCTGTGATCCCACTGTTTATCCTGATGGGGCATTTTGCGACGCAAGGCGGCATCAGCAAGGCCTTGTTCCAGTTTGCTGCGGGCGTGATGGGCCGCTTCAAGGGCGGCCTGGCGATGGGAGCGGTGCTGGCTTGCGCGGCTTTTGGGGCGATTTGTGGCTCGTCAGTCGCCACGGCCGCGACCATCACCAACGTGGCTTACGACGAAATGCGCAAGCACGGCTATTCAGGCCGCTTGACCACCGGCACGCTGGCCGCAGGCGGCACGCTGGGCATTTTGATTCCGCCCTCCGTGCCGCTGGTCATTTATGCGATTTTGACTGAGCAAAACATTGCCAAGCTGTTTGCCGCTGCCATGGTGCCCGGCATCATTGCGATGCTGGGCTATATGGTGGCGATCAGCATTTACGTGCGCGTGGTACCCGGCCAGGCACCTGAAAAGGCGCAAGCAGTCAAAACCGATATGCTTGACGCCATCAAGGGCATTGGGCCAATCGCTGCTATTTTCATCATCGTTTTTGGTGGTATTTACGGCGGCTTTTTTACCCCGACCGAAGGCGCAGCGGTGGGAGCATTTGCAACTTTTATTGCCGCGCTGGCCAAGCGTGAAATGACCTGGGACAAGTTCAAGAACTGCTTTTATGCCACCGCCGAAAGCTCGGCCATGATCTTTTTGATCTTTCTCGGCGCTGATTTGATGAACGCATCACTGGCGCTGACGCAAGTGCCAGCGCAGCTGGCACAAGTGGTGGGCTCATGGGGCTTGTCGCCTGTGATGGTGGTGGCAGCCATCATGCTGTTTTATGTGGTGCTCGGTGCGGTGATGGACGAACTGAGCATGATCTTGCTGACCATCCCGATCTTCTTTCCCATGATCATGGGACTGGACTTTGGCATGAGCAAAGAGTACACCGCCATCTGGTTTGGCATCATGGTGCTGATGACGGTCGGCTTTGGCATGCTGGCTCCGCCTGTGGGGCTGAATGTGTACGTCGTCAATGGCATGACCAAGGGCAAGCCAGGCGCCGTACCGATTGCCGAAAGTTACAAGGGCGTGATGCCTTTTTTGATCGCTGACACGATTCGCACCATAGTGCTGCTGCTGTTCCCCGGTATTTCACTCTGGCTTGTGAAATACATCACCTGAGCCCACACTTACAAAACGAACCGCACCATGACCCTGAAGCTGCCCTTCAAGCGCCATGTCCTGACCCTGATTCTTGTTGCTGCGGCAACCGTGTCGCTAGCCCAAACCTACCCCAGCAAGCCCATCACGCTGGTGGTGCCCAACCCTCCGGGTGGTTTTGTAGATGCGTCGGCGCGCATTTTGTCTGACTCGCTGGCCAAAGTCACAGCGCAGTCGGTGGTGGTTGACAACCGGGGCGGCGGCAGTGGCAATGTGGCTTACCAAGCGGTGGCCCGGGCCAACCCGGACGGCTACACCCTGCTCAACTCTTACTCGGCGTACCACGTTGGCAACCCCAACCTGACACCCAATCTGCCCTGGTCGCAAAAAGACTTTGTGCCGGTGGCGCTCATCACCATTGCAACCAATGTGATTGCAGTTCATCCTGCCATTCCTGCCAAAAACCTGGGTGAATTTATCAGTTACCTCAAAGCCAACCCAGGCAAGGTCAGCTACGCATCTCAGGGCAACGGCTCGCTGTCGCACATTGGCACCGAGATGTTCAAGCTGCAAACCCAAACCAGCATGGTGCACATTCCTTATCGCGGTTCAGGGCCAGCCTTGCAGGATGTGTTGTCGGGCCAGGTACAGGTGTTCATCACCACCCCGCCGTCCGTGATGGGTCAGGTTCAGGTCGGCAAGCTCAATGGCCTGGCCGTGGCAGGCAAGGTCCGCCACCCTGGCCTGCCCAACGTACCCACCACCGCTGAAGCTGGCCTCAAGGGTTTTGAGCTGGAGGCCTGGGTCGGCATTTTCGCGCCGGCCAGTACCCCGCCCGACATCGTTGCCAGGCTCAGCGGGCAGATCAAGGCCGCACTCGAGCTGCCAGAAACAAAAACCAGGGCCGACGGGGCCGGTGTTGAACTGCGTTACCTGGCACCTGCGGCGCTCGATGCCCTGGTTAAAAAGGATACCGAGTTCTGGGCCAAAACCATCAAGTCCGCCGGCATCAAGCCCGAATAGTCACGCCACAAAAAACGCCTCAGCCTTGCCGATGATCTGCTAAGGGCATTCACGGGTTTTCAAAACCCGTGAATGCCCTTAAATTCTGGTCTTCATCTTTTATATCAGCTAAAGGAAAGCCATGATCGCAAGACGCACCCTTCTTAAAACCGGCGCCGCCACAGTCCTGGGTGCGCCTGCACTGTCAGGCATGGCGCAGCAAGCCGTCACCCTGAAGTTTCACACCTTCATGGCGCCCCAGTCCAATGTCTGGCTGTCCATGCACAAGCCATGGATGGACAAGGTCGAAAAAGAATCTGGTGGCCGCATCAAGTTTGAAGGCTACCCCGCCATGCAGCTGGGCGGCACGCCCGTTCAGTTGTATGACCAGGCCAAAGACGGCGTGGTGGATGTGGTGTGGACTCTGCCCGGCAACACCGCAGGACGCTTTCCGCGCGTCGAGGTGTTTGAGCTGCCGTTCATGATGAACAATGCCGAGGCCACCTCAAAAGCGTACTGGGAATATGTTCAGACCGTTGCCAGCGACGAGTTCAAGGACACACAGGTGCTTGCCCTTCAGGTGCATGGCCCCGGCGTGATTCACACGGCGGACAAAGCCGTCAAGTCCATCGCCGACCTGCGTGGCATGAAATTGCGTGGCCCTACCCGCCAGGTCACCAAGCTGCTGGGCGTGCTGGGCGCAACGCCTGTCGGCATGCCGCTGCCAGGCATTCCTGATGCACTGAGCAAAGGCACCATCAACGGCTGCGTGATTCCGTGGGAGGTTGTGCCGTCAGTCAAAGTCAATGAGCTGACCAAGTTTCATGCCGAATTCGACCCGGCTGGCGGCAGTCTGTACACCACCACCTTTGTGATGGCCATGAACAAAGCCAAGTACAACAGCCTGGCGCCTGACCTGAAAAAAGTCATCGACAACAACTCTGGCATGAGCACATCTGGCTGGATGGGCAAGACGCAGCAAGGCAACGACAGCATCGGCCGCAAGACAGCCAGTGACCGTGGCAACAACATCTACACCGTGAGCGTGGCAGAAGCACAGGACTTCCGCCGCAAAGCCCGCACCGTGGAAGTCGAGTGGGTTGAGGACATGAACAAGAAGGGTTTTGACGGCAAGAAACTGCTTGAAACGGCCAGAGGCCTGATTGAAAAGCACGGCAAGACCACCAAGGCCTGAGCACAGCCTGCTCAACAACCGCCTGTTGCGCTCCAACCCTCAAAAACTGCCCCAAAGGCCGTTTTTGAGCAATCCTAAAGGCTTCTGTGCCAATAAATGCAAAGGCGAGCAGCTATTTATTTTATAGCTGCTTTTTTTTACGTCATAATTTTCCAGATGCAGCGCTCACCCATCAAACACTGCCGCGAATGCGGTGCATCCGTCGTCTACCGCCTGCCAGACGACGGCGACACCAAGCCGCGCGCTGTCTGCACGGCCTGCAACACAGTTCATTACGAAAACCCGCTGAATGTGGTGGGCACGGTTCCTACCTGGGGCGACGACGGTGCCCAGGTGCTGCTGTGCAAGCGAAACATCGAGCCACGCAAAGGCAAATGGACATTGCCCGCAGGCTTTATGGAGCTGGGTGAAACCGCCAAAGAAGGCGCCGCGCGCGAGACAGTGGAAGAAGCCGGCGCTGAGTTTGAGATGCAAGACTTGTTTGCCCTGATGAATGTAGCCAGGGTCGGACAGGTGCACCTGTTTTACAGAGCCCAACTGCTCAGCCCCCATTTCAACCCGGGCTTTGAGACCATGCAAGCCAAGCTATTCACAGAAGCAGACATTCCGTGGGAAGAGATCGCATTTAAAACCGTCCGCGAAACCCTTCTGCGTTATTTTGCAGACCGCCGCTCGGGAGCCTATGGTTTTCACGTGCTGGATATTGAATAGACCTGTTTCCGGCAGTTGACAGGCCATATACCTCGAAACAGCCGTTGGATGCGCCCAAGTGTGCCGCGCCAGGCGGGTCCAGCAAGGCGGGACAACGACGCGGGCTACTGCCCGCCAGGCGGAGTCACGCAGCTGGACATGTGGGGCGTGGTGCAGGCGGGTGCATCGCGCTCTGACCCAGAAGGCGAGCTCCTGGAAGAGGAGAAAAGTGAGCATTCATGCGGTCTTTGGCATATTGACCAGCGATCAACCGCTGTTTCTAGGTTGAACTCAGCTTTGCATCAAGGCCCAAACCCGGGCCGACGTCAGCGGCATTTGCAGCAATGGCGCTTGAGCCGCCATGCCGGCGCGGGCCAGTGCATCGGCCACGGCGTTGACCACTGTGGGGGTCGCGCCGATGGTGCCAAGCTCGCCCACACCTTTGACGCCGAGCACGTTGTTCAGGCAGGGCACCGAGCTGTCCAACTCGGTCTTGAAGTCGGGTGCGTCATCGGCGCGTGGCGCGACGTAATCCATCAAACTACCGGTCACGGGCTGGCCGGTTTCGCGGTCGTAGACCAGGTGCTCGTAAAGCGCCTGGCCGATGCCTTGCACCGCGCCACCGTCAAGCTGACCGCGCACAATGATCGGGTTCACCACCCGGCCGACATCGTTGACAGAGGCATAGGCTACAACCGTCACATGGCCAGTCAGCGGGTCAATTTCGACCTCGCTGATGTGGCAGCCGTTGGGCCAGCTGGGGCCGCTCGCGGCGGTGGTCGACTTCATGAAAATGCGTTGGTCGGCTTGGCGCCCGGCCAGCGCAAAAATGTCGGTGCTGAGGTCGGTTCCGATCACTTGCAAACAGCCGTTGCGGTACTCGATATCCTGCACTGAAGCTTCAAACTCCAGAGCCGCAAGGCGCTTGGCTTGAGCAATGGTTTGGTCAGCGCCGACCCGAATGGCCGAGCCGCCAGTGAAGATCGAACGCGAACCGGCGCTGCCAAAACCGTCGCCGCGATCGGTGTCGCCGAGCACCACCCGGACTTTTTCAATCGGTACGCCAAAGGCGTCCACCACCAACTGCGCCAGCGAGGTCAAGATACCCTGCCCCATGCCGTTGACGGCTGAAAATACCTCGATCATGCCGTCGGCCTGCACCGCCACCGTGACGGTTTCCTCCATCGCATTGCCACCTGTCCACTCTAAAAAAGTGGCGATGCCTTGGCCGCGCAACATGCCGCGCCGGGCTGAGTCTGCCGCGCGCGCTGCAAAGCCTGACCAGTCCGCCAACACCAAGGCTTGGTCCATGATGGATTCAAAATGACCGCAGTCGTAGATTTGACCCATAGCATTTTGATACGGCATTTGCGACGGCGCGATGAAGTTACGCCGACGCAAGGCGATGCGGTCAATGCCGGACTGCCGTGCCGCTTCGTCCATCAGCCGCTCCATGATGTGGATCGCTTCTGGCCGGCCCGCGCCACGGTAAGCGCCAGTCGGCGCGGTGTTGGTCAACACTGCTTTGAAATGGAAATCAATGGTTTGGATGTCGTAAACGCTGGTCTGCACCCAGGGGCCGATCAGCAGTTGAATGGCCGCACCGGTGCCGGTCGGGTAAGCGCCCACATTGGCCAACGAGGCGACCCGAAGCGCCAGGATTTTGCCACTCGCGTCAAGCGCCAACTCAGCCTGCGTTTGCAAGTCTCGGCCGTGCGTGGCCGAGATGAATTCTTCGCTGCGGTCGGCTACCCACTTGACTGGACGCTGCAGCGCGCGGGCGCAAAAAACAATCACCAAGTCTTCTGGGTAAATGCCGGTTTTCATGCCAAAACCACCGCCAACATCACCGACCAGCACGCGCACAACGCCACGCTCAAGGCCCAGCAAGTCGCAGACTGAATTGCGCACGCCCGACGGCATTTGTGTGCTCATGCGAATCGTCAAACGGCCGGTCACTGGGTCGGGCTGGGCCAGCACCGTGCGCGGCTCTAAAGAAAGGGGTGCCAAACGCTGGTTGACGATGTCGAGTTTGACCACATGCGCGGCCTGGGCAAAGGCTTGGTCGGTGGCCTGCACGCTGCCGTAACGGGTTTCACCGGCGATGTTGTCAATCGCCTGCTCACTCAACACAGGCGCATCGGCAGCCGTGGCGTCGTCCAAGTTGACCAGCATGGGCAATTCTGCGTAGTCAATGTCAATCGCCTCGGCAGCGTCACGCGCTTGCTGCAAGCTCAGCGCCACCACGGCGACCACCGCTTCGCCGACAAAACGCACCCGCTCGTGGGCCAGCGCGCGGCGATATGGCGCGGCACAAGGCAAAGTGTCGATCCGCTTGAAAGCCGAGCCGGGTATCGGCTTGACCCCCGCCGCCACCATGTCAGCCCCAGTGACAATGCTCAGCACCCCGGGCATGGCCAGCGCAGCCGTACTGTCAACCGAAACAATGCGGGCATGCGGGTAAGGTGAGCGTAAAAAGAAGATGTGAACTTGGCCGACAGGGCTGACATCAGCCGTGAACTGACCGGCCCCGACCAGTAGCTTGTTGTCTTCAAGACGGCGCACCGCCTGCCCGCTACCAAAACGGGCGTGCATGTCAGCGTGGGCTGTGGAAGGGGAAGAAAAAGACGTATCAGCGGTGAGTGTGGTGTTTGGCATCAAGGCAAATCTAAAGGTTGTTGAGGCAGTTGCTGGGCCAAGAAAAAAAAGACCACAGCAGCTGCCAAAAATTTAAAAGTCCAATACCACTATAAAGGGATCTGGAAAAGATTAGGGCAGGTCATGGCTTGCACCCGGTGGGTGGGGTGTGGGCAACCAACGACTACGCAGGCGGCGCAACGATCTAGCACAGCCGTGGCGACTAATCTTAGAAGCCCGCGGCTTCACCAGCTTTGAAAAACTGTATGGGTTTTGCAGCGGGAATCGTGCAGTCATGCCAGAAAAAAGAAAGGACTTAGAGCATTTCTACTCTAAGTCCTTGATTCATATGGTCGGTGTGAAAGGATTCGAACCTTCGACCCCTTGCACCCCATGCAAGTGCGCTACCAGGCTGCGCCACACACCGAAACTAATGGGATTATAGCTTGAGGGTTAGCCGTGATTCAGTGCGCTGCACTGAGCAAATCGCGGATTTCAAACAGCTCGCGCCTGACCAGCTGTAGGCGCTGCTGGGCAGCATGCCCGTCAGGTAAATCCTGTCCATCGTTCAACAGTTCGCTGTCTTCAAAATCAGCTGAATCAGGAAAGTCGCCCAGACCAGAATCGGCAGCGTCCATGACTTCAATGCCATCGAGCATGACTTCACCATGACGGCGTTTGTCGCCTTCAATCTGGACGATTTCTTGCAGCTTGTTGCGCGCGCCGCTGATGGTAAAACCCTGGTCGTACAGCAAATCGCGAATTTTGCGAATCATCAGCACTTCGTGGTGCTGGTAATAGCGTCGGTTGCCGCGCCTTTTCATCGGACGCAGCTGTGTGAACTCTTGCTCCCAATAACGGAGCACATGAGGCTTGACGCCGCACAAGTCGCTCACCTCACCGATGGTGAAGTAGCGTTTTGCGGGAATGGATGGGAGGAAATTCTCCAATTAAATCAGTGCGCTGAGGCTGAAACGTGTAAATTTACTCTAAGTTGAAACTTGGCGCAAAGACTGATTTGTTTTTTTTGCATGTGTTGCGTGCTTACACAAGCCGGCGCACGACTAGCAAACATTTACAAACTGGCACGTGTTTTAGGGTGCGTGAACCGGGCGTTTTCGCATCACGCGGCGGGGCCTGCAGCATTGACTTGAATCTGCTCTTTGAGTTTGTGGCTGGCATGAAAAGTCACCACACGGCGAGCCTCAATGGGTATCGCCTCTCCGGTTCGCGGGTTGCGGCCGGGGCGCGGCGCTTTGGTGCGTATCTGAAAGTTGCCGAAGCCTGAAATCTTGACATCAGTCCCCTCTACCAGCTGGTCAGAAATCAGGTCAAAAAAGGCATCAATCATGTCTTTGGATTCGCGCTTGTTCAGACCAATCTGTTCAAAAAGAAGTTCTGCCAGGTGTGCTTTGGTCAGCGCCGGTGTTTCCAGGCTGTCGATCGAAAATTCCATATCGGCCCTCTTGCCTCTTGTTCATGACTTGTTGTTTTTGGCTCATCAAGCACGCAGCCGGGCTTGCAGCGTCGTCTGCAAATGACGCACCACGGACTGAACAATGGTTTCTATCTGAGCTTCTATCAGTGTAGCGTTCGGGCTGCAAAGCTGCAATCGCACAGCCAGGCTTTTCTCGCCCAGCTGCATCGCTGTGTTGCCAGCCAGGGGCCTGTAAACATCAAACAAGACGGCACCTTTGAGCAGGCTTTCTGTGGGAGCCTGGTAGATGGCAGCCATCAGCGCCGCATGCGTGACCCGCTCGGGCACGATGACAGCGATGTCGCGCTCGACGGCTTGCAGCTTGCTGACAGCCTCAAACACGGGCACTGGTCGCTGAAGCACGGCATCAAGGGCCAGCTCAAACAACAGCGGCGCCTGCGCCAGGTCATAGCCCTGGCGCCACTTAGGATGCAACTCGCCGACATAGCCGATCAATTGCCCCGCCACAGAGATACTGGCGCAACGGCCAGGATGCAGGGCAGGATGCTCGGCCAGTGCAAAGCTTGCTTTGAGCGGCGCGAGCAAAGCCTCGATATCGCCTTTGACATCAAAGAAATCGACTGTTTTCGCGGGTTGATCCCAGTTCAAAGCGGCGCGTGGCCCGTAAGCCAAACCAGCGAGCCGCATGGGCTGGTCAAAACCAGCGACGGTGGTGTCGGTGTTGTGGCTTTGCGCGTCGCGCAAGAACACGCGGCCGAGTTCAAACACATTCACGCGTGGCGCTTTGCGGTCAAGGTTGAACTTGAGCACCTGCAACAGCGAGCCGATCAAAGACGAGCGCATCACGCTCATCTGGCTGGCAATCGGGTTCAGCAGTTTGATGGGGTTGGGGTTGCCCGCAAGCTCGTGTTCCCAGCGCTCTTCCACAAAACTGAAGTTGATCGTTTCCTGGTAACCCAGCGCTGCAAGCGAACGCCGAACCGCAAACGGGCTGCGTTCTGCTTCACGCCTTAACTTGGCCGTGATGGGCGCCAACGGCGGCGTTGCGGGCAGGTTGTTGTAGCCCACCATGCGCACGACTTCTTCAATCAGGTCTTCTTCAATTTGCAGGTCAAAACGGTAGCTGGGCGGTGTGACCGTCAGGGTGCCATCACCTTCTAGCACCGGCAAGCCAAGGCGCTGGAAGACCTGCACGCACTGCGCCTGTGCCAAGGGCATGCCAATGACCTTGACAGCGCGCGCCACGCGCAATGTGACGGGCGCGGCAGTGGGCAGATTAACCTGTGCGTCGTCCAGCGGGCCGCAGGCTGTGTCTGGCGTACCGCAAATGTCGATGATGAGTTGGGTGATGCGCTCGATGTGCTCCACCGTTTGGCCGGGGTCGACGCCGCGTTCAAAACGGTGACCCGCATCGGTTGAAAAGTTGTAGCGGCGCGAGCGACCCGCGATGGCTTTAGGCCACCAGAAAGCGGCTTCAACATAAACATGTTGTGTGTTGTCAGACACGGCGGTGGCGTCGCCGCCCATGATGCCAGCGAGTGACTCGACCTGAACATCATCGGCAATCACGCCCACCTTTTCATCGACGGTGACGGTATTGCCATTGAGCAGCTTCAGTGTCTCGCCTGCCTGGCCCCAACGTACATCGAGCCCACCCTGAATTTTGTCCAAGTCAAAAATATGGGACGGCCGGCCCAGTTCAAACATCACATAGTTTGATATGTCAACCAGAGCCGTCACGCTGCGCTGGCCACAACGCGCGAGGCGGTCCGCCATCCACTGCGGCGTTGCCGCTTTGGTATTGACGTTTTTGATCACGCGGCCTGAAAAGCGGCCACACAAATCAGGCGCGCTGATCTTGACTGGCAAGCGCGTCGCGTCGCTGACGGCAACAGCAGGAAACACCTGCGCTTTGAGTGGCGCGCCCGTCAAGGCAGCCACTTCACGGGCAACGCCGTACACACTCAGGCAGTGCGCCAGGTTTGGCGTGAGTTTCAGAGTAAAAAGCGTGTCGTCCAGATTCAGATGTTCGCGAATATCCTTGCCCAGCGGGGCATCAAGCGCGAGTTCAAGCAGACCGCCGTGATCATCCGATAGTTTGAGCTCGCGCGATGAGCAAAGCATGCCCTGGCTTTCAACACCGCGCAATTGTCCTAACTTGATCAGGAAGGGCTTGCCATCTTCACCGGGCGGCAGTTCTGCCCCGACCAGCGCGCATGGCACCTTGATACCGGGTCTGGCATTGGGAGCGCCGCAAACGATGTTGAGCAAGCTGGCCTGCCCGACATCGACCTCGCACACTTGCAGCTTGTCGGCATTCGGGTGTTTGGCGGCCGACTTGATTTCACCGACGACGATTTTAGAAAAGGGTGGCGCAACAGGCTTGAGCGCTTCGACCTCCAAGCCGGCCATGGTGAGCGTCTCGGCGAGTTGCTCTGTTGTCAGGGGCGGGTTACAAAATTCTCGCAACCAGGATTCTGGAAATTGCATGGTCTTACCTTCTTGTTCTTGTTCTTGTTTTTTTACGACTGAAATTGCGACAGGAAACGAATATCGCCATCAAAAAACAGGCGCAGGTCGTTCACGCCATAGCGCAGCATGGTCAATCGGTCAGGGCCCATGCCAAAGGCGAACCCGATGTATTTTTCGGGATCCAGGCCCATATTGCGCACCACGTTTGGGTGCACCTGGCCCGAGCCTGCCACTTCCAGCCAGCGGCCCGCAAGCGGGCCGGTCTGGAATTGAATGTCTATTTCAGCGCTGGGCTCGGTGAATGGGAAAAAGCTGGGCCGAAAGCGCAGCACCAAGTCATCGCTTTCAAAAAACGTACGGCAAAAATCGGTGAAGACAAACTTCAGATCCTTGAAGCTGACGTTCTCGCCAATCCACAACCCTTCGCACTGGTGAAACATGGGCGAATGCGTGGCGTCGCTGTCAACGCGGTACGTACGGCCTGGGGCAATGACCCGAATCTCGGGCATGGCGTGACCAGCATCGATGGTGGCACGATGCTTTTTAACGTGCTGCACCGCGTAGCGAATTTGCATTGGGCTGGTATGGGTGCGAAGCAAGTTGGGCGCAGCCTCTGTACCGCCTTCAACATAAAAGGTGTCGTGCATGGAGCGCGCAGGATGGTCTTCAGGCGTATTGAGCGCCGTGAAGTTAAACCAGTCGGTTTCAATTTCTGGGCCTTGGGCCACGTCAAAACCCATCGAGCCAAATATTGCCTCGATACGCTCCAGAGTCAGGGACACCGGGTGCAAGCCGCCCTGGGTGTGCTGACGACCGGGCAAGCTCACGTCGAGTGCTTCTGCCTTGAGCTGCTTTTGCAGTTCTGCGTCCGCCAGCTCTTGCCGCCTGTCATTGAGCGCGGCTTCAATGGCCTGTTTGGACAGATTGATGGCTGCGCCGCGTGATTTTTTTTCGTCAACCGACAGCTGCGCCATGCCCTTCATCAGTTCGGTGACGCGGCCAGTTTTACCCAGAAACAGCGCTTTGGCGTTTTCCAGGTCAGCGGGCGTGAGGGCCACGCTGAACGAAGCTTTGGCATCGCCAACAATCGTTTCTAAATCAATCATTCAAGCAAACCTAAAAATGTCAGTAAAACAAAAGGGCTAGAGCCTTTTCAAGCTCCAGCCCTCTATTTGTAAGCGTGAGCAGCTATTGATTAAATAGCGGCCAGCTTGGCTTTGACTTGGCCCACGATAGCACCGAAAGCAGCGCTGTCGTTGATCGCCATGTCAGACAAAACCTTACGGTCAATCTCGATACCGGCTTTTTTCAGGCCGTTGGCAAACTGGCTGTAGGTCAAGCCGAATGAACGGGCGCCTGCATTGATACGGGCGATCCACAACTGGCGGAACACGCGCTTTTTCGTGCGGCGGTCACGGTAGGCATACTGCCCGGCCTTCATGACCGCTTCTTTGGCGATCCGGAAGACGTTACCGCGGCGACCGCGGAAACCTTTTGCAAGGGCTAAAACTTTTTTGTGGCGGGCGCGAGCCGTTACACCACGTTTGACGCGAGGCATGTGATTACTCCTTGTTCGTCGTTAAATTAAATACCACGGCCTGGCAGCATCTGCGCCATGTGACCCATATTGGTCTCATGGACAGCGACAGCACCACGCAAGTGACGTTTGTTTTTGGTGGTCTTCTTGGTCAGGATGTGACGCTTGAAGGCTTGGCCGCGCTTGACGGTGCCACCTGGACGAACGCGGAAACGCTTTTTAGCGCCGCTCTTGGTCTTCATTTTGGGCATTTCTGCTCCTTTTCATTTGTGCTCGTGAGGCGTTTGCAAACTGTTTGCAACCTTGATGGCCCCGAGACACTTGTAAAAGTGTCAAGCTTTCAAGCTCTTCACTTGTCAGCGGTGAGGTTTAACTCACCACTTTTTGCAAAACCAGACTTTCATCAGGCTTTGCAGGACTACCTTTCGGCACCCCTTTTTTTAGACTGACGCCGCTGCCGGCGCTTCTACCAGTACTTTGCCACCGGGCTTTTTCTTGCCCGGCGCAATCATCATCACCATCTGGCGGCCTTCCAGCTTGGGGAACTGCTCCACCACAATCAAATCGGCCAGCTCATCCCTGATACGCGCCAGCAGGGCCAAACCCAGTTCCTGGTGCGTGATCTCGCGGCCACGAAAGCGAAGTGTGATCTTGCATTTGTCGCCATCATCCAGAAAGCGCTTGATGTTGCGCACCTTGATGTTGTAGTCGCCATCGTCCGTGCCCGGGCGAAACTTGACTTCCTTGACCTCAATGACCTTTTGCTTGGACTTGGCTTCCGCTGCCTTTTTTTGCTCCGCGTACTTGAACTTGCCATAGTCCATCAACCTGCAAACCGGCGGCACGGCCGTCGGCGAGATTTCTACCAGGTCTACGTCAGCTTCTCCAGCTAACCGCAAGGCCTCCGTGATGCTGACAACGCCGAGCGGCTCGTTGTCTGGCCCAGAAAGTCGTACTTCAAGGGCCATGATTTCACGGTTCAAGCGATGCTTGCGTTCTTCGCGTTGGCGGCGGTCACGAAATTCAGTAGCGATGGTCGGCATCCTTTAAAAATCCGCTATAAAAACTATAGCTGCTCGCACACGTATTTATTGGGTTAGAAGCACACTTGATCACCAAAACCGGTGAAAAGCAGGCCAATCACGACAATTTTTGCGTGATGTCTGAGGCAATTTGACGTGCAAACGCATCCAGAGGCATCACACCAAGGTCTTTGTTACCCCGGGCGCGCACTGCAACGGCGCCTGCTGCCATCTCTTTGTCTCCTACGACCAAGATATACGGCAGCTTTTGCATCGAGTGCTCCCGTATTTTATACGTTATTTTCTCATTGCGCAGGTCCAGATTGACCCTAAGCCCTTGATTTTGCAGCGTTTTGGCCACTTCCCGGGCGTAATCGGCCTGGGAATCGGTGATATTGAGCACCGAAACCTGCATTGGCGCCAGCCAGGTCGGCAGCGCGCCGGCATGTTCTTCGATCAAGATACCAATAAAACGCTCCAGGCTGCCAACAATGGCGCGGTGCAGCATGACGGGTCTGTGGCGAGCGCCGTCCTCACCGACATATTCTGCATCCAGCCGCTCAGGCATCGAGAAATCAACCTGCATGGTGCCGCATTGCCACTGGCGGCCAATCGCGTCTTTTAGCGTGTACTCAATCTTGGGGCCATAAAACGCGCCGTCGCCCGGAGCGATTTCAAACTCGCAACCTGAAGCCCGCAGGCTTTCCATCAACGCGTGCTCGGCCTTGTCCCAACTTTCGTCCGAGCCAATGCGTGCCTCGGGCCGCGTAGCGACTTTGTAGATGATGTTTTTAAAGCCAAAGTCGGTGTAGACCTTTTGCAGCAGCGTGGTGTAGTCCACGCACTCTTTCAAAATCTGCTCTTCAGTACAAAAAATGTGGCCGTCGTCCTGGGTGAAGCCGCGCACGCGCATGATGCCGTGCAGCCCGCCCGAAGGCTCATTGCGGTGGCACTGGCCGAATTCGCCGTAGCGCAGCGGCAGGTCGCGATAGCTTTTGATGCCCTGCTTGAAAATCAGAATATGACCAGGGCAGTTCATCGGCTTTAAAGCGTATTCGCGTTTTTCACTCTCGGTCGTGAACATGTTGTCGCGGTACTTGTCCCAGTGGCCAGTTTTTTCCCAAAGGGTTTTGTCAATGACTTGCGGGCCCTTGACTTCCTGGTAGCCGTTGTCCTGGTAGACCTTGCGCATGTACTGCTCAACGCCCTGCCAGAGCGTCCAGCCCTTGGGGTGCCAAAACACGAGGCCAGGCGCGTGGTCGTCAATGTGGAAGAGATCGAGTTCTTTACCCAGTCTACGGTGGTCGCGCTTTTCGGCTTCTTCAAGCTGTGTCAGGTAGTGCTGCAAATCATCTTTGCTGGCCCAGGCGGTGCCGTACACGCGCTGCAGCATTTCATTGCGGTGGTCGCCGCGCCAGTAGGCGCCGGCCAGCTTCATGAGCTTGAAGAACTTCAACTTGCCGGTGCTCGGCACGTGTGGGCCACGGCACAGGTCTTCAAAATTGCCTTCGCGGTACAAAGACACGTCTTCGCCCGCCGGAATGCTGGAAATAATCTCGGCCTTGTAATGCTCACCAATGCTGTTGAAGTGCGCC
The DNA here is from genome assembly GCA_046303055.1 of Polaromonas sp. GTDB lineage: Bacteria > Pseudomonadota > Gammaproteobacteria > Burkholderiales > Burkholderiaceae_C > Polaromonas. The sequence continues at coordinate 97,974 of JBKCGU010000134.1, forward strand.
ACCGCCACATCACGCGGCAGCACGCGGCGCGTCACGGGTTCGTCTTTGGCTGCCAGCTCGGTCATTCGCTTTTCAATCGCCGCCAGGTCTTCAGGCGTGAAAGCACGCTTGTAGGCAAAGTCGTAGAAAAAGCCGTTTTCAATCACCGGGCCGATCGTGACTTGCGCGTCGGGAAACAGCTCTTTAACCGCATAAGCCAGCAAGTGCGCAGTCGAATGGCGAATCAGGTCCAGACCATCCGCGTCTTTGGCGGTGATGATGGCCAGCGTGCTGTCTTTGTCGATCAGATAGCTGGTATCGACAACTTTGCCATCGACCTTGCCGCCTAACGCGGCTCTAGCCAAGCCTGCGCCAATGGATGCGGCAACTTCAGCCACCGTGACGGCTTGTGGAAATTCGCGCCTTGAAGCATCGGGGAGCGTGATTTGAATCATTGAAAATCGTTCTCAGGGTCTGATAAAGCAAAAAGCGCGGTAGGTGCCGCGCTGATGGGTGGGTGAGCGTGTCCCGATTTTAAGCGACTACCAGGTTCTTGGCGGCTTCAAGCTCAAGCCGTGACAGGCCGGGCCTGCGCCGGGTGGGCGAACAAGCACCTCTTCACAACAAGGTACGACCACAAAAAAGCCCGGACAACCCTGGTTCGGGGCTGGCCGGGCTGATTCAAATCAGCTTCAGATCAGTGGAACTGCTCTTCTTCAGTCGAACCCGTCAGCGCGGTCACGCTGGACTTGCCGCCCTGGATCACGGTGGTCACTTCATCAAAGTAGCCTGTGCCGACTTCTTGCTGGTGCGACACGAAGGTGTAGCCGCGGTCACGGGCTGCAAATTCTGGCTCTTGCACTTTCTCAACATAAGCCGTCATGCCGCGTGCAACATAGTCTTGCGCCAAATCGAACATGTTGTACCACATGGAGTGGATGCCAGCCAGGGTGATGAACTGGTACTTGTAGCCCATGGCGCCGAGTTCTTTCTGGAACTTGGCGATGGTGGCGTTGTCGAGGTTTTTCTTCCAGTTAAAGGATGGCGAGCAGTTGTAGGCCAGCATTTTGCCGGGGTGCTTGGCGTGAACAGCTTCGGCAAACTTGCGTGCAAATTCCAGGTCAGGCGTACCGGTTTCGCACCAGACCAAATCAGCGTATTGGGCATACGCTACAGCACGGCTGATGGCTTGATCCATGCCTTTTTTGGTTTTGTAAAAGCCTTCGGCGGTGCGCTCGCCTGTCAAGAAAGGTTTGTCGTTTTCGTCGTAGTCGCTGGTCAGCAAGTCGGCTGCTTCTGCATCAGTACGGGCAATCACCAGCGTAGGCACGCCGCACACGTCGGCTGCCATACGGGCAGCAATCAGCTTTTGGCAGGCTTCAGCGGTAGGTACCAGTACCTTGCCGCCCATGTGGCCGCATTTTTTGACCGATGCCAACTGGTCTTCAAAGTGAACGCCCGCAGCACCGGCTTTGATCATGGCTTTCATCAGTTCAAAGGCATTGAGCACGCCACCAAAACCGGCTTCAGCATCGGCCACGATGGGCGCAAAGTTGTCGATGTAGCCCTTGTCGCCCGCGTCTATGCCCTTGGAATGCTGGATTTCATCGGCACGGCGGAAGGTGTTGTTGATGCGCTCAACCACGGTAGGCACCGAGTCAACTGGGTACAACGACTGGTCCGGGTACATCGAGGCGTAGCTGTTGTTGTCAGCCGCGACTTGCCAGCCCGACAGATAAATGGCTTTGACGCCCGCTTTGACCTGCTGCATGGCTTGACCACCCGTCAGTGCGCCCAGGCAGTTCACGTAGGGTTCGTCATTGACCAGGTCCCAGAGCTTTTCAGCACCCCGGCGAGCCAGCGTGTGCTCGATATGGAAGGAACCGCGCAAGCGCACCACGTCAGCCGCGCTGTAACCGCGTTTGATGCCCTTCCAGCGGGGGTTGGTGGCCCAGTCTTTCTCTAACGCAGCAATCTGCTGCTCACGGGTCAATTGGTCGTTAAGGGTTTGGGGCATGGTGAACTCCTGATTAAAAGTTAAAAAAGAACTGAAATGACATCGTTGCGATGAGGAATTCTAAGTCTTCTACAAGACTCATTCAGCTCTTATGTCTTATATAAGACAATTTATTTATCCGAATAAAATCAAAGACTTATGAGTTTTAATTCACGATGCAAAATTTGATTTCTTATATTGAGAAATTATCTTGCAGTGCAACATAAGTATTTTTCACTATGCAAAAAACAGTTTTTAACTCGTGAAACAAACCAGCACTGGGATGTTGGCGGCTTGCACCGATGTCAGTAGCGTAGCGCCCGCTGCCGCATGGAGACCACCGCGCCCAGCCACAGCGCCCCTGCGGAAAACATCAAGCCGCGCTGCAATCCTTGCAGGTCGTTGCCGGC
>JBKCGU010000135.1:0-2635 GCA_046303055.1 Polaromonas sp.
CCAATCCGTCGGGCAGCAAAGTGGGCTTAAAGCAGGTGGCGGTGGTTTCCAGGTTGATGTTGCTAAAAACACGGCATTGGTAGGTGCAGTGATTGCCAGTACGCAAGGCGCGGTGGATAACAACAAAAACACCTTCACAACAGGTGGCAGTCTAACGATCACCGACATTCAGAACACGGCTAGTTTTAAAGGCACGGCAGTAGGTGTCAGCCTGGATGTCGGACAAAAGCCCGGCGGCGGGACGGGCACCACAGGTCTGGGTGTTGGCTTGGGCAGCACGGGCGGTAATGCAGCCAGCACCAGCACAGCGGGTATATCGGGCATAGCGGGTAATACCGCAGTCCGAACCGGTGATGCTGAAACAGGCCTCAAACCCATCTTTGATGCAGCAAAAGTGCAGCGTGAGATCAATGCCCAAGTGCAGATCACCCAGGCCTTTAGCAAAGAAGCGCCCAAGGCAGTCGCAAAGTTCTCGGATGGTCAGATAGCAGACCTTAAAAAAGAGCTGGCCAATGAAACCGACAAAACAAAGCAAGATGCCCTGAAAGGCGAAATTGACAAGTGGGGCGAAGGCGGCAGATACCGGGTACTGCTGCATACGCTGGCAGGCGGCTTTAGCGGTGGTGCAAGTGGCGCAGCAGGGGCAGCAGCAAGCGCCAGCGCTGCACCGTTGATGAACCAGTTGCAAGACGGCATAGCCAGCAGCTTGCAAACAGCAGGACTGAGCGCAGACGCGGCCAAGGGGATTGCTTCAAGCATTGCTGGGCTGACGGCTGCGGGCGTGGGCGCGGCTGTGGGTGGTGCGCAGGGTGCGGCTACTGCGGCGACGGTGGACTTTAATAATCGGCAGTTGCATCCGTTGGAAACCCAACGCATCAAAGAGCTGGCAAATGGCGACCCGCGAAAGCAAGCGCGTTTGACAGAAGCAGCTTGCGCATTGGTGCGTTGTGCAGATGGTGTGCCTAAAGACGATCCAAACTATGCGTACCTCAAAGCCATGCAGGATGCAGGCGCAAACCTGCAAGATGAGCAAAAAACGTTGCTTGCCCAACAAAGTCGGCCAGGTGACCCGACCAGAACCTTTGGGCCTTTGTTTAGATATACAGGGGTAGACGAATACATCATTGACCCAGCAACTCAAAACAAATTGGGTACGCGCTTGGCAGGTGCTGTGCAAGCGGGTGCAGGTTTGGCAGGCGTAGCCGGTAGCGGCGCGCTTTGCACGACAGGTGTGGGCTGTGTTGCCGGTGCCATCACAGGAACAGTCAGTGCCGACTACACACAAGCCGGTGCAAAGCAGGCAGTAACGGGTAATGCTGCTGTACCGTATGGTGAGCAGGTGCTGCAAAGCTTGGGACTTAGTCCGCAAGCTGCTGCGATTACTTATGGGGTGTTGGGGATTGCGCCTGCTGCGGTTGAGGGTGCGTTGCTGAACAAGGCGGTGAATGCTGAAGCGGCGGCTAATGCCGCTGCCAGACTGTCTTATGAGCCGATAGGTAAGTTTGGTGCGCAGGGCGTGCAGGTGACACAGCAGGTCATGCAAACGCCGCAAGCAAAAGCGCTTTACCAAGCGTATCTAGATGCAGGCATTCCTCCAATAGATGCGACGAGGTATACAGCAAGCACAATAGCGAGCGGAACCGCCTTGCCAATCGCTAGTACCGTAGGCGTAGAAACGGCACTAGTCAAGCTAGGGGCAAATGGGGGAGTGATAACACCAGGAAAACTTATTGGCTCAACGGAGGGCCTCACGACCGCAGAGCAGAGTTTTATTGGTGAGATGGTGTCCGGTGGAAAAACCGTACAGGTAATTCCAGCGACTAATGCCGGACGTACTGCGGACTTCTTCATTGACGGCACGAAAGTCGAACTTAAGACGATGACCAATGTGGTCAACCAGACGCCGGATGGTTTGTCTAAATCGCTGTCGAGCACGATCATGAATGCGCGGGGACAGTCGGGCAACATCATCATTGATGCACGGGGGCAAGCAGGGATGACGCCGGAGATTGCGGAGCGCGGGATTGGACGAGCATTTGGAAATGACTCCCAGTCTGGTTCAAAAATTCAGGGTGTAACTGTGATCACCTCACAAGGCACGGTCTACATTCCAAGGAAACCATAATGATTAACGGCTACCCGACTGAAGAGGAATTGCGCAACCGAATTACACGTCAGCTCGAATGGCGTGGTTCAACGGATGAGGTCGCCCTGATCTGGCATGGTTACCTTGCTGGGTTGATGGAGTGGGGATTAATTGAGGTTCATGTTTTTGATCGACTTAAGGCACTCCTGCCTCAAGTTGGCAATAAAGAGTTGAGCGAACTATTCGCCGACGAACCTCTGAGCGCAGAGCAGGAATTAGAGATCGACGAATTTGTGAGGCAACTCCCGAATTCCCAAAGCTAGGCGCTGCGCGCAGAGCTGAGAAGACAGGCCGAGCCGGGCATCGAGCCCGCCCCGGCCTGGCAGTGTCTGCGGGGTAAATCGCTTCGCGCTTTAACATAACGGGCTGTTGCACAAAGTGCGGCCAGTCACTGCGCTAAAGCTTCGTTTGGTGTCCACACCGCTGCGCTTACGCTTCGCGCCCTTCGGGTTCGCGCAACCCCCGTTATGTCTTGCGCCCCTTCGCCCC